>JBBATZ010000005.1:0-115535 GCA_040398425.1 Hyphomonadaceae bacterium
TGGAACACGTCTTCGAGGCTGACATCGAAGACTTGGGCGATGCGGAAGGCGGCCTCTAGCGATGGGCCGTACTTGCCCGCCTCGATTGCAGCGATGGTCTGTCGCGTGACGCCGATGCGCTCCGCAAGATCGCTTTGTGTCATCTCGCCGTGTTCGAAACGCAGGCGGCGTATCTGGTTGGCGATGGGCAGCTTCGCCATGATCTAGTCGCCGCGCCGGAACATGACGATCTGCGCAATCGCTACGACGATGGCCGAGATCACGATCCCCAGCATTGCGAAGTTCACGATATCGACCATGTCGACGCCGGGCGCATGCGTCGGGATGAAAAGGGCGGCCGTGGCAACCATGAGCGTGTAGTAGCCGATGGTATGCGAGCGGGCCTGGATCATCTTCTCGCGTTCATCGCGTGGGCCGCGCCCATCCTTTGGAGTCGTGACGGCGGCAAGCAGGGTGAGACCCGCCTGCAGCACTACGAGCATGATCAACGCCCCGAGCGCGAGGTGGAGTGCTGCAGGTGAATAGTGCTGCACGAGGCCGCCGAATATCGCGCTGTAATAGGCCCCGAAGCACAGCAGCACCGTGACCAGGGTGATCCAGGCAAGTTTCTCGCGGAACGACATTCGGCCTCGATTGACGATGGAGACGTACAGAAAAGGACTAGACGAAATGTACATAATCTTTTACATTATGTTTGGTTTTCTTGTCACGCCCTATTCTCGCTTCGGAACGAAAAACTCCGATTCCGGAGATGGCGGAGCTTTGTCCCCAAGGAGGACTTAACATGCGCCTGAAGTCGTTCGTTGTGATCGCAATACTGGCGGCAGGGTCGATTCCCGCAGGGTGCGTCCAGCATCATTTGCAAGGTGAGCCGACCGCGGCTCAGGCAGCGCCAGCTTCGCAAAGCGAGACGGTAAGCCTGCAGGGCGACCAGTCGGCCTGGATCAACAGCCCGCACATGCACGGCTTCTACGACCTGACGAAAGCGACGTTGGGAGCGGGCGCGAAAGACATTGATTTCGATGCTTATCGCGACGCGTCGTATGGGATCTTCCGTGCGTTCGGCGCGTCGATAGGAATGAGCCCTGACGGGATGGTGGATCACCTGAAAGACATTCCGCGACAGCTTGTCGGCATCGTGAAAGACGATCCCAAGGTGTTGGATAGCTATGACAAGTTCACTGTCGCGTTGATGGGGCCGCAATAGCGCGTGAGCGCTACAGCCCGCCCGCATACATCTTCACCAGCTGGTAGAGGAAAATGCGTCCCTCCATCAGCTGCTTCACGCCGACGCGTTCGTTGAGGCCATGAGCATTGGTGGTCTCGCCATCGGCGAAGATGCCTGAGACACCGTAGGTGGGGATCCCCGCTGGGGTGAGGAAGCGGCCGTCGGTGGCGCCTGTGGCCATGGCGGGAATGACGGGGACGCCGGGCCACATCTGCTCCGTGAGCTTTTCAATGGGCCCCAGGATTTCGGGCGTGAGACGCGGCGGCGCTCCTGGAGTTTCGGGGGGTGATTTCAGAGCGACCTTGACGGTGTCATCGCCAATCGCGGCTTGAAGCTTCTGCTGGATTTCCTGCTGCGTGTGGCCCGGGAAGATGCGGCAGTTGACGTTGGCGGTCGCGCGCTGCGGCAGAGCGTTGGGAGCATGACCGGCGTTCAGCATCGTCGCGACACAGGTCGTGCGGAAGGTGGCGTTGTAGCTGGGGTTCACCATCAGGCGGCGGATGGCGGCGGCGTTCTCCCCATCAGCGGCGTCGCGCATGTCCTGCCCTTCCTGGCCAGGCGTGATTGCGCCCATACGGCGGAAGAAGCCGGTGGTGGCGTCGTTGAACTCGATGGGGAATTCAAGCGACTGCACTTTCATCAGCGCTGAGCCGAGTTCGTAAATCGCATTGTCCAGCACGGGGCGGGAGGAGTGGCCGCCGGGGTTGGTCACTTCGATCGTATAGTCCTGATAGAGTTTTTCACCGGCCTGCACGCCGTTGAAGATATATTTGCCGGACTTGTCCATGCGGCCGCCAGCGCCTTCGTTCAGGGCGAAGGCCGCATCGATGAGGTCGCGGTGGTTCTTGACCATGTAAGCGGCGCCAATGAACTGGCCGTCGGCTTCCTCTCCGCAGTTGAGCATCATCTTGATGGTGCGGGTGGGTTTGTAACCCTCCTGCTTGTAGCGAACCATCGAGTCCGTGAAGATCGCGGCCATAGCCTTGTCGTCGCTGGCGCCGCGTGCGTAGAAATAACCGCCATCTTCCGTCAGGACGAAAGGATCGCGAATCCAGTCTTCGCGCTTGGCCTCCACCACATCGATGTGCGCGAGCAGCAGAATGGCTTTTTGCGTTGGGTCAGTGCCCGGAAGAATCGCGACGAGGTTGCCGTCCTGCGGCCGGCCGGGGCCGGGGTTTACCAGAAGGAGGAGGTCGCTCTCGGGATAGCCGGCGGCGACGAGACGCGCCTTCATGCGCTCGGCGGCTAGCGTGCAGGAACCAACGGAAAAGGCTGTGTTGGTTTCGATAAGCTCCTTGTAAAGGCCACGAAACTCAGCTTCGCCGGCGCCGGGATCACGCGAGACCGTGTTTCCGCCCGGACCGGCAGTCGTCGTGCAGGCGCTGAGTGCAAGGGCTGCGGAAGCGGCGAGAAGGCGCATCGGTGGGTTCCTGAATCTGTCGTTGCGACAAGACCATGACGCGCGCCTTGCGCCAAGTGTGGCGCGACTGACCCGATGCGGACAGAAAGGCGCGCTACTTGCGCGAGACAAGCTTGCGCAGGAGATCGAACCAGAAAGGGGCGCCCTGAGCTGCGGCGACCATGGTGATCAACCAGCCAAGGATGACATAAATCCACGGATCGCGTGCTGGGTCGGGGCCGTAAACTGGCTGAAAGTCGGCCGTGTATTTTGCAACCAGGGCTTGCTCGACCTTGGGCGTGGGGGCGGTCGCCACCGGCATCGGTTGAACAGCCGGATCAACAACCGCAGGAGCGGATGGGGCGGGGGCGACGGTGGTGGGCGCCGCAGTCGGCGTTGTCGCGGCCGGGGTCGTTGCTTTCGGAATATAAGCGATGCCGAGCGATTGAAGTCGATCCTGCACGGCGGGGCTGACATCGGAGCTTGCGAGCGCGCGACCACACGCTTCTGCCTGAGAGGGGCCGGTGCCCATGATGCTTGTCTTGCGTTTGTCCACCTGCTCGGCGAAGTGCGCCATCCATGGCCAGCCGATCGGCAAGACGTTGATACCGCGCTTGCACTCATAGAAGGTGAGCAGCGTCTTGAAGTCGCCGGCATTGAGATTGGTAGGCAGGCCCGCGACGCCTTGCGCCCCTGCCGTCTCTGCCGTTGTCTCCGGCGCAGCGTTGAGCGCCGCGAGCGTGTTCTCGCTGGTGCTGTAGACCTTCTCCGCAAGCTCCGGCACGACAAGCGCGAATCGCTGGGCGAGCTCGGGTCGCGCCATCAGGTATTCGACGATCTTGATCGGGCTGACGTTGAGCAGGACCGTGACGATCGCTGCGACCGTGTAGAGGCGGACACGAGTTGCAATCCGGAATTGCTCCGACGTCGTGTTCATTTGCGCGTTGTACCACGATGCAACGGCAGCCTTGATCTGATCCGGATTGCGGTCGGCGCGGAAGACATCCGGCATGGCAAGACGCAGGCGCTGCTTCAACTTGCCTTCGTGCAGCGCAAGAATGGAGTCGGGCAGGGCACAGATGGCGTCATCGCCCGAGTCGTTCGGCTGGATCGCTGTCGCCAGGGCGATCGCAAAGTCATTCGCGTCGATGTAGGTGAGGTTGCGCACCTTCTTGCCGGAGCTCGCGATGCGCGGATGGCGATAGACGCGATTGAAGATGCGATCCTGGTAGGTGTCGTCCTGCAGCATGCTACGGATACAGCGACGCAGGCTGCGTGAGCGGGCACGGACGAGTTGCGCGACGAGTTCCTGTACGACGCTCACGAGGGCGCCCATCGTCAGGAAGACGAAGAAGAGCACGATGACGATCGCGACGAGATTGCCCCCGAACACGTCTATCCCCCTTGGGCCATAGGCCACGTCTGCTCCCACTGAAGCTTGGCCTTGGCAATCAGCGCACGCTAATTTACTAAAGTACACAGGACAACGGGGGTTGCTGTGTCTGACGAAGACCACCTCGGCCTGGAAAAACTGCAGATTGCAACAATCGACGCGATCGTCGGTGCGTTCGAATGCGCGCGCCCATTTTATTACAGCCGCACAGCTCGCGCATCAGGCGATGCCGGCGGCTTCAGCTACGGCACGCATCAGGTCTCTCACACCAGCGGTAACCTGCACGCGTTGCTTGAGAGCTATTGCAACTGGACCGATCCGAAGCCGGATCCCGATTTCGCGGCGCGCGTGCGCAAGCGGTTGAAGGACGTCTACGTAAGGCCCAAGCCGACCGGCAAGGCTGAGATCGCGAAGTGGGAGGCCGAAGTTGAGCCCAAGCGCGTCGCGCTGCTCAAGGACGCCGATCTCAAAAGCCTCGTCGAGTTGTGTGCGCAGGATCCGGCAATGCGGCGCGCACAGGATGCGTTCTTTGCCGCGCGGTATCTGAAGCCGGCGATCAAGCAGGCGCGTGCGGCGGGCTTTACGAAGGCGCTGAGTGTGGCGGTCGCATTCGATAGCGCAATTCATTCCGGCCCGGGTTGGTGGGACAGCCACAAGGACGATGTCGACAAGATCGCGGGACCGGCCAGCAATGCCAACGAGACAGCCTGGATAGAGGCTTATATCACTTATCGCCGCAACTGGCTGGTCCAGCGCGCGGAAGAGAACCCCGAAAAGTACGGCATCCTGAAGCAGACGCTTTATCGCCCGGAAACGTTTCTCAGTCTGGCGAAAGCCACGAACTGGGACCTCGCGCTTCCTGTAAAGGCGCATACTTATACGATCACCCCGTGGGACGATTTTCCCGATGACTATTTCCCCGATCCCGTCGAACGAGCGGCGGGAGATACGTTCGGCGAGCTCGGCCTGAGTTCGGCCTACGATGGCCGCGCGTTGTTCGTGCAGAAGAGTCTCAAGACGCTGAAATTCCTGAACCCGAGCGCAACGGCGGACGGTATCTATGGCGGTCAAACGAAGACGGCGGTCGAGGCGTTCCAGGAGAAGCAGGGTTTGCCGCGAACGGGCAAGGTGGATGCGGTCACTTATGAACGGCTGTGCACGCAGGTGAAACTTGCGCTGGCGGAACGCCCGGATCTTTCCGGCGGGACGCCGGATGGTTTGCGCAAGATGGATGAGCCGCCGAAGGGGCGGACCCCCTACGCATCTGGCACGCTGGCGGCAGGCGTTGGCGCGGGCACAGTTGCTCTTGGCATGGCGGCTGAAGGCAAGGACGGCGCGACGCCAAGCGAGGCGGCGATCCCGGCGGTGACGGAAGCGGCCAAGCCAGTTGATGCGCCTGCGGGTGCCGTGGTGTCGACGCCGGCGAAGACCACCGCGACGGTCGGTGTGCCAGCCGACAGCGGACAGTTGTCGGCGCCGTCGTCTTGGTCCGATCCCTTGCTGGCGCTTGGTATTTCGGTTGGGTTCGTGCTGACCGTCGTGCTGGCGGCCTGGTTCTTCAGAAAAACCTCGCACGCCTGAACGAGCGTTTTCCGCAAAGCAAAAGGCCCGCCGGTGAGGGCGGGCCTTCGCTTGTGATGTCACTCGCTGACTACAGCTTGCCGGTCAGTTCCGGGACGATCTTGAAGAGGTCGCCGACGAGGGCGAAGTCGGCGATCTGGAAGATCGGGGCTTCTTCGTCCTTGTTGATTGCGACGATGATCTTCGAGTCCTTCATGCCGGCGAGGTGCTGGATGGCGCCCGAGATGCCGATGGCCACGTAGAGTGCCGGGGCGACCACCTTGCCGGTCTGGCCGACCTGATAGTTGTTCGGCGCGTAACCGGCATCGACGGCTGCGCGCGATGCGCCGACGCCTGCGTTGAGTTTGTCGGCGAGCGGCAGGATGTACTGGTTGAATTGCTCGGCCGAGGCGAGGGCGCGGCCGCCGGAGACGACGCGCTTGGCAGACGCGAGTTCAGGGCGATCCGACTTGGAAAGTTCTTCCGAGACGAAGGCCGACTTGAACGGGCCAGCTGGCGCGGCAACGGTTTCGATCGAGGCAGAGCCTGCGCCTTCGGCTGCCTTGAAGGCGGTGCCACGGACGGTGACGACTTTCTTGGCGTCAGACGACTTCACCGTCATGATCGCGTTACCGGCGTAGATGGGACGCTCGAAGGTCGAGGCGTCATGAACGGCGGTGACTTCCGATACCTGCATCACGTCGAGCTTGGCGGCGATGCGCGGGGCGACGTTCTTGCCGATGCTGGTGGCAGGGGCGAAGAAGGCGTCGTAGCCAGCCATCATCGGAACGACGAGAGCTTCGAGCGATTCAGCGAGACCGTTGGCGAGCGAAGCGCCGTCGGCGTGGATCACCTTGCGCACGCCAACGAGTTTCGAAGCGGCTTCTGCGGCGGCGCCGGCGTTGTGGCCGGCGACCAGCACGTCGATATCGCCACCGAAGGCCTTGGCGGCGGCGACCGTTTTCGCGGTGACGTCGTTGAGGGCGGAATTGCTGTGTTCAGCGAGGACGAGAACGGCCATGATCAGATGGCTCCCACAGACTTGAGTTTGGCGATCAGCGCGTCGACGTCGGCGACTTTCTCACCGGCTTCACGCTTCTTGGGCTCGGTGACTTTGACGACCGACAGCCGCGGCGCGATGTCGACGCCGTAGTCGCCGGGCGTCTTCATGTCGATTGGCTTCTTCTTCGCCTTCATGATGTTCGGCAGCGAAGCGAAGCGCGGCTCGTTGAGGCGCAGATCGGTGGTGACCACGGCCGGGGTCTGCAGGGACAACGTCTGCAGGCCACCGTCGACTTCGCGCGTGACTTTCAGCGTGTCGCCGTCCTTGGCAACGGCGGAGGCGAAGGTCGCCTGCGGCCAGTCGAGCAGGGCGGCCAGCATCTGGCCGGTTGCGTTGGCGTCGTCGTCGATCGCCTGCTTGCCGGCGATCACCAGGCCGGGCTGTTCAGCCTCGACAATGGCCTTGAGGATCTTGGCGACGGCCAGCGGTTCGACCGTAGCGTCGGTCTGGACGAGGATGCCGCGGTCGCCGCCCATCGCGAGACCGATGCGGATGGTTTCCTGCGCCTGGGCCGGTCCGATCGAGACGATGACGATCTCGGTGGCGAGCCCCTTTTCCTTCATGCGGACGGCCTCCTCGATGGAGATCTCGTCGAACGGGTTCATCGCCATCTTGACGTTGGCGAGGTCCACGCCGGTCTGGTCGGCCTTCACGCGGGGACGTACGTTGTAATCAATCACCCGTTTAACGGGTACGAGCACCTTCATCGGTGGGTCTCCGGTTGAGATCGGACGGTCAGAACGAGGCCCATGGCGCGCCTCTGGATTGCGCCTGCGAACCAGCGGCTTCCCGGTAGCCGTGAGCCGCACGAGAATCAAGTTTTCCGATGGTGCTGGGGGCAAAAAGCGTCGATTTGGCGCTACCCTGCGGGAAACAGGCGATGCAACCAGCGTTGACACCCCGGCGCCAGCAAGGACATTCGCGTTAGAGGCCCTCAAGGGCCCGCTCTGCCCGGTGGAGGGGACAGTCGATGCGCAATAACCTTTTGGGCCTGACAGGCCTGTTCTGCATCGGGCTGGCGGCCTGCGCCACAACGGGCGGCGCTGCACGCATGTCCGCTAGTGAAACTGCGCGGGGGCTCGACTGTAACTATCTGACCGTGGCGGAAGCGGTAGCCAGTGCGGGCGTGCCGAATGTGACCCATGCGGGCGTGAGGCTGGTGCCCCAGCCCCCGCCCTCGACCGATCCGAACGACGCCATCGCCCAACGGGCCAATATTCCACGTTCCGCCCAGCCGCCGCTGACGGCGAGTCAGGCGCGCATCCTCATGTGTGGCTACGACCTAGACGCCGCCAATGCTCGCATGCCGTTCTCGCTGTTCGTGCCGGACAATTACGACCATTCGCGCGCCTGGCCGCTGATCGTGGACCTGCACGGCGCCGGCGTGTCGCCGCTGCAGCAGATGTTGTTCGATGGCACGACGGATTTCGCCCAACGTGACGGCTACATCGTGGTGACGCCGATGGGGCTGTCCACCTTCGGCGGCTGGGGACCGCTGCGCGGCGAGCCCAAGCCAGTCGATACGGCGGACATCAATCCTGCCACGGGCGCGAAGTGGGCGACTCATGAATTGTCGGAACTCGATGCTCTGACGCTCATCGAAAAGGTGCGCGCGACATTCAACGTCGATCCTGACCGCATCTATCTGATGGGCCACTCAATGGGCGGGTTCGGAGCTTTCTTCCTTGGCGCGAAGCATAACACGCTGTGGGCTGGGATTGCGCCGATTGCTGGCGGAGGCGTGGGGCCGAATGCGCCGGCGGTCAAGTTGAAGATGGTGCCCGTGCTCGTGATGCACGGTTCGGACGACAACGTTGTCCGGAAGGAGAGCTCGCGGATGTCCGTGCGCGAACTTCAGAAGGCAGGCGGGCAACACATCTATCTGGAGTTTCCGGGCAAGGACCACGAGTTCTTCATCCGGCGTGGTCGTGAAAATCTCGAGAAGGTATTCGACTTCTTCAATCTGGTGTCCCGACGCACCAATGTGGGCCCGATCCCGGACGCCGCGCCTGCGCAATGAATCAACGCCGCGTTCGCGTTGCGACTGGCGGCTGCAATCGCTTTCTGCACATCTGAAAAAGTCTATCTTCAAGGAGAGTTCATGGCCGACCAGTTCGACGAAGGTTTCTACAAGCGGGCTGACGCTCACATCTTCCTGTCCAACGATCAAAAGCAGCACGCCGCGCCAGATATGGTGAATGCGTCCATGCTGTTTGCCTCCGCGAGGTTTTGCGCGTTCCTGGCAGCGGGTGGGTTTGGCTCGGGGACGGCCATGTCGGCGGGCAAACAGGAAATCTCAGACTACTTCGTTGAGGGCTTCCGCCAGATGCTGAACGGGCATCTTGAGGACTACGCCCGGAATTTCGACGCCTACATGAAACCGGCCTAAATCGTAGATGCGGCTGCGTAGGACACAAGGAAGGCCGGCAAGTCGGATCATGACGCTGGTCTTGCGGACCGGGTTGGGCGAAAGTTCGTCGCAATACCCGATTTGCAGTGTTCAGGAGTTCTCATGGCCGACCCGTTCGACGACGCATTTCATGACCGCGTAGCCGCCCATATCCATATGTCCAACGCCCAGAAGAAGGCGCCGGGCGTGTCGGCCAATGAGGTGAATCACTCAATGCTGTTCGCGTCGGCTCGGTTCGCCGCCTGGCTGTCGGCAACGAACTACACATCTGGCGAGGCGATGGCTGCGCAAAAGAAGGAAATCGCGGATTTTTTCACCAAGGGTTTCCGCGAGATGCTGGAAGGCAACATCGACGACCACATCGAGAATTTCGACCGGTTCATGAAGACGGAAGCGCCCTGATCCGGGGCGCACGTCCCGACAGGTAACAACCCTGACAAGACACGACAAAGGTAGGAACGACATGGCGGGACGTCTGGCTGGCAAAGTGGCGGTGGTAACGGGTGCCGCGAGCGGCATTGGCCGCGCGACCGTGGACCTGTTCATCGCTGAGGGCGCGAAGGTGATCGCGGCGGACTTGCAGGAAGACAAGGGCGCGCTGATCGAACATGAGCACAAGGACGCCGTACGGTTCGTGCGCTGCGACGTCATGCAGGAAGCAGAGATCGCGGCGGCAGTGAACGCCGCCAAGAGCGAGTTCGGCAAGCTCGATATCCTGTTCAACAATGCCGGTACGGGCGGCTCGCGCGAGATGGCGGACGGCGTGACGGCCGAAGGATTCGACGCCGTCATGCATCTTCACGTCCGCGCAGCGTTGTTTGGAATGAAGTACGCCGTCCCGATCATGCGCGAGCAGAGCGGCGGATCGATCATCTCCACGGCGTCGATTGCGGGGCTGCGTACCGGATATGGCCCGCTGCTCTACTCGATCGCCAAGGCGGCGGTCGTGCACATGACGCATGCGGCTGCGGCACAGCTGAGCCCCGAGAACATCCGCGTTAACTGCATCTGCCCGGGAATGATCGCGACCAACATCTTCGCAGCTTCGTTCGGCATTCCGCGTCAGTTGGCCGAAACGCGCATCGAGGCGTTGGTGGAGGCGAACAAGCACACCCAGCCGATCCCGCGCGGTGGCCGTGGATCTGACATTGCAGAAGCCGTGCTCTATCTTGGGTCGGATGGGTCGAGCTTTGTTACGGGTCACGCCCTCGTGGTCGATGGGGGAATCACGCTTGGGCCGAACGATGCAACGCGGATGGCCACATTCGCACCGGTGTTCGGAGCGCTTGGCATAGACGCGGAAACTATCGCTGCGATCTTTGCGCCGCCGAAGCCGGTCTGATACATCGCCACGAAATTGCCCGTTGCGGGCGCGTTGTCTGGGCCAGTGAAAGGGCCACATAGCTCCCATGGTCCCAGGATTTCTGCGCCGTCTCATGTTGTCGACCGGGCATGCCGAGTTGCAGCCCGAGGATGGGCGGCTCGCGATTGCCTCCGTGCTGGTGATGGCGGCGCGCGCGGATGGCAAATACGAGGCTTCTGAAGAGGCCACGATCGATCGCGTGCTGATGAGGCGGTTCAAGCTGACCGCGGATCAGGCGCGAAGCCTCCGCGGATCAGGCGAAGTGGCGGAAGCGGAAGCTGTCGATATCTACCAGTTCACCAAGGCCATCAAGGGGGCGATACCCTACGACGATCGTCTGGCGGTGGTTGAGGAGCTGTGGGGCGTGATCCTGTCGGATGGCGAGCGTGACCCGTTCGAGGACACGCTGATGCGCCAGATCGTCGACCGGCTGGGATTGTCGCCGATGGATAGCGCCCTCGCCCGGCAGAAGGTGCAGGGCGGGGGGAGTATCCAGGCTTAGGTGTCGGCGGCCTGCAACTACCGGGATCAGGTCTGGGAACTCGGTTTGATGCACCTGTCGGGCCACGCGCCCGCCTGCACGATTTGGCAGAGCTCGTCGATCGTTAGGTGATCCACGCAGACGACTTCCATGTCGATCTTCTGGAACAGCAGATCGTTCGCAAACCGCAAAAGGCCTGGCGGGCGCGTGTCCGCGCCGGGCGCCAAATCTCTGAGTTCGCGGTGGCCGATCCCGAAGCGCTTACCGACATCTTCGAGAAAGTCGCCGAAGTTATCAGGATCGCTTTCACCGAAAATGACAGCGATGTCCGTTTCCAGGGAGAGCACGGCCGTTGGTGACTCAAAGTAGTTGCGGACGAAATCAGTGATCTCGTCCGCCAAGCTCATAGCTACTGCGCCGGTGGTGCTGTGGGTGCAGCCGGAGCCGCAGGTGCTGCTGGTGAAGCGTAGGCGCCTTCAGGCGGTTTGGCGCCTTTCAGGTACTGGTCGAGGAAGGCAACGAAGGCGTTGGACGCCGTGATGCGGTTTTCCTTGCGCAGGAAGCCGTGGCCTTCGTCGGGGAAGATGATGTATTCGACCGGCACGCTGTTCTTCTTCACGCCGGCCACGAGTTCGTCGCTTTCGACTTGAAGGACGCGCGGATCGTTCTTGCCCTGGATGACGAGCAGCGGTTTCGTGATCTTGTCGGTGTGGAACAGCGGCGAGATGCGCTGGTGGCGTTCCTCGTCAGTCGCGGGGTCGCCCATCTCATCATAGAGCGAGTCTTTCTGCGCGCCCCACCAGGCGGGGATCGATTTCAGCGTGCGGACCCAGTTGGTGACGCCGAAGATGTCGATGCCGGCGGCGAATTCTTCTGGGCGGAAGGCGAGCGCTGCGGCGACCATGTAGCCGCCATAGGAGCCACCCATGATCGCGATCTTGTCTTTCTGAACGTAGTCGAGCGTCTGCAGGTATTTCTTGCCGTAGACGACGTCGTCGAGATCGACCTCGCCATGCTTCTTGTCGTCCAGGTGGTAAAAAGTTTTCCCGTAGCCTGACGAGCCGCGATTGTTGACGCGCAGCACGGCGTAACCGTGATTGACCAAGTGCTGGTACATCGCGGTGTAGCCCTTGCGGTTCTGTCCGCCCGGTCCGCCATGGACGTCGACGACTGCAGGTACGGGCGTTGTCGCGCTCGCGCCCTTCGGCTTGAACAGGATGGCGGGAATGTCGAGACCGTCGAAGCTCTTGTAGCGCACGACCTCGCCGTCAACGAGCTGTGTCTCGTCGATGGCGGGGTTGAGGTTGGTGGTCAGGCGCGTTGCTGCGCCGGTGGCGAGGTCGGCCACGAACACATCGGCGGGCGATGTGTCGGACGCGACAGTGAACGCAATCTTTGTCTCGTCGCGATTGAAGCGCACGCCGCCAATGTCGCCAGCGGGAACGCCCGTGATGACGACGTCCTTGTTGGCCGTCTGGTCGACTATCGTCAGCTTTGTTGAGGCGTCCTGATTGATCGCCGTGATGCGGTAGCGACCTGAAGCGGAGTAGGTCACGTACTGCGCGTCCCAGTCGGCCTTCACGAGTTCGGCCTTTTTGCCGGTAGCTAGATCATGGGTCCAGGCTTGCGTGAACTCGCCGAACTCGTCGGTCGCGTAGACCAGCTGTTTCGAGTCAGGCGTGAATTCGTAGACGCCGAACGCGATCGTCTTGTCGTTTGGCGTGATCAGGACCGGGGTCTGTTTGGCGGGCTTGCTGAGATCCGCGAGATAGACATCGCTGTCGGCGGCTGTGGTTTCCTTGCCGAGCGCGAGCCATTTGCCATCGGGTGAGACTGCGGCAGGGAAGAAGCCGGAGTTCTGGAAGACGAGTTTGCGTGCGAAAGTTGCCGCGTCGTAGGCATAGACGTCGAACATCTGCGGATCGCGCTCGTTCGAAGTCAGCCAGAACGTCTTGCCGTCGCTGCTCCAGCCGAGAAAGTCTGCCTTGTGCTTGTCGCCGGGCGTCAGGTCCTTTAGCGCGCCATCGGCTTCGCGGACGTAGACATGGGTCAACTCGTCGCCGCCGCCGTCGGTGGAGACAAGAATGCGATCGTCGGTCGGAAAATAGCTGATCGCGAATACTGCGGTTGTGGTCGACTGCGAGAGCGGTGTTGCGTCACCGCCAGCGACGGGGAGAGCGGCGGCGTTGAATACGCCGGACTTGTCGGTTGCCAGCAGCAAGTTCTTGCCATCGGCCGAGAAGGCGTAGGGCGAAGGAAAGGCCATCGACACGGAGGTGGTGTCGAAGAATGCCTTCGCATCATACGTTTTGAGCTCCGGCGCCTTGGCGACTTCTGTCGCCGGCTGGCAGGCAACGAGGCCAATGGCCGCCACCGACCCGAGTACGACATGTTTCAACATAGTGCCCTCCACGAAGTGGGCGCATGATGGGGAACCCTCAATTCAGTGGCAAGCGAAACCCTAGTCCCCGCTGGCGTTGGCGGGTGTATTCGCGGCTTCGGTGATCTCGTTGAGGCGGAACCAGTCGGTCTTCGGCAGGCCCAGCTGGTAGTCGAGCCAGTTGGGGACGATCTTGGATGCGCGCGAGCCGCGGGTGTTCGAGAGCACGACGATGCCCGCGTCCTGATCGGGCAGCCAGGCGATCTGCGCGATATAGCCCTCGACGCTGCCGGAGTGGGTGAACAGCGTGTTGCCGGCATATTTGTACATGCGCCAGCCGAGCCCGTACGCGGTTTCCGTCACGGGCGTCTTCAGCGAGCGCTGACGCGCCGTTTCCGGGGGTGTTGAAATGCGCTTGCGGTGCGCCTCATCGAGCACGGCTTTTGGCAGCACGTCAGGCCGGTAGCCCATCTGGGCGATAAGCCATTTCGAGAGGTCGGTGATGCTGGCGTTGACGCCGCCCGCAGCCGGCACCTTGTAGTAGTAGTCCGTTACCGGAACCGGGACCCAGCCATCGCCAAAGCGCTTGTGCGGACGCGCCCAGTTGCTGCTGGCGAGCAGGTCGTTCTGGCCGACCGACGCCGTGCGCATATCGAGCGGGCCAAGAATACGTTCGCGCAGTTCGGTGGGATAAGAGTTGCCTGTCGCCTTCTCGATCAGCGCCGTGATCATGTTGAAGGCGACGTTCTGGTAGGTGAAGCATTCGCCCGGCGAGCAGGTCTGTTTCACGCTGCCATAGGCGGTGAGTATCTGTGTCGGCGGCGTGCCGCACTCCAGCAGGTTGTCGTACGCGTAGGGTGGCAGGCCGGTGCGATGCGACAACACATCCTCGAACGTCACACGGGAAGCGTCGGCCGGGCGCTTGAGCTTGAATTCGGGCACCAGCGTCGTGACGCGTGTCTGCAGATTGAGCTTGCCTTCCGACTGTTCCAGCACGGCAAGCGTGGAGGCGAAGCCTTTGGAGAGCGATGCGATGCGGAAAACGGTGTCGGGCGTGACCTTCTCGTTACGGCCCGCCTCGCGCACGCCATAGGTGCGCATCAGGACGATCTTGCCCTGCTTCACGACGGCAACGGCGAGCCCGACAAAATCCGGCGCCGTCGACGCATTGTCCAGGTCAGTGGCGAAGTTGCGAAGGGCCTGCGCCTCCTTTGTGAGCTGTGCCGAGGCGTTCGCCGGCGCTAGCAAGGCAACAGCAAACGAAAGAGCAAGAGCGAGGCGTCTCAACGTGTATCCCCCGTGGCCGGGCTAGGTTGAACCGGACTGAGAAGAGGAGAGTCCGATACCCGATCCTTGTCCAGAGAAGTTAACCCCGAACTAGGCGGGATTTTGTTCGCTGGTTGTCGAGCTCGCGATGGGCAGCGGTCAGCGGTTGGCGCCGGGAACCCAGAGCACGTCGTCAGCGCCATTGGCGTTGGCGCGGCGGGCGGCGACGAAGAGGAAATCCGACAGGCGGTTGGCATAGGCGAGGGCGGGCGGCGACACGGTTTCACCGGGCGTGGCGGCCAGCTGAGCAATAAGGCGTTCGGCGCGGCGGCAGATGGTGCGCGGCAGATGAAGGTGCGCGGCGAGATCGGAGCCGCCGGGGAGGATGAAGCTGTTCAGCGGCGGGATAGCCGCGTTCATCTGGTCGATTTCGCTCTCCAGGCGCGTAACCTGGCCTTCGGCAACACGAAGGGGCGTCCAACCAAGGGGCTTATCGCGCTCCGGGGTGGCAAGATCAGCCCCTAGATCGAAGAGGTCGTTCTGGATCCGGGCCAGCATGGCGTCGAGTTCGGGATCGCCGCCGGCATGCAGGCGGGCAATGCCAAGCGCGGCATTCGTTTCATCCACGGCGCCATAGCTTTCGACGCGCAGGTTCCACTTTTCAACGCGTTCGCCGGTGGCGAGGCCTGTTGTGCCGTCGTCACCGGTGCGGGTGTAGATCTTGTTCAGGATAACCATGGAGCGGAACCTTCCATCGGGCCGAGGCTGCGGTCAATGGACGGAGGTTCCAGCGCTCAGGCGTAGGCTTCGTGATGGCCCGAAAGGGGTCGGCTCAGCAGGTCCAGCGACGGGCGCGGGGCAAGCCGGAACGGGATGCGGCGGCGGTCGGCATTTTCGGCGTGACCAGTCGAGAAGCGCCAGCCACGAACAACGGGCGCCCCCGCCAGAAGGGTGTGGAAAGCGCTTTCCTGTCCGGAAATCGTCATGTGGCAGACGCCGTCGAGCGACAGGACAAGGTCCGCTTCCAGTGAGGCGTCGAAGCGACGGATGCGCTGGTTCAGGCGGTCGAGGGCCCATTCGGCGTCGGCTTCGCCACGAACAAGGGCTTCAAGCGCGTTGGACAGGCCCTGCGATTCGGCCTGAAACCATGACCAGAAGCGACGACGGTCAACGTCTGGATTCTTCCGCGCGAACATTCCCGATCTCCACCACACCCAACCTGAGTCATTCTGTCAGAGACAGCTTCAGGTTCGGGTAATACGCTCGAGCAAATTTGATGGATCCAATCCGAACGTGAGCTGAACGAAATCTGTTGCCCTTGCGCAACTTGGGGCGATGCGCGCTGCACTGCATCGTTCGGTTGCAACATCGCCGGCGCAGGCTTTTCGCAAGCGCGAACGACATTGTCCGTGTTCGGACAGGCCGATGCGCGCGTAACGCCGGCCGGTTAGCCCCTGAAAGCGCCGGCCAAAGCGCCCAGCGCCACCAGCAGGATGATGGCAATGAATTGCACCAGAACCCGCAGGCGCATCAGCTTGTTGGAGCGCGATCGTGCCTGACCGTCCGTACGGACGAGATTGGCCACGCCGAACGCAAGGACTACGAAAACCGCCCCGATCGCGACATAGACGCCAATGGCCAGATACTTTTCCATACCCGCCTTCTAGCGCCGATCAGGCAGGGACGCCAGAACTGCGGCTGCGGCGGATGGTGCTCGGAGAATTTTCGTTGGGATTGGGAGGGTTCAACCCTTGATCCGCGCCTCGACCAGATCGAGTTCGCGGACGAGTTTGCGGGCGACGTCGTCGTCAATGCTGCGGTCCCGCGCGAGGCTGTAGATCTTGTCGCGTTCGGCGCGGATGCCAGCAAGACGCATGCTGCGCTCGATCTCGTCGTTCAGCCGAACCCTGTCAGCGGCGGCGCCGGTCTGGGACCGCCCCTCGATCCGGATGCGATAGAGCGACATGATGCGGGCGGCTGCGTCGGCGTAGATTTCAGGATCGGTGCGTCCGGCGGCCAGTTCGTGCTGCCGCTTCTCGATCGCCCGCATGGCGCCTTCTGCTGCGGCATCGCGCGCCGCGCTTTCGGCTTCATCCGCGACCTGCTCGCTGGGAAGCTTCAGTCCTTTCAGCAGGAGGGGCAGGAACACGCTCGCGCCGATCAACGAACTGATGATCACGCTCGAAGCGAGCAGGATAGCGAGATCGCGGGCGGGGAAAGCCGTTCCGTCCGTCAGGGTGAGCGGCAGGATGAGTGCGCCCGCCAGCGTGATGGCGCCGCGCACGCCGGCGACGGAGATAACGGCCACCAGGCGAAGGCTCTGCGGCGGGCTGGGCTCGCCAGTGCGCCTGCGTCGCAGGATCGTCATGCGGAGGGACACCCAGACCCACACAAAGCGAAGCAGGCCGAGTGCTGACATGATGGCGATGGCGTAGACGCCGAGCCACCAGAGTTCTTCGTGGCCCGTGCTTCGCACCGTTTCGGAGGCGCTTGATATGACGTTCGGCAGTTGCTCACCGAGCAGGACGAAGATGATGCCGTTCAAGGCAAACTGGATCGTATCCCACACGGCGCTTCTGCTAACGCGTGTTTCGGCCTGTGCTCCGCCAGAAATCTCTGCATAGCTCATGGTGACGCCGGCGGCGACGGCGGCGAGAATGCCGGAGCAGTGAAAGCGTTCGGCAAGCATGTAAGCGGCGAACGGGATGATCAGGCTGATCAGTATCTGGGAGCCGCTTTCCTCGCCAAGCTTAAGCGATAGCCAGCCCTTCAGCCGCGTGATCGTCCAAGTTACGCCAACGCCGATTGCGATGCCGCCCAGCGCAAGCTGCAGGAAAGTCAGCGAGGCATCGACGACCGAGAACGAGCCGGTCAGAGTGGCGGCGATGGCAAACCGCAGGCAGACAAGGCCCGACGCATCGTTGAGGAGCGACTCGCCCTCCAGAATGTGCATGACCCGCTTCGGAATTGGCGTGCGAGCGGCAATCGCGGAGACTGCAATCGGATCGGTTGGCGACACCACGGCTGCTAGTGCGAAAGCTACGGCAAGCGGCACGGACGGGATCAACCAGTGGATGAAGAAGCCGACCCCGACGACCGTAAAGATGACGAGACCGAAAGCGAGCTCAAGGATTGTCGTGCCGTCCTTGAAGAGGCCCTGCTTTGGAATGCGCCAGCCGTCGAGGAACAGGAGCGGCGGCAGGAAGAGCAGGAAGAAAAGTTCGGGGTCGAGGTTGGCCCGGAAATTTGTCGCCGACGCAATCAACACGCCGAAGGCAATCTGTACGAGCGGCAAAGGCACGGGGATTGGTGAAATCCGGACCATGTAGCCGCTGGCGATCACGGCCAGCAGCATCACAAGGACAACGCTGAACAATTCCACTAGCGGCTGCCGTCAGGGGCGAAGCGTTCGTCGGTCCAGACGAGGTCGTGGAAGGTAAGGGCTTCCCGCAGGGCGGGGATGAGGGCGCGGCCCTCCTCACCGCCGCAACCGGCGCGGTAGGTCAGTGTCTTTTGTTTGCCATCGGCGAGGCGCACGGTGACGGACACAGTCGGCGTGCCGGCGACGCAGGACGGGCTGTCGCTGGATACCTGGTTGGGTTCCAGCATCCAGAAGCTGGCCGCGTCGAGGGCGGCTTGGGCCGCAGTCCAGGCGGATGCATCCAGCTGTCCTTCGGTGACGCCCTCGGTTTTCACGAAGCGGACGCCGTTCAGCAGATAGGACCCGTCAGGGTGCAGGGTCATGTCGTAGACGGGGCAGGTCTGGTCGCATTCCCCCTCGGACAGCACGATCACCGGCTCTCCGCTACGCGTGACGCTGACGCCATTCTCGGAGGGCGAACAGGCGGCGGCCAGGCCCACCGCAAAAGCGAGCCCAGCCAGCATCCCGAGGGGGCGGACAGCCATCATGACGCCAGTCTAAGGCGCGTCGCGATGGCTGGCGAGTGTCAGCTCTTCTTCTGAAATTTGAAGAGGAACTGGTCCGTGTGGCGTCGGATGGTGGCGTCGAACACCATGGCGCGGCGATCGTCAGCGGGGTTCGCCAGAACCTCGCTGCGGCCCAGCATCTTGAAGCCTGCCGACTGGGCAGCAGACACGACCACCGAGGGATCGATTCGGTGCAGGGTCTGAGCGATCGAAACCGGGGAGCCTGGGTCAGCGGCGTGGTCCATGGCGATGAACAGGCCGCCGGGTTTGAGCACTCGCATGATTTCGGCATAGGTCTTCTCGTCATTGCCGAGACCGCGGGTGTTGGGCGGCACGTAATAAAGTTCGTGCGGTCCGAGGATCCACAACACGCGATCAACCGATCCACTTGCCACCTGCTGCAGATCATCAAAATGCGATTTGACGATTTCCGCGTTTTTCAGGCGCCCCGCGTCCGTGCGCGCCTTGAAGGCCGCGTCGCCATAGGCAAATTCCGGCGGATACTGGATCACCAGCTTGCCCGTTGGCCCGATGGCACCGGAAATGATCTCCGAATACCAGCCGCGGCCAGCTTCGAGTTCGAGCACTGTGTCGCCCGGACGAAGATCCGCAAAGGCGAGGACTTCGGCGGGCTTGCGCGCTTCATCGTCCTTGCGGTCTGCCTCGGGCCGGGCAGGATCCGCGAGGATCGCCGCATAGGCCTCCGCGGCGAGGCCGGGTTTCTGCGGCGGTGGCGCGGATGCGCACGCGGCAACAAGAAGGGCGAGCGCGCTGGTCGCCGCGATGATCGATTGTTTCATTGTTTATGCTCCCCGGTGAAATGGCGCGAACCGTGTTGCGGTCCGCGCCTTCACTCAATTACTCAGTCAATTAGGTCTGGCAGACTTACGGCTTGCGATAGCGGATCAGGAACTGGTCGGTCTTGCCCTGGATCGCCTTGTCGAACACGCCGAGCGTGTGGTCATCCGCGGCGTTGGCGAGCAGCGTGCTCTCTTCATCCTGAACGAGGCCGGCAGCTTCGATCAGCGGCTTCACGATCGCCGGGTCGATGCGGTGCAGGTCGTTGCCGGACGTCTCCGGCGAGCCAGCTTTGGCCACGTGATCCATGACGACGAGATAGCCGCCAGGCTTGAGGACGCGTGCGATGTCGGCTAATGCCGCGGCGGGGGTGCCCATCGGGACGTTGCCGCAGGCCGCCTTGCACCACATTTCGTGCGGCCCCTGATACCAGGTGACAACATCGACCGACGCGTCAGCAGCGTCGAGCTTGTCGAAGGTCGACCACGAGACGACCACGTTCGGCAGGCGGCTGTCCTTCAGGCGGAGCGCCAGTGCGTCCTTGTAGAAGCCTTCGAATTCCTTCGGCGCCTGCATGACGACCTTGCCGGTCGGGCCGACGGCGCGTGAGAACAGCTCGGTATAGTAGCCGGCGCCTGCTTCCATCTCGAACACGGTGCTGCCCGGCATGATTTTCGAGAAGGCCATGACTTCCGCGGGTTTGCGAGATGCATCCTTGGGGCCATCTTCCGCTAGGCGTTCGGGTATCAGGAGTGACGCGTAGTCTGGGGCTGCGGCGACCGGCGGGGCGGCAGGGGTTTCGACGACGGGCGTTTCCGCGGGCTTCGATTCGCCACCGCAACCCGCCGCAAAGGCGAGCGCCAGCATGGATGCGCCAGCAGCTTTCCAGAAATGAGCGGTCATTCGTGTCTCCCGTGTCGATCTCAGTGCCGAAAACGAAGGGACCATACACCGAAGGCGACATGGAGCTAGCCCGGAACGGACCTGATGCGCGCCGGACGGCCTTACCCATAAGGAAGGCGCTTTCGCATCTCCCGATTAGGAGTAATCTGCCGGGGCTGACGAGGCGTCACATAGCAGGGCGCGTGCACATTCGACCTTACAGGAGGAACTGATGAGATTGCTCAAGCCGGCCCTGGTGGCGCTTGCCTTTGTCCTGGCGCAGCCCGCGCTGGCGCAGGTTCCTCGCGCGCCTGATGGCAAGCCCGATCTATCGGGTATCTGGACGAATGCGTCGCTCACGCCATTGTCCCGTTCGCCTGCCCAGAAGAGCCTTGTGGTCACGGAAGAGGAAGCCAAGAAGATCGCGGCAAGCACTGCCATCGCCGGCGTTCCCGCGAACGATCCGGAGTTCAGCAGGAACACGACCTACTCGGACCCGAGCAAGGGCGCCCCGGAGAAGGGTGGCGCGGACTTCGGCCTCAAGGGCTATGACAGCTTCTGGGTCACGCCCGGCGACAAGCTTGCCCATGTGAAGGGTGAGTGGCGCACCTCCAACATCGTCGAGCCGGCTAACGGCCAGCTGCCATTCAAGGACCTGGCGGCCCAGCAACGCAAGCAGATGATCGGCTTCCAGCGCTACATGACGGGCAATGCCCCTTATGAAGGTCCGGAAGAGCCCGCGATTTCCGAACGCTGCCTGATCGGTTTCGGTCAGACGGGCGGGCCGGGCATGCTGAGCGTGCTGTACAACAACAATTACCAGTTCGTGCAGACGCCGACGCACATGATGATCCTGGTCGAGATGGCGCATGACGCGCGCATCGTGCCGATCTTCGCGAATGGCGAGGAAGCGCGCGCGCATCACCGCCCCGCAAACATCACGCCGTGGCTCGGCGATTCGGTTGGCTGGTGGGAAGGCGACACGTTCGTGATGGAGAGCGTGAATGTGAATCCGCTGCAGGCGCAGAATCAGTCCTTCCCGTTGTCGTCAAAAGCCGTTGTTACCGAACGCCTCACGCGTACCGGCGACAAGGATGTGTTTTACGAGTTCAGCGTGAACGACCCGGAGACATATACGCAGCCATGGAAGGCAGAGCTGAGCTTCTACCCGACGAGCAAGCTGTATGAATATGCCTGCCATGAGGGCAACCAGGGCATGATCGGCATTCTCGCCGGTGCGCGTGAGCTTGAGCGGGCCAAAGCCGCAGAGACCAAGCCGGCCAAGGCGAGCAAGCGTACACGCTAGACTCTATCATCATCCAAGAATGGCCGGGCCGCGCTGAACCCTCAGCGCGGCCTTTCCATATAGGTCTGGGGTCTCCGTCAATTTGCAATCGGGAAGGAGCCGCCTTAGCTTGGATACCGACGATCAAGTCGCCTCAGAGAAGGGCGCATGTTCGACAGGTTGAACAGGAGGAATTCATGAGACTGCTCAAGCCCGCTCTCGCGGCTCTCGCCATCGCGATGTCAACGCCCGCCCTCGCGCAGGTGCCGCGCGCGCCGGACGGCAAGCCCGATCTCAACGGTGCGTGGAGCAACGCTTCGCTGACGCCGCTGACACGTGACCCGAAACAGACCAGCCTTGTCGTCACCGAGGCTGAGGCGACCAAGATCGCGAAGGGTACGGCGCTGGCCGGCATCGCGGCGGACGATCCGGAATTCAGCAATGCCGGTTACTCCGACCCGAACAAGGGCGCGCCGGAAAAGGGCGGGGACGATTTCGGCCTCAAGGGCTACGACAAATTCTGGGTCGCGCCGGGTGAAAAGCTGGCGATTGTAAAGGGCGAGTATCGCACGTCGAACATCGTCGAGCCCGCCAATGGTCAACTGCCCTTCAAGGATCCGGTGGGACAAGCGAAGCGCGCCATGGAGGGCTTCCGCGTCTACATGACCGGCAACGCGCCGTATGAGGGTCCCGAAGAGCCGACGCTATCCGAACGCTGCCTGATCGGCTTTGGCCAGACCGGCGGGCCGGGCATGTTGAGCGTGCTGTACAACAACAATTACCAGTTCGTGCAGACGCCGGACCACATGATGATCCTGGTCGAGATGGCGCACGATGCCCGCATTGTGCCGATCTTCAAGACGGCGGACGAGGCCCGCAAAGGCCACAAGCCGAACGCGATCAAGCCTTGGCTTGGTGACACTGTCGGCTGGTGGGAGGGAGACTCGTTCGTGATGGAGACTCGCAACATCAACCCGCTGCAGGCGAGGGAACAGGACTTCCCGGTATCCCCGGACGGCGTTGTGACGGAGAGGCTGACCCGCATCAGCGACAAGGAAGTGAACTACCAGTTCGAGGTGAATGACCCCGCGACGTACACCCAGCCGTGGAAGGCCGAACTCAGCTTCTATCCCGCGACCCGCGTCTACGAGTACGCCTGCCATGAAGGCAATCAGGGCATGCTTGGCATCCTCGCTGGCGCGCGCGAGCTTGAACGCGCCAAGGCCGCTGAGGCGAAGCCCGTCAAGGCGAGCAAGCGGACGCGCTAGGTCCTGTCGAAGCGCAATTGATCGGGCTGCGCTGTTTTGCCAGCGCGGCCTTTTCATTTGCGGTGCTGCCCTGACCATCCTAGCCTCGGATAAAACGCGGACGGGGCGGAGATAATCAATGACCACACTGTACGACGCTACAGCCGCGCTTTTCGCTCAGACGCTCGGCGGGCTCGAAGGCGTGCTGAAAAAGGGACGTGCGCATTGCGAGGCGAACGGCATCGATCTGACCGAGATGCTGAATTCCCGCATCTACGAAGACATGTTGCCACTGCGCTATCAGGTGCAGGCGGCGATCGGACATTCAGTCAGCGCGATCGAGGCTGTAAAGGCCGGTGTGTTCAAGCCGCCTTACGGTACGCCGACCGATGATTTCGACGCCTTGCAGGCGCGCCTTCATGAGGCGGCGCTTCAAGTGAAAGCGTACACGCGCGAGGAGATCGACGCGCTGGAGCACAAGGACGTGGTCTTCAACCTTGGCGAACAGCAGATGCCTTTCACGGGCGAAGGCTTCCTGCTGACCTTCTCGCTGCCCAATTTTCATTTCCACGCGACGACCGCGTACGACATCTTTCGCGCCAAGGGTGTCCCGCTCGGCAAGCGGGATTACATCGGCCGTCCACGGATGAAGATGTGACCGCTAGTTGAAGAGGGCGAGGTCAATGGCTTCGCCCATCACCTTGTAGCCAGCGTCGTTGGGGTGGAGCCAGTCCCCCGACTGCAGCTCGGCCTTCATCTTGCGCGGGTTGGCCGGGTCCTTCATCGCGGCGTCGAAGTCGATGACGGCATCGGGCGCACCTGACGTGCGGATCCACGTATTTACCTGCTGCCGGATGCCTTCGCCGACCTCCGTGAAATAGCGCGCGCCTTCGTAGGGTAGCAGCGTCGCGAAATAGACCTTGATGCCCTGCGCATGAGAGCGAGCAATCAGCTGGCGATAGCCGCCTATGATCTGCTCGGCGGACGGCGGCGTTGCGCCGCCAGAACCAATGTCGTTGATGCCTTCGAGCACAATCAGCCACGTTGCATTCGGCACGGAACTGATGTCGCGGTCAAAGCGGGCGAGGGCGTTCGCGCCAAAGATCGCCATCTGCTGGGTGAGGACGCGGTTGCCGGCGATAGCCTGATTGGAGATCGCGATGGTCTGACCCGAGGCGACGAGCCGGTCGGCCAGGATGTCGGGCCAGCGGTGATTGGCGTTGGTGGTGGAGGCGGTGCCGTCGGTGATCGAGTCACCGAACGCGATGACGGTGCGCGGGGATGCCGCTTCGACTTCGACAGCAGAAATGAACGCGCGCGTGGTGGTGGTCTGCGCCGCCTCGAAGCCGGACTTGGTGAAGTCGCCGGGGCCGGACACCCATGTCGTGGCCGTGCCAGCAAAATGGCAAGTGCAGGGTCCGGTGGCGGTCGGCAGGAACAGGCTGATCGACAGCGAGTCGAGCGCCTTTGCGCTGATCCGGATCGGATCGCTCAGCAAGGGAGCGCCGGGCGGAACGACGTTTGTTGGGTTCCCAGCGAATGTGACAGCAACGGATGGGCCGACTGATTTTCCGTCAGGTCCGGCGATGGCAACGGTCGAGCCGCCAATGTCGAGCCCTTTGTCGCCATACTCATTCGTGAACCGTATGCGGAATGACTGACCGCCCTGGCTCAGCCGCACAACCTGGCGAATGGTCTGGTTTTCGTAGCCCTTGGATCCGGCCACCGGGATGGTGGGAGAAGCGCCCCAAACTCCCGCCCAGCCCCGGCCCGCCTGCGACATAGACGGCTGGGTCGCGCAACCCGCCATCGCGAGGACCAGCGCCAATGCTGCAATACGTTTCATCGAAATCTCCCGCTTTGTTGATGATCCTACCCATTCTTGTCATCTGCGGAAATGGCGGCAGCCGCGATCTGAGAGGCTTTCAGAACCATGTAATTGGCGTTGCGGTGTTTACGCCATTTGAGGCCCTCTATAGGACTTGCAGCGTGGTGTTGGTCCTATCAGATGTCTGAGCGGGGCGGGCGCCGAGGGATTTCGTGGGCATGAGCTGGGTCAAAAAGATCTATCCGTTCAATGCGGAGCAGACCGTCAACATCGCCAGCGAGTTTGGCCCGCTGGTCGCCCTGTTCGTCGTCAACGCAATCACCGGCAATGTCGAGGATGGCACCTGGGCGCTCATCGTCACGACGGTGATTGCCATCATTGCGATGCAGCTGGTGCTGAAACGCCTGCCGATCTTCCCGCTGATCGCTTCGGGTGTGACGGTGGTTTTCGGCATCCTTACGCTTGTCACCCACGATCCGTTCTGGGTGCAGGTGAAGGTCACGATGTTCAACGCGGCCTTTGCGATCTTCCTGTTCGTCGGCCTGTTCATGAAGAAGAACTTCTTCAAGTACATCTTCGAGAAGACATTTCACTACACGCAGAAGGGCTGGGACCAGTTCACTTGGAGCTTCGCGTGGTTCTTCGTCGCGACAGCGATCGCCAACGAGGTTGTGCGCCAGATGTTCGCGCCCGGTCAGATCTACAACATCTTTGGCTTCGAGATGGACGGCGTGAACGTCTGGATCATGTTCAAGATCGCGCTGATCATGCCGGCGAGCGGCGCCTACGCCTGGCTCCTCACCCGGATCATGCAGAAACATCGTCTGCCTGACGCAGAGATCGAGCGGAAGGACGCCGTCGCGACGGCGGCCACCGCAGTGCCTGTGGCGCATCAGAAGCCTGCGCCGGACGCAACGCCGGCTGGCTAAGCTGCGCGGAGACGGTCAGTCCTCGACCCGCTCGTGATCTTCGTCATCCTCGGCTGCGTGCGCGCCGGCAATTGCGGCGTGGACCTTTGGATCGAGCTTGCCGCCGTCGAGGATCACCTTGTGCTCGTGCACGTCCTGCACGGCGCTGCGGTGCAAAGTGAAGTCTCCAGCGTTCTCGATGTAGATGATCACGTCATTCCCGTGCATGCCGCGAACGGCGCCGATGGCGACGTCGCCGTCATGCAGAAAGACGGGAAGATCCTTGCGGATAGGTTCGGCCATGGGGAACTCCTGTTTGCAGAGGAGATAGGTTGCCCACGCCTCGGCGCCAGTGGGTGGCGGGCTTGACCTGGGTCAAGTCACTGTGGCGCTGACCATTCCTTCTGCGTCTGGATAGTCAGGAGACGGCCTGTGAGTGGCGCACGACACGACGAGAATTCAGCTTTCGAGCGCATGGGGGGGAGGGAAGGGCTTCGCCGTCTTGCCCGGCGGTTCTACGAGGTCATGTCAGAACAACCTGCCGCATCCGGCATCCGCGCCATGCACAAGGCAGATATCGAACCCATAACTGAAAGCCTGGCGGAGTTCTTCATGGGGTGGATCGGCGGACCGCGCGACTGGTTCATGCGCGGCGACCGACCCATGCATCATGAACCTTCACCGTGCGCTTCCGATCGGCGAGAGCGAACGCAATCAGTGGCTGGCCTGCATGCAGCAGGCGCTCTCCGAGACGGTCAGCGATGTCGAAATCCGCGACGAGCTTGGCCCGGCTTTCTTTCGCATCGCCGACGCCATGCGCTCTCGGTGATCTAGTTCTTCGCGCCCAGGAATTCGTCGATTGTTCTGCGCGCGATGACCATGGCCTGCACTTCGCCGGCGCCCTCGAAGATGTTGAGGATGCGGGCGTCGCAGAGGACGCGGCTGATCGGGTATTCGAGGGCGAAGCCGTTGCCGCCATGGACCTGCAGCGCATTGTCGGCGGCGCCCCAGGCGATGCGGGCGGCCAGCATCTTGGCGAGGCCGGCTTCGAGGTCGCAGCGCTTGCCTTCGTCCTTCTGGCGCGCGGAGAAATAAGTCAGCTGACGTACGCCGACGAGTTCGGCAGCCATCATGACCAGCTTGTCCGATGTGCGTGGGAAGTCGAAAATCTGGCGGCCGAACTGAGTGCGGTCGAGTGCATACTTCAGGCCCAGTTCGAAGGCGCATTGCGTGACGCCGATGGCGCGGGCCGCGGTCTGGATGCGGGCGCCTTCGAATGTCGCCATCAGGTGTTTGAAGCCCTGGCCCTCGACTTCCCCGAGCAGGTTGCCGACCGGTACTTCGAAGCCGTCGAAGCCGATCTCGTATTCCTTCATGCCGCGATAGCCGAGGACTTCGATTTCGCCGCCTGTCATGCCGTCGGCGGGGAAGGGGTTTTCGTCAGTGCCGCGGGGCTTCTCGCAGATGAACATCGAGAGGCCGGAGAAATTGTTGGTGTCCGGTATCGACCGGGCGAGCACGGTCATCAGGTCTGTGCGCGCGGCGTGGGTGATCCAGGTCTTGTTGCCCGTGATCTTCCAGTTGTCGCCATCCTTCGTGGCGCGGGTGCGGAGCGAACCCAGATCAGATCCGGTGTTCGGTTCGGTGAAGACGGCGGTGGGCAAGATTTCGCCCGAGGCGATGCCGGGCAGATACTTCTCCTGCTGTTCGCGCGTGCCGCCACAGAGCAGCAGCTCCGCTGCGATTTCCGAGCGCGTGCCTAGCGAGCCGACGCCGATATAGGCGCGGCTGAGTTCTTCGGAGACGACGCACATCGATGTCTTGCCGAGTCCGAGACCGCCGAACTCTTCGGGGATGGTCAGGCCGAACACGCCCATCTCGCTCATCTGCTTGACGACGCTGTCGGGGATGAGTTCATCCCGCATGTGCCAACCATGGGCGTACGGTTCGACGACGTCCTTGCCGAACTTGCGGAACTGGTCGCGGATCTGCTCATAAGTCTCGTCGAGGCCGGTGTATTCCAGCGTTGCCTTGCCGCTCTCGAGGAAGTCGCGGACGTGCTTTGCGGCCGCCGTCCGGGCCGCGGCGGTGTTGCCATTCATCACCAGCTTGGTGATGGCCGGAGTGAACAGCTTCTGCATAACCGCCTGGTCTTGCGTCATGTCAGCGGGGCGGACGATCTCGACCTGCGTCATCGGCAGTCCGCCGATCAGCTGGCTGAGGTATTCCCCGAACAGGATCTGGGTGAGCAGCTGTTCGATCTCGCCGAACTTTCCTTCCTCGGCGATGCGATCGACCCAGTGCGCGGTTTCCTTCAGCGTTTCGGAATAGGTCAGCACCCAGGCAAGACCGTGGGTGGCGCGCTGTTCCTCATCGATCTTGCGGCGATCGACCTTGCCGCCCGGAGCGACCGAGCCGGCGACAGCCCTGCGCAGATCGAGGAAATACGCTTCCACGTCCTGCGACGCCTGCAGTACAAGGGTCCTGAGATCCGCAATCACCACGCCGTCCGTCATTTCGCCATCACTCCCGGAGCCAAGCGACTTCCCTAGCCGATTGCGGCGCTGCAGCAAAGATCATGTCGTCATCTCTAAGTGCGACAGCGTGACTTGGAATATCCGACCTTTGGACGTGGCCTTTCGCGATGAGTTAGCCCTTCACGCTTAGGTGAAATCCGCGTGCCTGTCCTGATTGGCCGGCTCTTCGTCAGCAATCGCGGGGCGTTGGGTCTTGCGTTGGAGCCGGTACCCAAGCTCTCTACAGCCAGGGTCAACACGCGAGCTTCCCGACAGTGGAGGCCAGATACGGGACGGACAAGATGAAGCGCCTGATTGGACTTGCCGCTGGCCTTCTCGCCACGGCTTCACTGGCTGCGGCGGCTTTCGCGGGGCCGAGCTATGACGCCGATGGCAAAATCGTCATTCCGGAAAACATCGATCGCTGGCCGACGGTCGGCACGACCTATGCGCTGTCCTACGAGGGCGACGGGGGTGTGACGTTGAACACGGTGCGGCTCGACCCTGAGAGCTACGATGCGTTCGTGAAGACGGGCGTGTTTCCGGTCGGCGCCATGCTGGGTCTTGAAGTGCGGACGCCGATGGACGAGATCGCGCCGGCCAAGGGCGGCAAGACGCAGGGCGGCATTGTCGGCAGGTCTCTGCACGTGAAGGATGAAAAGGCGGGTCCGGGCACGTGGACGTTCTACGGCTATGGCGCGACGGCGAAGGTTGGCTCTGCCATCCCGCGCAGCCAGGCCTGCTATGCGTGCCACGATGAACACGCGAGCGCCACCGACACGGTGTTCATGCAGTTCTATCCGACGCTGCAGGAAGCCCGCGCGCGAGCGCAGGCCTCCTCCGTTTCGCACTAGATTACGCAGCCTTCACGAGACCTTCGGCGACCAACGCTGCCTGCACGGCGGGGCGGGCAGCGACGCGCCCCTGGTAGGCTATCAGTTTCGGGAAGGCCGACAGATCGACCTTCAGCATGTTCGCCCAGTTGGTGACGGTGAACAGGTAAGCGTCGACTGTGGCGAACGTGTCGCCCGTCAGGTAGGCGCGTCCATCTGACAGCAGCTGCTCGATCAGGCCGTAGCGTGCCACGAGTTTCTCGAGCGCGGACTTGCGCGAGTCATCCGTGATCGCCGGATTGAACAAGGCGCCGAAGCTCTTGTGAATCTCGGTCGAAATGTAGACGCCGAGTTCGTCCTGCTTCAGGCGCGCCTTTGTGCCATGCGCAGGCGCAAGTTTCGCGGCGGGATATGTATCGGCGACATAGCCATGCAGCACGACATTTTCGGTCAGGATGTCGCCATCCGGGAGTTCAAGAGCGGGGACATAGCCCTTCGGATTTATTGCAAGGAAATCCGCGCCGGATTCCGTTTTCTTGTCACGGCCGACCCTGTCGAGATCAACCGTTTCGCCGGCTTCGCGAAGCAGGATGTGGGTCGCGAGCGAGCAGGCGCCGGGCATGTAGTAAAGCTTCATGAGATGTCCTCCGTTGATTTCGCAACAGGTAGGGTGGCCAATTGCGTTTGGAAACCACGCACCCCGATGATACTTCGAATCGATCGTATTTTCTCGGTGGTCTCAATTGAAGTCCGAAGGTGGCGGGATGCTGAAGCGAACACTCGTAGCGAGCACATTTCTGCTGGCGGCGTGCCAGGCCACGCCTGCAGCAACAGGCCAGCAGGCGACCGCGCTGCAACCCAATCCGCAATTGCCGTCGAGCATGGATTTCGGTGATCCGACGAAGGACCTGTCGGTGATCAAGGTTGCGCCGGGACTGTCCTATGTGATGGGCAGGAATGTGTCCTCCAACACAATCGTCCTCGATACGCCGGCCGGCGCGGTCGTCATCGACACGTCGCGGCCGCCAGCGTCGCAGGCGCATTTCGATCTCCTGCGGGGGAGCGGCGTGACGAAGGCGGCCTATGTGATCCTGACGCATGGGCATGGCGATCACACGGGCGGCGTTGCACTGTGGAAGGGCCTCGGCGCCAAGGTTGTGGCGCAGGAGTCGTTCGGTGAATTCCTCGGTTATCAGCGGATGCTGGCGGGCTTCTATGCGCGCAGGAATGCGGCGCAGTTCCAGTTCGCGGGCAGCGGTGGAGCTGTTGCGGGCGCAGCGCTCGCGCCACAGGGCCCGATCACCAATCCACTGACGATCGTGCCGGACATCACGTTTCGCGATTCCCTCGATCTCGACGTCGGCGGGGTGAAGCTTCAACTGTTGCACACGCCGGGCGAGACGCCGGATCACCTGACCGTCTGGGTTCCGAGTCTCAAGGCCGCGATGGTGGGCGACAATTTCTATGAGTCGTTCCCGAACATGTACACGCTGCGGGGAACAAGGCCGCGCTGGCCGATGGACTATATCAACTCGCTGGAGACGGTGCTGAAGCTGGAGCCCGAGATCGTGATCCCGAGCCATGGGCCGGCGATCGTCGGCAAGGCAAACGTCAAGGCGCAACTGACACGCATGCACGACGCCATCGTCTATGTGCACGACGCCGTGCTGAAGGGGATGAACGCAGGCAAGGATGTGCACACGCTGATGCGCGAGATCAAGCTGCCGCCCGCGCTCGATGTGGGCGAGGGGTATGGCAAGATCTCGTGGTCGGTGCGCGGCATCTATGAAGGCTATGCCGGCTGGTTCGGCGGTGATGCGGCCGAGATGTTTCCGGAGGGACGTGACAGCATTTCGCCTGAGCTGGTGAAGCTGGCGGGCGGACCTAAGGCGATTGCGGACGAGGCGATGAAGCTGGTCGCTGCTGGCAAGCTCGTCGAAGCGCTGCAGATGACGTCCGTCGGCATCGAAGGCGCGCCGGGCGACAAGGATGTATTGCTTGCGCGCGTGGCGGCGTTCGAGGCGCTGGTGAAGGCCTCGAACAATCGCAATGAACTGGGTTGGCTGAACCAGGGATTGGCCGAGGCGAAGCGCGGGCTGCAATAGCTATTTCGACAGCACATAGTGTGAGGCATTCTCACCCGCAATCTGCTTCACGGTGGTGAAGCCGAGCGCGGGGAGATCGATGCTCGTCAGCAGATGTTCGCCCTTGCCGAGCAGCACGGGGCTCACTGCGAGATGCATCTCGTCGATGAGGCCAGCCTGCAGAAACTGACTGATGGTGGAGACGCCGCCGCCGATGCGGACGTCTTTGCCTTTGGCGGAAGCCTTCGCCTTGTCGAGCGCGGCTTGGATGCCATCCGTGACGAAGTGAAAAGTCGTGTCGGCGAGGGTGAATGACTTGCGCGGATGATGCGTGAGCACGAACACGTCTCAGTGATAGGGCGGGGCATCGCCCCACCAGCCCTTCCAGTCTTCGTCCGGCCATTCCCCGCGCACAGGGCCGAACATGTTGCGGCCGAGGATCCAGGCGCCGACATTTTCGAAGCTGCGTTCGGCCATCTCGTTGTCGACGCCGGTGGAGCCGCTGGTCGCCCCGAACAGGGTCGTCTGCATGATTTTCGTCGGGAAAAGCCAGTTGTGCAGGTCGGGCCCGCGCTCGCCGAGCGGATTTTCGAGAGACTGGTTCGGGCCGGTGCCATAGCCGTCGAGTGACAGAGAAAAACAGTTCACGCGTACGCGGGTCATCCTGCATCCTTTCGCTATCAGCGACGGACGCAGTCTAAGACCAGCGCTTAGGGTGTAGGATAACGTTTTTGCTGCGCTCTAGCTGAGGCCCATCTGTGTGCGGAAGCGGCGGCGCAACAGGTCGATCGGGGCGAGGCCCTGGTCGGACTTGTAGTGCCAGAACGTCCATCCATTGCATGACGGCGCATTCTGTACATGCGCGCCCATGCGGTGGATCGAGCCGGTGGACTCGCCTGTGACAAGGCTGCCGTCGGCGCGGACGCGGGCGACGTGGCGGTTCTGGGGGCAGTAGAGACGGTCTCCGGGTCGCACCAGGCCGTGTTCGACCAGCGAGCCGAACGCCACGCGGGGCTCGGCCTTCTTCGAGGTCTGCACTTCGATGTCTTCGGCGCCAAGCGCGCGCACATTGGCGATGCGGCGGGTTGCGACATCGATGTAGTCCGCGTCGCGCTCAAGACCGATCCAGTGGCGACCCAAAAGCTTGGCGACGGCGCCCGTGGTGCCCGTGCCAAAGAACGGATCGAGGATCACGTCGCCAGGATTGGTGGTGCCGACGATGATGCGGTGGAGAAGAGCTTCCGGCTTCTGCGTCGGGTGCGATTTGCGGCCGTCGTCATTCTTCATGCGTTCGCCACCCGAGCAGATCGGGAAGGTCCACCAGTCGGAGCGCATCTGGACGTCGTCGTTGGCGGTTTTCAGGGCGTCGTAGTTGAACGTGTATTTCTTCTGGTTCTGCGAGCGTGCGGCCCAGATCAGCGTTTCGTGGGCGTTGGTGAGACGCGTGCCCTTGAAGTTGGGCATCGGGTTGGCCTTGTTCCAGACCACGTCATTGAGAATCCAGAAGTCGAGATCCTGGATCGCGGCGCCGACGCGGAAGATGTTGTGATACGAGCCGATCACCCAGATCGCGCCATCCGGCTTTAGGATGCGGCGCGCGGCCTTGAGCCAGGCGCGGGTGAATTCGTCGTATACGGCGAATGACGAGAATTTGTCCCACTCATTGTTCACGGCATCGACGTGTGAATTGTCGGGGCGCGTGAGGTCGCCTCCGAGTTGCAGGTTGTAGGGCGGGTCCGCGAAGATGAGATCGACCGAGCCGGCGGGCAGGGCATTCATCGACGCAATACAATCGCCGACGATGATCTGGTCGAGGGGGAGCGACGGCTTCGAGGCCGGCTTTGATGGCGCAGTCCCCTTCGTTTTCGCGTTCTTCTGAACGATAGGGTCGATCGTTTTGATCGCCATTGGATTGTCTCACGCCACGCCCGTAATGGACTGAAGCGATGAGAGTCGCTGAACCAGGTAAATAAGCCGTTGAGTCAATGGTTAAGTGCACATTTACCATAACGGGCGTGCGCCGCCCGTGGGCTAGTCGAGCAGCCAGCGGAGTTCTTCGGTGCGGCTGCGCGCGAGCATGGCGTAACAGGCTGAAATCACTCCGGCGCGCATCGATCCGCCGGTGGAGGTGATGCCGCGCGCAGTGCAGAAAGCGTGGCGGCTGTCGGTCCAGGCTTGCTGCGACTCGCGCAGCACTTTTTCCGAGCCGACATATTCCGGACCGATGCCCGCATAGGAAAGATCCTGGTCGCGGAACTGCTGCAGCACCTGTTCATAGACGACGGTCATCTCTGCGTCGGCTTTTTCGTGGTCGGCCTTCGCGCACATGTTGCTCTCGGACTGGAAGAACGGGTCCTTGCAGTCGAGGGTGCGGCCGGGCTGTGCGTGTGCGGCGGGCAGGCAGGCCAAGGCGAGCGCCGCCGTCAGCGTTGTCCGGATCATGTGGAGGCTCCCCGAGGCATGCGCAAGCGGAGCGGTAATGGCGGCGCGCGTCAAGCATTGTCGAACAGTCCCATCTGGCTGCCGGAGTCCCTAGGCGCCGCTGGGCAGAACAGGTCGGTGCGCAGCTCGAAGCGCTTCGTGTTGAGGCCGAGGCGTTTGACGGCGTTCCTGAAGCGCGCGGCGATCAGGTCGGCGTAGGGGCCATCGCCGCGTCCGCGCACTTTCCATTCGGAGCGATAGTCCTGACCCTTGTGGGCAGACCGCAGCAGCGACATCACCTTTTTCGCGCGGTCGGGATAGTTGGCCTCAAGCCATTCCGTGAACAGTCCTGCGATCTCGAGCGGCAGGCGCAGCAGGACATAGCCTGCGCGCGTGGCGCCGGCGTCGGCGGCGGCTTCGAGCAGGCTTTCGAGCTCGGAATCGTTGAGCGCGGGGATGATCGGCGCGGTCATCGCGGTGACGGGAATGCCCGCGGCGACAAGCTCGCGCATGGTTTCAAGACGGCGATGCGGCGCGGCGCAGCGCGGTTCCATCGTGCGGGCGAGGCGGCGGTCGAGCGTGGTGAAGGAGATCGCGACGGAGACGAGGCCCTTCTCCGCCATCGGCGCCAATAGATCGATGTCACGCAGGATCAGCGCAGACTTGGTGATCAGCATCACGGGGTGATTGAATTCGGACAGCACTTCGAGGATTTCGCGCGTGATCCGCAGCTCCTTCTCGATGGGCTGGTAGATGTCGGTATCGCCGGCGAACTGGATGCGGCTCACCTTGTAGGACTTCTTCGACAGCTCGCGCCGGAGCAGGGCGGGGCCGGAGGGCTTCACGAAGATCTTTGTCTCGAAATCGAGGCCGGGCGAAAGGCCGCGATAGGCGTGGTTGGGCCGCGCGAAGCAGTAGATGCAGCCATGCTCGCAGCCCTTGTAGGGATTGATCGTGCGATCGAAGCCGATGTCCGGCGACGTGTTGTAGGTGATGATCGTCTTCGGCTTTTCGAGGATGGTTTCGGTCTTCAGTGCGGGCCGCTTTTCCTCGACATCCCAGCCATCGTCGAAGGGCTCGGCATACTGCTTCTCGAAGCGGCCCGAAGCGTTCGATAGGGCGCCACGCCCGCGCGCCTGGTCGCGGAGTTCGAACCAGTCGGCGTCGAGAGACCGGGTCTTCCATTTTTCTTGTGGGGGCATGCCTGATCTTCGGTAAACACGTGCGCAAGACTAGAACAAAAAAAGTATAAAAAAGAAACAAATAGTACCTAATGCGAGCGCGGCGCCGTGGTATCTTGTGGATGGCCTCCCCGAACACGGGCCAGAACGCAGGGCTATGAAAGGCCCCGGGTTGGGAGCAGCCCGCAGCCCGCAGCCAACTCCTACCCCGCAAGCGAGGGCGGTGAATCGCGCGCCGGTCCGCCGCCCGTTTGCGGCGCTGGCGATGGGTGGATCGAGCGGAGCGATATCCACTGCTGGGTTGGTGTGCGCCGATGGTGCATTTCCCCCGGCCTTCGCCGGGGTCAATGCACCCTACGGGCAAGCGGCAGCCTTCGGACCGGCTGACGCCGTCCGGGATGCTGCAGATCTGAGCCCAAATGGAGGCCCGGGGACGCGGGATGCCGCGCGTGATTTGGCGATGCTGTTGCCGGCACTACCGGTAGATAAAGGAAAGCGCGGATCCCGCGTCCCCGACAGATGGTCTACGGTGGCGGGGTAGCATCGGGGTTTTTCACCCGACTGCGCCTATTGTCGCCGCCGACGTGCGGGTCGCGGTTGTTCAGCCGCGATCCCTCGAACACTCCCATACTTAGCCATACAGCAACACGCACGTGCTCTTCACGCTCATCTGGGTCCGATCCCGCGCCGTTGAACAGTTGCGCGATTGCCCTCCTGCGAGATGGATGAACGCAGTATCGCACGACGAGCGAGGTGTAGGATTGAAACAACGGAGATTATGTCTGCAATCCGGCGCAGTGCGTTGAGGTTGCTGACGTCAGGTCTCAAAATGCGTTCGCAGAACCGGCCGATTCTGCCGGGGTGAGTGTATGACAGCATTGCACCGGTGGGCTCAACTGGTCAGCCCAACACAGTCGCGATTCCAGAGGGGAGCGTTCGCTTTGCGTCCCTATGATCGCACGATGCGACATTGTTCAAAAGGCTCGCGGCGTCGCAGCGACTGCCGGCCCTTCGAGAAGCCGCCTCAGTGTGCCCTAAGCGACGCCGCAGGCGGCGTCGAAGGGGCGGCTCCACAGGATGAACTCGCAAGGCGGTACGCGGTGAGGGGACAGCGTAAGTGGAGCGGGCTATAGCTCGCGGATGACAGACGCTGACACAGCTACACCGGCGCGGACCGTGGTTCTGGCGCGGAGCGTGCTCCTTGGTGCGGGCATGCTGGGCATTGTTGCAGGTATTGCTGTTGCGGCGGCGAGTATCGTGCGCGATCCCGGGATCGGGGGAATTCTGGGTGGGGTGTTTGGCGGGTTCGTCGCAGCGCTGGTGGTCATGGGCGCGGGCGCATGGGGGGCGATGAGTTTGATGCAGGCGCCGAAAGCAAAGCCTGACACGGTTGGCGGCGAGGCGATCGCGTCCGAACTCAAGGACGTGCTCGCCGAACTGGAGTCTGCACGGCTGGAGATTGCGGAGAAGATCAACCGGCGCGCGCTTTGGCGTGTGCCGCTGTGCGCCGCTGCGAGTGTGGCGATGCTGGTCGCGGGGCGGTTCTCGGATGATCCGCCGGACTTCGTAGAGATGATCGGGCTGGTCGTTGTGCCGGGCTTTGCCGGATATGTCTGGGCGTCGGCGGGCCTCTCGTTGCGCTATGCGCGGCTGTACAAGGAGAAAGTGCTGCCACGGCTGGCCGCGTCGTTTGGCGCGCTGAGCTACCGGTCCGCGATCCTGCCGGATACCGCGCGGCTGAAGGCCGAGTGCATCTTCCGCAAGTTCGATGCGAGCGAGGCGGACGACGAAATCTTCGGCACGTATCGCACGCTGCCGATCAGCATTGTCGAACTGAAGCTGACGCACGGATCGGGCGACGACAGGCAGACGACGTTCGATGGCTTGCTGGTGACACTCGAACTGCCGCGCGATACCGAGGCGGTGACGGCGGTGGTGTCGGATGCAGGCGTGCTGGGGAATTTCGTGGACCGGCAGAAAGGTCAGCATCGCGCGCGCGTGCGGCTGGAAGATCCGGTGTTCGAGAAGATCTACGAGGTTTACGGGACGGATCAGGTAGCCTCGCGCGCGTTGCTCAACCCTGCCTTCATGGAGCGATTGCTGGGTTTGGGTGCGCTGAGCGATTTCGATCGGCCGCAGGTGTTGTGCGATGGGCATGTGCTGCAGATCGCGATGCCGAAGCACTGCGGCAAGAATTTGTTCGAGCCGCCATCGTTCAGCAAGCCGGCCGCAACGCGCGCGGCCCTGGTGGAGTTGCGGGCGGATATCGCGTGCGTGCTGAGGGCGGCGGATGCGATGATCGATCTGGATCACCGGTTCGAGGTCAGGGGGTAGGGCGACACGTGGTCGTGTCGAGATACTCCCCCCTCCTGTCCTCCCCCTCTCCCGGGGAGGGACCATGCTTCACCAGCTTGCCACGCTTTGAAGGGCGGTAAGGCGTAAGGGTTCCCGAAGTCTTGCCGCTCAGGCCGCCACGAACTTCAGCGAGACGCCGTTGATACAGTAGCGCAGGCCGGTGGGGCGGGGGCCGTCGTTGAAGACGTGGCCGTGGTGGCCGCCGCAGCGGCTGCAGTGGACCTCGGTGCGGATCATGCCGAAAGTGTTGTCGGTCTTCTCCTTCACCGCGTCCTTGATCGGCTGGTAGAAGCTGGGCCAGCCCGTGCCGGAGTGGAATTTTGTCGCGCTGTCATAGGCGGGCTGGTCGCAGCCGGCGCAGTGGTAGATGCCTTTGCGGTTCTCGGCATCGAGCGGGCTGGTTCCAGGAGCTTCGGTGCTCTCCTGGCGGAGTACTTCGTAGGCTTCCGGCGACAGCAGCTTGCGCCACTCCGCGTCGGTGTGGGTGACCGCGTAGACTTCGTTATCGGCGGCTGCCTCGCCACCGCCGAAGCAGGCCGTCGCCATGACGCCGCCGGCGAGGGCGGTTGCGGTACGGAGGATGTTGCGACGGGTGATCATGGCGGTCTCCACGGGTGGGCTCGGACCTTATACGCATGAAAGCCGGAATGGGTTACAGCTGGGCGCAGCGGGTAAAACACTGATGATGGCGACACCATGAAGTGGATCGTTTGCGGCGATAGTCACGTTGCAACTATCGCCTGGGCCTCGCAGAATGGTGTGCTGATATGGCCTGCGGAGTTTATCAATGTCGGGGGCGCGACGGCGGTCGGGTTGCGAAATCCAAACTCCCTGACCAGCGCTCTGCAGACTTTCGCTGACCGGTTGCTGCCGCCCGTCGCTGACGCTGTTCCTGTGATGCATCTCGGCGAGGTCGATTGCGGCTTCGTGATCTGGTACCGCGCCGCCAAGTACTGCGAGAGCATCGAGGCCCAACTGGAAGCATTCGTTGCAGCGCATGTGGCATTTGTCGATCGACTGCTGGCGGCCGGGTATCCGATGGTTGTGCTGACCGGGGCGAGCCTCCCGACGGTTCCTGACGGTCAGGTCTGGGGTGAGGTCGCCAACAGGCGCCGCGACGTGGTTGTACCACGCGCGGAGAGAACCGCCCTCACGCTGAAATACACTGCCCGTCTGTCAGAGGCAGCGCGGCAACGCTCGCAGCCCTTCGTTGATATTGCCGGGTACGTGCTTGATGCGGCCACGGGCGAGGTACGGCCGGAGTTCATGAATGACAATCCGACGGACCATCATCTGAATCCATCACGCGCGGGTCCTCTATGGGCGGCGGGCCTCAACGAGATTTCCGACCGATGGCGCCGCGTGGAACCGTAGTGGGCCAACGACAATGCCGACGGCGTCTCCCGACGCCCTGCGGTTCCTCAGCCCGCCAGTTCGTGCTTGGCGCCGGAGTTGTGAGCCCTGTCCCTCGTGGTTTGTGCTTCGAGACGCCGCCTGCGGCGGCTCCCCAAGACTAGGGGGCGGTCGCTGCGCGACCTGCTCACCATATGGGACTCCAGCTAAAGCGACAGGCCGCGCTTGATGCCGAGCTCGTCGCAGAAGTTGGCGACGGCGCGGAGGTCGTCCCAGGCTTTGGCTTTGTCGGCTGGGTTCCGCAGGAGATAGGCGGGGTGAAGCATGGGGATGCAGGGGATCGGGGCCATGCCGTCCTGCGCGTAGGACAGCTTGCGGCCGCGCAGCTTCATGATGCCATCCTCCTTGTTCAGCATCGCATGGGTGGCGAACTTGCCGGCGGTGAGCAGGAGTTTGGGCTGCTTGAGTTCGATCTGGCGCAGCAGGAACGGCGCACACATCTGCATCTCGACGGGCGAGGGGTCGCGATTGCCGGGCGGGCGCCAGTAGATCAGGTTCGTGATGTAGACGTTGGTCTGGCGCGTGAGGCCGACGGTGGCCAGCATACGGTCCAGCAACTGGCCGGCGCGGCCGACAAAGGGCAATCCGCGCGCGTCTTCCTCGCCGCCGGGGGCCTCGCCGACGATCATGATGTCGGCATCGAAGGCGCCGTCGCAGACCACGGTGGTCTTGGCGGCCTTCTTGAGCGGGCAGCCATCAAACTGTTCGACAATGGCCCGGAGTTCCGCGAGGGATTGCGCCTGGGCGGCAAGGCGCCTGGCGTCGTTGATCGGGTTGTTGTTGATCTTGCGTGGCGCGCCGCGCTGGCCAGCGAGCTGGAGCGAGGGCGGGTCATCCGGCATGCGGGGAGCATAGGGCGGACGCGCGGCGGGAGCTGTGGAACCCGCAGCGGCACGGGGGGGACGCCACGTCCGCAACGCGCGCGCCTCCTCCAGGCCCATGTCGGCCCAGAAGTCGGCCAGCGCCTGAAGCGCGAGGTCGGGCCGGGGGTGCGTCACGGGGGCGTTTGACTCCTAGCTTGTTGCTGCCGAAACCTGAGGCTAACTAGCCACCGATATTGGGATTTCCGCAATCGGGACGATTCCCGGGGGCGTTGGGAGACTTAAGCTAATGTCTGAGGCCGTCGAGCGGGAGTCCATGGATTTCGACGTGGTGATCGTGGGCGCAGGGCCCGCGGGCCTCGCCGCCGCGATCCGCATCAAGCAGATGGCCGCCGAGACGGGCAAGGACGTGTCGGTCGTCGTGCTGGAAAAAGGTTCAGAAGTGGGGGCGCACATCCTGTCGGGCGCCGTCATGGACCCGAAGGCGATGAACGAGCTGATCCCCGACTGGCAGGAAAAAGGCTGCCCGTTCGAGACGCCGGTGACCAAGGACACGTTCCTGGTGCTGGGGCAGGAAGGGTCGATCCCGCTGCCGGTCTTCCTGATGCCGCCCATGCTGCACAATCACGGCATGTATATCGGGTCGCTTGGCAATGTGACGCGCTGGATGGCGCAGCAGGCCGAGGCGCTGGGCGTCGAGATCTATCCGGGGTTTGCGGCGTCTGATCTCACCTATCGCGAAGACGGTTCCATCAAGGGTGTGATCGCCGGCGTGATGGGCATCGAGAAGAATGGCGAGCCGGGGCCGAACTATTCGCCGGGCATGGAGCTGAATGGCAAGTATGTGCTGATCGGCGAGGGCGTGCGCGGATCTCTGGCCAAGCGGCTGATCCGCGAGTTCAAGCTCGACAAGGACAGCCAGCCGCAGAAGTTCGGCATCGGCGTGAAGGAGCTGTGGCAGATCCCGGCAGAGCAGCACAAGCCGGGCTTCGTGCAGCACACATTCGGCTGGCCGCTGAGCAACAGCACGGGCGGCGGCACCTTCATGTATCATTTCGGTGATCGCTATGTGGCGATCGGTCTGGTCGTTCACCTCAACTACAAGAACCCGTGGCTGTCTCCGTTCGAGGAGTTCCAGCGCTTCAAGCACCATCCGGATGTGATCAAGCACCTGCAGGGCGGCACGCGTGTGTCCTACGGCGCGCGGGCTATCACCGAGGGCGGCTGGCAGTCGATCCCGAAACTGACCTTCCCGGGCGGCGCGCTGATCGGTTGCTCGGCAGGCTTTGTGAACCTGCCGCGTATCAAGGGCAGCCATAACGCGATGAAGACCGGCATGATGGCAGGCGAGGCCGCGTTCGAAGCGGTGACGCAGGGCCGCCAGGGCGACGAGCTGAAGGCGTATGCCGATGCGTTCAAGACGAGCTGGGTGGCGAAGGAGCTCAAGAAGGTTCGCAATGCGAAGCCGCTGTGGACCAAGTTCGGCACCATCGTCGGCATCGGGCTGACAGGGCTCGATCTCTGGATTAACACGTTGTTTGGCGGGTTCTCGTTCTTCGGCACGATGAAGCACGAGAAGAGCGATGCGAAGTCGCTGGAGCCGGCCGCGAACCACAAGAAGATCGTCTATCCGAAACCGGATGGCGTGATCTCGTTCGATCGCCTGACTAGCGTGGCGTACTCGTTCACCAACCATGGCGAGGACCAGCCGGCGCACCTCAAGGTGCTCGACATGGAGCTGCAGAAGAAGAGCGAGCTCGGCGTGTTCGGCGGACCGTCGAACCGTTATTGCCCCGCGGGCGTCTATGAGTGGATCGACGACGGCAAGGGCGACAAGAAGTTCCAGATCAACGCGCAGAACTGCGTCCACTGCAAGACGTGCGACATCAAGGACCCGAACCAGAACATCAACTGGGTGACGCCCGAAGGCGGCGGCGGGCCAAACTATCCGAATATGTAATTCAGTATTGAGGCTGGCTGTTGATCCTCTCTTCCCGACGAAAGTCGGGATGAGCGAGTGTGGGGACAAGCGGTACCAACCCCATGAAGTATGCACCCGCCGCCACCTTCGCGCCCAAATGCCTGATCCAGATGCGGGATTGGCTCGGTTGAGACTGGGCGAGCGTTCGGATAGCGTCGGCTGATGACACACGGTAAACTCCGCCTCCTCCTTGCGGCTTCGGCCACCGCGATCCTGTCGGCTTGCACGACGATGGGGGTTCCGGGCTTTGGCGATGCGGGCGGCTGCCGGACGGTCTATGTTTTCACGGGCGGGGCCGTGCGTCCGGTCAACAGTTGTGGCGGTATTCCGCGCGACACGATCATGGCGCAGCGCTCGCTGGTGACGCCGCAGTCGGCTGACCTCGTCGATCCTGCGGCAGCGCCCGCGCCTGTGGCGACGCCGGTCTCGGCCGCAGCCCAGGCCACCGCGCCAGCTGAAGCGATGCCTGCGCCTTATGCCTCTCCGAATGCAATGATCGAGGCTGCGGACATGGCGGCGTTCATGGCGCGGGTGCGGAATGAATACGCGCGCGTCCAGAACTCCGGCGCGTGGGGGTACATGATCGTCGATGCACTGGCTGCCGATGATCCGGGGACGGCGGAGAGCGTGCTGGAAGCGCTGAACGGGAAGAAGCCGCCGGAGTGGATGAGCGCAAATCATCTGCGTCCGTGGGTCTATGCCGCGAACGGGCGCGCCGCCGATGCGGTCGCCGAGATGCAGAAACTGCGCAAGGTCGTGCCGGGGGCGACGCTACTGGGCCATCGCGCGCTGCTGCAGGAAGGGCTCGGCGATTATGCCGCCGCACTCGCGGTCTATGGTGAAGCGCCAGCGAAGTTTGATGCGCCCGATCCGGCCGAAGCCGGCACGATGACCTACTTCGCGCGGGCGCGGGCGTTCAACAGCCAGCGCATGCTGGCGCTGCGCCAGGCAGAATTGCTGCGCGGGATCAATCGTGATGGCGAGGCTGTTGAGCTTCTGACGCGCTTGCTCGCAGCGTCGTCGGACGATGCGTATGTCGCGAACCGCCTGGAGCTCGCGAAGAAGGGCGAAGATCGCTGGAAGCCGCGCACGCTGAAACAGGCGATGGCCGTGGCGCTGGGCGATGAGGCCGAACTGATCGAGGAACAGGAATCGATCATGGCGGCGATGGCGGGGCGCGGCGCGAAAACGCCGTTCAACCACCTGTTGTCGTCGATCCGTCAGAGCGCATTGCTGCTCGACCCTGACAATGGCGACATCCGGATTGCGGAGTCGGGGCGGCTTTATACGCAAGGCAAGTTCGAGCCGGCGTTGCGCATCGCGCAGCTGGGCAATTCGCGCAAGGAACAGGCAGCGCTCTTGCAGTCGACGGCGGGGCTTGCGGCGCTGGAGCTGGGCTCGCCCGACACGATGGCCGCGCTGGTGGAGCGGTCGCTGCTGATCGACTCGAGCGCCGATGCGAAGATTTCGGCGGCAGGTTCGCTGACGACGGCTAACAAGATTCCGCGCGCGCTGCAGCTGATCGACCAGGCGGTGAAGCAGGGCAGGCTGTCGGACTCGCAGATGGTGATGGCGCTGATGACGCGAGCGCAGGCGCATAGCCAGGGCGGCAATGTCGCTGAAGCGATCAAGGCGGCGCGGGCGGCGCATGCGCTGCGCGATGATCAGACGACGCAACAGGTGTTGGCGTCAATGCTGGTCGACTCGCCGTCGGAGCGCACTGAAGGCCTTGCCATCATGCGCAAGATGCTGACCGACCAGCCGGACTCGACGTCGCTGATGAACAATTTCGGCTACACGCTGATCGACACGCATCTCACGGAGGAAGAACTCGATGAGGGCTTCCGGCTGTTGAAGCAGGCGATCCGCCTGACGCCGGATGAGCCGAACCTGCTCGATTCCATCGGCTGGGCCTACTACCAGTATGGCGATTTCCGTGAGGCCAATCGCTTCATCGAGATGGCGCTGGAAGCCTATGCGCCGTTCGCGCATTGGGAGCTGTCGGAGCATATGGGCGATATCCAGTGGCGCCTCGGCGAAAAGGATGCGGCGCGGACCTACTGGCAGAAGTCGCTGGACGCTTATCCGCCGGCATCGAACGCGCGCGAAATCGAGGCGAAGCTGAAGGACGGGCTGACCACGCCCGCGCCCGTCAAGCGCGATACGCCGGAAGTGCCTTTGGCGAAGCCCACGGATCAGGTGAGCGATATTTGAGGCAGGGTCGGGGCTAGAAGCCGCCTCTCACTGTTTCACAGAATTCGTCCCTGCTTTTAGCGAGGGAAGACTCCCCCGGGTTCTTAACCGTAACCCTTGGTTGCTGACTGGGGTGGGGTGGGGCAACATGGGGGGATGAGGTCAGGAAAAAGATGGTCCGGTTTCCGGGCCCCCGTGCTTGCGTTGTCCGCCCTGGGGATGGGGGGATGTACAATGCTGCCGTCCAGTCCCTCCTGGTATTCGGCGTCGATGATCGAGGAGCTGCGGACCCAGCAGGCCTATGCCGATTTCATTTCGGCGCGTTATGCCGGGATGGTGGGCGATTCAGCTGCGGCGGCGACGTTCTATCGCCGCGCCTATGTCAGCGCTCCCGACGATTCGGGCCTGCTGGAACGGGCGGCGATCGCAACGCTGGCTTCGGGCGATACCGAAGGCGCGATCAAGCTGGCGAAGTCGGCGCGGCCGCGGGCGGCTGAAGATTCGCCGAGCGTGCAGCTGGCGCTGATCATCGACGATATCGAGAACGGTCGGCTGCCATCGGCCAAGGCGCGGTTGCAGAAACCGGCGCTCGGCGCTCTCAATATCGATCTTGCCGCTTTCCTGTCGGCCTGGCTGACGGCGGTGAGCGATCCAGCGAAGGCGGCTGCCGAGGTTGATGAATTGCCTGGCCGGCGCATGATCGCAGGCGAGCAGGCGTCGCTGAAGGCGCTCGTGTTGATGCAGGGCGGCCGCGACGACGAGGCGCTGCAGTCCTTTCGCATTGCGCTCCACCTGCCGCTGGCGACGCGCGATGCGGTCGCGGCGCTGGCCGCGAGCCTGCATGCGTCACGCGGCGACATGCAGGGTGCACGCGAGCTGGTTGCGCTGGGCGCGGTAGAGGGTGATCCCGGCGCGGGGTCTGCGCGGGTTCTGGCGGACATTGATGCGGGGAAGACGATCGCGCGGCCGAAGCTGACCGCGCGCGAAGGCGCTGCGATGACGATTTTCATCGCATCGGGTACGGGGCTGGTGCGATCAAGCCCGGACCTGTCGGCGATGCGCCATGCCATGGTGCTGCATCTCGATCCGAAGCTGGCCGCGGCGAGCATCACGCTGGCCGAAGCTTTCGAGCGTCAGGACCGGTCGGACGAAGCGATCGCGGTGTTGCGCGCGGTTCCGGCGTCATCTGCGTGGGCGGCCGACGCGCGCATAACGGAGGCGACGATCCACAATCGCCATGAGCGTGCTGGGGAGGCTCTTGTTGCGGCTGAGCAGGCGCTGGCGCTGTCGCGGCGGCGGGAAATCATGCTGCAGGCAGGCGATCTCTACCGCGTGAATGATCGCGTTGATGTTGCACGCAAGCTCTATGACGATGTGATTGCGGCGGATGACGCGCACGGCGTCGTCGACTGGCGGGTGCTGTTTGCGCGCTCGTCCGTGCGCAGCGAGGCGGGCGACTGGCAGGGCGCCGAGGCCGACCTGCAGGCCGCGATCGCTGTCGAGCCAGACCGGCCCGAGCTCCTGAACTTTCTCGGCTATGCGTGGGTCAATCGCGGCGTGCGCGTGCAGGAGGGGCTGGCCCTCATCCAGCGCGCCGCCGATGCGCGGCCGGATCAGGGCTATATCATCGACAGTCTGGGCTGGGCCTATTTCAGGTTGGGCCAGATGGACAAGGCGATCCGATATCTCGAGCGCGCGGCAGAGCTTTCGCCAACCGACAGCGAAGTGATCGACCACCTCGGCGACGCCTACTGGCGGGCGGGCCGTGAGATCGAAGCGCGATTCGAATGGACGGCGGCGCTGAACCTCAAGCCGGATGCGGCGCGGGAGGCAACATTGCGGAGCAAGCTCGACAAGGGCTTGCCAGCGGCGGCGGGAGCCAGTCTAGCTTCGCGGCCATGAGTTTGAGCCCGAACCGCGCGAATTTCTCGACTGCCTGGGCGCCGGCAAAGGTGAACCTGTACCTGCATGTCGGCTCGCCAGGCGCTGGCGGGCTGCACCCGCTGGACAGCCTTGTCGTGTTCGCGGACACGCGGGCGGCGGATCGCATTTCGGCACGGTCGGCACCGTTCCTAGAGCTGAGCGTCGAGGGGCCGGGCGCGAAGGCGCTGAAGGGCGCGCCGAACAATCTGACGCTGGCGGCGGCGCTGGCGCTGCGCGAGGCGTGTGACCGCTCGGGGCTGGGCGCGTCGATGGTGCTCTACAAGGAATTGCCGATCGCGGGCGGCGTTGGCGGCGGATCGTCGGATGCGGCGGCGACGCTGCACGTGCTGAACGAGATGTGGGGCATCGATTTCGGCGAAGCAGCGCTGGAGCGTCTGGCGGTGCAGCTCGGGTCTGACGTGCCGGCGTGCGTGCGCTTGCGTCCGGCGGTGATGCGGGGAGCGGGAGAACGGCTGGTCGATGTTGCCTGTCCCGACCTGCCGGCGGTGCTGGTCAATCCGGGGATCATGCTGGAGACGCGCAAGGTGTTCGACAGGTTCGACCGTCTCGGCGCCAATCCGTCCTTTCGCGAGGTCGAACCGCCCTGGGGCGAGACGCCGGCGCGGTTTGCAGACAGGCTGTCCGAGTATCGCAATGACCTTGAGCCGGCCGCCATTTCGCTGTGCAAGGAGATCGGCCGGGCGCTGGCCTTGATCGAGGCGCAGCCGGGTTGCTTGCTGGCGCGCATGTCGGGCAGTGGGGCCACGTGTTTCGGCCTGTTCGAGGACGAGGCGTCTTCGCAGGCGGCCGCCGTAGCGATTGCCAACGAAAAGAAGAAGTACTGGGTCCGGGCGACCAGCTTTCGTGGCGCTCCGCCCGTGCCGCTCGACTGACGCGCGCGCATGGATGAGTTCCTGCATCTGCTGATTTTGTTTGTGCTGGCCGCCCTTCCTTCGGCGCTGCTGTGCCGCGTGGTGATCACGCTGCGGATTGTCGATGCGCCGACCGAGGCGCGGAAGCTTCAGAAGCTGCCCGTGCCCACGGCGGGCGGTTTGGCGGTCGCGCTCTCGGCGGCGCTGGCGGTGGCGACCAATGCGGAGATTACGCACAGCGGGTATCCGGCGCCCATGCTGGTGGCGGGCGGCGGCGCACTCGGCGTGCTGCTCGTGGGGCTGGCTGATGATATCCTGAAGCTGCGACCGGTCGTGAAGCTTGGGTTGATTGCGGGGATCGCGCTCGGCATGGCGCTGCTGGACATGCGGGCCGATGTGCTGGGCTTCTGGCCCGCCGCGATGGTGGAGTTGCCGTGGCTGCTCGCGATTGCGGGGTCGGTCCTGTGGTTGATCGTGATGATCAACGCTGTGAACTTCATGGACGGCGCGAACGGGCTCGCCATGGGGATGGCGTGCATTGCGGCGCTGGGCCTTGCGGCGTGTGGTGTTGCGATCGGCGGGTGGCATATCGTGTTGTCGTGTGTGGCGCTGGCCGGCGGGTTGGCGGGATTCCTGGTGTGGAATGTGCGCGGTCTGTTGTTTGTCGGGGACGCTGGCGCGCTGTTCACGGGCGCGATGCTGGGGGGGCTGGGTCTCGAACTGGTGAGGTTGCGCCCCGATCTGCTGTTTGTGCCGGCGATCCTGCTGCTGCCCTTCCTGTCGGACGTGTTGCTGACGCTGGCCTGGCGCACGAGGCTGGGCAAGAAGCTGTTCGCGGCGCATCTCGATCACACCTACCAGATCGCGCTGAAGGCTGGGCTCAAACACTCGCAGGTGTCGGGTGTGCATGCGGTCTGGGCGATGAATGCCGCTGTCGTGGCGGTCGGTGCGACGATTGTTGGCGGTTATGCGCCAGTGATCGCGTTCGTGGCGCTACTGGCGATCAGCTCATGGGTGCACTGGCGCGTGCGCCGCGCCGGTGTGGCGAACGGGCTGGTCGGAGTGGATGTGCTTTAGCGGGGAACGAGGTATGCTATCTGGTGAGAGGGCAATATGCGTCGCTTCGCTCACGTTCCGCTGTATTCCGTATTGGCGCTGGTTCTCGTCGCGGCGCTCGGAGCAGCTGCGCTGGCGTTCTCAGCTGACCCACGACAATTCGTCCCGACCAATCTCCCTTGGGAAACTCAGCTCGATCAGGAAGCGGAGCTCCTCGGACTGTCTACCGGCGGCGCTGACGAGTTGCGTCTTCGATACGTGTCGTTCACGGGGTGGGACCCAGCTGAAGCAGGTGTGATCCGCGTAACGTCTGGCCGGATTGAAAAACATGGATTTGCAGACGGGAGTTGGGGGCGACGCTGGGCCGTCGTCAGTCACGCAAGCGAGGATAAGCCGACTGCAGATCAGATTCTGGCTTTGATCGACGCGCTGAGGAACGAGCCGCCGCAGCAAGACGATGGATGCATATCTCACGGTCAAGGCATGATCTCCGGCCTACGGCGCGGAGAGGTGTTCGCACGTCGCTCTATCGGTTGCACAACGTCCCCAGTCGAACAGCAGGTGTGGGATTTGATCCGAAGCGTGCCGGCATCGCAGAAATGGTAGCGGCCTACGCCTTCGCGCTTCTGGGATGACAAGTGGTGGGGTTGGATAAAGGCTAGAACGCGCGCGTAACGGTCTGGTCAGCGAGTTCAGCGAGTTCGTCGTGGAAGGGGCCGCGGCCGGTGCGGGCGAGGGCGGCGCGGGCGGCGGCGGCTTCGGCGCGGGCGGTCTCCAGCGTGCGTTCGGCGGCGCCTGACGCGCGGATCAGGTGAATGGCGTGGGCGAGATCGCCGTCGCGCTGGTCACGATCGCCCATGACGCGATCCCAGAACTTGCAGTCTTCGGCATCGCCCGTTTCACGCGCGTAGATCACCGGCAGGGTGAGTTTGCCTTCGCGGAAGTCGTCGCCGACGCTCTTGCCGATGACGGCAGTGAGGCCGCCATAGTCCAGCAGGTCATCGACGATCTGGAAGGCGCGGCCGAGGCGGCGGCCATATTCGCCCATCGCGTCGGCGGCGGCGTCATCGTTCGTTGCCGTGTAGGCGCCGGCGCGGGCGGCGGCCTCGAACAGGGCGGCAGTCTTGGCTTCGACGATGGCCATGTATTCGCTGATCGGCAGGTCAACCTTGCCGAGCGCGGCGAGCTGGCGGACTTCGCCTTCGGCGATGACACAGCTGGCGCGCGAGAGAATGTCGAGGATGCGCATGTCGCGCGTCTCGGTCATCAGCGTGAAAGAGCGGGCGAAGAGGAAGTCGCCGACGAGGATGGAGGCGGACGCGCCCCAGACATTTTTGGCGGCGGCCTTGCCACGGCGCAGGTCTGAATCATCGACCACGTCGTCGTGCAGCAGGGTGGCAGTGTGGATGAACTCCACGGCGGTCGCGAGCTTGTTGGCGGCGTCGCTGCCCTTGCCGCCAACAGCGCGGGCGGAGGCGAGGGTGAGGACGGGGCGGAGGCGCTTGCCGCCGGCCGCGATCAGGTAGGCCGAGAGGTCGGGAATAGTCGTGACAGGGCTGGCCGCGCGCTCTGCAAGCAGGCGCTCGACCTCGGCAAGCTCTGGCCGCAGGAGGTCCACCAACCGATCCATCGGGGTGGACTGCGGCGCCTGTTGCTTTTCAACTTCGGCGTGCAGGGCCAATTGCAATCCCTTGCGCTTCCCAACCGTCTTCCGTGAACCTGCTGATATACGATATTTGTGGCCTGAGAAGCGGGTCAAGGATCGGAGTTCCTATCAGCTGATCGGCGTGTCAAGTTGTCGCTAATGATCGAAGTCCTGAGAACGAACAGTCCGGTGAGGCTGGACTACGCGACGGTCCTGCTCAATCGGGCCGGTTGCCAGCCCTTTGTGGCGGATCGCTTCATGGCGTCCGCAGAGGGCGGAATATCCGCTTTCGAGCGCCGTATACTGGTGCCGGATGAACATGAAGCCCGCGCCAGAGAGGCCTTGAAGGAGCTGGATGCGCCGCCCGACCCGGATCTGGTGGTCGAGGGCGACTGGGACGATGACCTCGCGTGACAGGCGCCGACACCACAGAAGACCGCTTTCTCGATGGGGCTATCACGGTTTTCCAGCCTGCGCGGGGCTATCGCGCGGGGATGGATGCTGTGCTGCTGGCAGCCTCGCTCTCTGGAAAGGACGGGGTGAGCTTCGCGGAAGCCGGATGTGGGGCGGGGGCCGCGCTTCTGTGCGGGGCGCACCGTCTGGCGGGGTGTGCATTCACCGGGTTCGAGCGGGATGCGGCGGCGCTGGAGCTGGCGGGGCGGGGGATTGCAGCGAATGGCATGGAGGGGCGGGTCAGACTCCGTCCGCATGATGTGGGCGAGCGACCGGCAGATCTCGAGAACCAGTTCGACCAGGCGTTCAGCAATCCGCCCTTCTTCGAGCCCGGAACGGTGCGGGCGCCGATCGCCGAACGGCAGGCGGCCTACATGGCGGAGACGCCGCTGAAGGCGTGGATCCTGTTCCTGCATCACATCACCAAGCCCGGCGGGCGGATCACCCTCATCCACCGTGCGGCGGTGCTGGGCGACCTGCTGGAGCTGCTGGGACCACGCACGGGGGAAATCGAGGTGTTGCCGATCCGCCCTGCGCCGGGAGAAGCGGCTGGGCGTGTGCTGATCCGGGGACGCAAGGGGCTGCGGCGGGGGCCGGTGACACTATATGATGGGCTGGCGCTGCATGATGCGCCGGGCGGCCCGGCATCGCGACGGGCGGCGGAGGCGCTGCGGGGCGGCGCCCTGGAATGGAGATAACCGCCATGGGCGGCGTTATCCTGATCTTCCTGCTTGTCCTGCTGCTGGCGATTCTCGTCCTGCCGGCTATGCGTGAGCGCAGGCGCGGCGGTCCGCCGCCGGGCGCGACTCCCGACACGGCGCATGAGGTGGTGGTGCACCAGCTCGACGATCATCGCGGCAAGAAGAAACCTTCCACGGACGATGCGCAGAAGCCACAGGGCTGAGCTGTTGCAGCTTCGCCTTCGGTTTGCCCCAGCCGGGACTCGATTGGCTGGGAAAACCTGCAATGAGACGCTGCGACAAAGTGGCGTCCGATGATGCGCGGTTCCGGTCGCGCCCTTAAGTGAGCGTCAACGCAAGACACCGAGGTTCGCCCCCATGCAAATTCTGATTCAAGGCATCTCGCTGGTTCTCGCGTTCGGCATCCTCGCCGTGCTTGCCGTTCGTCCGAACAGCGGACGCCGCTGAGATTTTTTGTGCTTAATCGATAATCGCGCCAGCGGCCCCCGATGACAGGGCCCGGATGACAGGTAAAGCGGAGCCGCATATCAGGGTGGCGACGGAGACCTGCATGACGACTTCCATCCCCACGCCGACGCCCCGCGAGAAACCCAAGAGCTTTCAGGAGATCATCCTGCGGCTGTCGGCCTACTGGTCGTCCAAGGGCTGTGCGATCCTGCAGCCCTACGACATGGAGGTTGGCGCCGGCACGCTGCACCCCTCCACCACGTTGCGGGCGCTGGGGCCTAAGCCCTGGTATGCGGCCTATCCGCAGCCGTCGCGGCGGCCGAAGGACGGGCGCTATGGCGAGAACCCGAACCGGCTGCAGCATTACTACCAGTATCAGGTGATCCTGAAGCCGAACCCGCCCGACATCCAGGGCCTCTACCTGCAGAGCCTGTACGAGATCGGCATCGATCCGACCGTGCACGACATCCGCTTCGTCGAGGACGACTGGGAGAACCCGACCGTGGGCGCGTGGGGCCTTGGCTGGGAAGTCTGGTGCGACGGGATGGAAGTCTCGCAGTTCACCTACTTCCAGCAGGTGGGCGGACTGGATGTGCGCCCGGTGTCGGGCGAACTGACCTACGGCCTTGAGCGGCTGGCGATGTATGTGTTCGGTCTGGATCGCGTGTACGACCTGCCGTTCAACGACCCGCGGAGCGAATATCCGCTGACCTATGGCGACGTGTTTCTCGAGAACGAGAAGCAGCAGTCGGCGTACAATTTCGAGCATGCCGACACTGAAGTGCTGCAGCGCTGGTTCAGTGACTGCGAGAAGGTTTGCAAGAAACTGCTTGGGCTTGAGAAGCCGTTGCCGCTGCCGGCTTATGAGCAGGCGCTGAAGGCGTCGCACATCTTCAACCTGCTGGATGCCCGCGGCGTGATCTCGCCGACGGAGCGTCAGAGCTTCATCGGCCGGGTGCGGGATCTCGCGAAGGGATCAGCCGAGGCGTGGGAGAAGTCGCAGAGCGCGTGATGCGACGTGGCTACGCCCTCGCGGCGCTTGTCCTTTTCATTGTTGAAGTCCTGATCGCGCTGTTCGTGCGCGATGCATTTGTGCGGCCCTATGTCGGCGACATGCTGGCGGTGGCGTTGGTCTATGCCGCGTTGCGTGCGGTGACGCCGTTGCGGCTTGTGGCGGCGCTGGCGGTGACGCTGGGCATCGCGTTCGGCATCGAGTTCGCGCAATTGTTCGGGCTGCTGGCGGCCCTTGGGCTTGGGGACAATACGCTTGCGCGGATTGTGCTGGGTGGGGTGTTCGATCTGATAGATCTGGTCGCGTACGCGTCGGGCGCGCTGCTGATCCTGGGGGGCGAGTTGGCGGTGAGGCGAGGACGGTAGCTGTTCTTGCAGCGCCGTTCGAGGCCTGACCGATATGCGATCAAGGATTTTATCATCGCACTGAACGGAGAGCCGGTCATCGTTACCACCGCATGACCGGGACGTGAGCAAGACCTAGACACTTCGCAGTCGTGTGATCTGATGTCGGCGAAGCAGTTGTGAGGCGTGACATGACATCTCGGGCACTCGTTCTGGGCGGCGGCGGTGCGCTGGGCGTGGCGTGGGAGACGGGGCTGCTGGCGGGGCTGGAGCGTGAAGGCGTGAGCTTCGGCAACGCCGACCTGATCCTTGGCACGTCGGCGGGATCAATCGTCGGCAGCACGATCGCACGGGGCGTGTCGCCCCACATGATGGTGGAGATGCAGATCGCTGCAGCGAAGCAGGCGGCGGGCGGCGCGGCGGCGTCGGGACCTGCGCCGGACCTGTCGAAGGTGATGGCTTTCTTCATGCGCATGCCGGAGACGGGCGAGCCGCCGATCGAGTTGCGGCGGGAGATCGGCGAGGTGTCGCGTACATCGCCGACGATTCCGGAGGCGCAGATGTTGGCCCAGTTTGCGACCATGGGCATCGGGGGCGACTGGCCGAAAAGGTTCGCGTGCACGGCGGTCGATGCGACGAGTGGCGAGTTCAAGGTCTGGCGCGAGGAGGACGGCGTCGACCTTGCGCGCGCAATTGCATCGAGTTGTTCGGTGCCGGGCATTTATCCCGCGATCGCCATCAACGAGCGGATGTGGATGGATGGCGGCATGCGTTCGGGGACCAATGTGGATGTCGCGGTCGGGCACAAGCGCGTGCTGGCGGTTGTCGTGATTCCGATGGCGATGGCAGATGCGCGCATGAAGGCGCGGGTCAACGCCGAGGGCGACGCTGTGACAAAGGCGGGCGGGCGCTATGACCTGATCTCGCCGGATGCGGAGACGCAGGAAGCGTTCGGGCCGAACCTCATGGATGGAACGCGGCGCGTGCAATTGATCGAGCAGGGCCTGCGGCAGGGGAAGGCCGAAGCAGCGCGGGTAAAGGCGTTCTGGAGCTAGGCGCCAGAACTTGCGGTGGGCCGCCGAGGGAACCCCAAGGGAAATGCGGGAGGGGGCTTCGAATCGGCAGCGGTTCCTGCCTATTGTGCTGGCCCGCGCGCAGGACTGGATGTGGAATGCCGCGATGTTGGCGAGCGAAGGATAGCTGGACTTGAAGGTCGCCTATCAAATTCTGCTGCACCTGCTGGGCGTTGGCTGCATTGCCGCGTGCATCGCGATTGTCGCGACGATGGGGTCTCTGGACATCCATTGGTCCGGGTGGGTCGCGGTGGCGTTCTTTTTGGTGCTGGCGTTGGGAATCCTGCTGGGCTGGTTCCCGTGGCGGGGCAAGCCGTTGCTGGTGCTCGTCAAGGGTTTCTATGTGATGTCAGCGCTCGCGCTGGTCGGGTTCGGGTTCACGATGAGCGACCCGTGGCGGCCGCAATTGTGGATGGTGCTCGCGCCTGTCATCGCAGCCGTCGTGGCGCGCATCGTCATCGTGTTGATGCGGTCGCGCGGCGACGCGCAGGCTTCCGGCGGTTAGGCCGTTATCGGGGGCGGCGGATGCGGTGAGGGTGGTGGCTCGACCACGGGGTCGGACGTAACCTCAGGCGGTGTAGCAGGAGGTTCGGGTCTGGCCGGCGCAGGTTCACCGGGAAGCGGCTGGTCGAGTGGTGTTGGGGTGCTCATGCTGACCCAACGCCGGACGCGGACAATCGTTTCCTCTTGGCCTGACGCGGATCAGCCGCCCACGCGCCCGACGCCGAGCAGGGACATGCCGCCATCGCAGGGGATGATGCCGCCGGTGATGTAAGCGGCGGCGTCCGAGCAGAGGAAGAGGGCTAGGTCGGCGACTTCGTCCTTGGTGCCGAGGCGCTGCATGGGGTTGCCTCTGGCGCTTTTCTCCATCGCCTCGGGTGTGGGGGCGAGACGGTTCATGCCTTCGGTATCGGCGATTGGGCCGGGGATGATGGAGTTGATGCGGACGCCGAGCGAGCCCCATTCAATGGCGAGCGTTTTCACGAGCATGTCCGCGCCGGCCTTTGCGGCGTTGACGTGGGACTGCAGCGGATAGGGGTGAAGCGCCTGAGGGGCCGAGATGGTAATGCAGGACGCGCCAGGCTTGCGCAGGTGCGGGAAGCCCTGACGCATCACGTTGAAACAGCCCACGAGGTCGATATCGATCACGGCGCGGAAGCCGTTGTAGGAAAGTCCGTTGAAGGGCGCGACGAAGTTGCCGGCGGCGCCCGAGACGAGAATGTCGATCTCGCCGTGAGCTTCGACGGACTTTGCGAAAGCCGCGCCGACGCCGTCATGGTCACGGACATCCTGCGCGATGCCGATGCATTTCGCGCCGGTGGCGCGGATGCCGGCCGCGGCTGCCTCGATCTTGTCGGTGGAGCGCGACAGGATGGTCACGGCTGCGCCGGCCTGGGCGAGGCGGGTTGCGATCTGGAGGTTGATGCCGCTGGAGGCGCCGGCGACGAAGGCCGTCTTGCCCGTGAGTAGTCCGTCCCGAAAAGTTGCCATGCGCCGTGCTCCCGTGTGTTTTGGGCAAGGGACGCCATTGCGGCGTTCACGGCAAGATGTCTTTGGGGAAGCTATCCGGGCGGAGACAGGGCGTGTAGGGAGAAAAAAAATGAGTGCTCCGGCCACGATTCGGAGCCCCGTGTTTTCGGGGAGTGATGCGTTTGAAGGTGATGCTTGCCGCCAGTCTGATGCTGGCCGCCGTTCTTGGCGGATGCGTCTCCGTGCATGAGACCGAGACGACAGTTGTGGCGCAGGCGGCGGCCAAGCCGATGCCGCCAATCACCATCTATCACCTCGAGGGACGACGCTCTGAGCGTGTCGTCTGGCTGATGGAAGAATTGGGCTTTCCGTACGAGCTGAAGTTCGTGAACAACAGCCTCGGCGCTTCACTTGCGGAAATCCGCAAGGTGAATCCCAAAATGCCGACGGCGCCCACGGTTCTTTATGACGGTCAGGTCCTCATGGAATCCGGCGCGATTATCGATGTCATTCTGCGCCGCCACGCCCCCGGTAAGCTGATGCCCGCGCTCGATAGCAAGGACTACCCCTGGCACCAGATCTGGTACCAGTACGCAGAGGGCTCACTCCTGCCAGGCGTCGGGACGGACTACAATGTCTGGCAGATCAAACCGCCAGAGAAGCGCTCCCCGCTGGTCGATTCCGAGAACACCATTAAGTTCGCCGAGGACTGGCTTAGCCGGAGTCCCTATTTCGGCGGACCGGACTTCACCTCCGCCGATATCATGATGGAATTCGCGCTGCGCTATACGTTCCTGCTCAATATCGTCGACAATGAGCGTTTTCCGAACATCCTGAACTGGCTCGATCGCATGCATGCGCGTCCCGCCTATCAGCGCATGGTCGCCAAAGCGCGCCCCAATGGAATGCTCAGCCCGCCCATGCCGCTGCCGGACGAGGCACGCCCCCCGCCTCGCTAGATCAGACGTAAAAAAGAACAACGGGAGAGATCGCCATGAAACTTCACTTTGGAATTGCACTCGCTGCGCTCGCGTTTGCTGGCTGTACGTCGATGTCGGAGACGGGGGCCAGCATTGCGCCCGCACAGACCGCGATGGCGATGCCGACGATCACCATCTACCATCTCGAAAACCGCCGGTCCGAGCGGATCGTCTGGCTGATGGAAGAGCTGGGAATGCCCTATACGCTTGTATTCAAGCGTGGCGACCTTGCTGGATCGATGGCCGAGATCCGCAAGGTGAACCCGGGCATGCCGGTCGCACCGACCGTGACCATTGGCGATCAGGTTGTGACGGAATCCGGCGCGATCATCGAGACGATCCTTAACCGCTACGCGCCGGGTAAGCTGACGCCTGCGATGGCCAGCGTGGATTATGCCAACCACATGATGTGGATGCACCACGCGGAAGGCTCGCTCGCCGGCCGCGTCATCGCCGACTACCGGGTGTGGATGATCAAGCCGCCGACGGAGCGTTCGCGCCTGGTCGACTCGGAAGCGGAATACCAGTTCGCCGAAGATTATCTGGCCAAGCATCCCTGGTTCGGCGGCGCAGAGTTTTCGGCGGCTGACATCATGATGGTGTTCCCGCTGAACTTCGGCATGGCGCTCAATGTCGTCGACAAGACGCAATTCCCCAACATCAACGCCTGGAAGAAGAAGATCGAGGCGCGTCCGGCCTACCAGCGCATGCTGGCCAAGGCGCGGCCGGATGGCATGGTTGGCGCGCTTCCCGCCCTGCCAGCGCATGCTCCGAGCGGAGCGCGCCCGTAATTGGGTGAGGTAACCCCAGTTCTGTGAAGCTGGTTCTGGCGCTGGAAATCATGGCGCGCTAAAAGCGGGCCATGAGAATCCTTGTCGTCACAGCTTTCCTTGCAGCTTCTTCATGCGCGCCGGGTGGTCCGCCTGTTGCGGATGTTCCCGCAGCCCCGGTAACGCCCGCCTACACCTACGAGGTGACGGCGAGCTATCCGCACGATGTGCGGGCCTTCACCGAGGGCCTGCTGATCGAGGACGGTCAGCTCTATGAGAGCACCGGCATGGAGGGCACGTCGTGGGTGCGGAAAGTAGACCTGAAGACCGGCGCCGTTCAGCAGCAGTACGACATCGACAAGCAGTATTTCGGCGAGGGCATGGTGATCTGGGATGACCGGATCATAACGCTGACCTGGAAGGGCCAGAAGGGCTTCATCCTCGACCGGGCCACGCTGGCGCCGAAGGGGGAGTGGACCTATGGCGGCGAGGGCTGGAGCCTGACGCGCGACGACAAGCAGATCTTCATGAGCGATGGCTCGAGCCAGATCCGCAAGCTGGATCCGGTGACGCTGCAGGAGACCGGCCGCATCGATGTGAAGTTGAATGGCCGGCCGATCGACCAGATCAACGAGCTGGAATTCATCAAGGGCGAGATCTGGGCGAATATCTTTCAGACTGATCGCATCGTGCGGATTGATCCGGCGACGGGCGCCGTGACGGGCATCGTCTATCTTGGTGGTATCCTCGCGGCTGAAGACCGGCGCAAGGCGGACGTTCTGAACGGGATCGCGTACGACAAGGCGGCGGACAAGATCTATGTCACGGGCAAATACTGGCCGAAGCTGTTCGAGATCAGGATCAAGGACCCGGCCGCGCCCAAGACTCAATGAGGAAGCTGGTCGCCGCGTTGATGCTGGCGCTGGCGGCGTGTTCGGCGGCGGATGATCCGGACGCGCAGTTTCAGCGCGATCTTGCCGGTGCGAAGGACAAGGCGCAGGCGAGCCTGAACCTGTTCTGGGAACATTTCGCGGAACCTGCGCCGGAAGAATACGATTTCTCGTTGAAGGCTGCGCTGCCGCGCCGCGACGGCGTGCAGGGTGTGGAACAGGCCTGGCTTGAGAATGTGGCGCGGACCCCGGACAAGATCGTCGGCGAACTGGCCGTGCAGCCGCGCTATCTGGGCGAGCTGAAAAAGGGCGCGATTGTCGAGTTTCAGAACGGGCAGGTGGTCGACTGGGCGTTCATGCGGGGCGACAGGCTGCTCGGACATTTCACGACGCGCGTGATGCTGCCGCGCATGGACACGACGCAGGCGGACTGGCTGCGGCCCTTGCTGTCGGACACGCCGGAGGGCTAGCGCTCCTTCAGTCCGCGCTGCTTCATGCGCCAGACCAGATGGTCGATGCGGTCCTGCCCGAAGAAGGGTTCGCCCTCAAAAGCGAAGAGCGGCACGCCCCAGTGACCGGCGGCCGTTTCGGCATTTTCGTTGTCTTCGATGATGGCGTCGAGGCGGGCGGCTTCGGCGGCGGCGTCGCGTTCGAGATGGGGCAGGCCGACGGCGTCAGCGCAGGCGGCGAGCTTGCCGCCGTCGTGCCAGGCTTCGACCTCGCCGGACCACATCATGTGGCTGGCGGCGCGGACGAATTCAAAGCCCTTGCCGCGTTCGGCCGCCAGCGCCCCCAGGCGACTGACGCGCATGATGTAGGGCTGGTCGGCGGCGACCTCGCGGGTCTGGCGGTCCTGCACGATCGGGTCAGGGCGGGGCCAGCGATAAGGGATGCCGTTCATCTCGGCAATGCGCCGCGTGTCTTTCGCCAGATAGGGCAGCCAGAGCGGGTTGGCCTTCTGGAAGAAGCCGGGAATGCGGACGGCGATCGGGCGGACGATGCGCATGGTCGCGGTCGCGTCGTATCTTGCCTGCAGTTCCTCGATCATCGGCATGGCGAGGTAGGAATACGGGCTGCGTAACGAGAAGTAGAAATCGAAGGTTAGGGTCATGGATCGCGCTCCCGTTTCGGCCCGGGTTCTATTGGGCGACCTGAGCCACGATGGCGCGTGATTTTTCCATTGCCTCTTCGCGGTTTGCCGCGACCCGTGAGCCCTCTATGGGGCGTCTCTCGCAGATCGAGGCCCGGAGCATCGCTTCGGTAGAGCCTTCCGAGATGGTTTCGAGGGGGTGTCCAACAGACTTGCCGAGCATGGTTCCATCCAGCGCCAGGTATTCGCCTGCGTTCTGCGTGAACGTGCCGGACTGGCAGTCGAGCCTGAAAGGGTGCGCCATCCACTGGACGGGGCCCATCGGGGTGGATTTTGGGGACCGAGCTAGGATGAAGCGCCGGGCGGTCGCAACCTGACCGTCGACGGCGATGTCGCCCCAGCCGATCACCCCTTCGCCGGTCTCAAGATATCCCCAGTTGCCGGGCTTATGGGCGCTGGCGGGGGCCGCTAGCAAAATCGCCGCGACGGTCAGGAAAATAGCCCGGCGCATGCGATACCCCATGTGATTCCAGCGCGCGCACATAACGACGGGAATCTCCCCACCGCAACTGTCGTAGGGATTGCGCTGGGCTGCCGTCTTCACCCTTGAAATTCCCACCATTCCGCTGCACTCCCCACGCTACGGAACGTGAAGGTCAGCATGCCCCAGCTTCTGCTCGAGATCCTGTCAGAGGAAATTCCGGCCCGCATGCAGGCGAAGGCCGAGGCGGATCTCGTCAAGGCGTTGATGGATGGGCTGACCGCGGCGGGGCTCATTCCTGAAGGAATCAAGGGATTTTCGGGCCCGCGCCGGCTGGTGGCGGTGGTCGAGGGACTGCCTGTGAAATCGGCTGACGTGGTTGAGGATGTGATCGGGCCGAAGGAGGGCGCGCCGCAGCCCGCCATCGACGGCTTCTTGCGGAAGGCGGGGCTCACCTCGCTGGCGCAGGCGCACCTGCATGAGGTGCCCAAGAAGGGCGTCGTCTACGTCGCGCACGTCCGCAAGCCGGGCAAGCAGACGGCGGACGTTATCGCAGCCCTCGTGCCGCAGATCATCCGGGGCTTCCACTGGCCGAAATCGATGCGCTGGGCGTCTGGCGATCTGCGCTGGGTGCGCCCGATCAGCCGCATCCTGTGCACGTTCGATGGCGAGGTCGTGCCGTTCGAGATCGAGGGCATCAAGTCGGACAACATCACCGAGGGTCATCGCGTGATGGGGCGCGGGCCGTACAAGGTGCGCCGGTTCGACGACTATGCCGACGTGCTGAAGAACAAGGGCCGCGTGATCCTCGACCGCGGGGAGCGGAAAGAGACTATCCTCACCGACGCGAAGCAACTGTGCGCGGCGCAGAACCTCGAACTGGTGGATGATATCGGCCTGCTGGAGGAAGTGGCGGGGCTGGCGGAGTATCCGGTCGTCATCATAGGCGACATGGACAAGTCCTTCCTCGATCTGCCGCCGGAAGTGATCAAGCTGTCGATGCGCACGCACCAAAAGTATTTCGCGGTGCGCGATCCGGCGAACAAGGACGGCGGCCTTGCGCCGAAGTTCATCGTTGTGGCGAACCTTGAAGCGGCGGACGGCGGCAAGAAGATCGCCGAAGGGAATTCGCGCGTGCTGTCGGCGCGCCTGAACGATGCGCGGTTCTTCTGGGACAATGACCGGAAGATCAAACTCGAGGATCGCTTCGAGAAGCTGGGCAATATCGTGTTCCACGAGAAGCTGGGCACGGTGAAGGACAAGGCCGAGCGTGTGATGGCGCTGGCGAAGGAACTCGCGCCGAAGGTTGGCGCTGATCCGGTGCAGGCCGAGCGCGCGGCGAAGCTGTCGAAGTGTGATCTCGTCTCGGACATGGTCGGCGAGTTCGCCGAACTCGAAGGCGTGATGGGCCGGTACTACGCGACGCTGCAGGGCGAACCGCAGGCCATCGCGGATGCTGTGCGGGATCATTACAAGCCGAAGGGGCCGGGCGACAATGTGCCGGCTGATCCGGTAAGTGTGGCGGTCGCGCTGGCGGACAAGCTGGATACGCTGGTCGGGTTCTGGGTGATTGATGAAAAGCCGACCGGATCGAAAGACCCGTATGCATTGCGGAGAGCGGCGCTTGGCGTCATCCGGACCATTTTAGAAAAGTCAGTGCGACTGGAGTTGATGCGCGAGACAGCCCATTCTCTCGGCTACCTATTAGCCGTTAGTCGGGCGCAGAAACTCAATAGGCCGATGGATAACTTGGTTCGAAGCCATGCCGAGATAGGTATGGCAACGGACATCAAAGCGCTTATCGAGCAGGTCTACGGAACGGCATTCTCCGATGACATCAGGGCCGCAGATATGGCTCGGTCTGATCAAATTCATGCAGATCTTCTCTCCTTTTTCGCTGACCGGCTAAAAGTTCACCTCCGCGAGCAGGGCGCACGGCACGACCTGATCGACGCTGTGTTCGCGCTCGGCGAGGATGACCTCGTGCTGATCGTGAAGCGCGTTGAGGCGCTGGGTGAGTTCCTGGCGACCGAGGACGGGAAGAACCTGCTCGCGGGTTACAAGCGGGCGGCGAATATTCTCGCGATCGAAGAGAAGAAGGACGGGAAGTCCTACTCCGGGCAGGGTGTTTCGATGGCGGGCGATCCGCCGGAGGTGGAGGCGCTGGTCTCGGCGCTCGCCAAGGCGGCGCCGGACGCTACATCTGCTCTGGACAAGGAAGATTTTGCAAGGGCCATGCGGGCGCTTTCCAGACTTCGCGGTCCGGTCGATGCTTTCTTCGACAAGGTGACGGTGAATGCGGATGTCGCAGACGTTCGCGTGAACCGGCTGAAGATGCTTTCGCAGATCCGCGATGCGCTCGGGCGCGTGGCGGATTTCAGCAAGGTTGATTCCGGCGCAATGTCGGGAAGTTTCGTGGGTTCCTCACGTTTCACTGGAACGGCATCCGCTTCGGGCGTTGAGGGATAAGACTTCACCTGCACCTTCGCCCGTAACTCTGGGCGTAGGCGAGAAGCGCTAAGTGAGTTCGGCGCCAGAGTAGGTGTTGACGGGTGAAGGGCTCCACCGGTTGTCATCCCGGCCGGAGCGTAGCGGAGAGCCGGGACCCATGTCTCGGCTGTCCACACGGATGAATGGGTCCCGGATAGCGCTCCGCGCTTCCGGGATGACAAACGGTGTAGAGCTCCCGGATCGCGCCAGTTCCGGGATGACAGAAAGAGCGGACGACCAGCATGAGCCAACTCGCCACCAAGTGGGTCTATGATTTCGGCGGCGGCGCTTCGGATGGCGATGCGTCGATGAAGAACCTGCTCGGCGGCAAGGGGGCGAACCTTGCCGAGATGTCGAAGCTGGGCCTGCCGGTGCCGCCGGGGTTCACGATCACGACCGAGGTCTGCACGGTCTTCTACAAGAACAAGCGGAAATATCCGGACGATCTCGATGCGCAGGTTAACGATGCGCTGCGCGCGCTCGAGGGGCGGACGGACAAGAAGTTCGGCGACGTGCGCAATCCGTTGCTGGTGTCGGTGCGCTCGGGCTCGCGCGCTTCCATGCCGGGCATGATGGATACGGTGCTGAATCTCGGCCTCAACGACCAGACGGCTGAAGGCCTCGCCAAGCTCTCGGGCGACCGGCGCTTTGCCTATGACAGCTATCGCCGCTTCATCCAGATGTATTCCAACGTGGTGCTGAATATCGGCCACGACACGTTCGAGCATATTCTCGACGACTACAAGGAAAGCCGCGACTTCAACCTTGATACGGACCTGGGCGCCGAGAGCTGGATCGAGGTGATCGCGCTCTACAAGAAGGCGGTCGAGAAGAAGATCGGCCGGCCCTTCCCGCAGGAGCCGAAGGACCAGCTCTGGGGCGCGATCGGCGCGGTGTTTGCGTCGTGGATGAACGATCGCGCGATCACGTATCGGCGTCTGAACGATATTCCGGAAAGCTGGGGCACGGCCGTCAACGTGCAGTCGATGGTGTTCGGAAATATGGGTGAGAGCTCGGCCACGGGTGTGGCGTTCACGCGCGATCCGTCGACCGGCGAGAAGCGGTTCTATGGCGAGTATCTCGTCAACGCGCAGGGCGAAGACGTGGTGGCGGGCATCCGCACGCCGGCGCCGATCTCCAACTCGCGCAAGGCGGATCTGAAGTCGGAAGACCTGTCCCTCGAAGAGGCGATGCCGGAAGTCTATGCGCAGCTGATCGCGGTCGCGGAGCGGCTGGAGAAGCACTATCGCGATATGCAGGACATCGAGTTCACGGTGGAGCAGGGCACGCTCTACATGCTGCAGACCCGCAACGGGAAACGCACGGCGCACGCGGCGCTGAAGCTGGCGGTGGACATGTGCCGCGAGGGGCTGATCACCGAGAACGAGGCGGTGCTGCGGCTCGACCCGGCGCAGCTGGATCAGCTGCTGCATCCGACGATTGCACAGGATGCGGTGCGCGATGTGTTCGTGAAGGCCCTGCCGGCCTCGCCCGGCGCGGCTGTCGGGCAGATCGTGTTCGATCCGGCGGAAGCGGTGGCGATTGCCGGGTCCGGCAAGCCGGTGATCCTAGTGCGGATCGAGACGTCGCCGGAAGACATTCAGGGCATGCATGCTGCCAAGGCCATCGTGACGGCGCGCGGGGGCATGACGTCTCACGCCGCCGTGGTGGCGCGCGGCATGGGCCGGCCGTGCGTGTGCGGCGCGGGTGCGATGCAGATCGATGCGGCAAAGGGTACGGTGAAGGTCGGCTCGCGCACGCTGAAGAAGGGCGACGTCATCACGGTGGATGGCGCGAAGGGCGAAGTTCTGGTCGGTTCGGTGAAGATGGTGGAGCCCGCGCTGGGCGGCGATTTCGGCGCGCTGATGGTATGGGCTGATAAAGTGCGCCGCATGAAGGTGCGCGCCAATGCCGAGACGCCGCTGGATGCTGAGACTGCCCGCAAGTTCGGCGCGGAAGGCATTGGTCTTTGCCGCACCGAGCACATGTTTTTCGACGCGGAGCGCATTGCTGTCGTGCGCGAGATGATCCTCGCGGAACGTGAGGGTGGGCGTCGGCGTGCGCTGGAGAAGCTGCTGCCGATGCAGCGGGCGGACTTTGCAGCGATCTTCCACATCATGGCGGGGCTGCCGGTGACGATCCGCCTGCTGGATCCGCCGCTGCACGAATTCCTTCCCCACAAGGAAGAGGAGATGGAACAGGTCTCCAGACAGTCTGGCGTGCCGATTGAAACGCTGAAGGCGCGCGCGGCGGAGCTGCACGAGTCCAACCCGATGCTGGGGCATCGCGGGTGCAGGCTCGGCGTCACCTTCCCGGAAATCTACGAGATGCAGGCGCGGGCGATCTTCGAGGCGGCGCTGGACGTCGCAAAGGAGACCGGCAACGCGCCCGTGCCGGAGATCATGATCCCGCTGGTCGCCACCCGGAGAGAGCTCGAGCTCATGCGCACCGTTGTGGTGCAGACGGCCGAGCGTGTGTTCAACGAGCGGAAGGCGCAGGTCGAATATCTGGTCGGCACGATGATCGAGCTGCCACGTGCAGCGCTGCGGGCGGGGGAGATCGCCGAGGAGGCGGAGTTCTTCTCGTTCGGCACCAACGACCTGACGCAGACGGCGCTGGGCATTTCGCGTGATGACGCCTCGCGCTTCCTCAAGGTCTATGAGGAGAAGGGCATTTACGAGAAGGATCCCTTCGTCTCGATCGACCGCGATGGCGTGGGCGAGCTGGTGCGGATCGGGTGCGAGCGCGGGCGGGCGGCGCGGCCGCGCCTGAAGCTGGGCGTGTGCGGCGAGCATGGCGGCGATCCGGCTTCGATCTTCTTCTTCGAGGAATGCGGGCTCGATTACGTGTCGGCATCGCCCTTCCGGGTGCCGGTGGCCCGCCTCGCGGCGGCGCATGCGGCGTTGTCGAAAAAGCGGTAAGGCTGCGCGCCCTTCTTGAAACGGTCTCTGCATGAGCGCAGCGTGCGCCGCGGCTGGGGATTCGGGCAGAGGGGCGGTCATGAAGCTCGTTAGTATGCTGGCAATGTCAGCGGGCCTTGTCCTGGCGCCTGTGGCGCAGGCGCAGATCAGCTGCCAGCACGTCGGGTACCTCAACGAGGCGGCGTCTGACGAATTCGATGGCGTCGTGGGCGATGAAACCGACACTGACGACATATACGCGTCGACCTATTCACTGGGCGACGGCAGCGGCTGCCAGATCACCTATGACGTGTCGACGACCTATGCCTGCTCATGGGTCTTCGACAGTGCTTCAGCAGCCACGGCCAACTATGGGGCGCAGTCGCGTGCGCTGGCGGAATGTGTCGGCGCGTGGGAGCGCAGCGCGATCCACGCCGGCTCGCCCGCAGAAGGGCTGAACACGCTTGAGGGCGTCTCGTTCTTCAGCACGGATGATGACGAAGCCGAGCTGACCTGATTCGCGTATGTCGAGGAGCACACCGACGCCGACGTGCACGACTGGCATGTGTGGGTCGGCCTCGACTACTTCTGATCAGGCGAGGCTGGGGGCGACGGGCTCCCTCGCGTGGGATGATGCGTGGCCATCGCAGCGCATGCTTCCAGATGCTCCCGCGGGCGTGCAGACCGCTGATGACAGGCTGACGCTGTGACCGTGGAGTTTATCCACAGGAGAGCGTTTCCCTAGGGTTTAGGGCCTTTTTCGTTTCAAATCGACGTCAGCAGGATTCCTGGCCGGGTGTTGCCCTCGGGCCGCTTAACCCTATCTCAACCGTTCGGCTCCGGCCGACGGCATTGAAAAGAGGGGCTATTCGTAAACGCCGAAAGTTAACAGCTCGCCCGCTGGTTGAAGCGTGTCTCCGGGCCCCCCGGTGGCGCGCAAATTGCGGGAGGTGAGTCAAGAACTTTCCGGGCTTGCCCGGTAACAAAGGGCCCGTTAGGGCGGCTTACGTCGCAAAGCCAAGAAGAAGAAAGCGACGGGGTGTTGGTTGGAGTGTCACTTCTGGGCGCGCGCGGGCGCCCACGCCGAATTGTCGGTTAACGAAGGTAAAGGGAAGCTCGGAGTGTTAAATCTCCTGAAAGCTCTAGAACCTATGTTTGTACACCTGAAGGCGGCGAGGACTGCCGTCATAGGATGGTGGACGAGCATGTCGGAGGCCGACAAACGCCAGGCCAGTCAGCGTGCGCTGACCATCGGCGCTTGCGCAGCGGTGTTTGCGTTCGGCGGCCCGCTGGTCAGCCAGCGCTTCGGTGCCCAGAAAGCCCAAGAGACATATCTCAACGAAGCCGCGGTCCTGGCCGAGTCCATTGCCGCCGACGTCCATGACGTTCACGCCGACCTGCGCCCGGGCATGTTCAACGCACGCGCAGATGTCGCCTCGTTGCCGCAGGCTGCTGCACTTTTCACCGACGCGACGAATGACCAGCTCACCGGCGGGCTGACGATCCGCGCCCGTGACAGCGAAGCGCTGCATGGTCTGGTCAGCTTCACGCTGGACGATCTCGGACCCTTCAAGGGCACGGACAAGCAACTCGATTGCCTTGCCCGGGCCGTCTACTACGAAGCCCGCTCGGAAGACTCGGTTGGCCAGATGGCTGTCGCCGAAGTGGTGATGAACCGCGTGCGCGACCCGCGTTTCCCGAAATCGATCTGCGAAGTGGTCTATCAGGGCCAGTACCGCAATACGGGCTGCCAGTTCACCTTTACCTGCGATGGTTCGGTGCGCCACAAGCCGTATGGCGGCGCCTGGGACCGCGCCAAGAACGTCGCGCTTCATGTCATGCTGGGCCTCAACACGCCCGTCACGAACAACGCGACGCATTATCATACCGACTATGTGAATCCGTACTGGGCGCCGAGCCTGGTGGAGACCGCATCGATCGGGACACACATCTTCTATCGCTTCCCGAAGACGACCAAGGAATGGTCGAATGCGCGGATGGCGCTGGCGGCGCGTCACGAGCATGACGAGTCGATTGCGGCGTTCGAGGACGTTGACGGGCTCGAGGGCGTACCGCCGCCCGCCGAGATCCAGCCGGATGGTTCGCTGATCGCAATCTCGCTTGATGCGGATACCCCGGTGGCGATTGCGACCAAGGCTCCGCTGCCACCGGTCGACGATCGTCCGCTCTAACGCTCAATCTTCGTAGTCGAGGCCGATATCGAGGTTAACCGCCGAGTGCGTCAGCGCGCCTGCGGAGATGAAGTCCACACCCGTCTGCGCGATGGCCTTCACGGTCTCGAGGCGCACGCCGCCTGAAGCTTCGGTCTTGGCCCGGCCCGCGATCAGCGCCACGGCTTCCTTCAGCAGCGCCGTGGACATGTTGTCGAGCAGGATTGCGTCCGGCTTGAAGGGCAGGGCTTCTTCGATCTGCGAAAGGCGATCGACCTCTATCTCGATGGCGCGGAGATGGCCCACGGCGGCGCGGGCGCGCTTCATCGCGAGGGCGACGCCGCCAGCCGCTGCGATGTGATTGTCCTTGATGAGAATTGCATCATCGAGGCCAAGGCGGTGATTGACGCCGCCGCCAAGACGCACGGCGCGTTTCTCCAGAGCGCGGAAGCCGGGGGTCGTCTTGCGCGTGCAGGTGATGCGGGCGTTCGTGCTGGCTGCCTCAGCGACGAACTTCGATGTCAGCGTCGCAACGCCCGAGAGCGGGCCGATGAAGTTGAGCATGACGCGTTCGGCCATCAGCACGGAACGCGCGGAGCCTTCGATGCGGACGAGCGGCGCGCCCTTCTGAAACTGCGCGCCTTCTTCGGTCAGCGTGGCCCACGTCGCTTGCGCATCGACAAGGCGCAGGGCCAGGCGCGCGGCGTCGTAACCGGCAGCGATGCCAGGCTCGCGCGCGCTCATCAGCGCCTTCATCCGCGTGGAAGAAGGGATGACCGCATCGGTCGTGATGTCGCCGCCGCGGCCGAAATCCTCTGTGAGCGCGAGACGCACAAGCGGTTCGATGACCACATCCGGCAGTGGCGGGATTGGAAGATGATCGGTCACGTCAGGCTCCGGCCGCGATTGCGGAATGCTGGATCAGGGGAAGGCCGTCACCGCCTTTGCGCATGAAGGTGCGGTGTGGCGCTGCCTGTTCGGGAAAGTCGCCGCGATAGTGGCCGCCGCGACTTTCCTTGCGCGCTAGGGCGCCAGCGGTGATGAGATGGGATGCGACCAGTGCGCGGGCCTCGCCGACATTGGTTTTCGCAGCGGCGATCCAGTCGAGCGTCGCGCCGAGGCCGGCTGCATCGCGCACGACGCCGACCTGTCCGTGCATGCGCTTGCGCAGTTCGACCAGCGACAACTCGTTGAGTTCCGGCGGCGCGACGGCCGTCGAGGCGCCGGCTTCGGGCAAGTTGGACTCGCGGAGGCGGCGGGCGGCGCGTTCGGCGAAGACCACGGCTTCGAGCAGGGAGTTTGACGCGAGGCGGTTGGCGCCGTGTGCGCCGGTTGAGGCGGTCTCGCCGCAGGCGGAGAGCCCTTCGAGCGAGGTTCGCGCCCAGAGGTCGGTGACCACGCCGCCCATGTGATAGTGCATGGCGGGAGCGACGGGGATCGCCTGTTCGCGCGGATCGATGCCTGCCGAGCGGCAGGTTTCGAACACGGTGGGGAAGTGATCCGGGAAGTGCGCGCCGATGGCGGCGCGGCAATCGAGGAAGGCGCCGCGGCCAGCTGCGCGTTCGGAATGGATGGCGCGGGCGACCTCGTCGCGCGGGGCGAGATCACCGAGCGGGTGATAGTCGGCCATGAAGGCGCGTCCGGTGCGATCGACCAGTTTTGCGCCTTCGCCACGCAGGGCTTCGGTGGCGAGGGGGGCGGGGTCGCGGCCGATATCGATGGCGGTGGGGTGGAACTGCACGAACTCGGGGTCGGCGATCAGCGCGCCTGCCGTGTAGGCCATCGCCATTGCATCGCCCTGCGATGAGCGCGGGTTGGTGGTGATGGCGTAGAGGCCGCCGGAGCCGCCGGCGCAGAGCACGGTCTCACGCGCATGCAATTCAATCGTCTTGCCGGCGGCGTCCTGCGCCAGGACTCCCGCGATGCGGCCATTCGTATCCTGCAGGAGCGCCAGCGCCTTCACTCGGTCGATCACCTCGATATGGGCGGAGGCGGCCACGGCGTAGGTGAGCGACTCCATGATCGCCTTGCCGGCCAGATCGCCGGAGACGCGCGCAACGCGGGCGCGGGAGTGAGCGGCTTCGAGCGAGAGGGCGAGTTCACCGTCTGCTGTGCGGTCGAATGGTACGCCGAGTTCGAGCAGGTCCCGGACGCGGTTGGCGCCTTCCTCGGCAATTAATTGAGCGACGACAGGATCGACGATGCCAGCGCCCGCGGCGATCGTGTCGATGGCGTGAAGCGCGGGATTGTCCTGCGGTGACAGCGCGGCAGCGAGACCGCCCTGCGCCCATGCAGACGCCGCGGCCTGTCCGAGCGGCGCGAGCGCGATGACGGTGCAGCGGCGCGGCGCAAGCTTCAGCGCGAGGAAGAGCCCGGCGAGCCCACCGCCGACGATGAGGATGTCACGGTTTGCCACGTATCAGCCGATCAGGTCGAGGTGGCGGCGGAAGGCGACGGACGCCTGCCCGTAGGAATGGAACAGACCATCCATCTTGTCGCCGGTGGCGTCGATCTTCACCTGGAAATGGTCCGCCGCGTAGTTGGCGCGCATGAAGTCGGCATAGGTGGCAGGCGTGACCTTGCCGATCTTCGCGATCTTGCTGGTGATGGTGACGGTGCTTCCGGTCTGCTTGGCGGTGCAGGTCTGGTCGGTCTCGACCGAGCGCGGAACGACCTGCGTGCAGGCCCAGACGGCCTTGAATGTGCACGCCATGGTCTTGTCGGCCTTGCGCGTGATGGTCATCGAACCCGAGAGCGTGCAGCCCTCGTTCATCGTGCTGGTCTTGAAACCCCACTCGCCAATCGGCGAGGGGGCTGGCGGCTCGGCGCTGACGGGCGCGAAGCTGGTGCACACGAGAAAGAGGCTGGCGAGGACGCCGAGCGAAACCGCGTGCTTCATCTCGTCCTCGTCCTCGTCATGGTCATCTACCCGATCAGCTCGACGTCACGCCAGAAGCGCGCTTTGAGCTGACGCTGTTCGTCGTAGTGCGAGCCGTTCATCTCGGCCTTGTTGTTCGAGAGCTGAACGATGAAATTGTCCGCGAGATAATAGTCCTCGGGGTACGGAATCTTCGGCCGACGATCGAGGATCTTGTCGACCTGGGATTTGACGGCGACCTGCTTGCCGATGCGCTGCGCGGTGCATTTCTGGCGCACCTTGATGTAGAGATTGCCGCTGAGCTTGCCGCAGATCTGCTCGCTCTCGAACACGCAGGTGTAGGTGTTCTTCACGGGTGTCTGGGTGAAGGTGATGCGGCCCGAGATCTCACAGTCATTGTCGGCGAACTTCGAGGTGTCGAACAGCCAGTCGCCGGCAACGTCATCCGCGAACGCGGGCATCGCAGCCGAGAGCGCGATGGTGCAGCCGAGGATGGCGGCGAGACGACGGAACGGCCGACGCGGCGTCATATCAGTTGCACGGGCGCGTAGACGTCTGCGCCCACCTTGAACTTCGGCGTGTGCTTCGGCGGGCCCAGCGCCAGCATGGCGTCGATCGCGGCTTTCGCGCGCAGACGCACGTCCTCCGGCACCGTCACCTCGTGCTTCATCGTCAGTAGCGCGTCGTAGATGTTCTCCAGCGAGATGCGCTTCATGTGAGGGCAGAGGTTGCATGGTTTAACAAACTCCACGCCGGGATTGTCCGCGGCGACGTTATCGCTCATCGAACATTCGGTCAGAAGGACGACCTTCCGGGCGCCTGATTCCCTGACGTGGTTCGACAGGGCGGATGTTGACCCGGCAAAGTCGGCTTCTTCAAGGACATCCGGTGGACATTCAGGGTGCGCGAGCACAATCGCGCCCGGATGTGCCTCACGGATCTGGCGCACATCCTCGCCCGAGAACTTCTCGTGGACCTCGCAATGGCCCTCCCAGGCGATGATCTTGATGTGCGTGTTGGCGGCGACGTTGCGGGCGAGGAACTCGTCCGGGACCATGATCACGGTGTCGACACCCCAGGCTTCGGCGATGTGCTCGACGACCTGGGTGGCGTTGGACGACGTGCAGGTGATGTCGCACTCGGCCTTCACGTCGGCCGTGGTGTTCACATAGGTGACGATCGGGAGGTCCGGGTAGCGCTGACGGATCAGGCGCACGTCGGCGCCGGTGATCGAGGCCGCGAGCGAGCAGCCCGCGCGTGTGTCGGGGATCAACACCGTCTTGTCCGGGCACAGGATTTTCGAGGTTTCGGCCATGAAGTGGACGCCGGCCTGGACAATAACCCTTGCGTCCGTGCGGGCAGCTTCGCGCGCCAGCTGGAGCGAGTCGCCGCGGAAATCGCCGACGAGCTGGAACACGTCCGGAGTCATGTAATTGTGCGCCAGGACGACGGCGTTCTTTGCCGCCTTGAGCTTGTTGATGTGGAAGACGAAGGGCGCGACGGCGGGCCACTCCATCGGCGTGATGAAGTCCTTCACCAGCGGATATAGATGATCCGTGCAGGCCTTCACCTCGTCATTGTAGGCGAGGCCGCGGGCTTCGGCGGCGGTCGGGCGGCGACGTGCGGCGGGGATATCGCAGCCTTGTCCAAATTCGATAACCCGGGCCATCTTGGTCCCTCCAGCTCGAACAAGGGTGGAATTGTCTCCCTTGTGCTCAACTTGAGCATAAGATGGGTCCGAAAAAATGCCTTTCAAGGGAAAGGCGTCGTAGGGAGGCCACTTAAGCTCAACTTGAGCATAACTAATGTCTCACAAAACGGTCATGCCGTCGAGTGGGAATCGGTTGTCGGCTTTAGGGGGCGGGACGCGGCGGCCTAGCCGTTGGCGCGACAGGCCGAGAAGACCGCACCTTCCGCCTTGTAAACATTTGCAAGGAACGCGACGCGTCGGCCGGCCGTGCGTTTGTAAAAGACCGCCACGTAGGGATAGAGGCCAGCCGTGCACCACGTGGTGCGCTGCGCGTCTCCGCGCTCTGTTGTATCGGTCTTGCCTTGCTGGAACGCGCCGCGCGTCTGGATCAGCGCGACTGCCGCATCATAGAGTTGCTGGGGGCACCTCTCATTACGGACACCGAGCAGGCGCCGCCGGGCAGGCCCATCACATAGGTCGTGTTGGCGCTTTCGAACTTCCAGGCCGCAATGGCAGTTGGCGAGCCGGTGGCTTTGGGCGGAATCTCCTTCGCATACACCTGAGTTGCCATGATTGAGCCGAGGGGGGGCCGCCGATTATGCTTGCGAGACATCCGTCATTGAGCGCCAGCTTCTGATTGGCCAAGGCCTCCGCCATCTGGGTCGGCGTACCTTCGAGATCGTTTCGCATGTCGTCGATCATACTTGTGCACGCCGCAAGCGGCATGAGGCAAAGACTAGCCAGCAAAAGGGCGGCCGCATGAAGACGCATGATTGTGCTCCCAACAAGCATGCAGAACGTGATTCAGCGGGCTCGCGGTGTCAACCGCGCGGCGTCTGCACGCCTGAGAGGTGGCCCTCGCGGAGGGCTTCGCGGCGAAAGCGGAAGAGTTCGGCGGGGCGGCCGCCGGTCGCTTGCGTGAACTGGCCAAGGCCCACCACGAGTCCCGAGCGGTCGAGCGAGCGGCGGAAGTTCTGCTTGTGAAGGGGCAGGCCGAGGATCGACTCGACGACTTTCTGCAGGTCGAGAAGCGTGAAGCGTTCGGGCATAAGTTCGAAGACCACGGGACGGTATTTGATCTTGCCGCGCAGGCGGCCGATGGCGGTCGCGAGGATGCGGCGGTGGTCGGAGATCATCGGTTCGCCTAGGGCGGCAGACGGCGCCTTCACAGGCTTACGGCCACTGTCGCGAATAGATTCCGGGGCGAGGCCCGCTTCGTAGATCAATTCATAGCGCTCCAGCGTGCGTTCCTCGACCCAGGGCTGATCGTCGAGGCCGAAGGCGAGCTGGACGCGCGACAGGCGTGTAGCTGACTGCTTGCCGCCAGCGTCGGCCCAGGCCAGCAGGACGGGCGCTATGGCTTCGGCGATCAGGGCGGGACGCCCCTGGCGGTGATCTTCCCATGGAAAATGCCGGTGCCAGTCGCGCCAGACGGCGTCGAAGGCCGAGATGTCAGTGCGCTCGGGCGTGAGACCCAGATAGCCGACGGAGATGAGCCGTGCGCCGGAAGGGGCATCACCGAGTTCGGCTTGCGGCAGTTCGCGGCCGAGATCGCCAAAGGTATAAAGCTGTTCGACATAGCCGGGCTCGAAGCCCGTCTGCGCCCGCACCCAGTCGCGCAGACCGAGTTCGAAGGTGCGATGGCCGCTCGGATCGAAGCGCCCGTGCGGCAGGCCGGCCATACCATCAGCATGGCGCGTCGTGAGCGCGTAGGGCGCCTTGCCGTCGGCAGCGACGATCACGGCGGACAGGCCGACGGCGATCGGTGTCGCCGTCATGATCGACGCGCTGCCGGGTAGGTGGACGGGATTGAGAAGGCCTGCGCTTCCATGGCGGCGGAGCCCCGGCCGATCGACTCGACGGCGCGGTTCATGCGTCCGTTGCGACCGAGCAGGGCGTCAGCATGGGCGACCAGCCGCTTGTTTGGCGACGCGGTTGGCGAGGCGGCGCGGATGGCGGCGGCGATTTCTTGCTCCTCGGCCTCCGGATTGTGGAGGCAGGCGGCAATGAAGGCGCTGGCGGTGGAGCGGGAGATGCCAGCCCAGCAATGGATCAGCATGGGCGCGGCGCGGTCCCACGGCTGCACGAAATTGATGACGCTTTCGGCATCCGAGAGGTCCGGCGCCCGCCACTCGCCAATGTCGTCGACAATGTCGTGGATCGGCACCTGCAGGTGCAGGTCGCTGCCGAAGCCCTCGAAGGCGGGGAAGGTGTCGTAGGGGCTGAGCAGGCTGACGACCCGCGAGGGCCGCAACTGGCGGACAAGCTGTGGGGCAGCGGCGAGAGAGCAGATCCAGATCGACATGGGGGCAGACTAGGTCGGCTTTGCGACAAACGGAATTGGAATGGTGAGCTTGAGGCTACCTTCCTGCATCCATCTCGGCCTGCAGCGTAACGAAGCGTTCGAGGAACTGGGCCTGGGCGGCGGTGGGGGAGAGCGGAATCATGTCGGGGGCGGGGCCGGGGGGCGGTGCGCCAAAGAAGTTGAGGGCTTCGTCAATGTCGAAACCGGCGAGACGCGTGGCTTCGTAGAAGGCGGCGGACTGGTCGGCGGCCTTGATGCGAGTCTTCAACTCGTTGGGCATTTTGGGGGGGAGGCCGAACCGGATGCGGATGGCGGCCTCGAGCCGGGCCTCGAACTGGCGGTAGTCGACGCCGAGCGCGTTCTTGAACGGCGAGATCATGTCGCCGATGACATATTCCGGCGCATCGTGAAGCAGCGCACCGAGTCTGTCGGCTGCCGTCGATTGCGGCCAGACGTGGACGACGAAATCTTCGACCAACACGGAATGCTGCGCCACGGAAAACGGCTGGTCGCCCTTGGTCTGGCCATTCCAGCGCGCGACGCGGGCGAGGCCATGGGCGATATCCTCGATCTCGATATCGAGCGGCGAGGGGTCGAGAAGATCAAGCCTGCGGCCCGACAACATGCGTTGCCAGGCGCGCGGTGCGCCGGGAGATCCACCGCCTGGTCGATTGCTGGAGCCGCCTCGGGTCATGGCGGGTCAACTGCCATTGAAATTGTTGGTGCGGCAAGAGGAACCGCCGACTTGCATCGGCGTTCGATGGGGGCAGAACGCCGCCGCTGCTTGCGGCTGATGGCTAAAAAAGCCGCTGCAAAGTTCACGAATTTTCCCACAAAATTTGCTGCGCTTACCTCTGTGAAAGTTTTGCGAGAGGCTTCGTTAATTTCAGTCGGCTAGGGTGATCTCAAGTCGCGGGAGAACAGCGAGACATGTGGGACGAGATGGTGGAAGCGGCGCAGAATCCTGCGCTGCACTGGGCGGTTATTGTAATCGCCATTCTTGCCTGGCTCTTCAAGGTTCTCAACACGGGCGAGAGCACCCTCATGGGTGACATGTATCACGACGAACTGGACACCTGAGGCGACGGGACCGGGCACAGCCCTGTCCTGCGACCAGTGATGTCCGATAGACGCCGGCAAAGGCGCGGGTGGTGGAGGAGGGGCGGCTTTACAGCCGCCCTTCTGATTCAGGGCGGTAGCTGAGGCCGGGGCTGGCAAGCGCAGCGGCTTGGACAATTCGTGCGGCGGGTCCATATAGCCGTTCAAATCCGGAGCGCTCCATGCCGCAGACTTTTGATCTGATCCTCAAGGGCGGAACCGTCGCCACGCCGGGCGGGATCGCGCCCGCGGATGTGGCTGTGGCCGGCGGCAAGATCGTGGAGATCGGCTCGTTCGATGCGTCTCAGGCCGGCGAAGTCTTCGAAGCTCACGGGCTGCACGTCCTGCCCGGCGTGATCGACACGCAGGTCCATTTTCGCGAGCCAGGGCTGGAGTGGAAAGAAGATCTCGAAACGGGTTCGCGGTCCGCTGTGCTCGGCGGCGTGACGGCCGTCTTCGAGATGCCGAACACCGATCCGTCCACGACCTTGCCCGACATGATGCTCGACAAGCTGGCGCGCGCCAAAGGGCGGATGCACACCGACCACGCCTTCTATGCGGGCGCGACGCACGACAATACCGACCTGCTTCCCATAATGGAGCGGATGGACGGGGTGTGCGGCGTGAAGGTCTTCATGGGCGCAAGCACCGGCCAGTTGCTGGTCGAGGATGATGAGGGCGTGGAGCGCGTGCTCAACGCGATCTCGCGTCGGGCGGCGTTCCACTCGGAAGACGAGTATCGCCTGTTGGAGCGCAAGAAGCTGGCGCGGCAGGGCGACTGGACATCTCACTACGAAGTGCGTGACGCGGAAGCGGCAATCCAGTCGACCAGGCGGTTGCTGCGCCTGGCCCGCAAGACGGGCAAGCGGATTCATGTGCTGCATGTGACGACGGAGGAGGAGATGGACATCCTCGCCGCAAACAAGGACATCGCGACAGTCGAGGTGACGCCGCAGCATCTGACGCTCGTTGGGCCGGATGACTATATCCGGCTCAAAGGTTACGCGCAGATGAATCCGCCGATCCGCGAGGAGCGCCATCGCGCCGCGCTGTGGCGAGCGGTAAACCAGGGCATTCCGGACCTGATCGGTTCTGACCACGCGCCCCACACGATCGAAGAAAAGTCGCGTCCCTATCCGGCCTCGCCCTCGGGCATGCCGGGCGTGCAGACCATCGTGCCGGTGATGCTGACCCACGTGGCTAACGGGAAGATGACGCTGGAGCGGTTTATCGAGCTGACCAGCGCCGGACCGCAGCGCGTGTTCGGCATTGCAGGCAAGGGCCGTATCGCGCGGGGCTATGACGCCGACTTCACCGTGGTTGATCTCAATGCGCGCAAGACGATCACCAATGCATGGTCTGCCTCGCGCTGCGGCTGGACGCCCTATGACGGCATGGACGCCAAGGGCTGGCCGGTGGCGACCTTCATTCGCGGTGCGATGGTGATGTGCGATGGCGCGCTGGTGGCCCCGGGGCGTGGCGAGCCGGTGAAGTTCATCGAAACACTGGCGCACGCCTGAGATGGCGGAACACCGCAAGGGGCTGAACCGGACACTGTTCTGGCTCTATTCGGGCAACGGGCGGTGGCCGTCGGTCTTCCGATGGTCGATGCTCGTGTTCGATCTTGTGACGATCGGCATATTTCTCGTGCATCCGCTGGTGTCGTTGCGTCAACAGGAGGCGCCGGCGACCGGAATATGGGTCGTAGTCGATGTGTTCATTGCGGCGGTGATCGGGCTGGATTTCCTGGCGCGGTTCTACATCGAGCGACACAAGTTCCGGTTCTTCCTGCGACTGACCAACTGGGCCGACCTGATCGTTTTCCTAACAATGGTTTTGCCGGTGCTCGCGGCGAACTTTTCATTCCTGCGCGTCTTCCGCGTCGTGCGACTGGTGCGGGCGTTCGAGTACATCGACCACAAGGCGCCGGTGGCGCGCTGGCTGCATATCAATTCGTTTGTCGTCGCAAAGGTTGTGAATCTGGTCGTCTTCATCTTCCTCGTGACAGCCTTGGTCTATGTCACGCAGGCCGGTCGCAACGCGGACATCACCAGCTATCTCGACGCGCTCTACTTCACGATCGGCACGCTGACGACGGTGGGCCTCGGCGATATCACGCTGCCGGATACCCTCGGACGCTGGATCACGATCGGCATCATGGTGCTGGGCGTAACGCTTTTCCTGCAGCTGATCCGGGCAATCGCCGTGGGCGACAAGGTTCCGCATCATTGTCCGGCCTGCCAGTTGCCACTACATGATCGCGACGCGGCGCACTGCAAGCGATGCGGCGCAAACCTGTTTCCGGAAGCCGCGACGGAAAGCAAGCCGCGCGTCTGAAGCGATCACATTGTTTGTGATCGGTCCGGCCGCCTCCCCAAGGGCGCGGACCTGGGAAACTCAGCGCGCAGAGACTTCGTCTCATCTCCCCGACGCGCGTGGCTATCAGCCGGCTCCGCCTGTCGGGGCCGGCTTTTCTTTGCGCTTTGCCGCGCGTGGGACCCCCGTTAGGGTTCAGGAAAACGTGAGGCGAACATGGCAGAACAGAGCAGCATGACGGGCGCGGAGGCGATCATCGGGTCGCTGGCGGATTGCGGCGTGGCTGCGTGCTTCGCCAATCCGGGCACGAGCGAGATGCATCTCGTGACTGCGCTCGACCGCGAGCCGCGCATCCGGAGCGTGCTGTGCCTGTTTGAAGGCGTCGCGACCGGAGCGGCCGATGGCTATGCACGCATGACGGGCGTGCCAGCGCTGACCTTGCTGCACCTGGGGCCTGGCTATCTGAACGGCGGGGCCAACATCCACAATGCCAAGCGGGCCTTCGTGCCGATGGTGAACCTGATCGGCGATCATGCGGTGACACACCGACAGTACGATGCGCCGCTGGCGTCGGATATTGCGGGACTGGCCGGGCCCAATTCGCGCTGGCTGAAATCGGTCGATACGGTTCAAGACGCGGGCAGGCTGGCGGTCGAGGCGTTCGGGGCGAGCTATGGTCCGCCGCCGGGGCCGGTGTCGCTGATCATGCCTGCGGACGTGGCGTGGACGGGCGGAGCCTCGCGCGCGGAGGCTGGCAAGCGCGCCGGGCTCAAGGTCGCGAGCGATGATGTGATCGAGGAGGCGGGGCGCGCCATCACCAAGGCGAAGCGACCGGCAATCCTGGTCAATGGCACGGCGCTGCATGCGGGAGGTGCGGAAACGCTGCGCCGGATTGAAGCGCAGGGCGTGAAGGTGGTGACCGACACCTTCATGGCGCGGCATGTTCGCGGCGGCGGGCTCTATGATGCGGCGCGACTGCCGTACTTCGCCGAGATGGCGGTCGAGACATTTGCGGAGACTGACCTGCTGCTGACCGCGGGTACGAAGCCGCCTGTGGCGTTCTTCGCTTATCCCAACACGCCGGGAGCCTTCACGCCGAAAGGCGCACGCACACTCAGCCTTGGCGGACCAGAAACCGACAGCGCGGATGCGATCGCCCGGCTGACGGACTGGCTCGACGCGCCGGTTGCCCCACGCTTCATGAACTGGACGCGGCCGGCGCCGGCGACTGGCGACAAGTTCAATCCGCACACGATCGGCGTGTCGCTTGCCGCGCTGCTGCCGGAAGGCGCTCTGATATCCGATGATGGCGTGACGTCCGGCCTGCCGATCTATCAGGCGTTGTCAGCCGGCGCACGGCATGAGTGGCTGGGGCACACGGGCGGGGCAATCGGGCAGGGCATGCCGGTGGCGGTTGGCGCGGCTGTCGCACGGCCTGACGTGAAGACGGTGTGCCTCGCGGGCGATGGCGCGGGGATGTACACAGTGCAATCACTCTGGACGATGGCGCGCGAAAATCTCGACGTCCTGGTCATCGTGTTCGTGAACCACGCCTATCGTATTCTCAAGATCGAGCTGGCGCGGACGGGCGCGGGCAATCCTGGTCCTGCGGCGGACAGCATGCTGAGCCTCGGCAATCCCGAGATCGACTGGGTGAAGCTGTCCGAAAGCCTTGGCGTCGGCGCAGAGAAGGCCTCGACATGCGCCGAGTTCAACGATGCGCTGGGCCGGGCGGTTGCGACGCGCGGGCCGCGCCTGATCGCGTGCATGATCGCCTGATATTGCGCTCAGATCGGTGGGCCAAGATCGTTCCGTTCAGGCGTCTACGCGTGGACGCTCCGCCAGTACGCGCGCGATTGCGCTTGCGAGGTCGGCGACGTTGATCGGCTTGGCCGAGACACTGGCAAAGCCGGCTTGAAGATATGAGGCAATGTCTTCCGGCGCGATTTTGGCCGTGAGGGCGACCGCTGGCGTTGCGCGATTCAGACTGTCGGACGCTGTCCGCAACCGCCGCAGCGTTTCCAACCCGTCCATCTCCGGCATGATGATATCCATCAGAATGACGTCGAAGGGCTGCGTTGCGCAGAGATCGAGCGCTTCTTCGCCTGAGGCGCACAGCGTAACATCCAGGCCAAGCTTGCCGAGCAGAAGGGCAGCGATGCGCCGGTTCTTGTCGTTGTCATCGACTCAGAGAATGCGCAGGCCCTGCCGTTGGGCGTCGTCGATATCGGGTGTCGCAGTTTTCAGCATTTCCGGATCGACACGGGCTGCGCTTAGCGTGAGCCGGAAGTGCGCGCCCTTTGTGCGCGCGGGTTCAAGCGTGAGATCGCCGCCCATCATGCGCGCCAGCCTGCGCGAGATGAAGAGGCCCAGGCCTGCGCCGCCGCGACTGGCCGCGCCGGGCGCTTGCTCGAAGGCTGAAAAAATCGCCTCGGCGACGGCGCCTGGCACTCCGGGCCCTGTGTCGATCACGCTGATGATGACATCGACGCGCCCCTCTTCGCCCTCATGGGCGGAGATCCTTGTCACGACGGAGCCAGTGTCGGTGAACTTGATGGCGTTGGAGGGCAGATTCCCAACGATCTGTCGGACGCGTCCCGCATCGAGCACCAGCAGCGGCAGGCCCTCGGCCTGCGTGCAATCGACCGTCAGATCGAGGCCCTTCTCGCGCGCTTGCGCGCCCCAGAACTCAACCGTACGGGTCAAGGCCGCCGTGATGTCCAGAGGTTCGCGGGCGATCTCCATCCTGCCGGCGTCGATGCGGGTGACGTCGAGCAAGTCGTTGACGATGGCGAGAAGGCCACGACCGGCGTCATCGATCAGGCCGATCAATTCTGCGGTCTCGTTGTCGTGGCGTCCGCGCTTCAGCACTTCCACGCTGCCAAGGATAGCGTTGAGCGGGGTGCGGACCTCGTGACTCATGACGCCGATGAAATCGGACTTTGTCTTGTTCGCCGCGCGCGTCTGATCGCGGCTGGTGCGGAGCGCTTCTTCCGCCGCCTTGACGACGTTGATGTCCTGCAGCGATCCAGAAATGCGCGTCGTTCCATCCGGGTTGGGGATATAACGCGCGCGCGCCGAGAACCATCGATAGCCGCACGTCTTGGTCAACATGCGGAAATCGACACGGATGCGGGACATGCGCTCCTGGCCACCCGCAAAGGCATCGCGCAGCACGCTTACGTCGTCTGCGTGAATGAACTTCTTCAGATCAACAAAGATCGCGTTGAACTCATCGCTGGTATAACCCGTGATGGCGCGGAAGCTGTCCGTCACGAGGAAGCGGGGGTGCGCGGCGTCGGGAACATCCCACAGGCCGACCCGCGCCGATTCAAGCTCGGTGCTCGCTCGCGACGCACTGTTCCCTAAAGCGCTATTGGTCTGTCTCAGCTGGTCGTGCACGTACTCGCGAGCGAGGATCTCCATGACTGCGACACAGAACAGCGTGACAACTGTTGCGAGCAGACCGGCGAACACCATCACCACGCGTGCGGAGGCCGATTTCGAAGGAAGCGTTCCGATGACGCCGAGCGCCGCGAGCGGGCAGACGCCAACAGTTATGGTTCCGGCGACGCCGCCGACGGGCCGCATAAGAGGTCGCTGATAGAGCACCGCGATTGCCGCCATGACTGGCAGCGTCATCACCATCGGCGCCACAAGGGTGGAATGTGTGTACTGTGCGATCATTGCTGATCCGCAGTACAGCAGCACCAGCCAGTCGATGACACGGCGAGGATCGCGCCGGCGGGCGACCCACTAGAAGGCTACACAACTGAGACCCGCGTTGAGCAGCGGGATAAACGTGGTGATCGAGATGGCCTGGTAGGCCAGCGCGGTTGCTACGGTACTGATAATCCAGATGACGACCAAGGCGAGGCAGATGTAGCCGGCGGCGACCTGACGCGCGGCATCGGGGGCTGCGCCGAAGTTCGCGACGTCCGCATAGAAGCGACGTCGCACGCTGCCATTCAATACCGCAGCAAGGATGGCGCGCGCTGCCCAACCGGATTCCGGGCGGCAGCGACGTCGGCGGCGTGTCAAACAGCGTTGTGGTGGATTGCTTGACGATGGGCTCTATCCCCGTGGGTCAGGGGGCGGGAACATACGGGTGTCTGTTGGCAACTAGGTTGACGCTGTAAGTCTAGATTGCACGATCGCTAAAAAACGCGTGCATTTAGACACCGGGGTCAAGCAAGCGATGGGCTAGTGGAGGTAGCCGCGAGCGATCTCATCGGAAAGCTCCCTTCCACGCCGCGCGATGGTGGCTTCAATGGCGGGGGTGCCAGCGGTGCACGTGGAGATTTCGCGATTCTGTCCGCGATAGCCGCGATTGAATGCATCCGTCATGGCGGCGCGACGATCACCCGAGCCGGCCTCATAGGCCATCAGGTTGAGCATGTAGGAGCGCCAGGTCGAATCCTGGTCGCCATTGCAAAGCGTTCGCACGGCGTGGGCGCGACCTAGGACTTCGGCCAGGTCGGCAAGAAGGTTGATCGGGGCGGAGGTCGCAGGCGCCTCTTCGAGGGGCTGATCGAGCTCCTGTTCCTGCGCCAGCGCGGGCGCGGCGGCGGAAGCCAGGATGGCGGCAAGCAAGGCGGAGCGAAGCATCATGGCTTGCATGCTAGCGTCCCCGGCAAGCGGATGCAAAAGGGGGCTGCAGGCTTGCCTTTTGTCCCGCAATCGGCGTGAACAGGACGGCGCGCGGGCGTGGCGGAACTGGTAGACGCACCAGACTTAAAATCTGTTGGGCCGTAAGGCCCGTGCCGGTTCGATTCCGGCCGCCCGCACCACCCCTCATTTCAGCATCATGATGTCGACCCAGTCGCCCGTCTGGGCGGCGGCCGATTTGAGGGGGCGGCGGATGAGGGCGTTGGCGGTGAGGAAGGGGGAGAGCATCGAGGAGTCCTGGTTCTCGGCGGCGCGGACGTGCGCGCGACCCTCGGCATCGAGGGTCAGGACGGCGCGCAGATATTCCTCGCGGCCGCCGGTGGCAGGAAGCGGCGTTTGGGTGTGGGCGCGTTGCAGGGCTGTGTCGCCAGGCGTTGCGGCGGTAAGCGCTGCAATCAGGGGGCGCAGGAAAAGTTGCGCCGTGACCATCGCGGCGGCGGGGTTGCCGGGCAGGCCGAGGGCGAGCATGGTCTCGCGCGCGGAGAACCAGGTGGGCTTGCCGGGCTTCACGGCAACTCTCTCGAACACGGGCACGAAACCGTCAGCCGCGAAGGCGGAGCGGACGACATCGTAGTCGCCGACGGAGGCGCCGCCGATCGAAACGATGACATCGCAGGGTGTCGCGAGACGCTTGCGGACGTCGGCTTCGTTGTCCCGGCTGACGCCTAGATCGACGGCGATGGCGCCCCAGCGGCGGATCAGCGCGATGAGGGCAGGCTGGATCGAGTTGACGACCTGACCCGCAGCGAGGTCGCTGCCGGCTTCTGCGAGTTCATCGCCGTTCGCGAGGATGCCGATGCGCGGCTGATGGCGGACGCAGACGCGGGCGTTGTTGCCGGCCGCTGCCAGCGAGATGGCGCCTTCGGTCATAGCGTGGCTGGCAGGAATGAGGACGGCGCCCTTCATGAAATCCAGTCCGGCGGGACGGATGTTCTCAGGTCTCGGTTGTGCGAAGGTGATCGTGACGGTGTCGTCTTCGCGCTTCGTGTCTTCCTGGATGAGGATGTGATCGGCCCCTTGGGGGACATGCGCGCCGGTGAAGATGCGGACGGCTTCACCTGGAGACAGCTTGCCGTCGAAGGGCAGGCCGGCGCGGGAAGCGCCTGTCACTTTCAGGCTGGCGCCCAGCTTCATGTCGGCATGGCGGACGGCGTAGCCATCCATGGCGGAAACGGCTGCGGGTGGCTGGGAGACCTGTGCGACAACGGGTTCGGCGAGGATGCGGCCATGGGCATCGGCAAGGGGAATCGACTCCGGAGCGAGCAGGCGCGCGCTGGCGTGTTCGGCGATCAGGGCGAGCGCCTGTTCGACGGTGGCCATGCGGATCATCGGGTGTCCTTTTCGCTGTCGTTGTAGCAGAATAGCGGGGCGAACATTACCGGTGCTTTCAGGGATGACCATGGCCGACAAGCTGACCCATATCGACGCGGACGGACGGGCCCGGATGGTCGACGTCTCCGACAAGGCGAGCACGAAACGCGAAGCCAAGGCTGAAGGGCGCGTGCTGATGTCGGGTGTGGCGCTGGATCTGGCGCGGAGCAAGGGCGGCAAGGGCGATGTGCGGGCGACGGCTGAGATTGCGGGCGTGATGGCGGCGAAGCGGACGTCGGAGCTGATTCCGATGTGCCATCCGCTGGCGATCTCGAGCGTGAAGGTGCGCGTTGATGAGCTGGCGGATGGGTCGGGGATTGGCGTGGTCGCGGAAGTCGTGACGACGGGTCCGACGGGTGTGGAGATGGAGGCGCTGACGGCTGTGTCGGTGGCGTGCCTCACGATCTACGACATGCTCAAGGCTGTCGATCGCGGGATGCGGATCGAGGGCGTGCGGCTGCTGGCGAAGAGCGGCGGGGCGAGCGGGGATTTTGTCGCGCAAGCGTGAAGGCGCTATCCCTGCGGCTGTGGGCTGGGGGTGAGTTGAGTTGCTGTGCGCGTGGCCCGGTTAGGCGTGCGCGGGTGTTTTCCTCCCCCGAACGGGTAGGAGCTGCTGGCGGGATGCGCGCTGCAGGCGTAGGTCGGGAGGGGGACGGTGTCTCGCCTTGTCCTGACGGTGCGTGTTGTGAGGTCGGCCCCCCACCTGAATGCCATTGTTGAAATGGGAGCGCACGCAGCGCCTCCCCCGTTTGGGGGAGGTGGGCTTGAGTAAGCTGCTTCATGAGAGGGGGAGTCATGCGCGGCGGTGAGCCCGCCCTCGTGGTTCGACGGACGCATGCGTCGCGTGCCGCTCACCATGAGGGCTTTGGATGCGCCGGTGTCTCTGGCGTTGAATGGTTCCTCTGTGATGTCGTTCGGCGTCGGGAGCTGATCGTCTTCCACCTCATCCGTGTGCCAATCACGGGCGGGGCGGCGGAGGATCGTCGCGAGCATTGAGACGACGTTGGACGCGAGCCAGCAAAACGCGCGCAGCATGGCCGCCAGCAAAGGCTGGCGACTTGATGGGTCAATCACTCCGTATGTTCGTGTTCGAGTCATGGGCTCGAATGTACGGCCGCTGAAATGGGGGTAGGACGGCGCGGCGCGGTTTTTATCTTTGCAGTTCTGCCGTCCTACAGTTTTTTGCGGCAAGCGCCTGAAACTGCTGGAGAAGATTTTGGTTATCCGCCGAATCTGCACATGCGGCCGGCGTTCAGGCTCTGGCGCGTTCCCGGGCGAGGCGTTCGGCGCGGTAGCGGGCGAGGAGGTCGCGGCGGGCTTCGTCGCGCTTGAGCACGGCGTCACGCAGGAGCCAGGCAATGACAAAAGCGGACACCGCGCCAACGAGGGCGATGAACACCTTGCCGCCGAAGAGGGGCGGGGTGCTCGCAGGGAGCGACACAAACAGGTAGGCGTTGATCATGCCAATGATCGCGGCGCCGATATAGTAGCGGGGATTGTCAGCAGCGAAGGGTGACAGCAGGGCGACCCAGACGCCGGTGATGGCCGCAGCAGCACCGCAAGCGAGATAGGCGCCGATCAATGTCTCCCAGATCACGGCAAGGGCAGGCCCCACGGAAGCTCCGCTGTTCGTCATCGTATTGCAGACCGTCGCGGTGAGCGTGCTGCCCCAGATCAGCATGAGGGCAGCCAGCGGCGCCAGCCCGGCGAAGCTGATGGCGGTCGGCACGAGCGTCTCGCCTATGTGCTGCATCACCGCCTTGCGATGGGCGGCGGAGCGATAGACCGGCAGGGCGGACGCGGTAGCCATGACAATGAGTATCGCGTTTGTTTACTAACATGCGCAGGCGCAAATGGATGAAATTTGAGGGATCCGGGCGCTGTCACCCACAGCTTGTCGTCCCGGCCCAACGCAGAGAAAACCGAGAACCATTATCGAATGCAGTGGATCAAGAATGGGTCCCGGATAGCGCTGCGCGCTTCCGGGATGACCATCGGTCAGGACGCGCCGGCTCTACGCGATGAACTCGACCTGCATCTGGTCGACGGTGCGGATGGCGCCGGGCTGGAGTTGCGGGGCGGCGCCGACGACGCGGGTGTTGGGGGCGAGGCGGCCGATGGCGGCCAGCGTTTCCTCGAGCTCGACGCGGGCGAGGGCTTCGCCGGCGCAGCGGTGGGCGCCGGCGCCGAAGGCGAGATGCCAGCGCTGCTGGTCGGTGCGGTGGATGTTGAAGCTCTCCGGGTCGGCGTACACGGCGGGGTCGCGCAGCACTGACAGGATCGAGACGGCGATAACGGCACCTGCGGGGATCAGATAGCCTTCGATCTCCATGTCTTTGGTGGTGACACGCGGAATGCCCGAGACGACGGGCTGGTAGCGCAGGCCTTCCTCGGAAGCCTTCTTCTTGAGGCCATCCGGATCGGCGCAAAGCGCCTTCCATTGTTCGGGATGCTGCAGCAATTCGGACATGGTCATGCACATCGAGTTGCGTGTGGTGTCCGAGCCGGCGAGAATGAGGCCGACGACCTGAGCGCGGATTTCACCTTCGGTCATGTCGCCGGAGGCGGCGGTGGCGGCGACGTAGTCGGACAGGAAGTCACCACGCGGATTGGCGCGACGGTCGGCCAGGAGCTTGTCGACATAAGCGTTGAATTCGGTGAGCGACTTTTCGATGTCGGCGCGGCGCGAGACGTCAACGAAGCCGATCGCTTCGGCCGTATCGCTGACCCACTTCAGGAAGACCGGCAGGTCTTCGCGCGGGATGCCGAGAATGTCGGCGATGATGCGGGCGGGAATCTGGGCCGCGAAATCCTTGAGATAGTCGAACGGGCCATTGCCGAGATGTTCGGTGATGATTTCGGCGGCGACGGCGGCAGCCTTCGGGCGCATCGCTTCCATCAGCTTGAAGGCGAAGGTGCGGGCGACGGGCTGGCGGCGGCGCTGGTGGACGTCGCCATTCGCGAACAGCATGACCTGCGCGATGAAGTCGTAGATCGGACCGTCGAAGATGCCCTGCATCATCTTCATCTCGGTTTCGAGCTGGCGGGTTTCGTCCGGCGACACGATCTGATCGACCATGTGGGCGCGCAGGGCGAGCACCATCGAGCCCATGCCCATCGGCACCTTCACCAGCGGCGTTTCTTCGCGGAGCTTGCCGAAGAGGGCGTAGGAGGTGGTGTTGGGGTCCGTCATGTCCCAGTCGAGGACCGGGAGATCATTGTAGGATTTCAGGGCTTTGACTGCGGGATCGGCCATTTTTGACTCCGGGGAGGAATTCGGATCAGCTTGACAGTGTCAAGATTTAGCCGATTTCGTCCGCCCCGGGAAGGCCGAGGTCGATGAAAATCCGGGAGCGGCAGCGAAAGATAGAACCCAGGGGCTGATCGGGATCAGCAATGCAGCCCCTGGGGCCCGCCTTGCGCGTGTTCGCGCTTCGCCGGGATGGGAGGCGGTCAGGCGGTAGCGGCGGGGGTAGACAAGGCCGCAGCGATCGCCGCGATGGCGGCGTTGAGAAGGGGCTAAATGTCGTGGGTCTCCTGGTTACTCGGCGGCTTTGCTGAAGCCGCCCAACTCGTCGTCGAAGATCTCGTCCACCCGCTTGCCGAACAGCCGCGCTATGCGGAAGGCGAGAGGCAGCGAGGGATCGTATTTGCCGGTCTCGAGCGCGTTAACCGACTGGCGCGAGACGCCGAGCGCGTCGGCAAGGTCTCCCTGGCTCCAGCCTTTCTGGGCGCGCAGGACGCGAAGATCGTTCTTCACACGTGCCTCCCTATCGATTGGCGTTCAGGGGGAAGCAGCGCGCGACACCCATGCACATCGCCCAGATCGGGAGGGCGACCCACATCTCGGCGTGCGGGACGACGCTGAACATGTCGAGGAAGCCCCACACGGTGCAGATGGCGAGCGTGCCGCCGGTGGCGAAGGCGTAGACGCGGTAGAGGCGGTCGCGCTGGTATTCGTCGTCCTCTTCGCGGGGCAGCAGGAAGATGGCGCGGATGGCGAGCAGCAGCGGCAGGGCGGGGGCGATGGCGATTACCACGGCGAGGGCGCCGGTAGGCTGGGCCTGCTTGGCGTACCAGACGGCGAGCAGCAGCGAGGCCACGTAGCCGAGCATCGCCGGCAGGAAGCGCAGCATGTAGCGGCGATAGGGCGCCCGCATCTGGCCCTCGATCCCGCGCTTCTGGCGGATGCGGTAGGGTATTGTGGAGAGGCCGATCAGGCCGCCGGTGAAGGCGAGCACGGCGACACCGCCCATGGCCATGCCGGGGAGCGATTCCATCTGCGGCTGGATCCACCACATGGCGGCGCAGAAGGCGGCGCTGACCGCCAGCATGCCGGCGATCCAGAGAGCCCAGAAGCCGACCCCCAGTTTCGCGCTCGGTTCGGGAGCTTCGTTGAGAGTGGTCGGGATGGCCGGGGGCATATCAACTCTCCTTGACGATTAGTCAAGGAAACACGACAGGCCGAGGCCTGTCAAGGAAACACGACAGAAAAATCCTGGGCGGCTCCTTGTGGGGAGTCAAATGGGCCCGCCTCCATTTCGCGGGGACCATCCGCACGATCTGGAGGCGGGCAGCGCGGGTGTCTCCAGGAGGCCATCACTGGCGGCTCAGGGAGAGACGTCGCGCGTCTCGGCGGGGCCATTCTTGACTAAGTATGGGTCCCCGGAAGTGAACCGGCCCGCTCTTTCGAACGGGCCGGTGAGGTTTCTAGTTGGCTTCGACGAGGCCTTGTTCGCGGGCAGCTTCGCGCATCGCTTTTTGTAGTTTCTCGAAGGCGCGGACCTCGATTTGGCGGATGCGCTCGCGGCTGACATTGTATTCAGTCGAGAGGTCTTCCAGCGTGGTCGGCTCTTCTTTCAGGCGGCGCTCGGTGATGATGTGGCGCTCACGTTCGTTGAGCGATTCCATCGCACGTTCGAGCAGGGTCATGCGGGTCGAGAACTCGTCGGTCTCGGCCATGCGTTCGGCCTGGCCGGGGGTGTCGTCGGCGATCCAGTCCTGCCATTCGGCTTCGCCTTCCATGCCGCCGATCGGGGCGTTGAGGGAGGCGTCGCCGCCGGAGGCCATGCGGCGGTTCATCGAGGTGACTTCTTCTTCTGTCACACCGAGGCGCCGGGAGATTTCGGCCAGGTTTTCCGGGCGCAGATCGCCTTCTTCAAGTGCGGAGATTTCGCCTTTGAGGCGACGCAGGTTGAAGAACAGCTTTTTCTGCGCGGCGGTCGTGCCAAGTTTCACCAGCGACCACGAGCGCAGGATGTATTCCTGGATCGCGGCGCGGATCCACCACATGGCGTAGGTCGCCAGACGGAAGCCCTTGTCCGGGTCGAACTTCTTCACGGCCTGCATCAGGCCGACGTTACCTTCGGAGATGACCTCGCCGATCGGCAGGCCGTAACCGCGATAGCCCATGGCGATCTTGGCCACGAGGCGCAGGTGGGAAGTCACCATCCGCTCGGCGGCTTCAGGATCCTGGTTCTGCACCCAGCGTTGGGCGAGCATGAACTCTTCGTTCTTCTTGAGCAGCGGGAATTTGCGGATTTCGGAGAGATAGCGCGACAGGCCCTGTTCGGGTCCGAGTGCGAGCGCGAAACTTGCCATGGTCTTCTCCTTCTTTTCTCCGCCCGCCTCCTTGATACGGGGAGGGGAGGCGCGCGGTTTTTTTCGGTACGTTTCTCCGGGCCCCCGGTTGGTGGTCTGGCGCGGGGGCCAGTTGAAACGTGTCTACGAAAGTTTTCTGGCAGGATTGTGGTCCCGCCCCCCTAGCCGTCGAAGACTAGCCGTCCAGCCGGTTAAATGGGGGACAGGATCGCGGCGTTAAAGGGGCGGCACCCATGATCGTTTCTACCCGGTCGCCACAGCAGGGCTAAACGACCGGACTGGGAGGGCGAATGGGGGGGGCGTGTCATCTATCTGTGATCGCAGGGAATTTTTCAAGGCCGCGTCCGTCGTGTCCTGCTTTTCCATTTGAAAACAGGCGATCAGGACGGTGGGTGCAGCCGGGCTGGGTTCAATGCATACCCGTGATAGCTTTTTCGCGCCCGACGGGAGGACACTTATGAAATACTTGGTTCTGGCTGGGCTGGTTCTGGTCGCGCCGGCATTCGCGCCGATGGCGGTCGCCCAGCAATCCGGGATGATCATCGCTTATCTCGACAAGAATGCCGACGGGAAGTGCGACCTCAACGAGTATCTCGGCTACCAGGTCACGCGCATTGCGCAGGTCGACAAGGATGGCAATGGCGAACTGAACACGGGCGAGTTCAAGGACTCGCTTCAGGGCAAGGCGAAGATGAATGCAGCGGCTCTGTTCAAGGGGGCGAACAGCGACGGTGGACGCACGCTCAACCGACAGGAATTCCTCGGCTACCAGGCGTGGGTGTTCAAGACATTCGTCGACAGCGACAAGGACGGATTCATGTCGCAAGAGGAATGGACGTCGATCATGAGCCGCGCCGGCTGAACCAAAACGCGCGACGCGAAAATTTTTCGAGCGGCGATCTCAGATTCCAGTCGCGCTCCGCAAAGACCAATGGCAGTGTGTGGTCTTAGTGGTGCTCCAACAACGGAGGGGCAGCATGTTTGCTGCAGTACGACTGAGGGCTGGGTGGCTTGCGGTCGGGACGGCACTAGGGCTCGCGGGTTGCGCCGCGATGCCCACCTTACCGCAAATTGATCTGGCGATGCCGACCCTTCCGGGATTCGATCCACCGCCTATTTCTGCTGCGATGGAGCCGGTGCCGCTTGGCCCGGTTGCGGAATCGCGCGTGGTCGCGCAGCCGGTGTCCGCAACTGCGGCGCAGGCTGGCGCGTTCAGTGCGAAGCCCGCCTTCTTCGTGCAATGGAAGCCCGACATGACCGGCATGACGCGCCGGCCACGGGTCGACACATCGACGCCGCTTCCGAGATATCCGGAGAGCGCGATGCGCAGCGGCGACGTCGGAACGACGACGCTGGAATCGTGCGTCACGGTCGATGGGCGCCTGGCCGATGTGAAGCTCGCGCGATCATCGGGTTCGGCGGCGCTCGACAGCGCAACGCTGGCATGGGCGCAGACGGCGAAGTTCGTGCCGGCTGAGTTCAATGGCGAGGCGATGGCCGTGTGCGGCTGGCGGCTCGACTATCAGTGGAAGATGGACGGCGGGCGTTAGGTCTGGTGCCGATCCGCGTTGCATGCGCCTCCTGCCGGCGATAGCTTTGTCGTGGGGTTCGGGGGGACGTGCGCATGATTTTTCGTGCGATTGTTTTGGCTGCTGCGGTCGCGGTTGGCGCGGGTGCGGCGCATGCGCAGACGCCGCCGCTCGATTCGGCTGATCCATCGATCACAGCAAAGCCGAAGCCGGATGCTTCCCGCATGAAGCCGCCCATCTATCCGCCGGAAGCTCGACGAGCCCACGCGACGGGCGAAACAAAGATCAACATCTGTGTCGATGAATCGGGCAAGCCGGGCTCGCCCACCATTGTTTCGTCGTCCGGTTCTGAATTGCTGGACAAGGCTTCGCTGGACTGGATCGCAGACGGCGCATGGTTCAAGCCAGCCGAAGTCAACGGCACGCATGTTGCGATATGCAATTACACTTTTACGTATGTCTGGACGCTAGGTTCGAAGGCTTCCGACTTCGGCGACTATCTGGCCTTCAGCAAAATGCCGATTGCCGACAGGCCGGTTATCAGGCTGCCTGATGCGCCGCCGGTCTATCCACAACAGACAATGGCGCCGCGCGCGAAGGGCAAGGTTGGTTTTGAACTCTGCTTGGCTGCCACGGGTGAGATCGCGGACCTCAAGATCAAGAGACTTGATCCAGGCCCGGATTTCTTCGCGCCGACGGCGGAGTGGCTGAAGACGGTGAAATTCGAGCCGGGTAGAGCGAACGGTCAACCAGTTGGCGTATGTGGCGTCCCCATCGAATACGACTGGAAGCTTCCAAATTAGGTCGGCATTGCTCTCAGTGCGTCGATCAGGTCGGCCATGTCGGCGGGCGGGTCGCGTTCGAAGCGGAGTTGTTCGCCGGTGATGGGGTGCACGAAGCCGAGGATGGCGGCGTGGAGGGCCTGGCGTTCGAAAGCTTTTGCGGTGGCGGTCGCGCGTTCGAAGGCGGGGCCCTTGCCGTCGGCGCGGAGCCAGCGGTGCTTGCCATAGGTCTGGTCGCCGAGGACGGGCGCCTGGATGTGAGCCATGTGGACGCGGATCTGGTGCGTGCGTCCGGTCTCCAGGCGACACTCGACGAGCGCGGCGGCGGGTTGCGTGCCGGTCGCATCGAGGCGTCCGTAGGTTTCAATGCCGCGATAGTTGGTGATGGCGATCTTGCCTTGCGGCAGGTCGTTCTCCTGACTGGAGTCGTCGGACCAGTGATCGGCGCGGAAATGCTTTTCCTTCATCACAGCCATCTTCTTCCGGTCGGACGGCGAGCGGCCGATATTGGTCTCGATGCGCCCGATCAACGGACGCGGCGCGCCGCGCGTGACGGCGAGGTAGGCGCGCTCGATGTCGTGGGCGGCGAACATGGCGGTGAGGGCGGTGTGGGCCGCTTCGGATTTCGCGGCGACCATGACGCCGGAGGTGTCCTTGTCGAGACGGTGGACGATGCCGGGGCGAGCGACGCCGCCGATGCCTGTAAGCTCGGGGCCGCAATGGAAGAGCAGCGCGTTGACCAGCGTGCCGCGCTCCGAACCGCCGGCGGGGTGGACGACGAGCCCGACCTGCTTGTTGATGACGATGAGGTGTTTGTCCTCGAAAACGATGTCGAGGGGGATGTCTTCAGGTTCGGGCAGGGCGCCGACGGGGGCGGGCAGGTCGATGGCGTAGACGGCGCCCGGCAGCACCTTGGCGCTGGCGTCCGTGGCGGGCTTGCCATTGGCGGTAACCCGGCCTTCCTCGATCAGCACGCGCAGGCGGGAGCGGGACATGCCGGTGCCCGAGTCGGCCAGCCATTTGTCGAGACGCGCGTTCGCTGCTTCCGCAGGGGCGGTCAGGCTGAAGGTCGGGGCGGGGTCTGACATGCTTTCGTCGCGATGCAGTGCAAGGTAGGGAATGGGGCAAGTATCCCAGTGGGAAGGATAAATCCATGACCAGGCTGACACGGCGCGGGGCGCTTGGACTTGGGATGGCGGGGTTGGGGGCTGCGGCCTGCACGACCGCTGCTCCTGCCGGACCCGCTTATACGGGCAAGGCCGCGTTCAGCCACGGGGTGGCGTCGGGCGACCCGACCCAGACGGCGGTTGTGCTGTGGACGCGGGTATCGCCTGAGACGGACGGGCCCGTGCCGGTAGGCTGGGCGCTGTCACGGGACTCGGCGTTCAAGGACGTGGTCAAGCGCGGGACGTTCACGACGGGGCCGGAGCGCGACTACACGGTCAAGGTCGATGTCGACGGGCTGAAGCCGGGGCAGATGTACTATTACTGGTTCACGGCGGGCCAGACTGCGTCGCCGGGCGGCGTGACGCGGACACTGCCGGAGAAGGGCACGCCGGATTACCGAATGGCTGTCGTGTCGTGCTCGAACTGGCCGTTCGGTTTCTTCAACGCCTATCGCGAGATCGCCAAGCGCGGCGCCAAGGGCGGCATCGACGCGGTGATCCATCTCGGGGACTACATCTACGAATACGGCGTCGCGGGCTATGGCGGCGTGATGGGGAAGCAGCTTGGACGCAACCATGAGCCCACGCATGAGATCGTGACGCTGGCCGACTATCGCGCGCGGCATGCGCAGTACAAGACAGATCCGGATCTACAGGCGGCGCATGCGATCGCACCGTGGTTCTGCACGTGGGACGACCATGAATCGACCAACAACTCTTATCGCACCGGCGCGGAGAACCATCAGCCCGAGACCGAGGGCGAGTGGAGCGTGCGCAAGGCCGTAGCGGTGCAGGCCTATCTCGAATGGATGCCGGTGCGCGAACCGGTCCCGGGCCGGGCGCACGAGGCGATCTGGCGCAAGTTCGACATCGGAGATCTTGCGACGCTCTTCCTGCTGGAAAGCCGGCTGGTGGGGCGCGGCGAGGATCTGACCTTCGACGAGATATTCATGGCGGCCGACGCGGACCGTCCGCCGATCATCGAAGCGCTGAAGGCGAAGATCAACGATCCCGCCCGCACCATGCTCGGGCCGGAACAGGAAGCCTGGCTGGCGGAGGGTCTGAAGCAGTCGGCCCAGTCGGGCAAGAAATGGCAGGTGCTGGGCAATCAGGTCACGATGGCCAAAGTGAAGATGCCCGACCTGCAGAAGTATCTGCCGGCCGACAAGTACGCGACGGTGAGCCCGGGGGCCAAGCGCTTCTATGCGACGGCGCGCTGGGGTCTCGAATGGAATCCGGATGCATGGTCTGGCTTCCCGGCCGCGCGGGAGCGGCTGTACGCCTCGGCCAAGGCCGCCAAGGCCCGGCTCGTCACGCTGACGGGCGATACCCACACAGCCTGGGCCAACGAGCTGCATGATTCGTCCGGCCAGAAGCGGGGGGTGGAGTTCGGCTGCACGTCGGTGACGTCGAACGGGGCCGGAGACAGCCTGCCGTTCGAAGAACTGAACTGGATGATGCCGGAAGCGAACGACGAGGTCCTGTATTACAACGCGTTTTCCAAGGGCTTCACCCTGCTGACCCTGAAGGCTGACCTGGTGGAGGCGGAGTTCATCAAGGTCTCCACCATCAAGAGCCGCGACTATTTTGCCTCGACGGACGCCAAGTTCATCGCGCGGGAGAACGAGGTGGGCGGAATGGGCGGTTTGCAAAGGATTATGGCCGGCGCGAACATTACGGCGGGGTAGGCCCGTTTACGATTTGGGCGAAGAACCCCAATGGTTTCCGGGGGAATCGGAAGCCGTTGGCAACAACGCGTTAACACGCGGGGGCTAGGTTCCATCGTTGGGCTTATACCGACGGCAGGGGCTGACACTTGGTCCACCAACCAGACACCGACGCTGCGGCGTTGCTCGAGCAGCTTGGGGCGCTCGGCATCGCAGGCGCGCGCGTGGATGCTGATGATCTGCTGGTCGTGGCCAACCACCTGTTCTTCGAGCTGACCGGGCTGCCGCCGCAGGGAGCGGTCGGGCAGAAGCTGAATGACGTGCTGGAGAGCTCGGCCGCCGAACACAAGGCCTATGGAGAGGGGACGGTCTATCGCTTCGTCACGCCGCGCGGCGAGCGCTGGCTGAGACCGCGCTGGGGGCGCGGCGTCACCGAAGGCATTGCGACTCTGACCGATGTGACCAGCGAGTGGAGCATGCTCGGCAAGCTGGTCGCGGCGATCGATGTGCGCGACCGGCTGATGCGCGATGCCGACATCGGTATGTTCAGGTACAATCCGGACGACGGCATGTTCCACTTCTCGGAAGCGCTGGTCCGCCGCGGCGATCCGCTGCCAGCCTACCATATCAGCGAGATCGTCAAGGACCTGCACCAGGACGATGTCGAGAAGGATGCACAGGTTCGCGAGCGCCTGTCGAACGAGGAAGGCACCGCGACGCTGCACCTGCGCCGCCGCAAGCCGGATGGGACATGGCGGCACACGCTGGCGCAGTTCAACTCCGGCCGCAAGCTGCCATCCGGCAAGTTCGAAATCATCGGCCTGTCACAGAACATCACCGAGCTGGTTGATGCGCGCGACCAGGCGTCGGTCATGAACGATCGCCTCGAAATCGCGATGAGCGCCGCGAGTGCGGGCGTCTATGAGATCGACCTGCGATCTTCCGAGCGCTGGACGTCGCCGCAATACCAGGCGCTGGCCGGGCAGGAGGCTCTGGCGCGTCATGCGATGATGCCGTTCGGCATGTATCACGACGACGATATTCCGGCGGTTCGCGAGAGCTGGGAGCGCTGCCTGCGGTCGCCGGTCGTCGAGTCGATCGACGCGCGACTTTATCGCCCCGGTAGCAGCGAGCAGTGGGTGCGCCTGTTCATGCGAGTGCAGCGCAACGAGCATGGCGTACCGACGCGCGCCATCGGCCTGATGCTGGATATCCAGCAACAGAAGGCGCAGGAACTTGCGCTGATCGAAGCCAAGAAACAGGCGGAAGCAGCGACCATCGCGAAATCGAACTTCCTCGCGTCGATGAGCCACGAGATCCGGACGCCGCTGAACGGCGTGCTGGGCATGGCGCAATCATTGGTGAGCGATGGGCTGCTGACGGACCAGCGCGAGAAGGTGGATATCATTCTCGAGTCCGGCCGCACGCTCACGGCGCTGCTGAACGACGTGCTCGACCTGTCGAAGATTGAAGCCGGCAAAATCGAGATTGCCAGCACGGACGGCGAGCTTGGCGTCACGCTGGACCGCCTGCGCCAGTTGTTCCTGTCGAAAGCGGTGGAGCGTGGGCTCAACATCGACCTCGAGATCGCGCCGGGACTGCCGCGACTGCTGCACTATGATCCAGTGCGGGTGCGCCAGTGCGTCGGCAACCTGCTGTCGAACGCCATCAAGTTCACCGAGAGCGGCCGCGTCAGCGTCAAAGTCAGTTCGCAGGAAACCGAGCCGGGCAAGTGGATGATCACAGTGGCCGTGCGCGATACGGGCATCGGGATGACGCCGGCCGTGATCCAGCGCCTGTTCACGACGTTCACGCAGGCTGATGCGACCATCACACGACGCTTCGGTGGATCAGGCCTCGGGCTTGCCATCACCCGCCAGCTTGCGCGCCTCATGAGCGGCGATGTGACCGTCGAAAGCACGTTGGGCGGGGGCTCGACGTTCACGCTGACTTTCAAGGCCGAAGCGGTCAAGAACGATGCAAGTTTTGCGCGGGGCGAAATCGCGTTGCCGCCCGTGGACGAAGATAGGCTGAGCAGGCTGCACGGCATCCGCATCCTGCTGGTGGACGACAATGCGGTAAACCGGCAGGTCGTGAAGCTGTTCACAGTGGCGCTGGCGCCGAAATTCGTCGAGGCCGTCAACGGCCAGGAGGCGCTGGACCGCCTGCGCGAAGAGCCGTTCGACATAGTGCTGCTCGATGTGCACATGCCGGTCATGGACGGCAAGGAAGCGATCAAGCGGATGCGCGCTGCGCCGGAAGCGTGGAGCAAGCTGCCGGTGATCGCGCTTACGGCCGATGCGATGAGCGGCGATCGCGAGCGTTACCTTGCGCTCGGGATGACCGATTATGTCTCGAAGCCTCTGGACCAGCGCGAGCTGACGTCCAAGATCGCAGCCGCCATGGGCGAGCGCGAGCTGATCGCCGGAATCGCGGCTTAGCGTTTACGGCTTCAGCACAACGCGGCCGACGATCGTGCCTTCGCGCAGCTGGTTGAGCGTCTTGTCAGCCTGATCGAGCGGACGGGTTTCAACCGGGATGGGCGAGATCTTGCCGGCGCGGACCAGCTCCATCATGTCGCGCGTTTCGCCGAGCGGGCCCGTGTAGGAGCCGACGATCGAATACGGGCGACCCGGGAAGGACGGTATCGGTGCGGCGAACTTGCCACCGAACAGGCCGACGACAACGATCTCGCCGCCGCGGCGGATGGCGCCGTTGGCGAAGTTGAGCGAGGGGGTGGAGCCGACGAAGTCGACCGCGGCAGCGACGCCGCCGCCCGTGTCGAGCTTGAGTTGCTTCAGGCCGTCAGCCTCTTTCGAATTGTAGACGGCGTGGGCGCCGGCGGCCATCGCGGCATCGAGCTTCTTCGGGTCGATGTCGCAGCCGATGATCTTGTTGTTCGGGAACATGGCGCGCGCGAACTGCAGGCCCATCATGCCGACGCCGCCGAGACCAACGATGGCGATGGACTCGCCGTCATAGGCGGTGCGGACCTTCTTCAGCGCCGAGTAGGCCGTGATGCCCGAGCACATGTAGGTGGCGGCGAGGCCTTCGGGAACGCCGGTCGCGTCGAGCAGGTATTTCGGGTGCGGGACGAGGACGTATTCGGAATAGCCGCCAGCAACCTGGATGCCGAGCTGACGCGGCTTGTTGCAGATGTGCTCCTGGTCGCGTTTGCAGGTGGCGCACTCACCGCAGCCGATCCACGGGAAGACGACAAAGCGCTGGCCGACGGAGCGGCCTTCAAGCAGGGCCTGCGCGTCCGGGCCGACAGCCGAGAGCGTGCCTTCGATTTCGTGGCCCAGCGTGTGGGGCAGCGTGCGACCCTTGGACCAGTCGAGCTTGTCGCCGTCGCCGAGATCAACATGGCCATCCTGAAGGTGGACGTCAGAGTGGCATACGCCGGAGAAGGTGATCTTGACCACGACCTGCGTGCCGGTGGGAACCGGGATGTCGGAGGTGACTTCCTCGAGCGGTTTGCCGTAGGCGACGATGGCTTGGCTCTTCATGGGGTACGCATCCTCCGCAGGTGAGGATTTGGGTTACCATGCCTGCGCAAGATGGGAAGTCCTGTCGCGCGGGAAGGCGATTACGGGACGAGAATGACCGGGGCTGCGATTGCCGCAGGTGGCGTCTGCGCCAGGGTGGGGGACGACAACAGGATCGACACAACCAGCGCAATCGCTGCAACAGCAAACTCGCGTTTCATGTTCATCTCCGTGTTGTCGATTACGGAGGGTCGCGTCCGCTCAAGGCAGATTGCGGGCAGGAAATGCGGAGAAGCTGGGGCGAGAGATTAACTGCGGACGACACGGCCTATCAGGTGGGTCAATGTTGCGGTATCGCCTTCGTCAGGAGCTGCCAGAGTTTTTCGTTGAACGCCTTGTCGGGAGCGGCCTGGCCCATGCGAACGACGATCAGTTTCATTGAAGGGACGACGAACAGCTTGCGGTCCATCGCGCCCATCGCTGCGATCATGTCGCGTGGGGCGGCTTCGATGAACTGGCCGGAGCGGCGCGGGGAGTTCGGTCCGACATTGACCGTCTCGGCTGATCCGTTGAGCCACCAGAGACGACCATAGGCGGGGTTGGTTTTGGTCGGCGCGAGGATGGCGTTGAGTTGTTCCTGCGAGATGAGGCGCGCGCCGCTTTTCTTGACGCCGCCATCGAGCACGATCTGTCCCATGGTGGCGAGGTCGCGTGGCGTTGTGACGAGGCCGGTGGGATTGCCGACGTCGGAGAAGGCGGCGGGGCGTTGCTCCCAGGCCGTGCTGTGCATGTCGCCGACTTTGGTGAACCAGAGCTCGCTGAGGATCGTCAGCGACTGTCCTGAAGCTTTCTCCAGCAGCGGCTTCAGGAACGCGTAGGCTGGCGTGTTGTAGAAGAATTTCGTGCCGGCGGGGGCGTCGTAGGTGAGGTCTTCGTTGAGGCCGGAGTTCATCTCGAGCAGGTTTAGGACGGTGATCCTGCTTTCCTGTTCGGGCGTCGCCTTCGACCAGCGCGAGCCGATGTATTTCGAGACGGGAGCCGTGATGTCAATCAGACCCTTGTCGATGCCGATGCCGACGAGCAGGGCGATCAGACTCTTCTGCTGCGAAGCGACATCCTCCTTCAGGGCGCCGTCATAGGATGCGCCGTGGACGAAGTTGGTCTTGAAGGTCTGGCTGGCGGGATCGTCTGGCAGCGGCCAGTTGTGCTCGGCGATGGTCTTGCCGTCCTGGATGACAACAAAGCCGGTCGTCTTCTGGCCCTGGACATAGCTCACTACGTCGGCGAGTGCGGCGGTGTTCCAGCTTGTGGGGGCCTCCGCAGGCGTGTCGCGCGGGATCGGCGCACCCGCTTCGGTCGACACTGTTGAAGATGTAGTTGCAGCCTCGCGCGGCGTCGTGTCGGTTGCGCACGCGGCAAGTGCGAGAACGGACGCGAGAGCGAAGAGTGGCTTCAGCATGTCAGTCTTTCCTGAGGCCGTAAGAAGTCACGATGCGATAGAAGCACGCACGGCGTCCGGTGTGGCAGGCGCCGCCGGTCTGGCGGACTTTCAGGAGGACGGCGTCCTGATCGCAGTCGATGCGGATTTCATCGACGTGTTGTTCGTGGCCCGACGTGTCGCCCTTGCGCCAGAGAGACTGGCGGGAGCGTGACCAGTAGACGGCGCGGCCGGTCTCGATTGTCTGCTGCAACGCCTCGGCGTTCATCCAGGCGAGCATCAGGACCTCGCCGGTGTCCGCGTCCTGTGCGATGGCGGCGATGAGACCGTCGCCGTCGAACTTCGGGCGAAGCTCAACAGTCTCGTCTTGTTCGGAACCGGAAAGGGGCGAGGCGAATGTCATGTCCATTCGGTAGGACAGTCGCCGCGCTGGATCAACTCGGGTCGAAATAGCTCAGCACGATCGTGTCCAGCGTAGGCTTGGCGGCGCGCATTTCGGGGCTGTCCGAGCTATAGACCTTTTCGGGATCATTGTTGACGGGCGCAGCGACCTCAGGCGGCAGATCACCGGTGGCGAAGATGAGGGTGACCCGGCAACCCTTATCGGCGCTGACCAGCTTGCCGCCGTGGAAGTCGTTGGCCTCGCCGGCATTGTGGTTCGAGAACCCCATCAGCGAGACGGGCGCGCCATTCGCCGTTTCGACGTCTACCATTGAAGCGCCGGCACGCAGGCCGAGCGGACCTGTCCATTTGGCGCCGGAAGTCTGGATGACGCGCGGGCCGCCGCTGGTCTTGTCGAGCCAGAGGAGCTCGATGCGGGTCTCGGGATCGCTGGCGAAGAGGACGACAGCTTTCTCCTCGCTGTCGACCCAGGGGATGGTTTCTTCGGTGACGTTTGCGGCGCCGTAGGCCGTGATCAGGCTGTCCTTCGTGATATCCGGCTTCAGCGAGCTTGTTGCGTCGCAGGTGAGAACCGGGTTGGCGATGCCGGTATCTGCGACGATGGCGGGCGGGATGGGGGGCGCTGGCGTGACGGGTTCCGGCGGCGCGCAGGCCGATGCGACCGCGAGCGCCAGGGAAACGAGAAAGGAAGTGCGGAGCAGGAGAGAACGGTTCACGGCGCGCCTTTTGGACTGTCGCCGCAAAACGGGGCGGCGCGGCAGTTGACGCTACACGGAGCGGAATGTCGATTGGCTGGGCGCAGGGTTTCGCGCATGCCGATGCGATCCCTGCGGCGGGGCGCCGGGGTTTGGTTCGGTGAGTTTGGCCTGCGCTAGGTCAGGCCGAATTTGCGCAACATGAACCGCTCATTCCGACGCCTTTCGACAGGCTCGGGATGCGGCGTCGGAATCTAGGAACGGTTTTGAAGGGGGCGCTGGATTGAAGCTGCAAGGCGGGGCTAGGTTCGCCGTCCGCCCTGGATCCAGACTTTCGTCGGGATGAGCGGGGAGAAAGCGGGCGTGGATGTCGCAAGCCGTGTCCCCCGCGAAGGCGGGGGTCTCGTCAGTGCGTGGGGCGCGCTCGGATTGCATGTCCGCACGCTGTGCGGAGTCTGGATCCCCGCCTCCGCGGGGAACGCGGCCAAGGGGCCGCTTCCAGAAGTGAGGCCGGTTGGTTCGGCCTGACGTGTTTCCTCTGTGATGTCGTTCGGCGTCGTGAGCTGATCGTCTTCCACCTCATCCGTGTGCCAATCACGGGTGGTGCGGTTGAAGATCGTCGCGAGCATCGACACGACGTTGGACACGAGCCAGCAGAACGTGCGCAGCATGGCGGCCCGCAAAGGCTGGCGACTTGATGGGTTAATGACTCCGTATGTGCGCGTTTGGGTTCGAGTCATGCGGACGAATATACGGCCGCTGAAATGGGGGTAGGACGGCGCGGCGGGGATTTAAATTTTTGCGTTTTTCAATCCTACAGTTTTTTGGCGCAAACGCCTGAAACTGCTGGAGAAGATTTCCGGCTTTCCGCTGATTCTGCACGCTGTGGCGCCCCTGCAGGTAAGCGCTGGCGCGGCGGTGGGGCTCTGCTAGGGTGCCCGGGGTTAGAGTGTGGGTGGCTGGCGTGAAGCGTTTTATCGTGTGTTTTGACGGCACCTGGCAGAAGTTGCGCCAGCCGAAGCCGACCAACATTGCAATCATCGCGCGCAGCATTGCGCATACGCACACGCTGGAGGACGGGACCAAGATCCCGCAGATCGTCATCTACAGCCAGGGCGTCGGCTCGAACGTGGACGCGTTGGGCAAGGACGGGTTTATGGACGGGTTCAGCGAGGGCCTGAACCGGATCCTGGGCGGCGTGTTCGGCGAAGGGCTCGAGGACAATATCGTCGAGACGTATCTGCGGCTGGCGTTCAACTATGAGGCGGGCGACGAGATCTATGTGTTCGGGTTCAGCCGGGGGGCGTTCTGTGCACGGAGCTTTGCGGGGCTGATTGGCTGCGCTGGCATTGTCAGCCGCATGCACGCGGAAAAGGCGTGGGACGCATTCAGGCTCTATCGTGCGCATCCGGGGCCGAAAGCGACCAAGTTCGAACTGGAAGATTATGAGCGCGCGCGTCGCGACTTCCGCGCCAGCTATGGCAAGGGCAAGCGGGCGGCTGACGGCACGCGCCTCAAGAGCGACGAGGCGCCGACCATCACCTATCTCGGCATCTTCGAGACGGTCGGACAGCGCGGCGTGCCGAGTGCGCTGGGCGGAATGGCGCGGTTCTTCAACAAGCGGTTCGGCTTCCACGACATGACGATCGGCAAGAGCGTTCTGTCGGCGCGCCATGCTGTGGCGGTGGACGAGAACCGGCTCGGCTTTCCGCCGACGCTGTGGGAAGGCCTGGACGAGGCCAACAAGCGGGACCACTGCCAGCCGGGACGTCAGCACTATGCGCAGCGCTGGTTCATCGGCACGCACGGCGATGTCGGCGGGGGCGAGGGGTCTCCGTTGTCGGCGGCGCCCTTGAAGTGGGTGGCCGAGGGCGCGGCGGAATGCGGGCTGCGTTTCTATGGGACATATGGCGAGGATGAATCGCCGCTGGCGCAGGCGGTGCGCGAGGCGGGGCTCGTGTTCAAGGGCAGGATTTCGCGCCCGCGTTTCTGGGACTCACTGTCGCCGATGAACTATCCGATCTACACGCGGCGAATCTGGTCAGGAAAGTCGCGCAAGGATCGGCCAACCATCGACTATGCCGGGAGTGTGCTTGATCCGAGCGTGGTGGAGCGGTTGTCGGCCAGCGATATGAAGCCGCGCTACAATCCCGATCCGTTGAAGCCGTTCGTGCCGGTGCTGATCCCCCCGCCGCCCAAGCCGGCGAAGAAGGGGAAGAAGGCCAGGCAGGCGGAGGCAGCGGAGTCCGCAGAGCTGAAGACGCCCCTGGTGGATGCGCAGATGAAAGAGAATCGGGCGGAGTAATCGCGAAGCCAACAGATGGCTTGAGCCGTTCTTGCATATACCTGCGTGTGACCAAGTAGACGCAGCCCAAGTCCCATCATTGGCGATCAGGCGTACGTTCGTTGTCTGCGGTTGATCGAAGCTGGTCGTATTGATCTGAAACGACCTCGGCGCCATCGCGCTGCGATGGGCTAAAGAGCTGACGAGCTCATCAGGTTCAGTGCCCGCCAATTGAGATCGGCGCCCATAATGGGGCACCCTGCTGCACGGCTCCGTACGCGCATAACTCTCTGTTTGTATTGCGATGTTCGTGGAATCCGGGGTCGGCAGCCAATTCCACACGCAGTTTGGAAGAATAAGCTTTTCAATTCAGCCGTTGTCGCGATCGCAAGCCAAGGCTGGTTGTCACCGGCATGCTGGCGAGGCGCGTTCAGTTGAGGGTTCGTCGGGTGCTCCCATGAAACAGTTTCGTCGCTTGATGTCGGATGCGCCAACGGCGCCGCTGCTTTCAGAACTCTCTGCGGTGAGCAATGCGTGGGCTGTTGCAACAGGCCGACAGGACAAGATCGCGGTTCAGCGCGAGGCCATGGCGGTTCCGCTGCGCGGCTTGCGCAAGTCCACGATCGCCAATCGTGCGCGGCGCGATGTGCGTGAGTCGCGGTGGACGAATACGTCGAAGCCTTTTCAGCAGGCGCGACAATTTCTGACCCGTTTTGCGAAGAGTCAGCGCGGCGAACTCGGCCGCGCAAAACTTGTTCTCTTGCCTGCAGGGCGCCGGGTCTATCCGCATGTGGACCGTGGCGAGTATCATCTCTTCCGCGATCGCTATCATCTCGTGCTGAAGTCAACGGCCGGGTCGTGGCTCAGGGCGGGCGATGAGGAAGTCACCATGCGCGAAGGTGAACTCTGGTGGTTCGACAACAAGGCCGTACACGAAGCCTGGAACAAGGGCGAAGAGGACAGGATACACCTGATCTTCGATGTTCTCAGTCGTGAGAAGAAGGCCGAGTTCGAGAGAGTGATGATGACGCGCGGGGCGGCTCCGATCGCGGATGCCTCATCCGGAGCGTGACCGATCGCGACCTCCGAGGGGCGCCTGCTTTTTCGGATCTTGCATTCCTTCGGTGATCGCGCGCTGATGGCGTGACGAATACGGGGGGGCGTCATGAGCGAAGAGCGGCTGGACTATGCGATCCTGATCTCGCTGGCGATGCGGGAGGAGGCCGAAGTGATGGCTTCTGCGCTTCGTGCGGAGGGGATCGACGCGTTTGTCGGCAATCGCCACCACACCAATGTTGATTGGGGCTGGATCATCGCGCTCGGCGGGATGCAGGTGTTTGTGCCGCGTCAGAAGATCGATGAGGCGAAGGACGTTATCCGTGCGCGGATCAAGGATGCGGCCGCGCATCCGGAGGGCGAAATGGTGGAGCGGCGGGATCGCTGGAAGGCGTGGGTTATGATTTTGGGGACGCTTGGCCTCAACGCCTATGTCTACTGGCTGGCGAACCTGGAGTTGCCGGAGATCAGCTACGCCCCGACCGAAATTCAGGCGAACCTTCCGACTTACTTCGTCGCACCTGATAATCTCACTGAAGCCGGGCAGCGCGCAGTTCTTCGCGACTACTGTCGCGATAATCCAACTCTCTCGGTGATCTCGCGCGAGGACGGGATGGGGTACGTTACGCAGTGCATTGACGTGCTGCGGGTCAATTAGACGATCGGTTTCCGGCTCGCGCTTCACGCGACCGCAATGACATTGGCGGGATGTCGCGGCTTGATCAGCGGATTTTGGACGACACCTCAAAAACTGAAATTGGGATGTTGATATACCTCGAACTTCGATGTACATCAGACGAAAGCTTGGGTGACGCCCGTGAATGCGCAGGTCGATGACTGGGAGAAGCGTTGGCGCAAAGGGGTATTGCCCTTTGCCGTGCTGGGCGCGCTGAAGTCGCGGCCGCGGCATGGCTATGCGCTGGCGGTCGCGGTGAAGGATGTGCTGGGCGGCAGTATTCCTGAAGGCACGCTCTATCCGCTCCTGGCTGGGTTCGAGCAGGACGGGCTGACCAGCGCCGAATGGGTGATCCAGGAATCAGGGCCCGCGAAGAAGACATACTCCATCACTGCAAAGGGTCTCGCGGCGCTGGATGAAGGCGCACGTCGCTGGATCAGGTTTGACGCCAGTCTGAGGGGGTTGCTCGATGTCTAGCTGGATCGAGATTGGCGACGTGCAGGCGCGCAAACTGCTGGCGAACTATTTCGCGCAGGTTGATCGTACGCTGGCGCCGCTGTCACATGCCGAAGCCGACGCCGTGCGGCGGGAACTGGAGGCGCACATCCTCGACGCGATGGCGGGGACGCCGGCGAGTGAAGCGGATGCGCGCTCGGCGCTGGAGCAGCTGGGTGATCCGGATGAGTTTCTGCCGCAGCTGGTGGCGGATCGCTTGCGTGTGCGGGCGGGGCGGACTTTTGGTCCGCACGATGTGCTGTCGGCGATCTTGCGTACGGCGGTGACGGGCATCCGCGGAGTGGTGACGGCGATCGTCATGAGCGTCGGGTATCTGGTCGCGACGGTGATGATCGTTCTCGGCATCCTGAAGCTGACGACAAGCCAGGATGTCGGCGTCTTCCGGCTGAGCACCGGCCAGCTGTTCATTGGCGCTGACAATAATGTCGATGGCGTCGATCTCACGGGCGGGTGGTTTGCGCCGCTCGCCATCGTGACGGGAGTTCTTCTCTACTTGCTGCTGACCTGGGCGTACGGGCGCGTGAAACGACCGCGCGTTGGGCTGCCCTCCAACCCATCCAACGATTTCTAGACACTGGAGACTGACATGAAGATCGTTTGCTCTGCCGCTGTTGCGGCGGGATTGCTGGCGGCTGCCCTGACGCCCGAGATGGCCTACGCCGACGAGAAGTCGCGTGATGTGACCGTGAAGTTCTGCCCGGTGGAGCAGGTGCGCACCTATCCGCTGGAATCGCAGCGGGGCGTGCAGAGCCTGATGCTGCAGAATGTTCTCGTGTCCCACGCCGGATCGGTGCCCCTCGAGATTGTCGCGGTGAATGTTGACCTGATGTCGGGCGGTGAGGTGAAGGATACGCGCCGCATCGCCGGGGCGGAGCTGAAGGCGCTGTCAGCGTCCGGGCCGCGCGTACAGGCGTCAGGCGCGACGGACCTCATGGCGTTCCAGTTCTGCTCGGGTGCGCTGATCCCCCAAGGGGCGAAGCTGGCCGGGCCGACATTGAACCCGGGCGAGGCGCTGCTGCTGATGCAGCAGCCTTTCGCCTACAAGGGCGCGCGCGATACGCTGCAGGTGCGGGTGCAGGCCGAGCGCGGCGGCAAAACTATCGAAGCAAGCGCGCGTCTGCCGATCAGGTCCGAGATGTCGAAGACGGTGTTCCGCTTTCCAATGAAGGGGCAGTGGTTTTCGGCTGTGGGGCCGACGCCGCACACCGCGCACCGTTGGGCGCTGCCGGAGGAGTTTGCGTTCGATATCGTGCGCTTGGGCGACGGAACGCGTTCGTATCGCGGGGCCGGGACAGCTTTCGAGGATTTCTATGCCTACGGCGCCGACGTGCTGGCCGCAGCCGATGGAAAGGTCGTGGATGTAAAGGCCGACCTCGCCGAGGACCCCGCAACGCTGAGGCAGCCGGGGGAGGCGGTTGATGCCTACGCCGAACGTTCGGGCGCCTATCAGATGCAGCTGATCACGGCAGATCCGGATGCGATTGGTGGAAACTACGTCGCCATCGACCACGGCAATGGCGAGTTCTCGATTTACGCACATCTGAAGGCGGGCAGTGTGGCTGTGAAGGTCGGCGATGTGGTCGAGGCCGGGCAGGTCGTCGGGAAGCTGGGATCGTCTGGCAACTCGACTGAGCCGCACCTGCATTTCCAGGTCTGCGACCGGCCCGAGCCGCTGCAATGTGCGGGGATACCCGTGAACTTCACCGGTATCGAGCTGCCCTATGCGGATTACGCGCGTCCGCTGCAGAGCGGAGACATCGTCATTGCTGAGTGAGGCTGGCTGCCGGGCGAGCGGCCGGCGGCGCCGGCCTACTTGCCCGCCATACGGAGGAAGCGTTCGCGGAGTTCCTTGTCGGAGCGGAAGACGCCGGAGAACTGCGTGGTGATCGTCGAGACGTGCGGGTGGTGGACGCCGCGGGTGGTCATGCACTCGTGTTTCGCGTCTATCAACACGGCGACGCCCTGCGGCTTCAGCACGTCCTGGATCGAGTTGAGGATCTGCGAGGTCATGGTCTCCTGCGTCTGCAGGCGCTTGGCGTAGATTTCCACAACGCGCGCGATCTTGGAGATGCCGACCACATTGTCGAGCGGCATGTAGGCGACGAACGCCTTGCCGAGGAAGGGCGCCATGTGGTGTTCGCAGTGCGACTCCACGTCGATGTCGCGGAGCATGACGATGTCGTCATAGCCCTTCACGTCGTCGAAGGTGCGGGAGAGATAATCGCGCGGGTCTTCGCCATAGCCCTTGAACCATTCGCCATAGGCGTCGACGACGCGGCCGGGGGTGTCGATCAGGCCTTCGCGCTTCGGGTCGTCGCCGGCCCAGGCGATGAGGGTGCGGACAGCATTTTCCGCCTCATCGCGGGAGGGGCGCTGGGAAAGCTCGTAGGCGGCCTTGGCCAGGTCCTTCTGGGCCTTATCCTTCGTCACGGCGTCCATGGGCCGTCCCTTTCGTTACTCGGGCTGGAAACCACGACGGTTTCAGAGCCATTGGGCGCCAAGACACCCTGTTTTGAAGCGTTCCCCGGCCCACATTGCCCGGACGGGACGTGCGTGACACATAGGCGCCTCACGGCGAAACGCCAATTGCTGCAATCGCAAACCCTTATTGAATATTCCTAACGGAACGAAAAGACCGGTCTTATGGACATCCGCCTTCACAATACGCTGACACGCGAAAAGCAGCTCTTTTCGCCGCAAAACCCGCAGCGGGTGACGATGTATGTGTGCGGACCGACGGTCTATTCCTACGCCCATATCGGCAATGCGCGGCCCCCAGTGGCCTTCGATGTGCTGTTTCGCCTGCTGCGGGCGCGGTATGGGGCCGAGAACGTGGTCTATGCCGCCAATATCACCGATGTGGACGACAAGATCATCGCCGCGGCGGCGGAAACGGGCGCGCCGATCGCCGAGATCACCGCGAAATACGAGCAGATCTATCGCGACGACATGGCGGCGCTGGGGGTGATCGAGCCGACATTCCGGCCACATGCGACCGAGCATATCGGCGGCATGATCGAGATCATCGAGGCGCTGGTCGCCAAGGGGCACGCCTATGCGGGCAAGGACGGCGTCTTGTTCGACGTGCCGTCGATGGCGGACTACGGCAAGCTGTCGGGCCGCAATCGCGACGACATGATCGCGGGTGCGCGCGTGGAAGTGGACGCGGGCAAGAAGGATCCGGCGGACTTCGCGCTGTGGAAAGCTGCAAAGCCGGGCGAGCCGAAAGAGGCGCGCTGGGACAGTCCGTGGGGCGAGGGGCGGCCGGGCTGGCATATCGAGTGCTCGGCGATGGCGAAGGCTGTGCTGGGCGAGACGATCGACATTCACGCTGGCGGGCTCGACCTGATTTTCCCGCACCATGAGAACGAGATTGCGCAGAGTGAGTGCGCGCATGGCGCTCCGATGGCGCGCTACTGGCTGCACAACGGTTTCCTGTCGATGGACTCGGAGAAGATGTCCAAGTCGCTCGGCAATGTGAAACTGGTCCACGACCTCTTGAAGCACTATGACGGCGAGACGATGCGGTTCGCGCTGATGACGGCGCATTACCGCCAGCCGCTGGACTGGACCGAAGCGCTGCTCGACCAGAGCAAGGCGACGCTGGACCGGCTCTACAATGCGCTGCGGCGCATGAAGGACGTGCTGGCGGATTATCTCGAGGCGCCGAATGCGGTGACCGCGGCGCTGTGCGACGATCTCAACACGCCGCTCGCGTTGGCGGAGCTGTCGGCGCTGGCGACGGAAGCCAACAAGGCCGAGCCGGAAGACTGGGCGCGGATCAAGGGCCAGATGCTGGCGGCGGGGCGGTTGCTCGGTATCCTGCAGCGCGATCCGGAAGAGTGGGCGCGCGGCGATGCGGGAGACGCCAGGCGGATCGACGATCTGGTCGCGGCGCGCGTGGATGCGCGCAACGCGAAGAACTTTGCGGAGGCCGATCGTATTCGCAAGGAGCTGGCGGCGGAGGGCGTCGAGATCATGGACGGACCGCAGGGTTCGACATGGCGTCGAGTCTAGGGAGGCGGCTCTGACCAGTCCCGCTGACGCTCCATCCACAGAGTCCTCAAGCCTTGCAACGTCGCAGTTGCTGGTGAAGGCCGTTCAGGGCGAGAGCGAGAAGGTGACGGTACGGGAGATCGTCGATGCGCTGGATGCGCGGTCGTTCGGGCTTGCCGTGCTGCTGTTCTCGCTGCCGTCGATCGTGCCGATGCCGCCCGGGGTGCCGACGGTGGTAGGAATCATCCTGCTGATCGTGTCGATCCAGATGGTGATCGGGCGGGAGGATCTTTACCTGCCGGGCATCCTGTCGAAGCGGTCGTTTGACCGGAAAACGCTGGTTGGAGCGTTCACAGGGCTGGCGCCTAGGCTGGCCGTCATAGAGCAGGTGATGAAGCCCCGCCTGCTGTACATGACGGGGCGGGTGGGGTCGGTGTTCATCGGCATCATCGTTCTGGTCATGGCGCTCGTGCTGATCCTGCCGCTGCCGCCAGGAGGGAATTTCCCCCCGGCGCTGGCCTGCGCAGTGCTGGGCATGGGGCTGGCGCAGCGGGATGGGGTGATCGTGCTGATCGGGCTGGTGGTCTCGGTCGTGGCGATGGTCGCGGTCTCGTATGTGACGCTGCTGTTCATCGAGGGTCTGCCCGGTTTGATCGATTGGCTTGGCCGGACGTTAGGTTTTCATGGCTAGTCTGGGCCCGGGTAACTGCGCCTCGACGGTTTGACGATGGGACGAGCAGGTCTATGATCCGCGCGTTGGATCGGGTCGGGTGTTCGGGAGAGGCTGTAGATGAAGCTCGCAGGCTTGAAGCTTGTTGGCGGCGCCGTGATGGCGTTAGCGCTGGCGGCGTGTGCGTCGACCACGATCCAGACCGGCGGGCCGCGTCCGCCGCAGGGGCCGGGACCGGCGGGCACAAATTTCGGTTTCTGGGATCGTGACGCCGAGGGCGCCGTGGACCAGGATTTCCGCCGCTTTATCGGTTCGACCTGGCGTGGCGGCCAGGAGGCCGAGGCGCGCAAGGTGTTCGAGGCGGACGGTTTTGCCTGCAAGGATGGCAACCGCCCTGAAGCAACCGCGGTGCCGAACCTGGAGTGCGAGCGGGTCTATTCGGTGGGCGACAACGTCCATTCCTGGACGGTGAAGTTCTGGCCGAAGCAGGAGCGCCCCGAGGCGCACTATGTGCGGCTGCACATGCGCGACCCGCTGAAGAACTATGACGAGAAAGCCAAGAACCGTTGAGGCGCATCTGGTGAGTTTTGTTCTCGCGCCCCATGAATCGCCCGGCGAGGGCCTGTCGCGTGTGATCCGCGAGCAGGTTCACAAGCTGTCGGCAGAATGCGCCGAAGCGGGGCAGGAACAGGCGGCGTTCGCGCACAAGGCCCGCGTGCGGTGCAAGCGCATCCGCGCCGCGTTGCGTCTGGCCAAGCCGTTGATGGGCGGCGAGGCGTTCCGGCGCGAGAACCGCTGGTGGCGGGATCAGGCGCGGCTGTTGTCCGAACTTCGCGATGCCGGCGCCCGGATCGAAGCGCTGGATACGCTGCGGCCGTTCCTTGCCTCGCGGATCGGCAGCGACGCGACGCGCAAGCTGGAAGAGCGCTTCCTGCGCGGGCGACGCATCGTGGAGGCGGAAGGCGCGATCAAGCAGTTCATCGACGGGCTGGACAAGCGCGGCGACGATCTTGTGCCGGCGATGGAGTCTGGCGAACGCGCCGATCTCGCGGGAGCGCTCGCCGACACATATCGGCTGGCGCGTCTGGCGATGTACGCTTCGCTTGAAACGGAAGAGCCCGAACTGCTGCACGAGTGGCGCAAGCAGGCGAAGTACCACGCGCTGCAGGCGCGGTTGATGCGGCAGCAATTTCCCGATGCGCTCGACAAACGCGTTGCCGGCGTGCGCGATCTAGCCGAGCTGCTGGGTGAAGTGCAGGACATCGAGGTGGTGATGGCCGGCGCCAAGGGATGGCGCGAGCGGCCCATCGGTTTCCGTGAAGTGCTCGATGCGCGGCGCAAGTCGCTCGTCACGGGCGCGCGGGCGACGGGCGCTGCGCTGTTCTCTGAGAAGCCCCGGGCATGGACGAAGGACCTGACGCCGCCGGTGATGGCGGACTAGGCGGAGCGCGGATCAGATCGCGCGGCCGGACTGGCTTTTTGTACATTGGTAGCATGCTATAGATGTGAAGATGCCGCGGCGCCCTTGTGTGTTCCCGCCGCCAAAGGTCTCCGCTTGTCCCACATTTTTTAGCCTTCCACGGGCAAACAGGTCGCGATCACTGCGGAGTCTGGACGAATCTGTCTGGGCCAGAGGTGACGCGTTACGGCGGAAATCTGTTCGCGCGGCCGTCCAATCGCGCAAGGGAAATGCCATCCGATGAAAACCATCAGTTCCAAGGTCAAGGCTGGCGCGGCAGGTCTGTTCCTGGTCGTGTCGCTGTTTGTGGGCCTTACCATCTGGCAGCAGACGGAGCAGACTTCGAACGCGGCGAAGGTCGTTCAGAGTCTGGCGTTGGTCGAGAAGAACACGGAGCTTGCCCTGCTCGTGAAAGACGTTCGGTACGACGTCGTTCAGGTTCAGCGGTTTCTTACGGACATTTCTGCAACCCGTGGCCTCGACGGGCTCAATGATGGAACGGCGCTTGCCGCAGAGGCTGCCGCCTCCTTCGAGGCCGACAGCAAAAACGCGCTGGCGATGGCTGACGCCCTCGGATTTGACGAGGCGGTCAAAGACCTGAACGAAGCCCGCGCCGCGTTCCCCGCCTACTACGAGACTGGCCAGCAGATGGTGCAGGCCTACGTCTCGGGCGGCCCTGCCGTGGGGAACGGCATGATGAGCAGCTTCGATGCCGCCGCGACCAGTGTCGGTGAGGCGATGGAGAAGCTGTCGGCGACGGTTTCGGAGAAGGAAAGGACAGCGCTTGCCGAAATCGACGCGGTCTCGAAGGCAAGTTCGGACGCAGCGAGCAACGGACGAGTTGTAACGGCGATTTTCTCGCTGGTCATCTTGCTGGCGGTTGCTGCGCTTGCAGTACTTGGGGGCCAGATCGTCAGGCCGATCGCAGGCGTGACGGCGACCATGGAGAAACTTGCCGCAGGAGATTACCAGGCAAAGGTTGATGGCGCAGAGCGCTCGGATGAAATCGGGCAAATGATCCGCACCATCGAGGTCTTCCGTCAGGGGCTGATCGACGCGAACAACCTCCGAGCGAAACAGGTGGAACAGGCCGAGCAGGCGGAAGCTGCGCGGCGCGCCTCCCTGAAGGACATGGCCAACTCGGTGGAACAAGAAGCGGGCGCTGCCGTGAACCATATCAGCGACGAAACCAAGCAGATGACGAAACTCGCTGGCTCAATGGCGACATCGGCTTCAAGCGTGACAGACCAGTGTCAAGGAGCGGCGTCGGCTGCCCAGCAGGCCATGATGAGTGCGGCCAGCGTCACGGCAGCCACCGAAGAGTTCGCCGCCTCCATCCAGGAGGTCACTTCACAGCTGGCGCGCGCAAAGGAGATCAAGCGCGAGACGGTGAAAACCAGCGACCGCACGCAACACGCCGTTGCCAACCTCTCGACAGCTGTCGCTCGTATTGGCGAAGTCGCGACGATCATTTCCGAAATCGCCGCGCAGACAAATCTTCTCGCGCTGAACGCCACGATCGAGGCAGCCCGTGCGGGTGAGGCGTGCAGGGGCTTTGCCGTTGTCGCGAGCGAGGTGAAGAACCTGTCGACGCAGACGGCCAACTCGACGGAAGATATTCGGCGGCACATCGACGAGATCCAGCGCGTCACGCAGGAAACGTCGGCGGTGGTCGCCGAGATTGCTCGCCAGATTGCCAACGTCGATGAGGTGTCGACGGCGATTTCGGCGGCGATGGAAGAACAGAGTGCGACCATAGGCGAGATTTCCCGCCATGTCGCCGAAACCGCTACCGCGGCAGGCTATGTTTCGGACTCGGTCACAATTGTTCTCGGTGAAGCCAGCCGCAGTGGTGAAAGTGCGCATGCCCTGAGCACAAGCGCGCACGATGTCGCCACGTCGATATCGACTCTGCGCGAGACGATCGTGCGTGTTGTGCGCATGTCGTCTCCCGATGTGGAACGGAGAACGAATCCCCGATTTGAGATCCAGGCGCCGGGCGAGCTTGTGCGCTCCAACAGGCGGGTCACTATTGAAGACATTTCGCGTAGCGGCGCTTAACTTTCGTCTGCAGATGGCTTCACAGGTGGAGAGCGAGACGTACTTCGCTGGGCTGGCGTTGAGACGCCAATTCGCGTGACATCGGCCAGCGGCGGGATCGCACATGTGAATTTCGAGGCGATCGATGCGCGGTTCGAGGCCGCGCTCGCCAATGCCACCAGGTCGTTTACACCGCTGAGCGGATCATGGCGCAAGGCATCATGATGACCGCCGTGCGCACTTGATCGGCGGGCCGATACATCCGATCTAAGCTGGATGTTCGGTGAGCTTTACCACAATCGCGTTCTGGAGCTGGCGGGGGATATTCCTCATGTTGGCCGGCTGGATGATGCGCAGGGATCTTCGCTGAAGGTCTCGCGCGTGTGCGGGTCGACCGTGCAGGTTGATGTGAAGCTGGATGCGGATGGGCGGATCGCTGAGATCGCGGTCGATCCCAAGGCTTGCGCGCTGGGGCAAGCGGCGACGGCGATCCTGTCACAGCATGCGATCGGGCTGTCGCTGGAAGAGATCGAGGCGGCGCGCGAGGCGCTGCGTGCGATGCTCAAGGATGGCGCGGAGCCGCCGAGCGGCGTGTTCTGGGAGCTGCGCCACCTCGCGCCGGTGAAGGATTATCCGCCGCGCCACGCGTCGACCATGCTGGCGTTCGATGCCACAGCCGAGGCGATGCGGAAGGCGTTGGGGTTGGTGGTTTAGTCCAACACACCCGTTCATCCCGACTTTCGTCGGGACGAGCCGGTACATCGTGACGGCTAGTTTCTACTCCGGCACGATCCGCAGCAGTTCGCCCACCGGGGCGTCGGTCAGCACGTAGAGCAGCCCGTCGGGACCCTGGCGGACGTCGCGGAAGCGCTGGCAACGATCGCGCAGCAGCTTTTCCTCGCCAACGACGCGGCCTTGCGCATTCATCTCGACGCGCACGATCTGCTGGCCGGAGAGGCCGCCCATGAAGATCGAGTTTTTCCAGCCAGGGTATTTGTTGCCGGAGAGCCAAGTCATGCCCGAGAAGGCGACGGAGGGCGTCCAGAAGTACACCGGTTGTTCGAGACCGTCCTGCTTGGTGAGGCCGTTGTTGAGCAGCTTGCCGTCATTGTCGCGGCCATAGCTGATCGTCGGGAAGCCATAATCCTTGCCGCGCTGGATCTTATTGAGCTCGTCGCCGCCGCGCGGCTCGTTCTCGATGATCCAGAGATCCTGCGTGCCGGGCTTGAAGACCATGCCCTGCGGGTCGCGAATGCCCACTGCATAGACGGTGGGGTCGGCGGCCTCATCGGAGAGGAACGGATTGCTCCTGGGCGTCGTGCCGTCCGTGTTGATGCGCAGCACCTTGCCGTTCGGGCTCTTGAGCGAGCGCGCGCTGACATACGGTGTGAGGATGTCGGCTGTGATCACAAAGAGCGATCCGTCCTTCGCCTGCACGATGCGGCGGGGGACCATCGCGCCTTCCTGCTTGAGTACGTGCAGGTCGGTGATCGACTGCTCATCGGCCGAGAGTTTGGCCTTCGCGATGTAGCCGGTATTGCCGCCGCCAGCTGGAGTCGAGACGTAGGCGAGATAGATCGTGCGGTTCTTCGCGAAGTCCTTGTCGAGGATCACGTCGTGCATGCCGAACAGCGGGATCGACGATTTGATGTAGGGCGAGCCGGCGAGGGTTTCCGACACTTTGCCATCAGGGTGGATGATGCGCAGGCCCGAGCCGCGAATGGTGACGATGATGTTGCCGGACGGCAGGAAAGCGAAGCCCCAGGCGTTGGGCAGGCCGGTCGCAAACGTCTCGACGTGGAACTTCTGGGTCGAGGTGAGGCGCGGCGCGCGGGTCTGATCCGCCACGAGCGGGGTGGGGCGGTAGTCGTCGGCCGCGTTGCGCGGAACGCCGCACTTCTCAAGGCTGAGCTGGTCTTCCTCGTACGTCTTCGCGAGCTGTTCCGGCGTGGGCTTGGGCACCGCCTGGCCGAAAGCGGGCGTGACGAAGCAGGCGCTGGCTGCCAGAGCGAGGAGCAATCGTTTCATGTACCGGGTCCGTCCGATGTGGTTGCGGAGCGGACACTGCACCGGAATAGTCGATCGCTGCAACGCGCCGCACTTCAATAGAGCGAGATGCGGGCCTAGTAGTGATTCTTCGGCATCTCCCGGCCTTTGCAGGGTCTTGCCTGCGGGGAAGGGCGACGGCCTTGGACGACACACCCACGTTGGAGAAGGCCGGCAAGCGCGGATCATCGGCGGTGGTCGAGGCGGATGCTGCCTACGACCAGTTCGTCGAAGACAATCTGAAGCGGAACTATGCCGGTCACTATGTGCACGGCATGCTGGGTATGACCGGATTCCGATTGGTCAACACGCCGACCTTTGTGCCGGCCTATCTGCATTCCATTTCGGGTTCGGATTTCTGGGTCGGCATCGGCACCAGCCTGCAGCAGCTGGGCGGTATCGTGTCGCCAATCATCGGCGCGGCGCAGATCGAGCACCGCAAGAAGATTCTGCCGGTCTCGGTGATGCTGGGCCTGCTGATGCGGGCGCAGATTCTCGGGTTGGCGATCTCGGGGTGGTTCCTTGTCGGGCCATGGGCTCTGGGATGTGCGCTGCTGTTCCTGTTCCTGCTCGGCTTCTTCCAGGGGCCGCAGCGGGTGGCGTTTCAGCTCTTGCTGGCCAAGGTGATTCCGATCCGGCTGCGCGGGCGTCTGCAGGCGTGGCGGAATCTCACTGGCGGGTTCATCGCGGCGCTGCTGTCTTACTTCGCGGGATCATGGCTGGTCGCCAACCATGTCTGGGGCAATGGCTATGCGACGACGTTCTTCCTTGCATTCGTGCTGACGAGCCTCGGTTTGTCCGCGCTCCAGATCCTCATGCGCGAGCCGGAGCCTCCAACGGTGCGCGACCGCAAGTCACTGCGCGACCGGATGAAGGACTTCCCGTCGCTGATGCGGGACGATCACGGGTTTGCCTGGTTCATGGTCGCGCGCTCTCTGGTGATGGGCTCACGTATCGGACAACCCTTCTTCTTCCTCTATGCGATCTTCGCGCTGGGCATATCTGCGGAGGCGCAACCGGAACAGTTCGGCGCCACGCTAGCGATACTGTCGTTCGCTTATATGGGCGCGGACACGGTCTCGAACCTCGTGTGGGGATACCTATCGGACCATCACGGGTTTCGCTCGACCTTCGTGATCTCGACGGCGCTGAATATTGTCGGTGTAGCGGGGCTGCTGTTTTCTGACTCGCTGGTGACCTACGCGCTTTCGTTCTTCGTGATCGGGGCGGCGCAGTCTGGCTTCCAGATGTCGACCACCAACATCGTGCTGGAATACGGCCATCCGCACGACGTGCCGATGCGCATGGCTTTGTCGAATACGGCGGAGGGGGCGGTGGGGGCGGTGGCGCCGCTACTGGGGGCGGGGCTGGTGGTGCTGTGGGGCTATGAGGCGTCGTTCTGGGCGACGATTGTCACCATGTGCGCAGCCCTGATCGTGATGATCTGGAAGGTCGAGGAACCGCGGCGGGCGCGCCAGCGTTAGGTCACGCGCCTTCGGAGAGGCCGCCGGACGGGTTCGACCCGGTCCTGCGCTGGTCTGCCTGGACCAGCAGATCCATGAACTGTCCCGCATCATCTTCCAGGTCGACCTGAAAGGTCTGGCGAAGCGGTTCGCCAAACTTCCGGGCCCAGAACATGACGCGTGGACGAGGATTTTCCGAGGCTTCCGACATGTGCTTCCTAGCGTACCTGCACGAGAGACATGCGAAGTAA
>JBBATZ010000006.1:0-95319 GCA_040398425.1 Hyphomonadaceae bacterium
CTAGTCACTGCCGACTACCGAGAACACGAAGGGCGGCTCCGATGGGGCCGCCCTTTTTGCTGCCCCTGAACACGAGCTCGCCCTTCGACGGACACTCCCCTCGGTCGCTGCTCAGGATGAGCCCTTGGCTATTGGCCGCCCCTGAGCGCTCATGCTGAGGAGCCGCGCAAGGCGCGGCGTCCGTCGAAGCACGAGCGCGCGCTTACAGATCTCACGACAGCCGCAGGATCGTCTCCGCAGATATCTCAGCTGCGGGCCTGCCTGTTCCCTTCATCACTGTAATCGCTCGCGCTTGGGCATCCTGTTGAGCGCGCAGGACCTCCGGCTTTTGCAGGCGGTCGATTGCAGCCTGCGCGATCAGGTCTGACCTGAACCGCGTCTGGATGAATTCGGGGATGACCTCAGCATTCGCCGCCACATTCACTAGCGCCGAGTATTTCGACTTGAACAGGAGGGCCCGCAGCAATCCCCATGTGATCCAGCCGAGTCGATAACCCGTGACGACGGCCGCGCCCTGGCCAGCCAACTCTGTGGTGACCGTGCCCGAGCAGGCAATCGCAACCGTCATCGCAGCATAGGCGTCTGCCTTCTCGGCCTCGCCACCGATGAGGAGGACGGGATAGGGCTGGGCCTTGGCCTGACGCTCGACTTCGCCGGCAACGCTCGGCGCGACCATGCAGATGACGCGGCTTCCGGGCGTCGCCTTGTGGGCCAGCCCCGTCGCATCAAACAGCGTCGGCGCGACGCGGCGCATTTCAGCGTTACGGCTGCCCGGCAGAAGCCCGATGATGGGCGCATGGTCTGGAAGGCCGTGGCGACGCCGAAAGCCTGCGCTGTCCCCCTTCGGAAGGCGATGCAAGGCGGGGTTGCCGATCACCGTCGTGGGCAGCCCCCACTTCACATAGAAGGGCTGCTCGAAAGGGTGAATGCACAGCAGGTGATCGACCCATTGCGCCAGCACCCGCGCCCGACCCGGCCGGGTCGCCCACACCTGCGGTCCAATAAGTTTGATGCGTTTGGCTCGCGCGCCGCGCATTTTCAGCGCACGCGCGAGACGCCACATGAACCCCCAGCTATCGATCAGCACCACGCTGTCGGGATCAGCCTTCGCGATGACATCGGCAGCGTCTTCAACCGCCTGCTTCACGCGGTCATAGGCTTTCAGTCCCTCTATCAGGCCAATGACAGCCAGACCGGACATGTCGACATCAGAGAAGGCGCCGCGCGAGCGCATGCGCTCGCCGCCAATGCCGGAGATCCGAACGGCGGGATCGGCGGCGCGCAAGGCGTCGATGACGTCGGCGCCGAATGCATCACCGGAATCCTCGGCAGCGACGAGGAAGATGTGGCTCACGCGATGTCCGCCTCGGTGAAGCCGTAGATGAAGATGCCAGCAGCGTCAGCGGCGGCAGCGACCGCTTCGCGGTCGACAACGAGCGCTGCGCCCGCCTGCACGGCAATGCCGGCGAGGCCAGCCCTAGCTGCGCCTGCGACAGTGGTGACGCCAATCGTGGGCAGGTCGATGCGCATCTCCTGTTGCGGTTTGGGTCGCTTCACGAGCACGCCACGCCGCGCGTCGGGCGTGCCGCGGATCTCGGGAGCAAGCTCAGGGATGCGCGCCAGCATGCGGTCCGTCCCCTCCTGCGCCTCGACCGCCAGGATGAGTCCGGCGCAGGAAATGGCGCCCTGCCCGATTTCCAGCGAGCCAGAGACTTTTGCGACTTCGGCCGCGCGACGAATATCGGGCCAGTGCTCGGCAGTCGGCGACATGGCGCCGAGTGGGCCGGCGACGACGCGCAGATCGTCAAGCACTTCCTCAGCGCCGATGATGCGAAACCCGGCGTCAGCGAAGATGTCCATCACCGAGCGCAACAGGGCGTCATCGCCCTTCTTGGCCGCAGCGAGAATTTTCGGAAGCGACTGGACGCCCTTGAGATCGAGCTTGAGCGAAGCAAAATCCGGACGCTTGAGCGATCCGGCGAACACCATCTCCTCGCAGCCCTCTTTCTTCATGAGCTGGATCAGTCGGCCCAGTTCGCCAACAGACAACTCCGGTCCGCCGAAGTCCGCTAGCAACGCCTGTTCGACGAAGCCCTTGAGGCCGACAACGAAAGGATCGCGACCAGAGCGTCGGGCCTGCTCGGCGACACGGCGCGGCAGGTCACCACCGCCCGCGACAATTGCGAGGCGCGAGGCGGTCATCAGGAATGTCTCGGGACGCAGAGCGGACGCTTCTCGCCGGCACGAATGAAGTCGAGAATGCGGTTGACCTCTGGGACGTCCGAATGGCGCTCAGTGACGCTCGACATCCTGTCCTCGAAATAGCCCGCGCCGTGGAACAAGACCTGATAGACGTTTCGCAGCAGGTGGATCGTCTCGCGCGTCGCGCCGCGACGCTTCAGGCCCACAATGTTGAGCCCGTGCAGGCCGCCCGTGTTGTCCACCATGCCATAGGGGATCACGTCGCCGACGACCGGCGCGCAGCCACCGATGAAGGCGCCCATGCCGACGCGGCCGAGTTGATGAACTGCGGAATTGCCGCCGAGGATCACCGAGTCCTCCACGATGGCGAGGCCGCCGGTCACGGAATGGGTGGCGTACGTGACGCCATTGCCGATGAGGCCATCATGGCCCACATGCGCGCCGTTCATGATCAGACATTTGTTGCCGACAACCGTGCGGCCGCGCCCCTGAACCGTACCGATGTGCAGGACGGCCCCCTCGCGGATCTGGTTGTCGCTTCCGACAATCAGTTGAGTGTCCTCGCCCTTGTACTTGTTGTCCTGGGGCGGGTGACCGAGCGCGGCAAAGGGATAGATCACCGTGCGCGGGCCGACCGTGGTCGAACCGGCAACCGAGACGTGCGATATCAGGCGGACGTTCTCGGACAGCCTTGCCTTTGCGGAAACGGTACAGAACGGTCCGATCTCGACGCCGTCGGCAAGCTCCGCGCCGGGCTCGACGATGGCGGTGGGATGTATGCTGACAGCCATGTTTTCGCCGGCGCCCCTCGCCGGATTCCCGGCTATTCCATTGTTGTGGGACGCTTTTGCGCCGCCCGCGCCAGCCATGCAAGCTCGCGCATCCAGGTCCGGATCGGTTTGGCAGGGTAACCCGCAACAGTCTCCCCCGCCCCCACATCCCCTAGCACCGCCGCCCCCGCCGCAACACGAGCCCCTGCACCTATTCTCACGTGATCCTTAAGCCCAACGCGACCGCCGAAATGAACACCGTCGCCAACCTGGCTGGAGCCCGACACGCCAGCAAAAGCGGCCATGACGACATGTGCTCCGATCCTGCAGTTATGTCCGATATGGCAGAGGTTATCGATGTGCGTGCCCTCGCCGATCACGGTGTCTTCCAGCAGGCCACGGTCGATGCAGGAGCCGGCCCCGATCGACACGCCGTTCTGGATGATGACGCGACCAAAATGCGGCGTGAGGCGCGCGCCTGCCCCGCCTGTGGCAAGGCCGAAGCCAGCCTCCCCCAGAACAGCCGAAGGATAGACGGTCACGCCATCGCCGATGAGAGCACACCTGATACTGGCGTTGGCGCCGATCGTTGTGTTGGAGCCGATCTGAACACCGGGGCCGACAACCGCATTTGCGCAGATCCTGGCGCTCGCCCCGATCGCTGCGCCGGCGCCGATGATCGCCCCGGGTTCGATCAGGGCGGACGCATGGATCTTCGCGGACGCGTGGATACGGTCGTCAGTCGTATGAAGTGTGCGTACGCGGGCGAGCTTGTCAACAATCGTTGCGAACGCAGCGCGGGGATGTCGCACGACCAAAATCGCCGGGCCGTCTGGAATTGCCGTGGCGGCCTCAGCTGAAGCAAGGCAGATGCAGCCGGCCTTCAAATCAGCGCCGTCTCGCGGATCCTCGAGGAATGCCAGGTCCGATTTTCCTGCACGCGATGCAGGCGCGAGCGAGCTTACGATCGTCGCGGGGTCTCCGCGCACTACGGAGACGCCCAGCAGGCTGGCGATGTCCGAGGCCGAGAGGGGCTGTGGAACCTCGTAGAACCTTGGATCGATCACAGCCCCGCCTTCACGTCCAGAGTTACTGGCCGCCGCCCGGGGCAGCGGCTTTCGGCGCGGCCGGCGGAGGCGGCAGAGCCGCTTGCAACGCAGCCAGCGAAGGCACGGTAGCGTCGAGACGCGCGATCACCTTGGCCGACAGGTCCGTCGCATCCTTGATGTACCAGGTCGACGCAAAGCTCACGACGACGTCAGCGCCAGCTTCCTTGGCGACCGCTTCAACGGCCGGCGCCATGACTTGCATGAATGCTGCGTTGAGCCCGTTGTCGCTCTTTTCGAGTCCCTGGTTCAAGGCGTTCTGCTTCTGCATCAGCTCGGCGGCCTTTTTGTTGAGACCCTCGACGCGCGCCTTAAGTGTGGGGTTCGCCGCTAGCGCTTCCTTGGTCAGCGACTGCGTCTGTGGCTTGAGAGCGGCCGCTTCTGTGTCGATTTCGGTCTTGAGCGTCTTCAGGCCGAGTTGATCGACGCCTGCGGTGGCGACTTCATTCAACTTGGAATCCATCTCCTTGCCGAGCTTTGTTTCGGCGCGGATGCGCTGCTCGTTGATGACGAACACTTTGGTTTGCGCCATGGCGACGCCGACCGTGTTGCCCAACCCGATGAAGAGGGTAGCGATAAGCGCGAGGTTACGAACTTTCATCACACTAGAACCTTGTGTTGGTTGCGAACCGGAAACTCTGGGTTCGGTCGTAGTCTTCGCTCGCAAGTATCTGGGCGAAGTCGAAGCGGATGGGCCCGAAGGGCGAGTCCCATCCAATACTGAGGCCGGCGCTGGCGCGAACGCTGGCGCTGTCGTCCACGCGAACAACCGTAAAAGGATCCAGTTGGGCGCGACGGTCCTTGTCCGCTTCATCCAGGATGCCCACAGTTCCCGCTTCAAGGAAGAAAGCGCCATCCAGGCCGAACTCTTCAGGAACATAGGGCAAGGGGAAGGCCAATTCCAAGGACCCAATCGCATATGCCTTGCCGCCGAGCGCATTAAGCGGCGTGACAGTTGCCGGGAGAAGCGCTCCGCTCGCATCTGTCGTGCCAGTGTTGTAGAGCAGTTGCCCAGCGTCATTGGTCCGTTGAATTCCTGTTGTCGTGTCGACAATCGGGCTGGAGAATTGCGGCGGCGCAACACCCGGTGCCAGTGCGATCTCCGTCGTCGCGTAGCTGTAGCGAATTTCGCGCGGTCCAAGGCCAGCGACGTCAAAGCCGCGGAACGAGTTACCGCCCTTGAAGAACCGGTCGTTGATGCGGATGCCTTCGTCGCCCCAGCTTTCGATATAGCCAATCTCGAGCCGCGAGCGGAGCGTCCAGCCTGGCGCAAAGCCATGATACATCGAGCCTTCGAACTCGTTGCGCAGGTAGTTCACGTCGCCGCCAAGTCCGGCGACATCCTGGCTGAAGTTCAGGTTGAAGCCGCGCGTCGGCTCCACATAATCGTTCGTCCGGTTCATGGTCACGGTGTAGCCAACCGAAGACGTCAGCCGCTCGCCACGCTGATCGCAGAGCGAAGAACGCGAGAACCCAGAGAGCGAACAATCCGTTTTTGTGCCGTCGTTGGTCTGTCCCGGGAGAAGTTCATCGAGCTGCAGGTTGTCGCTACGCAGTCGATAACGCAGGCCGAGCTGATCGGTGTCGGACAGCGGGAACAGGAGGCGGCCGCCGGCCCCGACGATATCGTTCTGAAAGCCCGCGACATCGAAAAAGTCAGACTTAGTCGCGAACAGGTCGAGGCCGACGGCAAGGTTGCGGTCCTGGAATTTCGGCTCGGTGAAGCGGAACTCGAGATCCTGCTGACGCGAGGTGGTTTGAATTCGAGCTGACAGGAACTGGCCACGACCACGGAAGTTGCGTTGCTGTGCGCTTGCGCTGAACAGGAATGCATCCTGGGATGAGAAGCCGGCCGAGAAGGCCAGTTCGCCTGTCGCCTCCTCTTCAACCTTGACCTTGATCACTGCGCGATCAGGGGTCGAGCCCGGCTCGTCATTCACCTCAACCTTGTCTGGATTGAAGAAGCCGAGCGAGCGGATACGATTCTTGGCATTGTCGAGCTGGACCGGGTTGTACTGGTCGCCCTCGGCAACACGAATCTCGCGACGGACAACGCGGTCGAGTGTCTGCGTGTTGCCCTGGATGTCGATGCGCTCGACATAGACGCGCGCGCCTTCATCCACCTGGAACTTGATGCCGATCGTATGGGTGACGGGGTCGCGAACTTCGCGGGGACGGATCTGCACGTTGGCATAGCCGGCGATACCCGCTGCGAATGTCAGCGCGTCGATGGCGTCCTGAATACCCTTCGACCGGAACTGGTCGCCCTTTTTCATCGGCAGGAACAGCGCAAGACGTTCGCCCGACAGTTTCTCGAGCTGCGTTTCGACGGAGAGGTCGCCGAAGGTGTACTTCTCGCCCTCATCGATCGTGAACGACAGGTAGAAGTCCTTGCGGTTCGGCGTCAGTTCAGCGACCGACGAAATGACGCGGAAGTCGGCGTAGCCTTGGTTGGTGTAGAATTCTGTCAGCTGGGAACGGTCGTACTCTACCTGGCCAGGGTTGTAGTTGTCAGCCTGTTCGAAGAAGCGCCACCAACGCGACTGGCGTGTCGTGATCTCGCGACGCAGACGGTCGTCGGGGAAGGCTTCGTTGCCGATGAAGTTGATCGAGCTGACGCCGGTGGTCGGACCTTCGTCGATCACGAAGATGAGGTCAGCCCTGTTCTGCGGCAGAACCTTGTACTGCGGTGTGACGGTTGCGGCGAAGCGACCGGCGCGGCGATAGACTTCGAGAATCCGCTGCACATCCTGCTCGACGCGCGAAAGCGTAAAGGTCTGACGAGGCTCAGCCTCGGTTTCCTCTTCCAGCTTCTCGGTCGTGACCGCGCTGTTACCCTCGAACATGATGCGGTTGATGATCGGGTTTTCCAGAACGCGAATGACGAGGTCGGTCCCGCGCGTTTCGATCTGGATGTCCGCAAACAACCCGGTGGCGCCAAGGGCGCGAACCGACAAGCCGATGCGTTCTTCATCGAACGCGTCGCCCGGCCGCACGAGCAGATAGGAAAGGACAGTGCGAGCCTCGATCCGCTGGTTACCCTCGACCAGGATGCGGCCGATAATCTGAGGTTGCTGAGGCTGTTGGGGTGGCTGTTGCCCCCAAGCGTTGCCGTTAAACAGGTCCTGAGCGGCGGCGATGGCGCCGGCCGATGCAGTCAGCGCCAGAGCGCCCGCAAACCATGACCGCATTGAAACCCCTCGCACGAACACAAACCAACCAACGAAATGGACTGCCGTCCCGCAGTCTCTTACGGCGACTTATGACTACATGCCGCCTGAAAGCTCAACTCCCCCACGGAAGCCCAATTGGCAACCGGAGGGTATCCTGGAGTGTCACCACCAGAGCAAAGGTCACCAAACATACAAGTCCAATTGTCAGTCCGGCGTTCTGAACCTTGTCCGGCAGTGGCTTGCCGGTCGCAGCTTCAGCCAGGGTCATGACAACCGTCCCGCCATCGAGAATCGGCAGGGGGAGTAGGTTAAAGAACCCGATGCCGACAGACAGAAGCGCGGCCAATTGCACGAGAACCCACGCCAGATCGCCAAGCTTCCGGCCGAGATCGACGCCTTCTTGCTTCATGGTCATCTGGGTAACACCTCCAGTGAGGTGCAGGATACCGACCGGACCAGACAACTTGTCGATGCCTTCCTTTCCCGTGACGAGACGCCTCACGACATTGAAGGTCTGTCCGAGCGCCTCCCCAGTGCGCGAAACGCCGTAGCCCAAGGCCTCGATCGGATTCAGACGGCGGAGCGACGTGTCCACCTGGGTCAGACCCATACCGATCCGGCCGATCTTTTGGCGGGTGTTGAGAGCAGGATCGATCTCCTCCTTCTCGACCGGCGTAACCGACAGGCTAAGTTCCTCTGTGCCGCGACGGATATTGAACGCGACCGGTTCGCGGGCGCTCAGGGACGTGACTGACGTCACATCCATGGAGGATGTGACCGTTCGACCCGCGACCTTCACGATTATGTCCTGCGCCTTGAAGCCAGCCAGTTGGGCGGGACCGCCTGCGATGACTTCGGTAACCTGGACCTGTTTTGACTGCGATACGCCGAAGGCGAAGCCCATGATCGCGAAGATCAGTGCGGCAAAGATGAAATTGGCGAACGGGCCGCCAAGCGAAACAGCAATACGCTGCCATGGGTTGAGATGCGTGTAAGGCTTGCCCACGAGAATCTGGTTCTCGTGAAGAATCGTGGTTTTTCCGCGGGCCTCAAGGGCCTGAGCTTCAGTGGCGACCGTTTCGGGGATTTCCTGATTGAGATCCTGCGCGAGCTGCACTTCGCCAACAAACTTCACAAAGCCGCCCAGCGGGATCCAGTTGAGACGCCAGCGCGTGCCGCGGCTGTCACGTTTCTCCAGGATTGAGCGGCCAAAACCGAGAGAGAAGGACTCCACGGCGGCGCCAAACATGCGGCCCACCCAGTAATGGCCAAGCTCGTGAACCGTGATCACGAGCGAAATGACCAGAAGGAAAAGCGGTACCGCCGGTAGCAGCCACACGATGTCCATCAGCACGCGCCCTTCGTAGACCGGAAATCCACTTGATTACGCCGCCACTTGCAGCAGTTCGATAGCGCGCGACCTGGCCCAGCGGTCAATATCATAGACTTCGTCAAAGCTGGCCGGCTCGCGACGGGCGGCCGGGTTGCCAAGGAACTCTTCAAGCACCTGCTCCGCCACCGCTGCTATCGCCAAGAATCCGATCCGTCGCTGCAAAAAGGCCGCCACCGCAACCTCGTTCGCTCCGTTAAGCACGATCGGCGCGCCCCCCCCCTCGGAAACGGCCGTCCTCGCGAGCCTTAACGCAGGGAAGCGCTGCGGATCGGGAGGCAAGAAATCCAGCCTGCCGATCTTGGCGAGATCAAGGCGCTCACGACCCGGCAGGGGCATCCGGGCGGGCCATGAGAGCGCATAGGATATCGGGGTTCGCATGTCCGGCAGGCCCAACTGGGCGAGGACGGAACCATCGTCATATTCGACCAGGCTATGGATAATGGACTGCGGGTGAACCAGCACCTCGATTTGAGGCTCGGGAACATCGAACAGGTAGGCGGCCTCGATAAGTTCCAGACCCTTGTTCATCATCGTGGCCGAGTCGACCGAGATCTTGGCCCCCATGCTCCAGTTGGGATGGGCGCAGGCCTGTTCGGGCGTGACCGAAGACATGTCGCTCATGCTGACGTTACGGAACGGACCACCAGAAGCTGTGAGGATAAGCTTTGCGACGCGTTCCGGGCGGTCGAGCACCTGGAAGATGGCGTTATGCTCTGAATCGATCGGCAGGAAGCGGGCCCCCGAACGGCTGGCTTCTGCGCGCAGCAGTGCGCCCGCGCAGACCATGCTTTCCTTGTTGGCGAGAGCGAGGTTGGCGCCCTGTCGCACGGCCGCAAGTGTCGTCTGAAGGCCAGCGATACCCACAATGCCCGCTACGACGACGTCAGCAGGCCTGGAGGCGGCTTCTGCCAGGGCGGCTTCACCTGCGGCCGCCGCGATGCCAGAGCCCGCCAGCAGGTCCTTGAGCGCGCCATAGCCGCTCTCGTCGGCAATCACAGCGATCTCGGCCCGTGCCGCTATCGCAGCTGCGGCGAGACTTTTGACGTTACTGTTCGCACTGAGGGCAACGACCTGAAAGTCAGGCGCGCCCGGCGATCGGTTGGCGATCACGTCAAGCGCCGATGCGCCGACCGAGCCGGTTGCTCCAAGTACGGACACGCGAACAGGTTTGCTCATTGGCCCAGCGCCACGGACAGAGTTGGAACCATCGCTGGCAGGAAACGCGCAATCAGAGCGGCGCCGACGGTTGCGGCCATCAGCCCGTCCAGGCGGTCAAGTACGCCGCCATGGCCGGGGATGAAGCCGGACGTATCCTTGACGCCGTAGAGACGCTTGAAGCGCGATTCCAGCAGGTCTCCGGTCTGCGCCACGACCGAGAGCGCAAGTCCAAAGAGGAGCCAGTGCGAGAAATCGCCCCCACCAGCGCGAGCGATGGCGGCGCCTGCGAGACCGGCGCAGACAAGCGCACCGATAGCGCCAGTCCAAGTCTTGTTGGGACTGTCCTTCGGACTCAGCAGCGGCCCGCCAAAGCCACGCCCCGCGAAGTATGCGCCAATGTCGGTCATCCACACGATGACCAGCACGGCGATCAGCAAGAGTTGTCCATGCGGATCAAGTTCACGGATCCAGACAAAGCAACCAAATGGCAGGCTGGTGTAGATGGCGCCGAACGCCATTGAGCTAATCGAGCCCTTGCCAAAGAACGCCAGCGCGCCGGTGATGACACACCCCGTCAAAGCCACGAACGCAACTGTCTCAAGCCCGTTGTGCGCGAGCATAACAGCGACGGCCGAGGTAAGGCCGAGAATTGTGTACTGCGCCCAGCGGACCCAGGCGACATCGGCTTGCGACGCCATGCGTGTCCATTCAAAGGCGGCGACCACACCGCAGGCTGCTGTTGCCAGGACAAGCGCCAGACCACCGGCATAGACGGCCCACAGGCCCAGAGGGGCGAGGATCAAAGCTGTCGCGACGCGGAGCATGATCTCGCGTCGCCCGCTGGCTTTGGACCTTCCCTCAGGCGCCAAGGCCGCCAAACCGTCTGTCGCGCCGCCTGAACGCATCAATCGCCTTCTCGAGGCTCTCCTTCGTGAAATCCGGCCACCAAAGGTCCATGAACATCAGTTCGGCGTAGGCGCCGCTCCACAGCAGAAAGTTGCTGAGCCGCAGTTCGCCGCTGGTGCGGATCACGAGATCCGGATCAGGCGAGTCAGCCGTCCACAGCATCCGCGAGATCATTCCCTCGTCGATCTGGTCCGCGCTGAGCTTCCCCGCCTCCACAAGCCTCGCGATGTCACGCATGGCGGCGACCAGTTCGCCGCGACCGCCATAGTTGAAGGCGATGTTCAGCGTGAGCCGCGTGTTGTCTTTTGTGGTCTCGACCGCATCGTCAATCAGAGCAAGGAGATCTTCGCTCAGCCCTTCTCGCGAGCCGATGATCCGGATGCGGACGCCATCCTTGTGCAGACGCGCCAGATCTCGCCGAACGAACATACGCAGCAGATCAAACAGCGCGTCGATTTCCGTCTGCGGACGGTTCCAGTTCTCGGTCGAGAACGAAAAGACCGTGAGATAGGACAGGCCGAGATCGCGCGCCGCTTCCACGGCTGCGCGCAGGGCATCCACGCCAGCGCTGTGGCCAAGCGCCCGGGGAAGGCCCCGCGCCTTTGCCCACCTGCCATTGCCGTCCATGATAATGGCGACGTGCCGCGGTGGCGACCGCAAGGTCGCCACGACAGGCGTTGGCGGAGAGGGCTTGGGCTCGCTCACACCTGCATGATCTCTTCGGCTTTGTGTTTCAGCAGGTCGTCGATCAGTTTGATGTGGTGGTCGGTTGCCTTCTGAACGTCATTCGACCGGCCCTTGGCCTGGTCCTCGCTCATGCCGTTGGCCTTCTCGATGCGCTTGATAAGCTCCATGCCATCGCGACGGACGTTGCGGACGGCAACACGGGCGCTTTCTGCAAACTGCCCTGCGAGCTTCTGCAGGTCCTTGCGGCGCTCCTCGCTAAGGGGAGGGATCGGGATACGAAGGGTCTGACCATCGGTGATCGGGTTGAGGCCGAGCGGCGCCTCGCGGATGGCGCGGTCAGTCGCACCGACCACGCTCTTGTCCCAAACACTGACGCTCAGCATGCGGGCGTCAGATGCGGTCACGGACGCAACCTGATTGAGCGGCGTCGGCGCGCCATAAGCCATGACAGTGATCGAATCCAGCAAGTGGATGGACGCGCGGCCTGTGCGCAGGCCCGAGAATTCCGTCTTGAGCGACGCAATGGCGCCGTCCATGCGTTTCTCGATCGCCTTGATGTCGAAGGTTTCGGGCATCGTTTGCCTCTCCTACTTCTTCTTGCCGCTGATCACGGTCGAGATGCCGCGGCCGGTGAGCACATTCTCGAGTCCGCCCTTGTCACGAATACGGAAAATTTCGATCGGAATCTTGTTCTCTTTGAGCAGGCTGATGGCGGTCGCGTCCATCACCTTCAGCTCCTTCGACAGGACTTCCATGTAGTCGAGCGTGTCAAAGCGCGTGGCGTCAGCATCGAGCTTTGGGTCCGAGGTATAGACGCCGTCGACCTGAGTGCCCTTCAGCATCGCGTCACAGTTCATCTCTGCGGCGCGCAGCGCAGCACCCGTGTCGGTGGTGAAGAACGGATTGCCTGTGCCAGCCGCGAAAATGACGACACGGTTCTTTTCCATGTGCCGGATGGCGCGACGGCGAATGAACGGTTCGCAGATCGACATCATGGAAATGCCGGACTGCACGCGCGTCGGCACGCCAATGCTCTCGAGCGAGTTCTGCATCACCAGCGCGTTCATCACAGTCGCGAGCATGCCCATGTGGTCCGCCTGGGCGCGCTCCATGCCGCCATCGACGCCCCACTTGCCGCGCCAGATGTTACCGCCACCAATGACGAGGCAGATCTGGCAACCCAACGCGATGCCTGCCTTGATCTCCTCGGCGTAGCGCGTGACGGACGGGATATCGATTCCGTAGCCCTGGTCGCCCATCAGGGCTTCGCCAGAAATCTTCAGAAGGACGCGCTTGTATTTGAGGTTAGCGTGATCTGCCATCTTGCTCTCCTCCGCCGCGCTACGTGTAGACGGCCCGGACGCAGCTAGCGCCGGGCCGCCAAACTCTATCCGCGAAACAGCGGATTCCGCAAAGGTTTTACTCTTTCGGCTTGGCGAAAGAAGCAACTTCGGCCGCGAAGTCGTTAACAGCCTTTTCGATGCCTTCACCGACTTCATAGCGCACGAAACCGGTGAGTTTCACCGCGGCGCCCATTTCCTTGCCGGCTTTCTCGATAAAGGCCCCAACGGTCACATCCGGGTCCATGACGAAGGCCTGCTCGACGAGCACCGATTCCTGATAGAACTTGCGGATACGGCCTTCGACCATCTTCTCGATGACCGGCAACGGCTTGCCCGATTCCTTGGCCTGCTCGGTCAGGATCTGTTTTTCCTTCTCGACAACCTTCGGATCCAGTTCCGCGGTCGTGGCCGCCAGCGGCTTGGCCGACGCAACGTGCATCGCGACCTTGCGGCCGAGATCCATCAGGCGCGACTTGTCGCCAGACGATTCCAGCGCGACCAGCACGCCGATCTTGCCCATGCCATCAGCGGCCGTGTTGTGGATGTACTGAGCGACAACACCGTCGCTTACGGAGAGCGAGGTCGTACGGCGCAGCGTCATATTCTCGCCGATCTTCGCGACGAGGCCGACCAGCATTTCGCCAATCGTGCCGCCTTCGGGCGCTGCGGCATGCAACGTCTTGGCGGGATCGCCTCCATTCTTCAGCGCGGTGTCGGCGATAGCGCGGACAGCTTGCTGGAATTCCGGGTTGCGGGCGACGAAGTCTGTTTCAGAGTTCACTTCGACCACAGCAGCAGACGTTCCGGCGGCAGCGATGCCAACCAGACCTTCAGCAGCGACGCGGTCGGCCTTCTTGCCGGCCTTGAGAATACCCTTGGTGCGCAGCAGGTCGATCGCCGCTTCGATATCGCCGTTCGTTTCGACGAGGGCTTTCTTCGCGTCCATCATGCCAGCGCCGGTCGTATCGCGCAGCTGTTTCACGAGCGCGGCGGAAATGTCAGCCATGTCAGTCTCCTGAACGTTTGCCCGTGCTCAACGGCATGTGAACCGTATGGCACGCAGGCACTATCTATACATATCGCTATCGCGGCATGCCGGCAGCGAGCGCCGCCGACATGCGCGACTACGAGTTAGGCTTGGGCTTCGGCGCCTGCCGTAGCAGCCAGAGCCGGTTCGTTGACGACTTCGGCGGCGCCGAGATCTTCACCCGAAGCCATCGAGCTATCAGCCATGCCGTCGAGCACGGCATCGGCGATCAGGCCGCAATACAGCTGGATCGCGCGCGCGGCGTCATCGTTGCCCGGGATCGGGAAGTCGACTTCCTGCGGGTCACAGTTGGTGTCGATGATCGCAACAACCGGGATGCCGAGCTTGCGGGCTTCTTTCACCGCGATGGCTTCCTTGTTGGTGTCGATGACGAACATCAGGTCCGGCAGGCCGCCCATGTTACGGATGCCGCCCAGAACACGGTTCAGTTTGATCTGCTCGCGCTGGAGACCCAGCAGTTCTTTCTTGGTGAGACCCGTCGACTCGCCAGCCGACAGCATGTCGTCGAGATCGCGCAGACGCTTGATCGAGTTCGAAACGGTGGCCCAGTTGGTGAGCGTGCCGCCGAGCCAGCGATCGTTCATGAAGTACTGAGCGCAACGGCCCGCGGATTCCGCAATGGCTTCAGCAGCCTGGCGTTTCGTGCCGACGAACAGCACACGGCCGCCCTTGGCGGCAGTCTCACGCACTTTCACCAGAGCCTGGTGAAGCAGCGGGACCGATTGCGAAAGATCGATGATGTGGATGCCGGACCGTTCGCCGAAGATGAAACCCTTCATCTTGGGGTTCCAGCGGTGAACCTGGTGGCCGAAGTGTGCGCCGGCTTCCAGCAATTGACGCATAGTAAAGTCGGGAAGTGCCAATGTAGTCTCCTGATCCGGTTGGCCGCCGCGGACAGAACGAGCTTACGCCCGCACCGGAATGGGTCCGCGTGTCGGAATGGCCGGCGATATAGGCGGGATCGGACTTTGACGCAAGCCGGAGGGGAAAAGCGGCGGCCGGGAACGACCTCGATCCTACTCGGCCGCGTTCACCCCGCCCCACTCCTCGTCCCAGACGAGCTCGCCGGCCTCGGCGTCCCTGGCGATAATCTCAATGAATTCAGTGAGTGACGTGGCGATCAGCTGCCGCTCAGGCGCATCATGCCAAAGCGAAATCACCTGCCCCCCCGCTCCGCCAGGCGCCGGATCGGTATCCACGCAAAGATGGTTGCCCCCGCCATCCCCGCAAAACGGGACCCAGCCCAGCCGCCACCATTCGTCCCCGAGAATCGGTCCCTGGGGTTCGCAGGTGTACCCGTCGGGCACGAACTCGGTGCGCCGCAGCTCCTCCCAGACCTGCCATTCGCCGACGATCCGGTCGGGTGAGAACAGTTCCCAACCGGGGAGGACGAAGACGTCGTCAGTTCCGGCGCCGTGTAGGCTCAGCAGGTGTCGCAGGTCGGGCGGCAGCGTGACGCCGATCGCCTTCTCGCAGGCGGCGATGCTGGCGGGTGACGCGCCCTTGCCCAGATGAATGCGGAAGAGCCGGTAGCTCTTCTCGATGGCGGCGATGTAGCGCTCCCAGGCTGCATCGAAGCGGCGCGGATCAAATGACATCGGACACTCCTTGCACGGCTAGGCTGCCGCCGGTCGGACCTGATCGACCCCGGGGACGGACTTGAAGGCCGACATGGCGCCGAAATCGACGGGGTATTTTCCGTTGAGCACGATGGTGATGACCTTGCCGTCGACCAGCATCTCGAGATGGATTTCGCCGAGCGCATTCTGGCTCGGGCTCTTCTGGAGCGTCTTGGCGACGCTGGCGATCCGGTCGAGCGGCGCATCGGGAGAGAGACGAACGAGCAGGGCTTCGTGCGACCCGATCGAGGCCTTGCTCAGCTCCTTCACATTCTTGAGGGAGAAGCGAAGCTCCTCTTCAACCTTCCTGACCTTGACCCGGCACATTATGCGACCGCCGACATCCAGCGTATCGCGCATGGTCTCCAACTGGTCGCCGCCGACGAAAAGCTCGTACTCGCCCGAAGGGTCGGACAGCGTAACGATGGCGAACTTGCCGCCAGCCTTCGATGGCTTCTCGACGCGAGACCGCACGACGCCGATCATGTCGAGGAACTGACGTTCCCGGCCCACAGTCTCTCGTTCCGCCGCAAGCGTAACGCGTGCGCGCATGCCGCCGTTCAGCAAGTCGTCCAGCGGATGACCCGACAGAAAGAAACCGACGCTAGCAAGTTCGTTGTCGAGCCTGTCGGACTCGCCCCACCCTGTAACATCCGGCAGCCGCATGCGCTGCGCTGGCTCGTCGCCGAATAGATTTACCTGATTTGAATTGCGCTGTTCATCTGCCGCCGACGCCAGCGCAGACAGCATCGGGGCTGCAGCAAACGCCTTGGCGCGGTTCGGTTCGATCGGATTGAAGGCGCCAGCTTTCGCAAGCGCCTCGAAGCAGCGCCGGTTCACCTGGCGCGGATCGACGCGCTCGGCGAAGTCCTGCAGGTCCTTGAACGGGCCTGCCTCGCGCGCCTGTTCCACCGTCAGCATGGCGGGCTTTCCGACGCCTTTGATGGCGCCGAGCGCGTAGCGAACCGCGCCTTCCTCCACACTGAAGTCTGCATGCGAGAAATTCACGTCGGGCGGCCGCACTTCGACACCGAGGCGGCGGGCTTCCTGGAAGAAGACGGCGAGCTTGTCGGTGTTGCCGCTGTCGAGGCTCATTGAGGCGGCAAGGAACTCCACCGGATGGTTCGCCTTGAGCCATGCCGTCTGGTAGGTCAGAAGCGCGTACGGCGCGGAGTGAGATTTGTTGAAGCCGTAGTCGGCGAACTTCGCGCAGGCGTCGAATGTGAGGTCGGCGTCTGCCTGCGAGATACCCTTCTCCATCGCTCCTTTCACAAAGCGGACGCGCTGATTGTCCATCTCCGAGCGGATCTTCTTGCCCATGGCGCGACGCAGAAGGTCGGCTTCGCCGAACGAGTAGCCGCCCATGTCGCGGGCGACCTGCATCACCTGTTCCTGATAGGTGATGATGCCGAAGGTTGGCTCAAGGATGGGTTTGAGCCACGGCGTCAGCGCGTCGTTGAAGTAGGTGGTTTCCTCAAGGCCCTTCTTGCGGCTGCAGTAGGTCGGAATGTTCGCCATAGGGCCGGGACGATAGAGCGCGACGAGAACGATCAAATCCTCGAAGCGGTCGGGCACCATGTCGACAAGCGCGCGTCGCATGCCCTGGCTTTCAACCTGGAACACGCCGACAACGTCGCCCTTCTGGAGCATTTCATATGTCTTCGCGTCATCCAGCGGCAGGCGCGCGAGATCGACCTTCACGCCCTTGTCCGCAATCATCTTGATGGCGCGGTCGATGACGGTCAGCGTCTTGAGGCCAAGGAAGTCGAACTTCACGAGGCCGGCAGCCTCGGACCATTTCATGTTGAACTGGCTGGCCGGAATCTCCGACCGCGGATCGCGATAGAGGCCTACAAGCTCAACCAGCGGCCGGTCGCCGATGACGATGCCGGCCGCGTGGGTGGATGCGTTACGGTACAGTCCCTCAAGTTGCTGCGCCGTCTCGAACAAGCTTGCAACGGCTTCGTCTTCCTCGATCGCCTCTTCGAGTTTCGGCTCCATCTCGAGCGACTCGGCCAGCGTTGGCGGCTTGGCCGGGTTGAACGGCACCAGCTTCGCCAGCTTGTCGACCTGGTGGAAGGGCAACTGGAGAACGCGTCCAACGTCGCGAAGCACGGCGCGCGCCTGTAGCGTACCGAAAGTGATGATCTGCGCGACGCGATCAGCGCCGTACTTGTCGCGAACGTAGTCGATCACCTCGCCGCGACGCTCCTGACAGAAGTCGACGTCGAAGTCGGGCATCGATACGCGTTCTGGATTCAGGAAGCGTTCGAACAGCAATCCGAACCGGATCGGGTCAAGGTCGGTAATCGTCAACGCCCACGCGACCAGCGAACCGGCGCCCGATCCCCTGCCCGGTCCGACCGGAATGTCGTTCGCCTTCGCCCATTTGATGAAGTCCGACACGATGAGGAAGTAGCCGGGGAAGCCCATCCGCTCGATGATGCCGATCTCGTAGGCCAATCGTTCGTCGTAGACGTGCTGTTCGGCCGCCGGCACAACGACCTTGAGGCGTTCTTTGAGGCCTGCCTCCGCCTGTGCTTTCAATTCGGTCGATTCATTCCGCCCGCGTTTGGTATCGAAAGGCGGCAGGATCGGTTTGTGCTTCTTCGGACGGAAGGCGCAGCGCCGCGCGATCTCGACGGTGGATTCCAGGGCCTCGGGCAAGTCCGAGAAGGCGGCCATCATTTCGGCGGGCGATTTCAGATACTGTTGCGGCGATACGCGCGGGCGATCGGCCTGGCTGACATAAGTCGAGTTGGCGATACACATCAGCACGTCGTGCACGGCGTGCTGCGATGGCTTCTGGAAGCGCGCGTCGCAGGTAGCCACGAGCGGCAGGCCCAGTTCATAGGCCAGATCGACCAGCATGCCTTCAGCGGCTGCTTCCTCAGGCTTTCCCTGGCGTTGCAGCTCGACATACAGCCGGTCGCCGAATGCGGCGCTGAGATCCTGCAGACGCTTGCGTACTTCGTCGGTACGACCCGCAGCTGCACGACGGTTCAACAGCCCCTCGCTCCCGCCCGTCAGACAGATGAGGCCTTCGGCATGGGCAAGGACGCTCGCAAGCGGCACCTGGTGATCTGTGCCCGCAGGCGTCACGAAGGACTCCGAAGAGAGCTTCATCAGATTGCGATAACCGGCCTCGCTCTGCGCAATCAGAGCCAGCGCACCTGTCTCGCCCGTAACGCCGGGTTCCAACACGTTGAGGGTAAGGCCGGTGATCGACTGGACGCCCTGTTCGGATAACGCCTCCGAAAGTTCGAGCGCAGCGAAGAGGTTGTTATCGGTTACGGCAACAGCTGGCGCACTCGTCGCCGAAGCCCACTTCGCCAGTTCCTTCGGCCGGATCATGCTCTGGAGTAGCGACAGCGCAGTGCGCACGCGCAGGTGGATGAATTTGGCGGCCACTTTTGGGGCCGCTTCTGGCGGGGTCTCTGCAGTCATGATGCGCGACTCCCTGAAACGATCGGCGACAGGCGAGCCTAGACCGAGTCTCCCGCCGGGCGGTGCGGCGCAGCGGTGAGCTGGCCGTCCTGCAGGGCGAGCGTCTCGTCCATAAAGCTCGTCAGCTCCACGTTATGGGTCGCAACGAGCACCGCCACCCCCTCCAGCTTCGCAATGTCGAAAAGGTTCTGGAAAACCTTCCGGGAAGTGTTGGGATCGAGGTTACCGGTCGGTTCGTCGGCGATCAGCACTGTCGGCTTGTTGGCCAGCGAACGGGCGATCGCCACCCTCTGCTGTTCGCCCCCAGACAGTTGGCCCGGACGGTGATGATCGCGATCCTTGAGCCCCATCATCGCCAGGAGTTCCTGACCCCGCTGCCGGGCGCGGCTGCGCGACATGCCGTTGATCATCAGCGGAGCAGCCACGTTGTCGACGGCGTTGAGCTCCGGCAGCAGGTGGTGGAACTGGTAGACGAAGCCGAGCTGCAGACGGCGAGCCATCGTCCGCGCCGTATCCGACATCGACAGCGCGTCCTTGCCGTTGAACGTCACGGTCCCGGCGTCAGGTTTTTCCAGCAGGCCGGCGACATGCAGTAGGGTGGACTTGCCGGATCCCGAAGGTCCGATCAGGCCGACCATCTTGCCCGCGTGGAGGTCAAGGTCGACGCCGCGCAACACGTGCAGCGTACGGTCGCCGGACTTGTAGTGCCGTTCCACGCCGCGAAGCGACAGCACGGGCGCTGCACTGAAAGGGGTCGCTTCACTCATCATTCGAACCTGAGCGCCTCAACCGGATTGAGCCGCGCGGCCCACATGGACGGAACGATCGACATCAGCAGCGTCACGATGAACGCCATGCCGCTGACCCATGCGACTTCATCCCACTCAAGTTTCGCGGGGAGCGAGTCGAGCTGGTAGATGTCCGGCGGGAAGAGCTGGACCTGGAACACCCATTCAAGGAAATGCTGAATAGGCGCGATGTAGATGGCGCAGAGCACGCCGAGAAGCACGCCGGTGCCGACGCCAGCCATGCCGAGGATCGTGCCGGTCATCATGAAGATGCGCACAACGCCCGCGCGGGTAGCGCCGATTGTACGGAGGATCGCGATGTCTCTCGCCTTGTTCTTCACGAGCATAAGCACGCCGGTGATGATGTTGAGGGCTGTGATCACAACGACGATGAACAGGATCAGTCGCATCACGTTACGCTCGACCACCAGCGCGGTCACGTAGGTGCCGTTACGCTGGATCCAGCTCTGCATGCGATAGGGCTTTTCAGTCTCGAGCTGCTTGACAAAATCGTCGGCGGTATTGGGATCGGCGAGACGGACACCGACCCACGGATAGCCTTCGTCATAGCCGAACAGCAGCTTCGAGGACTCAATCGGCAGGAAGACGACGCCACGATCGTAGCGCTCATTGCCGACATGGTAGATGGCCGAGACGTTGTACGTCTTGGAGCGAGGGGCGGTGCCCAGCACGGTGCGGGCACCATTCGCTTGCGTTAGCGTGATCTTGTCGCCGACGCCAATGCCGAGTTCGTAGGCGAACGCATCACCCATCACGATGTCCTGCGAGAGCGGACCGTCATCGCCAAAGCGATCGAGCGAGCCCTGCCCGATGGCGCCACGCGGAAGCGGTTCGTTTGGATGGGTTCGGGCACGTTCGCCCGCTGCGATGCTCTTCGCGATCAACTCGTTCTTTCGCAGGTCTTCGGGGCGCACGCCGCGCACCTGGATGCCATCGCTGCGACCATAGGCAGAGCCAAGCGCAAAGCCTTCGTGCAGCGGCTCAGCGCTTTCCACGCCGGGACGTTGGCGCAGGTCGGCCATCAGCTCCTCGACCTTGTCTAGCGGCGCGCCGCGGGTGTCGATGAAGACGTGGGGTTCGAAGCCGACGATCTTGGAGATCAGCTCAAGCCGGAAGCCGTTCATGATCGACATGGTCAGGATCAGCGCCCAGACGCCGAGCATGATGCCGATGACCGAGACGATGGAGATGAAGGCGAGGCCGCCATGCTCGCGCTTTGCGCCCAGGTAGCGGATCGCCAGCATGCGTTCGAACGGCCCAAAGGGGCGCTCGACAACCCGTTGCTCCTGCGGCGCGGCCATCCGGATCAGGCCTTCCTGCCGGCGAGGCAGCGATTGATGGCGGCTTCCAGCGTCATTTCCTCGCTGCTGCCGGCCTTGCGGTTCCGGTACTCGACGACGCCCGCCTTGACGCCTTTGGGTCCGACCACGATCAGGTCCGGCACGCCGATCAGCTCCATGGTCGAGAACTTGGCTCCAGGACGCTCGGCGGTGTCGTCATACAGCGTGTCGACGCCAGCCTTCTGCAGCTGTTCGTAGGCGCTCTCGCAGACTTTCGTGACGTCGGCGTCGTCGGCGCGCAGGTTGAGGACGGCGGCTTCGAACGGGGCGACGGACGAGGGCCAGATCACGCCCTTCTCGTCGTGGCTGGCTTCGATGATCGCGCCCAGCAGGCGGGACACGCCGATGCCGTAAGAGCCCATCTCGGCCGGGATGTTTTTTCCGTCGGCGGTCGCGACTTCGGCCTTCATGGGCGCGGAGTACTTCGTGCCGAAATAGAAGATGTGGCCGACTTCAATGCCGCGCGCAGAGAGACGACGCTCGGCAGGCACTTCGGCTTCGAAGCGCGCCTGATCGTGCATTTCTTCGGTCGCCGCATAGAGCGACGTGCGCTTCTCGACTTCGGGTAGCAGGTCTTGCCAGAAATTGAGATCGGCGCCGGGAGCCGGCATGTCCACCAGCGCGCTGTCGCAGAACACGGCGCTCTCGCCCGTGTCGGCCAGCACGATGAATTCGTGGCTGAGATCGCCACCGATCGGACCCGTATCGGCGCGCATCGGCACCGCCTTGAGACCCATGCGGCTGAAGGTGTTAAGGTAGGCGCAGAACATCCGGTAGTAGGATTGCTTGGCCGCCTCGACCGACGCGTCGAACGAATATGCGTCCTTCATCAGGAACTCGCGGCCACGCATCACGCCGAAGCGGGGACGGACCTCGTCCCGGAACTTCCACTGGATGTGGTACAGGTTCAGCGGCAGCTGCTTGTATGATTTCACATACGTCCGGAAGATGTCGGTGATCATCTCCTCGTTCGTCGGGCCGTAGAGCATGTCGCGCTCATGACGATCCTGAATGCGCAGCATCTCCTTGCCATAGGCGTCGTAGCGACCGGACTCGCGCCAGAGATCGGCTGACTGGATCGTCGGCATCAGCAGCTCGATGGCGCCGGCGCGTTCCTGCTCCTCGCGGACGATCTTCTCGATCTTGTGCAGAACGCGCATGCCCAGCGGCAGCCACGAATAAATCCCGGCGCCATTCTGTTTGATCATGCCCGCGCGGAGCATGAGCTGGTGCGACACGATCTGTGCGTCGGCCGGCGCTTCCTTGAGCACAGGCAGAAAATAACGGGAGAGACGCATGCGGGGCCCTGACGAGGTGCAGACAATGACAGGCTGATAGCCGCCGGATCACGCCCGCGCAATGAGGCCGATCTGCGGCTAAGTCTTTGGAATCATGAAATCCAGCCAGTGCATATGGAGCGACAGCCAGAGGAGAAAAGTGAGGAGCGCACCGCCGATGGTCGGGATAATGAATTTCCAGGCCCAGCGGACCCTTTCCGGCGCCCCGACTTCCGTGCCGGGAATCACTGCCCCGGCCTCATGCTGGCTCCGCGTCCCCGCCGACAGGATCGGCAGGAAAATCAGCCACCAGGCCGAAAAGAAAACGACAACGGCTTCGAATACACCCATGGGCGAACCCTAGTGTTTGCCCTTCGGCGTTTCCATGAGTTCGATCAGCACACCATCCGAGTCCTTGGGGTGGATGAATATGACGAGGGTGCCGTGAGCGCCGATACGCGGCTCTCCAAGAACCTTGGCGCCCTTCTTTTCCATATCCGCTTTCGCCTCATGGATATCCGGCACCTCGAAGCACACGTGGTGCTGTCCACCCTTCGGGTTCTTCTCAAGGAAGTTGATGATGGGCGATTTCTCGCCCAGTGGCTCGATGATTTCGAGCTGCGTGTTCGGCAAGTTGATGAAGCCCACGCGCACGCCCTGCGCCGGCATATCGAAAGGCTGCACGAACTCGGTGGCGCCGTACATCGTGCGATAGGTCTCGAATGTCTTCTCGATCGACGGCACAGCGATGCCGATATGGTTCAAGCGTCCGATGGTCATGGGCGAACTCCCCTATATCCTTCAAAGACTAGATCCGATGGACGGTCACATCCACCAGTGGCCGCTTCCCGAAATGCACTTCGGCTGACCGACGTACAGCCCTGGTAAGCGCCTTCTCGATTTTCTCATCATCACCAAAATCAGCGCGCTTGAGACCTGCCATTGCATCCTCAGCCGCTTCATCTATCGGCTCAAGTGACTCGTCGGCAGGGCGGCCGTCCGGCTCCGAGAAGCCTCGCGCCACGACGGTCGGGCCATCCTCGATCTTGCCCTTGGCGATTACGACACTGACAGAGATGTGGCCGTTATAGGCCATCTTCTTGCGCTCCCACATGCCGCCCGCCTTGTCTGACGTCAGCACCTGACCATCGACATGCAGACGGCCAGCCGGAACCTGATCGACGACCTCAACGGGGCCGGGCGCGAGACGGATGACATCGCCATTGTCCGGGGTGATTGCCTCGGGCACCTGCAGCGACTTGGCGTAGCGCGCGTGCTCCATGATGTGACGACGTTCGCCGTGCACCGGAACGGCGATGCGCGGCTTGGCCCATAGATACATACGCCGCAGTTCATCGCGGCACGGGTGGCCAGAGACGTGGATATCGAACTGGCGATCTGTCACCAGCTTGATGTTGCGCTCAGCCAGCATGTTCTGGATGGCAGCAATGGACTTTTCATTGCCCGGAATGACGCGCGAGGAGAAGATAACAGTGTCTTCCGATCCCAGCTTCACCACCGGGTGATCACCACGCGCGATGCGTGCGAGCGCGGCATTGGCCTCACCCTGGCTGCCCGTGCAGAGGTAGAGCACGTTCTGCGGCGGCAGGCTGACAGCCTCATTCGGCTCGATGAAGGAGAACCCCTCAAGCATCCCCACGGATTGCGCGGCGCCGACAACGCGGATCATGGACCGACCAAGCAGGCACACGGATCGATTGTTCGCGCGCGCCGCTTCGCACGCCGACTGCACGCGCGCCACGTTGGAGGCGAACGCGGTGATTGCCACCCTGCCCGTCTGTTCGGCGACCGCGCGGCGCAGCGCCTCGCGCGCCATACCCTCTGATCCAGCCTCGCCTTCCTCGAACACGTTGGTCGAGTCACAGACCATCGCGAGAATGCCTTCGCGACCCAGCTCCTCGATCTTCGCCTGGTCGAAATCTTCGCCGATGATGGGATCGGGATCGATCTTCCAGTCGCCGGTGTGCAGGATCATGCCAAGCGGCGTGCGAATGGCGAGGCCGTTCGGCTCGGGGATCGAGTGGGTGAGCGTCACCATCTCGACGTCGAACGGTCCGAACTGCCGACGTTCGCGCAGTTGCATTATGTGGACGGGCGCTTCCTTGTCGAGGCCGCGCTCGCGCAGCTTCTCGTTGACGAGGTAGGCGGTGAAAGGCGTCGCGTAGATCGGCGCGCGCAGCTTTGGCCACAGCCAGGCGATCGCGCCGATATGATCCTCGTGCGCGTGTGTTAGGATGATCGCCTCGATATCGTCGGCATAGCTTTCAAGATAGACCGGGTCGGGCATGATGAGATCGACGCCCGGCGTCGTATCATCGCCGAATGTCACGCCGACATCGACAATGATCCAGCGCCGATTATCCGGCGGACCGAAGCCATAGGCGTTCAGGTTCATTCCGATTTCGCGGCAGCCGCCAAGGGGCGCGAAGACGAGTTCGTCGCCCTTCATTTCGGCTCTTTTGCGGCTTGGCCGATATTGCGGTCGTACAGGATGCGCAGCCCCTTGATGGTTATGTCGCTGTCGAAGTGATCGATGTTTTCCGCAGCGCCTTCGAACAGGGAGGCGACGCCACCCGTGGCGATCACGGTCATCGACTGCCCATACTCGGACTTGATCCGTTCCACCAGCCCGTCAATCAGGTCGATATAACCCCAGAACACGCCGGATTGCATGGCGGAGACGGTATCCCGGCCGATTACCCGCTCCGGCCTCTGGATCGCGACGCGCGGCAGTTTGGCCGCGGCCTCGTGCAGGGCCTTCATCGACAGGTTGATGCCTGGGGCGATGATGCCCCCCTCGAAGCTGCCATCTGCGGCTACAATATCGAATGTCGTGGCGGTTCCACTGTCGATCACGATCAGAGGGCCTGCGTAACCGCCATGGGCGCCAACGGCGTTGACCAGACGGTCGGCCCCGACTTCGCTGGGCTTCGGAATGTTCACTTTAACGCCGAGATCGACGTTTTCGCCGATCACGAAGGGTTCCACATTGAGGTAGCGCCGCGCGAAGTTGCGCTGGTTGAATAGCGACTGCGGAACGACCGTCGAGATTATGCAGTCGTCGATTTGGCTGAGGTTGAGGCCGCTGAGTTCCATCAGTGTCGACAGCCAGACGGCGTAGTCGTCCGCGGTCTTGGTCATGTCGGTGGATGAGCGCCACTGGGCGCGCCATGCCTCGCCGTCGTGGACGGCGAATAGTGTGTTGGTATTGCCCGTATCGATCGCCAGCAGCATGCGCGGTCCATAGAGTTTCTGGCCCTGCGGCCCAGGCTTAGCTCAATAGCGATATTTCGCCGGCGCGAACATGGGTGACGGCCCCGTCATCGCCCCGAAGCATCAAGGCGCCGTCATCTGCCAGCCCGGTCATTACGCCTTTGAGGCCGTTAACCTCGATCGGCGCATTGAGGTACGCCGCGCAGGCGAGCCAATCCGCTCGCACTCCCGCGAAACCTTCGGTCAGCAGCTGGTTCAGGCGCGCGCGGAAAGCGAGATCGAGCAGGGTCAGCAGGCGCGGCGCGGTCAGCCCCGTTCCGCCGGGCAGGTTCACCAGACAGGCCGTGGGGCGATCGGAGCGTTCCGGGGCGACTTCCACATTCACGCCGAAACCCGCGGCCATCCAGAGTTGGCCGTGCAGCAGGCCGGTCTCGATCAGGATGCCGGACAGCTTGGCCCGACCTGCCAGCACGTCATTCGGCCACTTCAATCCCAGCGACCCCACATCAACGCCCGCCATGCGCGCCGCGTCCACCACGGCCAGACCTGCCGCAAACGGAACCACGGTCGCTTCTGCGGCCGGGCGTGGATAGCGCAGCAGAGCAGTGGCGAAGAGATTGCCAATCGGCGACGACCATTGCCGGCCAAGACGCCCTCGCCCCGCTGTCTGGGCGGCGGTGACCAGCCAGCACGGACCCGTGTCGCCCGATACGGCGCGACGGCGCGCTTCTTCGTTGGTTGAAGCGATTTCGGCGAACCGGATAATCGGCCAGGCGCCCAGAAGAAACTCGGGCGTCATCGCACCCTAGCCGCCGATCGCACGCGCGGCCGCGTCGAGCAGGAACTGGATCGTGATCGTCAGGACCGGGAAAACGAGGAGCGTTGTGATCGCCACGGTCGCCGCCACCGACATGTCGGTCTTGTCCAGCGGCTCGCCAGCAGGCTTCACGAACATCGCCCAGACGAGACGCAGATAGTAGCCGAGCGAGATGACGCTCGCGAGCGCGCCGACCAGAACCAGCCAGAGCATCCCGCCTTCAATACCGGCGGTGAAGACCTGCAGCTTGCCCCAGAAGCCGGCAGCTGGAGGAATGCCTGCGACCGAGAAGATGAGGATCAGCAGGCCGAGCGCCATGCCCGGCTTGGATTTCACCAAACCGTTGAGATCGGAGACCTGGTCGATCGGCTTGCCAGCCCGGCGCAACGCAAGCACGCCGCCGAACATGCCGAGCGTCGCGATCACGTAGAGAGTCATGTAGACCAGCACGGCCGCCGCACCCGTCTCTGCTCCGGCGGCGATGGCGATCAGTGCGAAGCCAACGTTGGAGATCGAGGAATACGCCAGGATCCTCTTGATGCTGTTCTGCATGAGCGCGCCGAACGCGCCGATCAGCATCGACAGCGCCGAGATAATCGCGATGATCATTTTCCAGGACGCTTCATGCGTGCCGAACGCTGTGAACATCACGTGAGCCAGCACGCCGACGGCGGCGATCTTCGGCGCGGTCGAGAAGAACGCCACCACAGGCGCCGGCGCCCCCTCATAGACGTCTGGCGTCCAGATGTGGAACGGCGCCGCTGATGCCTTGAACGACAGTCCGCAGATCAGGAAAACGAGACCGAACACGAGGCCAACTGACGTGGGCGCTGCAGCGATCGCCGCATAGCTTGTCCCGCCCGAGAAGCCGTAGACGAGGGCCGATCCGTACAGCAGCAGGCCGGAGGCCAGCGCGCCGAGGACGAAATATTTGAGACCAGCTTCCGCCGACTTCAGGCTGTCGCGCCGGAACGCGGCGAGCACATAGGATGACAGGCTCAGTGTCTCGATGCCGACGTAGAGGGTCATCAGGTCGTTGGCCGACAGCATCATACCGGCGCCGAACGAGCCGAACGTGATCAGAAGCGGATACTCATACCGCTCCATCTGCGACGACTTCAGGGCCCCGCCCGACATGAACAGGGCAAAAGCCGCCAGCACGTAAGTGACGCCCTTGGCGAAGATCGTGAACGGCGTCGCCTTGTAGAGACCGTCCGGCGCGACCACGCTTGCGAAGGAGGGCAGAGACTCGCCGCGACCGAATTGAACGAACGCCGCCACCGCCGCCGCCGTTAGCGCAGCCGCGGCCAGCACACGGAGCAGGCCCGAGATACGATCGCCACCGATTGCGCCGAGCAGCAAGCCGGCCAGACCGAAGGCAACGAGGATGGTCTCGGGGAGCGTCGTGGTGATGTCAGCGAGGAAATTCATGACGTGTTCCTACTGCCCGACCATCCGCAGGACTTCCATCGCCGAGGTCTTCGTCAGGTCGAAGACGATGCTCGGGAAGACGCCCAGCCCCAGCGCGCTGATCGCCAGCAGGCCAAGAATGAAGAACTCCAGCGCGGTGACATCCTTGATGTCGAACAGCTTCTCGTTGGTCATCTCGCCGAACACCGTCCGGCGATAAAGCGTGAGCATGTAGACAGCTGATAGGATGACGCCGAGCGCTGCGCCCGCCGCCGCCCAGGTGGACGCCTGGAAGCCGCCAACCATCGTCAGGATTTCACCGACAAACCCGCTGGTTCCCGGCAGGCCGACGTTGGCCATCGAGAACAGCATGAACAGCGCCGCATAGACCGGCATGCGATGAACAAGGCCGCCGTAGAATGCGATCTCGCGCGTGTGCATCCGATCGTAGATGACGCCGACCGAGAAGAAGAGCGCGCCGGAGATGATGCCGTGACTGATCATCTGGAAAATGGCGCCCTGGATGCCAGCTTCATTGAAAGAGAAAATGCCGAGCGTCACGAAGCCCATGTGAGCCACTGACGAATAAGCCACCAGCTTCTTGATGTCGGTCTGCCGGAACGCGACGAGCGAGGCGTAGACGATCGCGATCACTGACAAGCCAAACATCAACGGCTGGAACAGGTGAGACGCTTCCGGGAACATCGGCAACGAGAACCGCAGGAAGCCGTAACCGCCCATCTTCAACAGCACGGCCGCCAGCACGACCGAGCCCGAGGTCGGCGCCTCAACGTGCGCATCGGGCAGCCAGGTGTGCACCGGCCACATCGGCAGCTTCACAGCGAACGAGGCGAAGAAAGCCAGCCACAGCCAGGTTTGAACCTCAGGCGGGAACAGCAGCGCGCCTGTCTGCGGATTGACGCCTTCCTGCAGGGTCGGGATATCCGTCGTCCCGGCGACGATCGACATGTAGACCAGCGCGGCCAGCAGCAGCAGCGATCCAAGCAGCGTGTAGAGGAAGAACTTGAACGCCGCGTACAGCTTGTTCTTGCCGCCCCAGACGCCAATGATCAGGAACATCGGGATCAGTCCGCCTTCGAAGAAGACGTAGAACAGCACCAGATCCATCGCGCAGAACACGCCGATCATCAGCGTTTCGAGCAGCAGGAAAGCGATCAGGAATTCGCCAATCCGGTCCTTGATCGAGGAGATCGATTGCAGGATGCAGAGGGGCATCAGCGCGGTGGTCAGGATCACCAGCGAAATGGCGAGACCGTCAACGCCGAGCTTGTAGGACGAGCCGCCAAACCACGGCGCGAAATCGACCAGCTGGTATCCCGGCGTCGCAGCGTTGAACTGGCTGAGCGCAAACAGCGATACGATCAGGGTCGCAACCGAAGACAGGATCGCGATCGGCTTCGACGCAGTCGCGGCGAGCGCAGCGCCGCCGACGATGCGCAGCGCAAGAATGAGCAACGCCCCCACCATCGGCAGGAAGGTCGTCAGCGTGAGGATCATGGAGCCAGTCATGTCCTAGCGCCCCTGGTTCAGGAGAACGAAGGCCACGAAAACGACGGCCGACAACAGAATGACGAATGCGTAGTGGAAGATGTAGCCGGTGTGCAGCTTCGACAGCCCGCCTGCCCCAGCCTTCGCCACGCTGGTGACGCCATCTGGCCCCACGCCGTCAATGACCTTCTTGTCGGCCTTCCAGAGCAGGTCACCCAGGCCCGCAGCGCCCTTCACGAAGACGAAGTGATAGATCTCGTCGAAATACCATTTGTGCGACAGGAACGAGTGCATCGGCCCGCCATTGCGCGCCATGCGACGTGGCACAGACGGGAACACCAGATAGAAGATGATCGCGAAGACCAGCCCGCTCACCCAGCAAACGGCGGGCGCCAACTTGACCCACATCGGCACCTCGTGCCGCGCATGCAGCACGTGGTTCTCTGCGCCCGTGAAGATCGCATCACCCCAGTAAGCAGCCTGATGGTGATCGACCATCGCATCGTAGAATACGCCGCCAGCCAGCACGGCACCGACAGCCAGAATCAGCAGCGGGACAGCCATGACCTTCGGCGGATCATGCGCGTGATCATAGGTATGGTGGTCCGCGCGCGTCTTGCCCTCGAAGGTCATGAACATCAGGCGCCACGAGTAGAACGATGTCAGGAACGCCGCGCCGATGCTGAGCCAGAAGGCGAGCGGCGCAAACGCATCGTGCGAAGCAAACGAGCTTTCAATGATCGCGTCCTTCGAGAAGAAGCCCGCGAAGCCCAGGTTCAGCCCTTCGATGCCCGGAATACCAACGCCCGTCAGCGCCAGCGTGCCGATCAGCATCATTGCCCATGTCAGCGGCATTTTCTTCCGAAGGCCGCCCATGTTCCGCATGTCCTGCTCATGGTGCATGCCGTGGATGACAGCGCCTGCCGAGAGGAACAGCAGCGCCTTGAAGAAGGCGTGCGTGAACAGGTGGAACATCGACGCCTGATAGGCACCGAGCCCGGCAGCGAAGAACATGTAACCAAGCTGCGAACAGGTCGAATAAGCGACCACCCGCTTGATATCGTTCTGCGCTAGACCAACCGTCGCGGCGAAGAAGCACGTCACCGCGCCGATGATCGTGATCATGTTCGCCGCAACGACTGTGTGCTCGTAAAGGTAGGAGCAGCGGCAGACGAGAAATACGCCGGCAGTCACCATGGTGGCGGCGTGGATCAGCGCGGAAACCGGCGTCGGGCCTTCCATCGCATCCGGCAGCCAAGTGTGCAGGAAGAACTGAGCCGACTTGCCCATCGCGCCGATGAACAGCAGGACGCCTGCGGCCTCAAGGCCCCACACATGCAGCCAGAGGAAATCAAACGTCACGTCCTGGATCGGGATCGCCGAGATCGTGCCGACCGGCGTGACCGGCGCGTTCTGAGCGATGACGGCGAACACGGTGTCAAACTTGATCGATGAGAATTCCGCGATGTGAAACTGCGTATAGTCGACGCCAGCGGCGGGCTGGATCATGAAGACCAGCGCCATGATACCCAGCGCAAAACCGACGTCGCCCACGCGGTTGACGACGAACGCCTTGATGGCCGCGTCATTGGCCGAGGGCTTCTTGTACCAGAATCCGATGAGCAGGTAGGACGCGAGACCGACGCCTTCCCAGCCGAAGAAGAGCTGCAGGAAGTTGTCCGCCGTCACTAGCATCAGCATCGCGAAGGTGAAGAGCGACAGGTAGGCAAAGAACCGCGCGCGGTGCGGATCGTCAGCCATGTAGCCGATCGAGTAGATGTGCACGAGCGCCGACACGCTTGTCACAACGAAGAGCATCGTCACCGAGAGGCTGTCGAGGCGGATGGCCCAATCGGCGATGAACGTGCCGACATTGAACCAGCGCGACAGCACGATGGTATGACCGTGGTTGCCGGCTTCGCCGTGCGATCCGAACACCTGATTGAAGAACAGGAAGCCAGCGAGCGCCGCAGCCGAAACCACCAGCGTGGTCGTCAGCGCCATCGATCCCTTGTCCCCCAACACACGCTGGCCGAGGCCAGCGATCACCGCGGCAATGCCGGGCGCCAGAACGATGAAGATCGCTGCGATATCCTGGAAGGTCACCGGCCTGCTCCCCTAACCGTGCAGCACGTTGACGTCTTCGACCGCGATTTCACCACGGTTACGGAAGTAGACGACAAGGATGGCAAGACCCACGGCGGCTTCAGCCGCCGCAACCGTAAGCACGAGCATGGCGAACACCTGCCCCATGATCGTGCCGTTGAAGACCGAGAACGCGACGAGGTTGAGGTTCACCGAGAGCAGGATCAGTTCGATCGACATCAGGATGACGATGATGTTCTTGCGGTTCACGAAGATGCCGAACACGCCAATGGTGAACAGCGCCGCCGAGACTGCGAGATAGTGGCCGAGGGTGAGTTCCGCGCCTGCCATGATCAGATACCTTGTCCCGGACGAACGTCCTTGAGTTCCACGGCGTCCTTGCGCTTTCGACCCGTCTGCTCGGCAATATTCTGACGTTTGACGGTGGGCCGCGAGCGCAGCGTCAGCACGATGGCGCCCATCATGGCGACCAGAAGCACGATGCCCGACATCTGGAACAGCAGCAGGTAATCCGTGTAGAGCACCTTCGATAGCGCTTCCGCGTTCGTCGCCGCCCCCGGGCTCGGCTGGAAGGTTGCGCCGCCGCCAAAGGTCGCCGCCGCAGCAACGATGCCGATCTCGGCCAACAGCGCGAGCGCCACAAGCAAGCCGACGACCAGGTAATTCTGGAACCCCTGCTTCAGCGCCACGAAGTCGATGTCGAGCATCATGACGACGAACAGGAACAACACCGCCACAGCGCCCACATAGACCACGACCAGCAGCATCGCGAGGAACTCCGCCCCGATGAGCACCAGAAGGCCGGCCGACGTGAAGAACGTCAGGATCAACCACAGCACCGAGTGAACGGGGTTGCGCGCCGCGACGACGAACAACGCCGACAGCACGACAACCGTCGAGAGGATATAGAAAGCGATCAGCGCCATGGCGTGGCTTTCCTCTTCCTTTGGTCCAAAGCGCCCCGGACGGGGCAAGAAAAGTTCAAGAGTGATAAAGTCCCAGAGATCAGCCCGCCCTAACGAGCCGCGCCCTTCTAGCGATAGCGTGCGTCCAGTTCCAGATTGCGGGCGATCTCGCGTTCCCAGCGATCGCCGTTCTCCAGAAGTCTTTCCTTGTTGTAGTAAAGTTCCTCGCGCGTTTCCGTCGCGAACTCGAAATTCGGGCCTTCGACGATGGCGTCCACCGGGCAGGCTTCCTGGCAGAAGCCGCAGTAGATGCATTTCACCATGTCGATGTCGTAGCGAGTCGTGCGACGCGACCCATCTTCACGCGGCTCAGCCTCGATCGTGATGGCCTGCGCCGGGCAGATCGCCTCGCACAGCTTGCAGGCGATGCAGCGCTCTTCGCCGTTGGCGTAGCGGCGCAGCGCATGTTCGCCACGGAAGCGCGGGCTCAGCGGGCCTTTCTCGAACGGGTAGTTGATCGTGTACTTGCGCGAGAAGAACTTCCGCATAGCGAGGAAGAACGCGCCAACGAAGTCGGTCAGCAGGGCTCCGCGAATGGCTTGTGCAATCGACATCTTAGCTAGCCTCTCCGGCGCGGTATTCCTGCCAGCTGACCAAGCCGTCCTGGTTCTTGTCGAGACCAGCGGGCAACGTCACAGCGGCCAGTTCAGGCGCTTCGAGATAGCCGCTCTTGTCCGCATCGAGCGCATCGAAAGGCGGGCGCGCCTGAGCGTTCATGAAGGTCACATAGCCGCCGATGATCACGACCGCGACCAGCGAGGTCGGCAGGAAGATCTTCCAGCCCAGCCGCATCAGCTGGTCATAACGATAGCGCGGCACGATCGTCTTCACCATCGCGAACAGGAAGAAGAAGAACGTCACCTTGACCATGAAGACCAGCAGGCCCCCAAGGCTGATCAACCAATCCGGCGTGCCATCCGGGACCGGGATCGAGATCGGCATGTGCCAGCCGCCGAAGAACAGGATGGTCAGCATCGAACACATCAGGACGATCGAGACGTACTCGCCGATCATGAACATGAGATACGGAGAGGACGAGTATTCTACCTGGTAACCGGCCACGAGTTCGGACTCAGCTTCCGGAAGATCGAACGGAGGACGGTTGGTTTCTGCCAGCGCCGAGATGAAGAAGATCACGAACATCGGGAACATGACGAAGATCGTCGGGAACGCGAAGGCGTGCCAGTTCCAGATACCGCCGCCCTGATGGTTCACGACATCAGACAGATTCAGCGAACCGACCAGCAGAAGCACCGACACAATCACGAAGCCGATCGAGACCTCGTACGACACCATCTGCGCCGCAGACCGCAACCCGCCGAGGAATGGATACTTCGAGTTGGACGCCCAACCACCCATGATGATGCCGTAAACGCCGAGCGACGAGATCGCGAACAGGTAGAGGACGCCGACGTTCAGATCGGCGACCACCCAGCCCGGCGCCACGGGGATCACAGCCCAGCCAACCAGCGCCAGCGTCAGCGTGATGACCGGGGCCAGCAGGAACACCGTCTTGTTGGCGCCCGCTGGAATGATGATCTCTTTGAGGACGAATTTCAGCAGGTCTGCGAACGACTGCAGCAGGCCGAACGGCCCCACCACGTTCGGCCCTTTGCGCATCATCACCGCCGCCCAGACCTTGCGGTCGAAGAGCAGCAGGAACGCGATGCACACGAGCATGATCACGACGAGAGCGAGGATCTGCAGCACGGCGAGGCCGATGCCGCCCCAGATGCCGCCGCCCCAGAGGAAGAGGTTCTGCATCGCGCCCTCCTATTCTGCTGCAACGGCAGGCGTGACGCCTGCGGCGAGCTCGGCGCATTCCGCCATGGTGCGGGAGGCGCGCGCGATCGGATTGGTGAGGTGGAAAGCCGTGACGGCTGTACGGAACGGCGCCGACTGCATTGCGCCCGCGCTGCCATAAGGCGGCGCGACGCTGTTCGCAGTATGGCCCGGCGCAAAATCCAGCCCGAGGAAGGTCGGATGGTCCTTCGCCAGCTTCTCGCGCAGTTGCGCCAGGCTGTCATACGGCAGCGTCTTGCCGACATAAGCCGACAGCGCCCGAATGATCGCCCAGTCTTCGCGCGCATCGCCCTTCGGCATCACGGCTCGCTGCGTACGCTGCACGCGGCCTTCCGTGTTCACGAAGGTCGCGGACTTCTCGGTGTAGGCGGCCGCCGGCAGGATGATGTCGGCACGATGGGCGCCGTTGTCGCCATGGCTGCCGATGTAGATCACCTTCGCGCTGCCGAGCTTCGACGTATCGATCTCGTCCGCGCCGAGCAGGATTACGGTCTTGATCTCGCCCGACTGTGCGCCGGCGAGAATGCCCGCAACGTCCTTGCCGCCCTGGGATGGCAGGAAGCCAAGATCGAGACCGCCGACCCGCGCCGCAGCCGTGTGCAGCACGCTGAACCCGTTCCAGCCGTCCTTGATCGCGCCGATGCTCACCGCCTGCGACGACACAGCGTTCAGCACAGCCGCGCCATCGGCGCGCGTGAGAGCGCCCTGCCCCAGGATAATCAGCGGGCGTTTTGCGGTAGTCAGCTTGTCAAATGCCGGATGCCCGGCCTTCAGTTCGCCCAGCGAGTCCGGACCCGCGCCGAGATAGGCATAGTCATACGTCAGGTCGACGCGCTCGCCGACCACCGACACCGGCACCATACGCAGCCACGCCTTGCGCAGGCGCGCGTTCAGCACAGCCGCTTCCTTGCGGGGGTTGACGCCGATCAGCAGGATCGCATCTGCCTCGTCGATGCCCATGATCGTGGAGTTGAACAGATAGCTCTCGCGCGGCAGCTTCGAGCCGTCCGCTGCGAGCCCAAGTTTCACGCCATCCTGGCGGCAATCGATCGACTTCACGCCCAGCGACGCCGCGAGATCCAGCGTCGCCTTCATGCTCTCGGCATCCGCGAGGTCTCCCGCGATCACGCCGACCTGCTCTCCCGGAACCTGCAACGCAGCAGCGGCAGACTTCAGCGCCTCATCCCATGTCGCAGCTTTCAGCGATCCGTTCTCGCGCACATACGGCTTGTCGAGACGCTGGCGACCAAGGCCGTCCCAGACAAAGCGCGTCTTGTCCGAGATCCACTCTTCGTTGATCTCTTCGTTCACGCGCGGAAGGATGCGCATCACGGTCGGACCGCGCGCGTCCACGCGAATGGCCGCGCCCATGGCGTCCATCACGTCAACGCTCTCGGTCTTGCGCAGCTCCCACGGACGCGCATTGAACGCGTACGGCTTGGAGGTCAGCGCACCGACCGGACACAGGTCGATAACATTGCCCGACAGCTCGGACGTCAACGACTTCTCGAGATAGGTTGTGATCTCGGCATCTTCGCCACGGTTGGCGAGACCGATCTCATCCACGCCCGCAACCTCGGCTGCGAAGCGCACGCACCGGGTGCACTGGATGCAGCGGGTCATGATCGTCTTGACCAGCGGCCCCATATTCTTGTCGTCGACCGCGCGCTTGTTTTCGGTGTAGCGCGAACCGGCGCGGCCATAGCCCATCGCCTGATCCTGCAGGTCGCACTCGCCGCCCTGGTCGCAGATCGGGCAATCCAGCGGGTGGTTGATCAGGAGGAATTCCATGACGCCATTGCGCGCCTTGATGGCCCGCGGCGACCTCGTGGAAATCTCGTGCGGCGTGCCGTCCTTCTTGGGCGCCATGTCGCCAACGGTCTGGGCGCACGACGCGATCGGCTTCGGCGCGCCAACCCAGTCGACCAGGCACATACGGCAGTTGCCAGCGATCGACAGGCGCTCGTGATAGCAGAAGCGAGGGATCTCGGCGCCCGCCAGTTCGCAGGCCTGCAGCAGGGTATAAGCCTTCGGCGCATCCACCGGGACGCCATCGACGACAAGTTTGACGGTGTCGGTCATGCCCCTACTCCGCCGCCGTCAGTGTTACGCCCTGAACGTGCGGGCGGCCTTGCCGATAGTTCGCGATCCGATCTTCGATGTCCTGCCGGAAGTGACGGATCAGGCCCTGGATCGGCCAGGCTGCGGCATCGCCCAGCGCGCAGATCGTATGGCCCTCAACCTGCGACGCGACATCAAGCAACGTGTCGATCTCAGACGTCTCCGCCTCGCCCTTCACCATCCGCTCCAGCACGCGCCACATCCAGCCGGTGCCTTCACGGCACGGCGTGCACTGGCCGCAGCTTTCGTGTTTGTAGAAATACGCGAGGCGCGCGATCGCCTTGATCAGGTCGGTCGACTTGTCCATCACGATGACGGCCGCCGTGCCGAGGCCGGATTTCACGTCGCGCAGCGCGTCGAAATCCATCAGCACGGTGTCGCAGATTTCCTTCGGGATCATCGGCACCGACGATCCGCCCGGAATGATGGCGCGCAGGTTGCCCCAGCCGCCACGCACGCCGCCGCAATGCTCTTCGATCAGCGTCTTGAGCGGGATCGACATCTCTTCTTCGATGTTGCACGGCCGCTCGACGTGGCCGGAGATGCAGAACACTTTCGTGCCTGTGTTGTTCGGCCGGCCAAACCCGGCGAACCAGCCGGCGCCACGGCGCAGGATGGTCGGCGTCACAGCGATCGACTCGACATTGTTCACGGTGGTCGGGCAGCCATAGAGACCCGCGTTCGCCGGGAAAGGCGGCTTCAGGCGCGGCTGGCCCTTCTTGCCTTCGAGGCTTTCGAGCAGCGCAGTCTCTTCACCGCAGATGTAGGCCCCGGCGCCGTGGTGGCAGTAGATCTCAAAATCCCAGCCCGAGCCGCAGGCGTTCTTGCCGACCATGCCAGCCGCATAGGCCTCCTTGATCGCTTCCTCGAGCACTTCACGCTCGCGGATGTATTCGCCGCGCAGGTAAATGTAGCACTTGTTCGCGCGCATTGCGTAAGACGCGATCAGGCACCCCTCGATCAGCAGATGCGGATCGTGGCGCATGATATCGCGGTCCTTGCAGGTGCCGGGCTCGGATTCGTCGGCGTTGACGACGAGATAGTGCGGACGCTCCTTCACCACCTTCGGCATGAAGGTCCACTTCAGCCCGGTCGGGAAGCCGGCGCCGCCGCGACCGCGCAGGCCCGACGCCTTGATCTGATCACAGATCCACTCAGGGCCGAACTGCATCAGCTCCTTGGTGGAGTTCCACGCACCGCGTTTCTTCGCGGCTTCCAGACGGAAGTCGTGGCGACCGTAGAGATTGGTGAAGATGCGGTCTTTATCGAGAAGCACGATTCAGGTCCCTCATGCTTTCACCGGCGCAGCAGCGCTCTCTTCGGGCGGCTTGGGCGCGTTCGGAATGGACGCCAGCGGCTTGGCCTTGGAGCCATCATACAGCGCGTCATCCGTGAGCGACGTAGGCGCACCTTCCGGAGCAGACGTCTGCCGCTTCACGTAAGTCCCCGGCTGAGGCTCTTTGCCGGCCGCGAAATCGTCGACCAGTTTTTCGAGCGTTTCGATGCTCAGGTCTTCGTAAAAGTAATCGTTGATCTGGATCATCGGCGCATTCACGCAGGCCCCGAGGCATTCCACCTCAACCCATGAGAACTTGCCGCCGCCGGAGACGTGACCTTTGGGGCCAATCTTCCGCTCGCAGAAATCCTTCAGCTTGTCGGCACCACGCAGCATGCATGGCGTCGTGCCGCAGACCTGGAAGTGATACTTCCCGACCGGCTCGAGGTTGAACATCGTGTAGAAGGTCGCGATCTCGTAGACGCGGACGTAGGTCATGCCGAGACGATCGGCGACGGCGCGCAGCGCAGGTTCCGACAGCCAGCCGGCATTCTGTTTCTGCGTGATCCAGAGCGCCGGGATGACGGCCGAGGCGCGACGCTCGGACGGATACTTGCGCTCCCACCACGTTATCAGGTCGTCGCTCTCTTTCGAGAAAGCGAACGCCGTGTGGTCTTCGGGATGATGGAAACGGCGGTGGCTCAACGGTCGACCTCCCCGAACACGATGTCCAGCGAGCCCAGGATGGCGGACACGTCGGCCAGCATGTGGCCGCGGCAGATATGATCCATGGCGTGAAGGTGGGCGTAGCCAGGCGCCTTGATCTTCAGGCGGTAGGGCCGGTTGCCGCCATCGGTCACCAAATAGACGCCGAACTCGCCCTTGGGCGCCTCGACGCTGGCGTAAACTTCACCGGCAGGAACGTGGAAGCCTTCGGTGTAGAGCTTGAAGTGATGGATCAGCGCTTCCATCGATGACTTCATCTCGCCACGGCGCGGCGGCGCATACTTGGAATGCTCCGGCAGCACGGGGCCAACCGGCATGCGATCGATGCATTGCTTGATGATCTTGATGCTCTCGCGCATCTCTTCCATGCGGATGAGATAGCGGTCCCAGCAATCGCCATTCTTGCCGATCGGAATCTTGAAATCGAGTTCCGAGTAGATCTCGTAAGGCTCTGCGCGGCGCAGGTCCCACGCCAGGCCCGACCCGCGCACCATCACGCCGGAAAAGCCCCACTCGAGGCATTCCTGCACGGACACCACGCCGATATCGACGTTACGCTGCTTGAAGATGCGGTTCTCGGTGACCAGCATTTCGAGGTCGTCGAGAAGGTTCAGGAACGGGTCGCAGAATTTGTGGATGTCTTCCACCAGTTCAGGCGGCAGGTCCTGGTGGACGCCACCCGGGCGGAAATACGCCGCGTGCATCCGCGAACCGGACGCACGCTCGTAGAACACCATCAGCTTCTCGCGCTCTTCGAAGCCCCACAGCGGCGGCGTCAGCGCGCCGACGTCCAGCGCCTGTGTTGTCACGTTCAGGAGGTGAGACAGCAGGCGACCGATCTCGGAGTAGATCACCCGGATGAACGAGGCCCGGCGCGGAACCTCGATGCCAGCCAGCTTCTCGATGGCGAGGCAGTAGGCGTGCTCCTGGTTCATCGGCGCGACGTAGTCGAGACGATCGAAGTAAGGCAGCGCCTGAAGGAAGGTCTTGTACTCGATCAGCTTCTCGGTGCCCCGATGCAGCAGGCCGATGTGCGGATCGACGCGATCGACGATCTCGCCATCCAGATCCAGCACGAGGCGCAGAACGCCGTGCGCAGCCGGGTGTTGCGGCCCGAAGTTGATGGTGAACTTGCGATCGTCCATCTCTTCCATGATGGCGGATTTGGACTGATCGATGTGGCGCTCGGTCATGGCTATTTCTTCGCCTCGCCGGCCTTCTCATCGCCCGGGATGACGGCTTGCATGCCTTCCCACGGCGAGAGGAAATCGAAGTTGCGGTATTCCTGAACCAGCTTGACCGGCTCGTTGATCACGCGCTTCTGGGCTTCGTCATAGCGAACCTGCACGCGGCCGCTCAGCGGGAAGTCCTTGCGCAGCGGATATCCGTCGAAGCCATAGTCGGTGAGGATGCGGCGCAGGTCCGGGTGACCCGAGAAGATCACGCCATACATGTCGAACGTCTCGCGCTCATACCAGTTGGCGACCGGGAAAACGCCCGTCACGCTCGGGACCGGCGTCGCTTCATCCGTGCGCAGCTTCACGCGGATGCGCTGATTCAGGCGCATCGACAGCAGATGATAGACCACCTCGAAACGCTCGCGCTCGGTCGGATAGTCGGCGCCGCACAGATCCACCAGAGTCTCGAAGCGGCACTGGCTGTCCTCGACGAGGAACTCCAGGAATTTCACGATACCATCGCGCTCGACCGTCACGGTCATCTCGTCATTCGCGACGGTGATCGAGGTGATCGCCTTCTGCGTCGCGGTCAGGTGCGTCCTGAGCTCGGTCATCATGGTCGAGCGGGAGGGAACAACGCTCATCGCTCGATGCTCCCCTCACGCCGGATCTTCTTCTGCAGCTGCAGCAGGCCGTAGATCAGCGCTTCAGCGGTCGGCGGGCAGCCAGGAATGTAGATGTCGACAGGCACGATACGATCGCACCCGCGAACGACGGCGTAGCTGTAATGGTAATACCCGCCGCCATTGGCGCAGGACCCCATCGAGATCACGTAACGCGGCTCCGGCATCTGGTCGTAGACCTTGCGAAGCGCGGGGGCCATTTTGTTGGTCAGCGTACCGGCAACGATCATCACGTCCGACTGACGCGGCGAAGCGCGAGGAGCAGCCCCGAATCGCTCCATGTCATAGCGCGGCATCGACGCCTGCATCATTTCGACCGCGCAGCAAGCAAGGCCGAACGTCATCCACATCAGCGAGCCCGTGCGCGCCCAGGTGATCAGGTCGTCAGCCGCAGCGACGACGAACCCCTTGTCCGCCAGCTCATCCGACAGCCCGGCAAAGAACGGGTCATTCGGCTTGACCAGCGCCCCGCCCTCAGGCCGCAGAACGCGGCCGGCAGATCCTGCGGCTACTTTCTGGTCGGCCATTATTGCCACTCCAGCGCGCCACGGCGCCATTCGTAGACGAACCCGACCGTCAGAACGCCGAGAAAGCCCATCATCGACCAGAAGGCGACGATATTTCCCTCAGCCACCTGAAAGACCCACGGAAACAGGAAGGCCACTTCGAGGTCGAAGATGATGAAGAGGATCGAGACGAGGTAGAATCGCACGTCGAACTTCATGCGCGCGTCGTCGAACGCGTTGAACCCGCACTCATAAGCCGACAGTTTTTCCGGGTCAGGCTTGCGTGGCGCCAGCAGGGCTGAGGCCACAAGAAAGAGACAGCTCAGCACGATGGCGATCGCGAGGAAGATCACGACCGGCAGGTACTCAATAACGAGTGTCTCCACGCCTTGCATACGAACCCTCGGTTACATTTGCGGACGGCCTAGTCCGCTTTGACGTGAGAGGCAAGAGAGTGAGGCGAGCCCATCCCCAATCAAACCACGGGCTTTGCTTTTCGGCCTTCTTTCCGGGCACTGGCGACACAATCCCCCTGCGATTGAACGTCGCAATTTTGTTGTCTGATGCGTTGTTGCGAGGCGCCAAACAACGACACGAACAACGATGAAATTCGAGAGCGATCTACTTGCGTCTCAAGCTTCAACGATCAGCAACAACAGACATCGTTCCGAGAATAGACCGCGCGGGCCGAACAAAGCCTCGACCGCCCACGACTCTCAGGCAATGCGAGGCGCGATTCGCCGACTGACCCGTGAGGGCCCCGGAGGGGAGATTTTAGTCTGAGGGGATCTGAAGCAGGGCTCGCAGCTAAGCCCTTGTTTCCATGTTCGACACCTGGCGCGAGTGACGGGGCTCGAACCCGCGACCTCCGGCGTGACAGGCCGGCACTCTAACCAACTGAGCTACACCCGCATACGCCGGCGTCGAAGGATGGAGCGTTTAGGTCGGGTCGCGTTTCCGGTCAAGCGGGAAACCACGCTTACCGCCGTATTCAGGACCCGCCCATGGCGTGGCGGAGCACCAGCCTGTCGCCATCTTTGGTAAAGCCGACCTCCCGCAAGGCCTCAACGGCCGCCGGGGTTGCATTCGCGACCGTGGCCGTCATCTCCATGTCGAGGTGCTGGCTTATGCTCAGGATGGCCAGAACGTCCGCGCCGGTCGCCGCCCTGCCCTTTGCCTGGACCTGCAGCTTGCCGCCTTCGCAGGTCACCGGACCGCGCAATTCGGGGCCTACCCAACCCTTGACCTTCACTTTGGTCAGCGCGTCGGTCCAGACCTCGCCATTGGCCGCTTCGCAGGCCCCCGCGACGAATTGCAGGTCCAGGACCTGCAGGCTGAACTTGCCGTCGACCTTGGCGATCGCCGCCGGCATGCCCGGCACCATGGCGGTATTGCCGTCCAGCTTCATGTCCTTGAGCTCGAGACTGCCATTGGACAGGCCGTAAATCAGGTTAGCCTGCCCCGTGAACCCGTCCCGCGTCAGCCCCAGCGTGCCGGACGCCTTGCCGGTCAGCAGAGACAGCACGTCCGATTTCACCTTCAGGTCGCCAATGAACTGCTTGCCGAACGCCACCTGCTTGAGTTCGCCATCCCAGACACTGCCGGAGGCTTCCTTGAACTTGAAGTCAGGAACGCGCTGGGAGGCGACATCCGCCGCCATCGACATCGGCAAAAGCATCAATCCCGCGCCCGCCGCCGCCACGAGCCCCACCAGCGCGATCAGGAAAATTCTCATGCCGGATCCCTCACCTGCCGCTCGCCAGCGTTTCCGCCTGCAAGGAACCTAACGGCCGCGCCGGGCGCGCGCCAGAGCAGGCTTACAGCAGGCCGTCAGCCTGCTTCACGCCGTCATTGCCGGAAAACAGAAATGTCCGCGTCCGCTCGGCCAGCCGCACATTCACGAGGTTCGCCTGCGCCTCGAACACATCGCGCAGGATCCGGTCGTCAATCGACAGCTTCGCGGGCGGCGCCTTCAGGGCGCTCTGCTGATACAACAGCAGCGTATCGCCCTCGAACTCCGCGCCGACGGGCTCAAGCACCAACTTCCGTCCGCCATCCGTAAGGACAAAGCGCTCCTCGATGTACAGCATCAGCGCCGCCTGGTTCTTCACCACCGTGATGTCGACCTGCGTCGCGCGCGTGGTCTGCTGAAGAGCCAGTTCCGCGTCATGCGGATGCAGGCGATGGGTCACCTCCAGCACAGACGAGGCAGCATTCCACATCACCGTACTCAACACTGTCTGCGATCGGTGAGCCAGTGCGGGCGGCGCGAACATGAGGCCGGCGCTGAGCGAGCAGCCGGCCAGCAACGCGATCCTGCGTGTAATGCCTGCCGGTCCGCTCACGTTCGACTGTCTCCTAGTTGCTCGGCGCAATCGGCGCGGGGCTGCTTGCCGGCTGTTCCTTCGCCTTCAGCTCCACCATCGCATCCGCCATCTGGTTTCGCGTACTGCTGCTCTGCGTCGATTTGAAGACATCGAGCTGGCTTGGCACGTTCTGGCGCGGGAAGGCGTTGTTCTGCGGTACCGCATCCGCGATCTGGTGGCGTGCATCCAGCTCGACCGACACGACCTTCTTCGTCTCGACGAACAGCTTGGTCACCTTCTCATTGTTCATGCGCCAGATCTCGGCGGGGATCATGATATCCTTCGTTGTCCCGTCTTCAAACGTGAAGCGCAGCGGCAAGGGCGACACCAGTCCACCCAGGTTCTCGAAATCGATGAAGTAGAGATACGGATTCTCGCGCAGGCTCCGCTCGAAGGCAGATTTATCCGGCTCTTTCAGACCTGCCAGGAAGGCCTGATAGTCGTTGCGGTCCTTGTTGGTCGGCTCGAACTGATCGTTCTGCGAGTAGAAATCGGCTGCATCAGGGTGCAGGTCCATATAGGTCTTCAGACCAGCCTCGCGGTTTTCAGTGACCGTTACAGGCGGCGGCGTGGTGTCCGTCCGGCGCTGACGCTGCAACGCGCCTTCGACATCAGGATTCTTAGTCGACAGCCTGTACTCGCGCATATCGTTGAGCGCGATGTCCACATGGTCGGTCGTGTAGAACCAGCCGCGCCAGAACCAATCGAGGTCGACGCCGGACGCATCCTCCATCGTGCGGAAGAAGTCGGCCGGCGTCGGGCGCTTGAACTTCCAGCTGCGCGCATACTGCTTGAACGCGAAATCGAACAACTCGCGCCCCATCACCGTCTCCCGCAGCACGGTCAGCGCGGCAGTCGGCTTGGCGTAGGCATTGTTGCCGAACTGCTTGACCGATTCCGAGTTGGTCATGATCGGGACCTGATCCTCGCTCAGCATGTACGAGGTGATGCCATCCAGGATATTCGACGACCCGCCGCGCCCCGGGAAAGTCTCATCCCAGAGTAGTTTGGTCTGGTAGTCGAGGAAGGAGTTCAGGCCCTCGTCCATCCACGTCCACTGGCGCTCGTCCGAGTTGACGATCATAGGGAAATAGTTGTGCCCGACCTCGTGGATCACTACGCCGATCAGGCCATCGCGCGCCTGTCGCGTATAGGTTTTCACCCCGGTTTTCTCGTCCTTCACCGGCCTGTATCCGTTGAACGAAATCATCGGATACTCCATGCCGCCGCCAACCCACGTGTTCACCGAAATGGCGGTCGGGTACGGATACGGAAAGGAGAATTGGGAGTAGACATCGATGGTATGCGCGACGGAGCGGGTCGAATACAGCGACCACAGCGGATCCGCCTCGGTGGGAAACAGCGACTGCGCCAGCACGTCCGCCCCTTCCGGCTGCTTCACCGCCATTGCGTCCCAGATGAACTTGCGTGACGACGCCCATGCGAAATCGCGCACGTTGGAGGCCTTCCAGCGCCACGTCCGCGTCGCCGTGGTTCCTTCCTTCTCGTTCGCCAGAGCTTCATCCGGCGTCACCACATACATCGGCTTGTCATAGGTCTTGCGCGCCTGCGCGAGACGGCTGCGATGCTCCGCGGTCAGCACGTCGTTCGGGTTCTGCAGCACACCTGTGGCTGAAACGATATGATCGGCCGGCACGGTGATCGACACATCGTAATTGCCGAACTCCAGCGTGAACTCGCCCGAGCCCAGGAACTGCTTGTGCTGCCAGCCCGTGTAGTCGGTGTAAGCGGCCAGCCGCGGAAACCAATGCGCCTGGAAGAAGGTGTAGGTGTCGGTGTCACGGAAATATTCGTAGCCGGTCCGGCCGCCAAACAGGCCGTTGTCGGTGATGTTGAACGCCCAGGCGAGCTTGATGGTCGCGCGCTCTTTCGGCGCCAGCGGACGGGGCAGATCCACCCGCATCATAGTGTCGTTGATGGTGAACGGCAGAGCCCTGCCCGCCCCATCCGTCACCGACTGTATTTCGTAGCCGTGCGGCTTGTCCGCATAGGACTGAAGCTGCCGCAACACGCCGATGCTGGCAGTATCGCTGGATGTGGTCTGCGTGCGCCGCGACGCCGAGTCCTGTTTGAAGATGTTCTGGTCAAGCTGCAGCCAGACATAGCTCAACGGATGGGGCGAGTTATTGTGGTAGTCGATCGTCCCCGTCGCGGTGATGCGCTTCTTGGCTTCATCCAACTTGGCGTTGATGACGTAATCGCCCTGTTGCTGCCAGTAGGACTCACCCGGCGCCCCGGACGCGGCGCGATAGGTGTTCGGCGTCGGCAGGTCGACGTCCAGCTGCCTGAACTTGTCGTCGAACGCGCCCTTGGTCTGCTTGTTGGCGTCGGCCAAGGCCGGGCCGCACCCAAGAATCACGACGGCAGCCGCCGCCAGCCACGCCAATTTCATCCACAGGCTCCCGGAAATGATCGGTAGAGCCTTAGCGATACGCGATGAAATGTCACCGCCACCTTACGAGGGGGCGTACTTCCCGCCCGGCGCGAACCAGCGCCGGAAAAGGAAAGGCCGGCTTCTCGCGAAGCCGGCCCAGTTGCACAGGAACAGAACCGTCGGGAACCATCGAGGGACATCAAGGCGTCCCGCCGGTCTGTGTTCGGTATAGGTGAGTGAGTCTGAACAGCGATTGAGGCGCTTGTTGTCCTCAATTCAGGTGAAACAAATACAGCCAAGTGACTGGTTTCATGCCGTATTTCAGTCTGAATCGCTGGCTAGGCGCGCCGCCCTCAGCTCTGCGCGACAGCCCCGGCCGACAGGAAGGCCGCCACCCGTTCAGCTTCGATGCCCCACCCCTCCAGCACGTCTTTTGAGTGTTTCCCCGCCAGCGCCGGGACGCCGTTAACGGCTCCCGCCGTGCGCGAAAAGCGCGGCGCGGGGCCAGGCTGGGTCACGCCAAAGGCCTCGACAAAAGTTTTGCGTTCCGCGTTATGGGGATGCTTCGGCGCCTCCTCCATGCTCAGCACCGGCGCGATGCAGGCGTCGGTCCCATCGAACACCTTCATCCAGTCGTCGCGCGATTTGGTCTTCACCACCTCGGCCACGCGCCTTGTGTATTCCGGCCAGTGTTCGCGGCTCATTTGCGCCGGGAACGCGTCCGCCGGCAGGCCGAGCCCCTTCACGAAGATCGCATGGAATTGCGGCTCTATGGCCCCGATCGCCAGATACTCGCCATCGGCGCATTCATACGTGTCGTAGAAGTGCGCCCCGCCATCCAGCATGTTGTCGTCGCGGTTGGCGGTCCAGATGCCTGCCGCCTTCATGCCATAGAACATCGTCATCAGCGACGCCGCGCCGTCGATCATCGCGCAGTCGATCACCTGCCCCTTGCCGGACGACTTCGCCTCGATGATGCCCGCGAGCAGGCCGAACGCCAGATAGAGCGCCCCGCCCCCGAAATCGCCCACGAGGTTCAGAGGCGGCGCTGGCGGCTCGCCCTTGCGTCCCATCGTGTGCAGCGCGCCCGTAAGCGCGATGTAGTCGATGTCATGCCCGGCCATCGAGGCCCACGGCCCGGTCTGACCCCAGCCCGTCATGCGCCCGAACACCAGCTTGGGATTGCGCTTCAGCGCCACCTCGGGGCCGACGCCCAACCGCTCCATCACGCCCGGGCGGAATCCCTCGATCAGCCCGTCGGCCTTTTCGATCAGGCTCAGCGCCGCCTCCACGCCCTCGGGCTTCTTGAGGTCAACCGCGATCGACCGCTTGCCGCGATTGGCGAGATCAGGAAACGACCGCCCCACGCTCTCGGCGCGATCAATGCGCACAACGTCAGCGCCCAAGTCCGCCAGCAGCATCCCGCAGAACGGTCCCGGACCGATGCCCGCAAACTCCACGATCTTCACGCCAACAAGGGGACCAGACGCCATAACTCATCTCCGTTTATCTGCCGGACACTCCCGTCATTGACGCGAACGTCAAGTGTGTCGTGGCGGCAATCGGGGGCTTGCCCGGCAGCTCCACCCGGCAACGCCGCGCACAGCAAGCTGTCGACGCTGCATCTGTTGATCGTCTCAAGTGTTCGCGCAATCCTGTTACCTGCGAACGAAGGTGAGACGGAATCGCCAATGAGGACGACCGCAAGAACGATCGCCAACTGGAACCGCATCTACGCAATGAGCTTTGCCAGCATCTACGAGCTCTACATTGCCAAGGTCGAGAAGAAGGGGCGCACAAAGGCCGAGGTCGACCAGGTCATCCGCTGGCTGACCGGCTACACACAGAAAGCCCTCGACGCCCACATCGCGAAGAAGACCACGTTCGAGGACTTCTTCGCCAAGGCGACCAAACTCAATCCGTCCCGCAGCCTGATCACCGGCGTCATCTGCGGCGTGCGCGTCGAACAGATCGAAGAGCCGCTGATGCAGAACATCCGCTACATGGACAAGCTGGTCGACGAACTTGCGAAGGGCCGTCCGATGGAAAAAATCCTGCGAACAGCCGTCTGATTTTGCTATGAACGGCCATGCCTGACGCGGGGGGCCGCGCCGCTGGACAAGGGGACGAATTCAATGACGACGATGGCAATCGACGCGCCGCTGGCCAACGACCGCAGTTTCTTCCGCAATCTGATCACGGCCATGGCCGTCATTCTGGTTGCAGGCTTCGTGGTTCAGCTTGCGATGGGGCGCTCGAGTTTCGGAGCGCCCCCGATCGTCCACGCGCACGCCATTGCCTTCATGGGGTGGGTCTCCATTACACTTGCGCAGGTCTGGCTCGTCGCCGGCGGCAACATGGCGGCCCACCGCAAGCTGGGCTATCTCGCCGTCGCCTGGTCGATCGGCCTCCTGATCCTCGGCCCGCTGGTGACCATCGCAGCCGTGCAAACGGCGCGCACACCCTTCTTCTTCCAGCCCCAGCACTTCCTGGTCGCCAACCCGGTGAGCCTCATCGGCTTTGCCGGTCTGTTCTTCGCCGCCGTCGCGCTCCGCCGCCGGGCCGATTGGCATGCCCGCCTTCACGCAGGCGCCTTTGTCATGCTGATGGGCCCAGGCTTCGGCCGACTGCTCCCGATGCCTTTCCTCCCGCCGTATGCGTTCGAAATCGCGGGACTGACAGCGCTCATCTTCCCGCTGATCGGCATCGTGCGCGACTGGCGCGTGCTTGGCCGCCCGCACCCCGCCTGGTTCTGGGGGATCGGGGTGCTCCTCGCCACCACGCTGCTTGCGCGCGTGATCGGCTTCTCACCCGTCGGGGAAGCGATCTACGCCGCCGTCACCGCAGGCGGCAGCCTGGCCGGCACGGACGGCCTCGCCTTCCCGCCGCCGCCACCGATGTAAAGCTGCGGAACGACGGCCTCGTTACTGAAGAGGATGCTCGCGGTTCAGGCGCTCAAGAATCTGCGCGCGGCAGATCTTTTCGTCTTCGATGTCGAGCTCCTTGATTATCGGCATCTGCAAACCGCCACGAGGTCCGAGGCGCCCGCCGCCTGTGCCAGCGCTAATCTTCAGAGGCTGAACAACACGACGGCCATCGAGGCATACGCAGATTTCACGATACCGATGCGTCTCCTTCACGCACGTTTCGACCCAGCTTGGCTTCTCTCCTTCGCAGGCGGCAACACCGCCAAGCGCAAGAAAAACAAAAACTGAGCGCCCCAACCCGACGCGCATTCATCACCCCATGCTCTGCGCGTCATCCACCAGAACATCAGTCCCCGTCACGAACTTGGACTGGTCCGAGCACAGGAACAGCAGCGCTTCGTCCAGCGAGGCTTCATCCATCACGCGCCGGCGCGGAGACTTGCCGATGGTCTTCGCCCCGCCCTCGCCATTCAGCCATTCCTCAGTCAGCTCCGTCGCCACATAACCCGGCGACAGCGCGTTCACATTGATCCCATGCCGCGCCCACTCTCTGGCGAGAGACCGCGTGAGATGCGCGCACGCCGCCTTCGACGCGTTGTAAGCAGACACGTGCGGGATCACGATCCGCCCCGCCATAGACGCGATGTTGACGATCCGCCCGGTGTGCGACTTTTCCGGCCCAGCCTTGATCAACCGCCGCGCCGCCTCCCGCGCCACGCACCACACCGAGGTCACGTTCAGGTCCATGATCTTGCGGAACTCCGCGATGTCCTGCGTCACCGCATTGTTGGCGTGCGTCATCCCCGCATTGTTGATCACCGTATCAACCAGCCCGAACTTCGCCTCGGCCGCGTCGAACATGGCGATAACCTGTGCCTCGTCCGTCACGTCGCACTGCACCGCAAACGCCTTGTCCGCCCCAATCGCTTTCACGAGATCGTCCAGCCGCTCTTTCCGACGCGCCGCAACGATCACCTTCGCGCCCTCGGCCGCCAGCACCTCGGCAAACCGCTTGCCCAACCCGCTCGAAGCGCCCGTCACCAGCGCAACGCGACCCGCAACACGACCCGTCATCGATATCTCCCAAAAGCGTAGGGTGCATTGACCCCGGCGAAGGCCGGGGGAAATGCACCATCTCACCGCGCCCGCCAACGGTGGATTTCGCTACGCTCAATCCACCCTACAGCAACCCACTCATATCCCGCAGCAGGTTCTTCACCCCCGCCAGCCGCGCTGGCGCATCGACCCACGCCCCGCTCAGCACCAGCTTCATGTCAGGCCGCAGCTTCAGCCGGTTCGGCTGCTTCTGCACATACGCGATCAGCTTGGCGCCATCGAGCGGAGCATTGTCCCGGAACGCCAGCAGAGCCCCCTTCGGCCCCGCCGACACTTTCGACACGCCCAGCCGCTTGCACAGGATCTTCACTGCCGTGATCTCCAGCAGCTGCTTGGTCTCATCCGGCAGCGGACCGAACCGGTCGATCAGCTCCGCCGCGAACGCCTCGCGCTCGGGATCGGTCTGCAGGTCCGCCAGGCGCCGATACAGCGACAACCGCGTCGACAGATCCTCGACATAGCCTTCGGGGATCAGCACCGCCGCGCCGATATCAATCTGCGGCGACCACTCGTCCGCGACCTCATGGCTATCCAGGCTCTCGCCCGACCGCAGCGCCTTCACGGCATCCTCCAGCATCTGCTGGTACAGCTCGACGCCCACCTCGCGCACATGCCCGGTCTGCTCCTCGCCCAGCAGGTTGCCGCCGCCCCGCATATCGAGGTCGTGGCTCGCCAGCATGAAGCCCGCGCCTAGGCTGTCGAGCGACTGCAGAACCTTCAGCCGCTTGTCCGCGCCGTCGGTCATCTTCTCCTGATCCGGCGTCGTCAGATAGGCATACGCCCGCAGCTTCGCCCGCCCCACGCGTCCGCGCAGCTGATACAACTGCGCCAGACCAAACATGTCGGCGCGGTGGATGATCAGCGTGTTGGCGCGCGGAATGTCGATACCGGATTCCACGATAGTCGTGGAGAGCAGCACATCCGCCTTGCCGTCATAGAACGCCACCATGCGGTCTTCGAGGTCGGTCGCCGACATCTGCCCGTGCGCCGTCAGGAACGTCACCTCCGGCACCTGCTCCCGCAGATACCGCTCGAGGAACGGCAGGTCCGCCACGCGCGGCGCCACGAAATAGCTCTGCCCGCCCCTGAACCGCTCGCGCAGCAACGCTTCGCGGATGGTCACCGGATCGAACTCGACCACATAGGTCCGCACGGCAAGGCGATCTACCGGCGGCGTCGCGATGATCGACAGGTCGCGAATACCCGTCAGCGCCATCTGCAGCGTCCGCGGAATCGGCGTCGCCGACAGCGTCAGCACGTGCACGTCCGCCTTCAGCTCCTTCAGCCGCTCCTTGTGCTTCACGCCAAAGCGCTGCTCCTCGTCGACGACGATCATGCCCAGCCGCTTGAAGTCGATCCCCTTGCCGAGCAGCGCGTGCGTGCCGACCACGACATCGCAACCGCCAGAATTGATCTCGTCCTTCGTCTGGCTCGCTTCCTTCGACGTCACGAAGCGTGACAGGTGCCGCACCTTGATCGGCCAACCCGCGAAGCGTTCGGAGAATGTCTGGAAGTGCTGTCGCGCCAGCAGTGTCGTCGGCGCGATCACGGCCACCTGCATGCCCGACATGGCAACCAGGAATGCCGCGCGCAGCGCCACCTCGGTCTTGCCGAAGCCGACATCGCCGCAGATCAGGCGATCCATCGGCTTGCCCGATGTCAGATCCTTGACCACGTCCTCGATGGCCGACAGCTGGTCGTCGGTTTCTTCGTACGGGAAGCGCGCCGCGAACTCGCGGAACACGCCATCCGCCGAATCCGTCTTCCAGGCCGTCTTGAGTTCGCGCTCGGCGGCGAGCCGGATCAGCTCGTCCGCCATGTCCATGATCTTCCTCTTGGCCCGCGCCTTGCGCGCCTGCCACCCACCGCCGCCCAGCTTGTCGAGCGCGTTCTCACCGCCCTCCGAGCCATAGCGCGAGATCAGTTCAACGTTCTCGACCGGCAGCAGGATCTTGTCGCCGCCGGCATAGATCAGTTCGAGACAGTCATGCGGCGCCAGGTTGACCGTGACGGTCTTCAGCCCCTCATACCGCCCCACCCCATGCTCGACGTGGACGATCAGGTCGCCCTGCGACAGCGCCGCCGCCTCGGCGATCACCGCTGCTGACGACTTGCGCTTGCGGGGACGCGCCAGCTTGTCGCCCAGCATGTCCTGTTCGGAGATGATGACGAGATCGTCGTCCTCGAACCCGGTCTCGACCGCAATCTCGGCGACTGCGACCTGCCCCTTCACCACCTCCGGCCACGACTTCACCGGCTTGGCGTTGGAAATGCCATGGTCTTCGAGAATGCCGACCAGCCGGCTCGCCGATCCCGGGCTCCACGCCGCGATGATGACCTTCTTGTTCGCCGCCTGCCGCTCGCGCACATGGCGCACCACCGCGTCAAACAGGTTGGCGTTCGGATCCGCGCGCTCCAGCACAAAGCTGCGCCCGATCCGGGAGCGTCCCAGCAATCCGTCCGACTTCTCGGGTGCGTTCTGTGTCGTGAACGTCGCCGTCGCCCGGCTCGTCAGCGCCTCGCCCAGCTCCTGCGGCGTCAGGTACAGCTTCTCCGGCAGCAATACGTGCTGCACCGTTCCCGCCGCCATGCCCGCCGACTTCCGGGCTTCATAATAATCATCAGCCTGCGCCAGCCGCTCGGACGTCGCCTCCGCCGCAGACGGATCAATGCCGAGCAGCGCGTCCTGCCCCACGTAATCGAACAGCGTCTCCAGCTTCGCATAGAACAGCGGCAACCACTGCTCCACGCCCTGCCGCCGAATACGCTCGCGCGCCGCCTCATAGGTCGGATCGCCGCCGGGCGAGCCCAGCTCCGACAGGAAGTTCCGCCGCAACAGGTTGAGCGCCTCATCCGAGAAATCGATCTCACTCACCGGGGCGAGAACGATCTCCTTCAGGTCCAGCGTTGAACGTTGCGTCTCGGGGTCGAAGTAGCGCGCCGTCTCCAGCTCATCGCCAAAGAAGTCGAGCCGCACCGGCTCCGGCAGCCCCGCCGGGAAGATATCGACGATCCCCCCGCGCATCGAATACTCGCCCGGCTCCCGCACCGTGGACGCCCGGCTGTACCCATTGATGTCGAGATAGGCGCGCACCCTCTCCGCCGCCACCGCCTCCCCCACCCGCGCCACAAACGCCGCCACGCCCATGTGCGACCGGGGTGGCACGCGCTGCACGACGGAGGCCGCTGTCGTCACCACCAGCATCGGCGCCGACTTGGCTGTCCTGCTGGCCAGCCGCGCCAGCGCCGCGCACCGCGCCGCCGAAATCGCCGGGCTCGGGCTCACGCGGTCGTACGGCAGGCAATCCCACGCCGGCAGGTTCACGACATCCAGCAAAGGCGCGAAGAACTTCGCGGCCGCAAACGCCATCAACGCGTGTCGATCGTCGCGCGCGATGTAGAGCGCCACCCCGCCCCGCTTCTGGACCGCCTCCGCGATCAGCCGCACGTCCGCAATGAACGGCGTCTCATAGACCCGCACCGGCGATTTCTGTTGGGCAAGAGCGTCCCAGACGCGCATTCAGTCGCTCACACAATAATAGATCCCCGTTCCGGACGCCTCGTTGAGCGTCAGGTTCCGCAGGAATTTCAGCAGTGGACCGGCGCGTTTGTCCGCCCCAGTCTCACCTATCTCGGGGCGGCATATCGGAAGGACAGCAGCAGGTCGAGCACTTCTGTCCGAAGCTCTGCTGCAGGCTCGCCCCGCTCCATGATCCAGTCGAAGACATGCTGGTCAGGAATATCCAGGACCGCCTCGAACTCGCCCAGCTGGCGTTCATCAAAGGTCGCCAGATGCACGTCGGTGAATTGCTGCATGTAGAGGTCCAGTTCCCTGAACCCCCGCCGGTCCGACCGGAACTTCAACTTGCGGCGCCAGACGTCGAGATCACTCATGCGCTCTCTAAGCACACACCTGACCTGTCCAGCCACCCTCCTTCCAACATTTGTTGGAAAGCCCCTGCGCAAACCCGGGGGACAGGAAAAATTCTTCTCGCGCGATGTCAGGGACTTAGCGGGAAATTTCGGCGGATTGGGACGACGCAAATCGGCCGGGCTCCGCGAGGCCGCATAATGGCGCCCATGACACGGACGCAAACACGCGCATACGGAGTGCTTAACCCATCAACCCGCCAGCCCTTGCTGGAGGCCATACTGCGCGCGTTCTGCTGGCTCGTGTCCAACGTCGCTTTGGCTTGTCGCGCCATCCTCAACCGCCCCACCCGTGATTGGCACACGGATGAACCGGAAGAAGATCAGCTCGAAGCGCCGAACGACATCACACAGGAAACCAACTCTGAAGTCGCCGTCATTCTCGACCCTGTGCCGAGAATCCCGGTTGCTCCAACGCAGGGAACAACGACGCATTGCCTGCATACACCCAACCAGGCTGCCCGGCACACGGGCGAGCGTGACACCGTGGATCTTATGATCACGGTTCTGGAAACGGACCTCTTGGTCCGTGTTCCCCGCGCAGCCGGGAATCCAGCCAGCGCGCAACACGCGCACCTCACATACGCAGGTCAATCCCCGCCCATCCCGACGAACGTCGGGATCCAGGGCAGACCACGACACTTGTCCCAGGTTGCAGCTTCAAGCATGCGCCTGCAGCACAACCGTTCCTGGATTCCGACGCCTCACCCTGAGCTTGTCGAAGGACGTCGGACTGAGCGGCTGGTGCGATTGAAATCAGCCTGACCTAACTCAGGCTCACACCCGAACGCACACCCCTCGGCCCACAGCCGCAGGGAACACCTTCGCTTGTCCGAAGGTCAGCTGGCCGAACGCAATTCCGCTGCACCCTCTACTACGGGCGCCGACGCAAAGCGCTGACGCACGGAGCCGAGACTGGCGATCAATTGCTGCTTGCCGGCAGGCGGCAGGTCCGACCGGCGCATCAGATCCATCACGGCAACATGGACGCGCAACGGCTCCCAGTCCGTGAGGCCACGGATAATCAATCCATCCGCGACGTCGCACAGGCTGGCGGCGACCGTATCCATCTCGGGCAGGCCGGCGATGGTGCCGATGCCGATCATCTTCCGGCCCGTCTCGTAGGCTTCATAGATATGCCGCGTGTTCTCGGCGGGATCATGGCCCACGCTACGCGGGAATTTGGCGAGCAGCTCGTCGACACGCGCGACGCAGTCATCACCGATCTTCGTCAGCATGTCCTCGGCGCGAACGAGCGCCGTCTGCGCCATCTGCGCGGGCGCGGCCGCCAGAGCTGCGCCGAGGGTGTTTTTGGCATAGGTGATTTTCATATGGTCACCGTCGTTTGCGCTGCGTTCATGACAAGATCGATATCGGCCTGGCTCATTGCGCCACCGGCGGCAATCCGCGCCGCAGCTTCGCGATCTTTCTGCCGTCGACCCGGGACGCCATCAGGCAGAGCCTTGTCGTGCCAGCGGCGATCGGGTCCGGCATAATTGTCTGTCTCGATATACGGCCGCTTTTCGCGCGACATCCAGAGAATGCGGTCCAGCAGGATTGCCGGCGACATCGGCTTCGAGACGATGAAATTTGCGCCAGCATCCCGCAACTGGCCAACGCGGTTCTGGGCCGTGTGCCCCGTCGCGACCAGCACGGGCGCATGCTTGTTCGGCGCAGCCAGAGTTCGGCGCATCCAGCCGATGACCTCATAGACCTCCGCGCCGAAGCTCGAAGGATCAATGATGATGAGTTCGAAATTGGCGACAGTCACTTGTCGCTTCAACTCTTCAATATCCTCGCAGCGCACGATGTTACGCGCGCCAAAGCCGCTCAGAATCTGAACGACAATGTTCTGCCCCATGATGTCGGCATCGGCGACAAGCACAGTCGTCTTCTGCAGGTTGAGCAGGGCCTTAGGGGCCTTGGCGATGGACATAAAACGCCCTTGATGGGTAACCGGCGTTACTCATAGCAAAATCCGGTTTCGCCCCTGTTAACTTGGGGCCTCCATTCATCAATGAATAGGGTGCTTAGTAATCCCGCCAAGCCCCATCACGGCCGCGAAGCCGGATCCGCCCCCCCTCAGTCTCCACGTCGGACGGCGAGGCCAGCGCCTTTGAAACGCCGCCGGGTATGTCGATTACGTACTGCGGCTGGGCGAGTCCCGACACGCGATCACGCAACTCGCGCACAAGCGCCTGCCCCTCTTCAACGCTCAAACGGAAATGCGATGTGCCGGGCGCTAGGTCCGGGTGATGGAGGTAATAAGGGCGCACGCGTGACGCCACGAGCGCACGCATCAGGTCGGCCATCACCTCGATGTCATTGTTAACGCCCTTGAGCAGGACAGTCTGACTCAACAGCGGAATTCCTGCATCGGCAAGACGTGAAAGCGCGTCGCACACCGCGGGCGACAGCTCATTGGGGTGGTTGCAGTGAACGGCAACGTAGACGGCCTTCAACTTGCTGCCGATAGCACTGACGAACGCGTCGGACACGCGGGCCGGATCAGCAATTGGCATCCGCGTATGCCAGCGGATCACCTTCACGTGCGGGATCAACTCCAGCTCACGCGTCAGCTCGGCCGCGCGGCGGGGGGACAGCATGAACGGGTCGCCGCCTGTAAGGATCACCTCCCAGATTTCTGGATGAGCACGGATGTAGGCGAGCGCCGCGTCCAGCTCGGCAGGCGTGAGATTGCCGTCCTTGTCCGGTCCAACCATCTCTCGACGAAAGCAGAAGCGGCAGTAAACCGGGCATACCGAGACGACCTTCAGCAGGACGCGATCCGGATAGCGATGGACGACGCCCTCCACCGGCTCATGCGTCTTGTCGCCGATGGGGTCGGGAAGCTCGTCGGGCTGGATGTCGAGCTCGGCCAGGGACGGGACGAACTGCAGGGCGATCGGATCGGCGGGATTGGTTCGGTCGATCAGGCTTGCAAGCGAAGGCGTAATCGCCGTCGCATAAGCTGCCATCACCGCTGACAGGTCCGCATCCCGGGCAAGGCCCGCCTCGGCCAGGTCCGCGGCGCTGCGGAGTGTTCGCGCTGGGGGGATGTCGAGCAAACGGGTCAAGCGAGCCTCGGAACTTTGGGCTCTATCGCCCCGCCCGGCTCATCTGTCCATCATGTTGCCGAGATCCTCGATGGCGCGAACCGCGCGATCATCCACCCCTTCGCGCCTCAGCATATCCCCGAAAAGGCGGCTCGCCTTGGGGGCGGTGGAACACTGGCCAATGGCTTGCTCGACCTCAGGCCAGGTGTCCTGCGCGAAATCCAGCGTCAACTGAAGGGCGCCGATCGCCGTGAGGATCAGCAGCGAACTGGGCGCGATCGCCTCAAGACCACCCTCGGGCCCGAACATGGTCGGCGCGACATCGCGGAGGTCATCGATCTGTTTACGGTGGTCATAAACGAACTCGCCGAGAATGCGCTCGGTCTTCCAGTCGAACCATTTCGCCGTGCAGGGCTCCGGCTCGAGCGTTGCGCAGCTGGCAAGCATCGGAAGCGCAACGAACGCGGCGGCGAAGGATCGGATCATGGCGTACCTCTTTGTCGCATAGGACAGGCTCAGAGCGGCGGCGTCCAGAGAACATCTGCAATCCGGCGCGCACCCGTCGCCAGCATCACCAGACGGTCAAAACCCAGCGCCACTCCGCTCGCTTCGGGCATGTGAGCCAGCGCCGCGAGGAAGTCCTCGTCGAGCGGATAGCGCTCGCCATAGGTCGCTTGCTTGACGTCCATCTCCGCCTCGAAGCGGCGGCGCTGTTCGGCGGGATCGGTGAGTTCACCAAAGCCATTCGCGAGCTCGACACCGCAAGCATAGAGCTCGAACCGTTCTGCAAAGCGTGGGTCTCGCCCCAGCGGCCGAGCCAGCGCAGCTTCCTCAGCCGGATACTCGCACAGCACCGTAAGGCAGCCCTGCCCCAGCTTAGGCTCCACATGCCTGACGAGAACGGCGCTGAAGATGTCCGACCAGCTATCACTCTCCCCAACGCGTACACCGGCCGACCTTGCCGCCGCCGCCATCCCATCCCGATCGCCCAGCACAGCTTCAAGATCGATCCTGGCGTGCCGCGCAAATGCATCCACGAGCGTCAGCCGCTCCGGTTCAGCCTCCGCATCGCAGACGCCTTCGCGCCAGCTCAACTTGCCTTGCCCCGCCTCTCGCGCCGCGAGCCGGCATATCTCGACGCAGTCCGCTATCACGGCTTCGTATGGCTCACCCGCCCGATACCATTCCAGCATGGTGAATTCCGGTGCGTGAAGCGGACCCGCCTCGCGGTTCCGATAGACACGGGCATAGTCGAAGATCTTCGTCTCGCCGGCCGCCAACAGTTTCTTGGCCGCGAATTCCGGCGAAGTATGAAGGTAAACGGCTCGCCCCTCGCCCGCCTCATTCAGTCGCGACGTGGCAAATGCGTGCAGGTGGGCCTCGTTTCCGGGCGAGACCTGCAGCGCGCCGGATTCGACTTCGGTAAAGCCGTTTCGCCCGAACCAGGACCGCGTCGCATCCCGGATGCGCCCCCGCGCCATCAGGAATGGGCGACGGTCGGCGTGGGATTCCTTGTTCCACCAGGGGGTTGGGCCGCTCACGCGAGTCTCCGGATGGCTAACAAAGCCGGGCTTGGCCGCAGGGACGGGGCATTGTATGACCGCGCCGCTTCAACAGGTTCCAGTCGGCCGAGCCATACTCTGGCAACGGCCCAAATACAAAGGCGTATCCCGTGGTCAAAGTCATCGCCAGCGACGTTCGCAAGGGCAACGTTCTCGAGCAGGAGGACGGCCAGCTCTACACCGTCCTCAAGGCCGAAACCTATCGCCCGGGCAAGGGCACGCCGACCGCCACGATCGACATGCGCCGGATCTCTGACGGCGTGAAAGTGGTCGAGACCTTCAAGACCACGGACCAGCTGAACCTGGCGTTCGTCGAGGAAGTGAAACACCAGTTCCTGTTCAAGGACGGCGAACTCTACGTCTTCATGAACCCGACCAGCTATGAGCAGGTGATGGTGCCAGCCGCCATGCTGGGCGACGACGCCTCCTATCTCGGCGAAAACATGGACTGCGACCTGCTGATGTTCGACGGCCGCCCGGTGGCGATCAAGCTGCCCCAGCGCGTCACGCTCGAGATTGTCGAGACGGAACCGGTCGTGAAAGGCCAGACGGCGTCGGGCTCCTACAAGCCGGCCAAGATGTCGAACGGCATCCGCGTCATGGTGCCCCCGCACATCGGCACGGGCACCCGCATCATCGTCAACACCGAAGACGGCGCTTACGTGGAACGCGCGAAGGACTAGGCAGTCAGGCCTCTTCCTTGTCCTCGATAGCGTCGGCCGCCTCCTTGTTGAGCCCCCTGCTTTCGCGGCGCGGCACGACGAGGGGCGCTGGCTGCGTCGTTGCGGTATTGCCGCGCATGAGTGTGAGCCCAGCTCGCAGTCCGCTGGCAAGCTGCAGCTCCAGGCGTTGCTCGTCGCGGCGGCGGACGTCGAGCATGATCTCGTCGGCCTCTTCCTTAGCAACGCCTAGTTCGGTGATCACCTTGCGGCCGAACACCAGGGCGGACTCAAGCGTCTCGCGAAGCTGATACTCGACGCCTGCATTGATGAGGCGCAGCGCGTGGCCGCGATCGAAGGCACGAACAAATAGCTTAGCGTGCGGAAACTCGGACTTGCAGAGTTCGACGATCTTGTCCGCCACTTCCGCCTTCTCGACGCAGACCAGAATGGCTTCGGCATGCGTGGCGCCTGATGCGCGCAGCACGTCGAGGCGGGTGCCGTCGCCGTAATAGATCTTGAAACCGAACGTGGCGGCGGCCCGGATCATCTCGACGTCGATCTCGATGATCGAAACATCTATCCCTTTGGCCAGTAGGGGCTGCGAGACAACCTGCGCGAACCGGCCAAAGCCCACGAACAGCACGCGCCCATGCAGGTCTGACGCTTCTTCGATGCCGTCCATGGACGCTTTCTCGGGCGGTGTCAGGCGCTCGACCGCCATCACCAGCAGCGGCGTCAGCGCCATGGAGAGGATCACGATGGCCGTCATCCCGGCGGCGGTTTCGGTATTCATGATGCCGGCCGAAAGCGCAGTGGCGTAGAGCACAAAGGCGAATTCACCCCCCTGCGCGAACATGGAGGCGCGGTGGATCGCCTCGCGGTTTTTCGCGCCGAACAGCCGGGCGACGACGTAGATTCCAATGAACTTCACGACGATGAAGGCAACAACGCCGCCGGCAATGATCTGCCAGTTCTCGACGACCACATTGAGATCAAGCGACATGCCGACGCCAAGGAAGAACAGGCCGAGCAGCAGGCCACGGAAAGGCTCGACGTCAGCTTCCAGCTGATGGCGGAATGTGGACTCGGACAGCAACACGCCGGCAAGGAAGGCGCCCATCGCCATCGACAAGCCGCCCCACTGCATGAACAGCGCGGAGCCCAGGACGACCATCAAGGCGGCCGCCGTCATCACTTCGCGTGCGCCGGACCAGGCGAGGAACGCGAACAGCGGGTTCATCAGGTAACGACCCGCGACGAATACGAGCGCGACGCCGCCAACGGCGAGCGCAACCGTCTGCCAGAGCGGAGCGGCAGGACCGTGTTCGGCCGCTCCCGGCAAAACGGAAGCGAGGATGGCGACGAGCGCCAGCAACGGAATGATTGCGAGATCTTCAAACAGGAGGATGGCGACGGAGCGCTGTCCGGAGGCGGCGGAGACTTCGCCGCGATCTTCCATCATCTTCATGATGACAGCGGTGGACGATAGCACAAAGCCGAATGCGCCGATGACAGCGGCAGGAATCGGCAAGCCAAAGGCGATTCCGACGCCCGACAGCAGCGAGCCGCAGGCCAGCACCTGCGCAAGCCCCAGCCCGAAAATGTCACGTCGCATGGCCCATAGCTTGGCCGGACGCATTTCGAGGCCGATCAGGAAGAGGAACATCACGACGCCGAACTCGGCGATGTGAAGCACGGCCTGCGGGTCGTTGAACAGTTTCAACGCGAACGGACCAACCAGTACGCCGGCGGTCAGGTAGCCCAGCACGGCCCCAAGCCCGAGCAGCCGGAAAAGCGGCACCGCGATAACGCCGGCCGCCAGCAAGGCGACGGCAAGGCCTAGATCGGTTCCGCCCGTCGCGTGTTCCATGCCTGTCCCCACGTTCCAGTCTGCGATGTGTGCGCCCGTACGCGATACATCAAGACAGCCACAAGCAGCAGCGTCTTGAAATAGGCGCGCCGGGCTATTTCAGACGCTTCTCGAACTCGGCGAGATAAGCTTCCGCGTCGGCGGCGAGTTGCTTCTCCATCTTGCGAAACAGGGCGAGTACATCCTTGCCCAAAGTTGTGAGGACAGCGCCGCCACCCTTTTTTCCGCCGGCAGTCGATTCGACCAGCGGTTTGCGGAACGACTGGTTCATGGCGTCGACCAGTTGCCAGGCGCGCGAATAGCTCATGTCCATGGCCTTCGCGGCCTTCGAGATGGAGCCGGCGGCAGCGATGTTTTCCAGGAGGTCAGCCTTGCCCGGGCCGAATGCACGCTCGCTCTTCGCCATAACTCGCGTGGTGATGCGGATCGTCGCCATGCCCTGCTCCCTGTCGGGCGCTATCGAAGCAACACGCGCGCGAAGCGCAAGCGTTTTCTGACTCAAGCCAGCAGGCGACGGGCCTTTGCAAGCCCATCAACGCCCTTGTCGAGTGTGGCGTCCGATTTGGCAAAGCACAGGCGAACAAGCGCGGATTCCGGAGGTCTGTTGTAAAAGGCCGAAAACGGGATGGTCGCGACGCCGCATTGCTTCACCGCCCGGACCGCAAAGTCAGTATCAGTCAGCGCGATGCCGGAAGCGGAGAGGTCCACGCCCATGAAATAGGTACCCACCGATTGCAGGGTAACAAATCCCTCCTGCTGCAGGGCCGCCGCGAGGCGATCACGTGCGCGGACGAGCTTTGTGCGCATCTCGTCAAAATGGGCGGCGGGCTTGGCGAGGCCGTAGGCGACCGCCTCCTGCAGCATGGGCGGCGTTGTGAAGGTGAGGAACTGGTGCGCCTTCTCGAACGCCTGGGTAAGCGGCGGCGCCGCGCAAGCAAAGCCGACCTTCCAGCCAGTCATCGAGAAAATCTTGCCCGCCGACCCGATCTTGATGGTGCGGTCGCGCATGCCCGGGATGGCCAGCATGGAGATGTGCCGGGCACCGTCGAAAACGCAATGCTCCCAGACCTCATCCGAAATGGCGATGCAATCATGCTTGATGCATTGAACAGAAATGAGCGCGAGGTCTTCGGCGCCAATCAAGCTGGCGGAGGGATTGAGCGGCGTGTTCAAGACAACCGCGCGGGTCTTGTCGGTAAACGCAGCCGCCAGTTCCGCCGGATCAACGCGCCAGTCCGGCGGGCGCAGGCGGACAAAACGTGCCGTCGCCCCCGCCCGCCGTAGCATCGGCAGGTAGCTGTCGTACATTGGCTCGAACAGCACGACTTCATCGCCGGGAGACAGGACGGCCAACAGCGCTGCAGCAAGCGCTTCGGTGGCGCCCGAGGTGATCGTGACCTCGGTCTTCCAGTCGAGGCTGACGCCCTGCAGCCGGGCATAGTGGTCGGCCACTGCTTCGCGCAGATGTGGCAGCCCACGCATCGGCGGATACTGGTTCGGGCCGCGCATCACGGCATCGGCGGCGCGCTGGCGGACATCTTCCGGCCCGTCCCACTCCGGGAAGCCTTGCCCGAGGTTGACCGCTCCGGTCTCGCGCGCGAGCCCCGACATCACGTCGAAGATCGTGTCCGGGAGCGAGGCGTAGATCGGATTCATGTGCCGGGCTGCGTGAAGGGACGCACATGGCGCAAGGACGGAATCTTGCCACGCACCGCATCCACCATCGCAAGATCAAGCGTCGCCGAGATCACGCCGGGCTCCGTGCCGCCCTCGGCGAGGATTCCTCCCCACGGATCGATGATCAGGGAATGGCCGTACGTCTCGCGCCCGTCCTGATGCTTGCCACCTTGCGCGGGCGCGATGATGTAACACCCCGTCTCGATGGCCCGCGCTCGAAGCAGGATATGCCAGTGGGCCTCTCCGGTGATCTTCGTGAAGGCTGCAGGGACGGCGATTACCTTGGCGCCCGCGATCGCAAGCTGCCGGAACAGGTCCGGAAACCGCACATCATAGCAGACCGTCAGGCCGAGGCGACCGACGGGGAGATCGGCGACGATGGCGGAGGCGCCGGCGGCGTAGCTGTCTGACTCGCGATAGACGTTGGTGGCGTTGAGCTGCACGTCAAACATGTGGATCTTGTTGTACGTCACGACGACGGTGCCGTCGGGGCCAATCAGGAAGCTACGATTGGCGCATTTTTCCTGCTCGGCCCGGATCGCAAGGGAGCCGATCAGCAGGGTGACGCCCAATTCCTTCGCCAGCGACCGGAAAGCAGCCAGCCCCGGATCCGCCGCCTCCGTCGTGGACTTCTCCCAAGCCGCCCCCGGCGTCCGGTCCAGCAACGTCGTCATTTCCGGTGTCGCGATAAGTTCGGCGCCAGTTGCGGCAGCCTCGCGGATCATGGAACTCGCCGCCGCGATGTTCTCAGCTACGTCGGTTCCGCTCCGCATCTGGACACAGGCGACCCTGATCTGGGACATGACGACTCCCTTGATGGTTGAGCTCTTCATAAACCAACAGAGACGGGCATGTCGCCCTATCTGTCTGCAGCTATGTGTGAGGTGTGGTTAATCGTTGCCAGTCGCGCAAAAGGGGATCGCGGCTTGCCCCGCTCTCGCGATGGTACACGGATTGCTATGGTTATTGGAAATTGGCGCCGCCGCGATACTTCGTGACGGCAGGCGCAGGCCAGAACCGCGGAACCGGACCCGATGAACTCCAGCGCTGACGGCGCATCGATGAAAGCGGCGGGCTATTCGCCCGCTACTTCGTCCTATGCGCCGCAAGGTTCGCTGTTGCGTTTCACAGCCCCCCTCGACGTGATCATGCTATTCACGTGGGTTTTCTCGACTGTGCTGCTGTTCGGCTGGTCCCAGTCGCTGCGCTACATCGCGGCAGCGTACTTCCTTGGCGCGCTGGTTCTGTTCGCGCGGCAGACTTTGCCGACTACCCTGCGCGCCTGGCCGACGCTGATCATTCCGCTCTTCTGCATCGTCTCGGCCCTGTGGGCGCCGTCTGCGCCGGATGCAATTCGTAAGGGCATGCTGTTCGCGCTCGGCTCCATCGTATCGATCTATGCCGCCAGCCGCGTTTCGGGCCGCAACATCCTGCTTGTATTCATGGCGGTCGAGACGATCGCCGCGATCATGTCGGCCCTGAAGCCGACGATCATTGGCGGCGCATGGACCGGCATTTTCGGCCAGAAAAACTTCCTGGCCATCAACATGTTCATTCTCTACATCGCAGCGCTCGGCATCATGCTCGACAAGAGCGCCAATCGCTGGTTCCGGTTCTGGGCGCTAGGCGTTGCGCCGCTGGCATTCTTCATCATGTTGATGACCAAGTCAGCGACAACGACTGTCATGCTCATTGGCGCAACGGGCGCAATGCTTGGCCACGCCTTCCTGTGGCGGCCCGCGGCCAGGATCCAGCACCTGCGTCTGCTGATTGTTCTGGGCGCGACCGTAGCGCTGCTTGTGGCCATGCTGATGCTGTTCGGCTTTATGAACTTCGACGCTGGCAATTCCGTACTAAGCGCGCTCGGCAAGGACTCGACGTTGACCGGACGCACCTATCTCTGGGCGACGGCCGAGCGGACAATGGCTGAACACCCCATGCTCGGCGTCGGCGCAGACGGCTTCTGGCGATCCGAATACGGGCTCGCGAACTCGATCACGCGGTACTTTGACTACGAGACCTATGTGAAGTTCAGCTTCCATAACTCGTATCTCGAGAATGGCGTGGCGTTTGGGTATCCGGGCTACTGGGCGACCGTATTCATTGCGGCCTGGGCGATCTGGCGGCCGGGCGTCACCTGGCTGAAGAATCAAACGGCGATCAACGCGGCCTTTCTGATCCTCGCCATCATGGTCATTATCCGGACCACGACAGAGATCGATCTCGCGCTGGAATTCACAGCAACCTGCACCCTGTTGTTTGCGGGCGCGGCGCGGGTGGACAAGCCTCCGCTGGGAGCGCGACAGCCGTGACAGTCCAGCCCGACGTCAGCGTAGTTGTTGCAGCCTGGAAAGCCGCATCCTTTGTCGAACACGCGGTGCGATCCGCGCTGGCGTCGACTGGCGTTGCGGTGGAGGTGGTCGTCGTCGATGACGCCTCACCGGATGACACATGGGACGTTCTGCAGCGCCTCGCCGCGACGGATTCCCGAATCGTGATCGACCGGCTTACTACCAATGGCGGACCGTCTGCAGCGCGCAACCGCGCGATCACCTTGGCGAAAGGTCGCTATGTCGCCGTGCTGGATGCAGACGATACGATGTTGCCCGATCGACTGGCGCTGCTCGTCGGCCTGGCAGACAAGCAGAACGCTGATCTGGTCGTCGACAACATGACCGAGGTCGATGCTGACGGCCTAACGATTGGCACAGGACGCTTCCTCAAGTCGGACATGTTCCAGACACAACGGCCAGTCAGCCTGGAAACATGGGTGGCGTTCAACGAGCCGATGAAATCCGGCGACTGCATCGGCTATCTGAAACCTCTGATCCGCAGGGCGACGCTCGATAGAATGCGGGTGACGTATGACGCTCTGCTACGCAACAGCGAGGACTATTACCTCGTCGCCGACTTGCTCGCACGTGGTGCGCGCATGACCTACACGCCGCAAGCTGGCTATCGCTATACGCGCGCTGTCGGCTCGATATCGCATCGCCTGAAGCCAGAGCACACCAAGGCCTGGCTCGATGCCGAGGCCCGGTTTGCTGATCGCCATTATGCTCACCTTACACCCAGGGAGCATGACGCGCTGGCGCACAGGATGCGCGCGTTGCGCAATGTGGATCAGTTCGTGACGGCGACGGAGAAGCTGAAGTCAAAGCGCATCGGTGGATTCGTCGGCGTGCTGTTATCGGATGTGGGCGCTGTTGGATTTACGCTATCCACACTCTCAAAGATCGCGGCCGGCAAGCTGCTGAGGCGACCGGTCGTCTAGGGACTGGCTGGCTGCGTGAAAGCATCACTGCACTGGCGACCCGTCCTGCCCAGCGGGACGTGCGACATGCAGCGATAGCTGGCGGACGCAGTCTCGACGGTGGGGGAGCCAGTCCATTCGGCGACCTTGCGGTTTCCTGCCCAGATGCTCGCCATCACGCGGCCGGTCGTGGTCGGAATGCGCAGGTCCGGCCCAGCCACAACACGACGAACCTCGACGCCGTCGACAAACCAGATGATGGCGCTCGGCGACCACTCGAAGGCGTAGAGATGGTCCGTCGCTGAGGTATCGAACCCGAGGTCGACATCAATCGGGCTGTTGGCGCCGTTGCTGAAGAAATTCAGGTGCGCCTGGCGAGGCGAGCGGCCGAGCAGTTCGAAATCGATTTCATCATGCGGATCGCCCATGTCCTCACCCGCGTAGATGAAAAACGCGGAGACGACGCCTGGGGCGTTCGATGCCTTCATGACAACTTCGTAGCGGCCATATCCGTAGAAACCGGAACGCTGGAATTCGCCACTGGTGTAGTCCGCGACGTCGGTCTTGTTGCGCCGCACACGCAAAGTAAGGCCATCGGCGCCGTACACCACATTGTCGGATCGATAGGAAGCGGACATCCAGTCGGCGGCGACATCCCAGTTGGCGCGTACATGCGTTACGTGGTCGAAACCCTTAGTGAAATCTACCAGGAAGCCGCCGCCAGCGGGTCGGCCCGTGTTGGCCTGCAGAGGCGCGGCGCCGGGCGCTTCCGCGCCGGCCGGCGTCGGCCCGCCGCTCAGCGCAGCGACGCCGGCTATCAAGGCGGCCAGTAGGAGGCCCCGCCACATATTTCCCGCCCGTCCCAACCGCACCGTCCCTGGGTACAGCCTGTTCCCGCAAACGTGAGATGATGCTCAGTGGGATCGTGCGGCAATCCATTACATCCTGCGCGCGAACAGTCATACTCGGATGGATTGCGCGTCGCGCGGGCAACGCTAATGCTCGACGCCATAGGAGTGGGCCCGCCAGAGGCCCCGTCGGGAGGAGATCGATGATGTCTAGCCGCAGATTTGCGGGAGGGACGATTGCGTCCCTGCTCGCGATATCCCTCGCATTCGCCTGCACCCTCCCAGCCGGCATGGGATCGGCGGGTGGCGGCGGCGCCTACGACGCGAGCGAGTGGAAGTACTGGGGCGGCGACGCAGGCCAGACCCGCTATGCCCCGCTGGACCAGATCAACCGCAGCACGGTTAACCGACTGAAGATCGCATGGCGTTGGAGCGCCGACACGTCCGGTGATGGAGGATCATCGAACTACAAGTCGACGCCGCTGCTGGATGACGGCGTTCTCTATATCCCCTGGGTCAACAATGGCATGGCCGCCGTCGATGCCGGGACCGGCAAGACACTGTGGACGTTTGAACCGCAACCCGCCGATATCGGCGGGCGGGCTGGGTCGCTCGCAGGCCGGTCGCTGGCCTACTGGACCGACGGGACCGAGAAGCGCGTGTTCCACAACAGCGGCGACGGTCGCCTGATCGCTGTCGATGGCAAGACCGGGAAGGCTGCACCGGGCTTCGGCAAGAATGGCTGGATCGATCTGCGCAAGGGCATCGTCGAGGGCACCCCCGCGACCGATGTAGGATCGGTGTCGCCTGCTCTGGTGGTCGGAGACGTGGTCGTCGTTCAGGTGATCGTGTCGGGATCGCGCAACAAGGAGAGCGCGGCGGGCAAGGTGCGCGGGTTCGATGTGCGGACTGGCCAGCTGGTCTGGACGTTCAATCCGATTGCCCAACCGGGCGAGTTGGGCGGCGACACCTGGAAGGACGGCAGCGGCAAATACAGCGGCGCAGCCGGCGTCTGGTCGATGATGAGCGCCGATCCGGAGCTGGGGCTGGTCTACCTTCCGACCGAAACGCCGACCAACGAGTTCTATGGCGGTCAGCGGCCGGGCGACGGGCTGTTCGGCGAGAGCATCGTCGCGGTGGACGCCAAGACCGGCAAGCATGTGTGGCACTACCAGATCGTGCACCACGGCCTGTGGGACTACGACATGCCGGCCGCGCCGATCCTTCACGACATCCGCAAGGACGGCAAGACGATCAAGGCGCTCACCTTGCTGACCAAGCAGGGGCTGACCTTCGTGTTCGACCGCAAGACTGGCGAGCCGGTGTGGCCGATCGAGGAACGGGCCGTTCCGAAGTCGCCGATCCCGGGCGAGCACGCATCGCCGACCCAGCCCTTCCCGACCCTGCCCGAGCCCTTCCTGCGGCTCGGCTACAGCGAAGACGATCTGATCGACTTCACGCCGGCGCTGCGCGAAGCAGGCAAGAAAATCGCCTCGGAGTATACCAAGGGTGAACTCTACACCGCGCCGACCGAGATCACGCCAACGAACAAGGGCACATGGATCTTCCCGGGTACCGGCGGCGGGCCGAACTGGAATGGCGCGGCGGTCGATCCCGACACGCACATCATGTACACGCCACTGCGCCTGAAACCGCAGTTCGCCGGGATCAAACGTGGCGACCCCAAGACGACCAACATGGACTATTACGGCGGTGGAGGCGGGGCTCCGATCAACGGGCCGCAGGGCCTGCCGATCCTGAAGCCGCCCTACTCTGTTCTCGTCGCAACGGACATGAACACGGGCAAGCACCTGTGGCGCATTCCGATTGGTGAGGCGGATGATTTCGTCAAAAACAATCCAGCGCTCAAGGGCCTCAATCTCGACTTCGCCAAGATGGGCAAGTTCGATGTCCGGCCATCGCCCCTGCTGACGAAGGAGCTGCTGTTCCTCGGCGAGTCGGGAAACATCGGCGGTGGTTCGGGTGGCCCCATGTTCCGGGCTTACGACAAGCGCGATGGCAAGGTGGTGTGGGAGGCAAAGATGCCCACGCTCGTGACGGGCGCGCCGATGACCTACGAGATCAACGGTCGGCAATACATCGTGCTGGCTGTCTCCAAGCGCGGTGAACCGGCGGAGCTGGTGGCGCTGACGCTGGACGGCGCGAGCGAGAATGGCGCGGCACCTGCGGGGGGCGTGCCGCTGGCTGCGGCGCCATCGTCGATAAAAGCCGCTGCGCAGGCGGTGTCGGCAACGCCGGAGGAGCTGGCGCTCGGCAAGGCGAAGTTCGACGTCACATGCGCTGCTTGTCATGGTCCGAATGGCGCAGGGTTGCAGGGCAGCAGCGCACCGCCGCTGACCAACCGGACGGACTACGCCAACATCAGCCGCGTCATCACGGGCGGACAGGGCGAGATGCCATCACTGGCGGCTATGCTGCAACCGGCCGAGATCGAGGCAATCTCCAAGTATGTCGTCAAATCGCTCGGACCGCAGGCCCGGCCGGCCGGCGGACGGCCGCCTGTCGAGGACTGAGACGCCAAAACCCTTGATAACATTGGCTATCAAGGCTGGTTGCCCTTGTCGGGCGCGGCGCCTATAAAGGCGCTCCTGAATTGGCGGAGCGTGGCGCAGCCCGGTTAGCGCACTAGTCTGGGGGACTAGGGGTCGTGGGTTCGAATCCCGCCGCTCCGACCATTTCAGAACTCGCCAAGTTAGCAGCTATTGGCCAGAGTTGGAGTTTCGGGCGGTTAGCTCAGATGGTAGAGCGCCTGCTTTACACGCAGGATGTCGGCGGTTCGATCCCGTCACCGCCCACCAGCCTGCGTGCCTACCGGATGCGCCGCGCGCTTCCGCAGGCAGGCCAAGTCAATAACAGGCTAGGTCACTAAGCTGCTCTTACCGTGTCGAGGCGGATCTTCAGGTTGGTGAGGTCGGCCAGCAGGGATTCCAGCCGCGATTTGGCGGTGGATGACCCGGACATATCAACCGCACGGAATTCGCCGCGCTCAACTGCATCGCGAACAGCGTCCTGCAGATCACGCACCGAAGCGCCGGTTTCAGCCGGGATGGTCATCTCATCGGCCCCATCTTCGCTGACCTCAGCCGCCCCCGGCTCTCCGTCCAGCGCCTTGATCGCGCCGCGAATGGTCAGTCCCTGGACGTGCAGCAGATTCTGCAGGTGGCGCAACAACTCCATGTCTTCAGGACGATAATAGCGGCGGCCGTCAGCGCGCTTCATCGGGCGCAGGTTGTCGAACTTGGTTTCCCAGAAACGCAGCACGTGGGTCTTGAGGCCGAGTTCCGTCGCAGCCTCGCCGATGGTGCGGAAGGCTTCCGCACTCTTGGCGTAGATATCCGCGGATGCGGCTTCTGCAGACTCGAGGGCAGAGTCCGACTCCGACGCCACAACTGCCTGCGAAAGGGAGGTCATCAGTCTCTCCGGGAGATCATCGCTGCTTCGACCCTCTGCCGCAGCAGCGGCGAAGGCTTGAATGAAACCACCCGTCTCGCGGAAATCGGGGCCTCTTCTCCGGTCTTGGGATTTCGACCGACGCGGGCATTCTTCCGCCGAACCACAAAGTTGCCGAAGCGCGCGAACTTCACGTCCTCATCGCGCTCCAGTTCCGAGCACACCAGTTCGAGCACACGCTCGAGGAAGTTGCTCGAATCCTGCTTCGACAGACCGACCTTTGCGACAAGGCGATCGACGATATCTGCGCGCGTCAGTGTGTTCTCGGGCACCCCAGACTCTCCGATACGAGAGGAGAACCTACCGCCACCCCCAATAGATGTTAAGGCCCCCTCGGTCAAATCTCGAACAATTTCATCCGTTTACGTGTTGTTAGGCAATGGCAAATCGCGAAATAATTTCGTGACTGTCAGGGAACTTTCGGCGGTACACGCGCGCAGCCCCCCATTCGGACCGGCCATGCCGTCCGGGATGCTGTCGCTCCCTCCCTACGCCAGAGGCTTCGGGAGGCGGGTGGGTCTCCGCAACAGGTGGAGGGCCCGGGGAAGCGGACCTGACGGTCCGCTTCCAGAACACGGTGGAGTTGCGTTATGGGCTGCAGGCCATATGCGATGGGCGAAATCGCACCCGCGCACTGCGGACTGGACCGGACAGACATGAAGCCTCGGGAGTTGATCGGGACGGCGAAGGTGCCCGGGGGCGTCGAGCTGCGGCTGTTCAGGCATGGCGACGATCACGTCATCATGGTGGACGGCAATGAGCTGATGAGCAGCCGCGTTGGCGGGTCGGAAGAGGCGCTGGCGCTGACGGCGTGCGAGCGATTGCGGAAGGGCGTTGAGCCGCATCTGCTGATCGGCGGCTATGGCATGGGGTTCACGCTGCGCGCGGCGCTGGGTGTGATCGGGCCGGGCGGGCGCGCGACGGTAGCCGAGCTGGTCCCGGAGATCATCGACTGGGCGCGCGGGCCGATGGCGGCGCTGACGGCGGGGTGCCTCGACGATCCGCGGGTGCGGCTGGTGATGGGCGATGTTGCGGCGGAGATCGGCGCGGGGCCGAAGCGCTATGACGCGATCCTGCTCGACGTGGACAATGGGCCGTCGGGTCTCGTGCGCGCGGCCAATGACGGGCTCTATTCGATACCGGGCCTTGCACGGGCGCGCGCGGCCCTGAAGCCCGGCGGCATTCTGGCGATCTGGTCAGCGGCGCCGGACGAGGCGTTTGCACGGCGATTGCGGCACAACGGATTCAAGGTGGACGAGGTGGTCGTGCGGGCGCGCAGCAACGGCAAGGGGCCGCGCCACATCATCTGGTTCGCCGGTGTGGGCTGAGTCTCAACCTGTCCTGTGCCTGATCTCGGCAACGTTCCGGTGCTCGTCGAGCTGCACGTCGATGTCGGCGCGGCGGCCGCCTGCGATCATGTGGCGGGTGATGCGTTCGAAGTGCTGGATGAAGGTTGCGATGCGGATTTTGTCGCCATCCGCAAGCGGACGGGCGAGAAGGCTTTCCTCCTGTTCGCAGCGCCAGGCGTGCACGATCTCGAAGGACGGCGCCTGCAGGCAGACGATGGCGTCCAGGCAGGCGAAGGTGAGCTGATAGGCGCCGGCGAGATTGGCATTCACTTCCTTGCGCCAGACGGCGTCCTTGTCGAGTTGGGCTTCGAGTGCGTTGATGGGGGACGCCAGGTCTTCGTCAGTCTGCGCTGTGGCGCCGAGGCACCAGCCGTCGACGAGGATGACGGATGGCCTACCGCGGAAGACGGGGCGGTGACTGGCGTGGACGGGGTTGTCGGTGACCTTGTCGAAGGCGGGGAGGACGATCTGCGCGCCCTCGCCTGCTTCGGAGAGTTCGTCGAGCGTCTCGTCGAGTTGCAGCAGATTGTGCGTGCCCGGCGGGCCACGCGTGGCGAACAGCGGATGGACGCTCTGCGCGATGAGGCGGCGATAGCTGGCCGGCAGGTACACATCATCGAGCGAGAAATGCGCGATGCGCGGATGGGCGGCGGCGTAAGCGGCGACGAGCGTAGTCTTGCCTGAGCCCTGGGAGCCCGCGACGCCGACGATGGCGGGGCGACTGCCCGCCCGCTCCCGCGCGATAGCGACTGCCTGGTCGAGAGCGTTGAGGGCGTCGCTGTTCATTGGGTTCCTTGGTCGATCACATCCTGAAAACGCCGAACCCTTGTTCGCGGTCTGCGGCGCGGCCGTGCGGTGCGTTCAGCGAGGCTGAGAGCGCGAGGCCAAGCACGCGGCGGGTGTCGGACGGCGCGATGACGCCGTCGTCCCACAGGCGGGCGGTGGAGAAATAGGGCGAGCCTTCGCGTTCGTAGAGGTCGCGGATGGGTTGCTTGAATTTGGCTTCGGCATCGAGTGCCCAGGTCTCGCCCTTGGCTTCCATCGCGTCGCGCTTGACGGTGGCGAGCACGCTGGCGGCCTGTTCGCCGCCCATGACGGAGATGCGGGCGTTGGGCCACATGAAGAGGAAGCGCGGGGAATAGGCGCGGCCGCACATGCCGTAGTTGCCGGCGCCGTAGCTGCCGCCGATGACGATCGTGAATTTCGGCACGCGAGCGGTGGCGACGGCGGTGACCATCTTCGCGCCGTCCTTGGCGATGCCGCCGGCTTCGTATTTCGAGCCGACCATGAAGCCGGTGATGTTCTGCAGGAAGACCAGCGGGATGCCGCGCTGGTCGCAGAGCTGGATGAAGTGGGCGGCCTTCTGGGCGCTTTCCGAGAACAGGATTCCATTGTTGGCGAGGAAGCCGATGGGCATGCCGTGCAGGTGGGCGAAGCCCGTGACCAGCGTTTCGCCGTAGAGCTTCTTGAACTCGTCGAATTCCGAACCGTCCACAAGACGGGCGATGACTTCGCGCACGTCGTAGGGTTCGCGGGCGTCGAGCGGGACGACGCCATCGAGTTCGCGCGGATCGAAGTTCGGTTCGCGCGGGGCGATGGTATCGAGCGAGATGCGCTTGGGGCGGTTAAAGTTCTTCACGATGTCGCGAATCATCTGAAGCGCGTGGGCGTCGTTGGCGGCGTAATGGTCGGCAACGCCCGAGCGGCGGGCGTGGACGTCGGCGCCGCCGAGGTCTTCGGCCGAGATGATCTCGCCGGTTGCGGCTTTCACGAGAGGCGGGCCGCCGAGGAAGATGGTGCCCTGCTTGCGGACGATGACAGTCTCGTCCGACATGGCGGGCACATAGGCGCCGCCGGCGGTGCACGAGCCCATGACGGCGGCGACCTGCGGAATGCCGCGCGCGCTCATGTTGGCCTGATTGTAGAAGATGCGGCCGAAGTGTTCGCGGTCGGGGAAGACTTCCGACTGGTGCGGCAGGTTCGCGCCGCCTGAGTCGACCAGGTAGACGCACGGCAGGCTGTTCTCGATGGCGACTTCCTGCGCGCGCAGGTGTTTCTTCACGGTGATCGGGAAGTAGGCCCCGCCCTTCACCGTGGCGTCGTTGCAGACGATGACGCATTCGCGGCCGGCGACCCGGCCGATGCCGGTGATGACGCCAGCGGCAGGGGCTTCGCCGTCATACATGCCGTCCGCAGCCAGCGGGGACAGCTCCAGGAAGGGTGACGCAGGGTCGATGAGTTGCTCGACGCGCTCGCGCGGAAGCAGCTTGCCGCGCGCCGTATGCCGCGTGCGCGAACTTTCCGGGCCGCCGAGTGCCGCTTTCGCCGTCTTGTCACGCAACTCGTCGACAAGACGCTGCATTGCAGCAGCATTGCCTTGAAAGCGCGGGGAGGAAGCACTTACCTGAGAAGATAGTCGCGCCATTATGCCCGCCAGTTGATGCCGATACCCGGCAATACGGCTGCACAGGCGTCCGTGGCAAGGCGAAGGCTCGGCAGGGCGGTCGTCATCCGGAGCTTTCTTTCAGTCCCAACGTTTCTTTCAGGGTTAAGCGTTATTGTAAGGGTCAGAGCGAGAAATACGTGCGCGCCGGGTTCATCCCATGGGTTTGACAACGAAGAACAGGGTCAGCGGGGACGCCCCGCCCATCATGCCGGCGCTGGGATCGGTGCCGTTTCTCCGTGATGCGCCGCCGCGTGCGCTGAAAGCCGCCGAGAACGAGACCAAGTATTTCGGGCTTCCGGGCGGCTGGCAGCTGTTTGCGCCGGGTGAACCGTCCGACCAGATCTATTTCGTCCTGTCCGGCTCGCTGGGCGCGTTCCGCGTGAACGCCAATGGCTCGATGGAGCTGCTGGGTCACATCCGGGCCGGCGAGCCCGTCGGCGAGATGTCGATGATCGCGGGCGAGCCGCACGAGCACGCCGTGTACGCGCTGCGCGACACCGAGCTTTTGTCGATGTCGAGGACCGGCTTCATGCAGCTGGTGCGGTCTGATCCGCAGATCCTCGAGCGGCTGACGCGGGTAATCATGCTGCGGATGCGGCAGGCGCGTAAGAAGACCGGGCGTTCGGCCGAGCCGCGCGTGTTCGGGCTGGTCTCGACCTCGCCGACCATCGACCTGAAACAGCGCGCGCGTGTTCTCGCCACGGAACTGCAGGCGATGGGGTTGCGGGTTGCCATCGTCGGCGAGGAAGCCGTCGGGATGCCAGCCGCGTATTTCGACGAACTCGAAACGCGCAATGAGATCGTCTTGCTGTGCGCGACCATGGGCGACACGCCGTGGTTCAAGATGACCCAGAGCCATTCGGATCGGATCTGGCTGCTGGCGCGATCCGATGCGCGGCCGTCGATTCCGCTGATGCCGGAAGAGACGTCGCCAGCGCGGCAGTTCCGGCTGGTCGACCTTGTGCTGCTGCATCATGCGACGCCGCACGACACCACGCGCACGCTGGAATGGAAGTACGCCGCAGACGCTGCACGCGTGCTGCACTGGACCGGCATGGACGATGAGGACTGCCGACGTCTGGCGCGCACAATGTCAGGCAAGTCGGTCGGGCTTGTGCTTTCGGGCGGCGGCGCCCGCGCCTATGCGCATATCGGCGTCATCCGCGCGCTGCGTGAAGCGAACTGCCCGATCGACTTCATTGGCGGCGCCTCCATGGGCGCCATCGTAGCGGCAGCCTTTGCGTCTGGCTGGGACGATGCAGAGATCGACCGCCGCATCCGCAAGGCGTTCGTCGAGAGCAATCCGTTGTCCGACTATCGCCTGCCCGTGGTCGGACTGGTGAAGGGCCACAAGGTCGATGCGCGGCTGAAGGAGCATTTCGGCGACGTACAGATCGAGGACATGCAGACCCCGTTCTTTGCCGTCTCGACCAACCTCACGCAGGGCACGTTCCAGGTGCATACCGAGGGCCTGCTGCGCGAGGCATTGCGCGCGTCGATCTCCCTGCCCGGCATCCTGCCGCCGGTGGTGATGAACAAGCAGGTGATGGTGGACGGGGCGGTGCTGAACAACTTCCCGGTCGATGTCATGCGCGAGATGCATCGCGGGCGTATCATCGGCGTTGATGTGGCGGTTGCGCCCGAAGCGCTGTCGGCCGACGATTTCATCAATCCGCCCGGCTTCATCGGCTGGACGATGCGGCACGGCTTCAAGTCTGCGCCGCCGATCGCCAACCTGCTGATGCGCGCGGCAACGGTGAGCATGGACCCCAACAAGCATCGCGGCCTGACCGACATTCTGATTGTGCCGGAGATGAAGGGCGTCGAACTGCGCGACTGGCGCGAGTACGACGACGCCGTGAATGAAGGCTATCGCGACACGAAGAACGCGCTGGCGGAGCTCAAGGGCCCCCTCGCCCAGATCATCCGCGGCAATGTCGCGGCGAGCGCGGATTAGGTCGTCGACTACAGCGGATCCTTGGCCGAGCCGAAGAAGGAGAAGTACTCGGCTTTCCCTGCCTGCGCCGTCTTCAGAAGCGTCATCGCGATGCTTGACTTGCCGCGCGAGTGGATGTCGCCCACCATCGGCTGAAGGATGTAGCCCGCCTCCTCGAAACGGTCGTGGATCATCAGCGCCTGCGCCGCAACGAGCGCGATTTCATCGACTTGCGGCGCGCGGTTGTAGGCAGCCACCAGCACGTCCATCAGGTGAGGCGTCACCTCGTTCGCCTCGTTCAGATAGGCCTCGACATAGCGATAAAGCGAGATGGCGCGGGTAGGATCGAGCTTCTGCACACCAGCGAATGATTTCCGCGCCTTCTTGATGAGGTCGCCGTCATCTGCCGCATAGCCCATGCGCAAGTCGCACAGTCCGCTCAGATGCAGCGTTTCAGCCGACTGCGTATCCGTTACTTGCAGCGCGTCGAGTTGCTTGCGTGCAAGCGCAAGGTCGCCGTACCAAATCTCCGCAAGAGCGGCCGTGCGATTGGCGAAAGCGTCTGCCGGAAATTTCCTCGACTCCTTGCGGATCGTCTCAACTGCCGCGTTGGCCTCGTCGGCAGACGGCAGCGAACGCAGGTATGAAGCCGGCATCAGAAGATTGTCATACACGTTGTCGAGCTTCGTCATTGTGATCGACACGTCGATATTCTCGGCAGAATCCCTGAGACGCACGATGTTAAGCGCGGTCGCCTTATAGTCGCGCAGCTCCTTGTCAAAAGCTGCGGGCGTGATCCCGAATGCAGGTTCGAACGCTCCGATAGGGTCGCCGTCCGCCTGCAGCTTCGCGCAGTAGCGTGTGAACCCCTTCGCTCTTTCCGGTTTAAAGAACAGATAGTGTGCCGCGAGCCAGGCTTGCGCATAGAACTGCGCATTCTCCTCCCCGGTCATCTCCCACGTATTCTTGCTGAGAAACGTGTCGATGGGCATCCAGTCGCCGTAGGCCAGCCATACGCCGCGACTGGATGTGAATTTCCCCAGGTTGCAGTAGCTATCCTCGAACTCCGCGGTCGAAAGAAACTCGGCAAAACCCTCCTGATACCAGGCCGGATAGGACACCCGCACATTGGCACGCGAGAAGTGGTGAGCATACTCGTGGAACAGGATGACCCGTGAATCCATCGCGCGTACATTGCGTGGCATATCGCGCTGACGTTCCCGACCCGCCCCCGCCAGCGAGACTGCACGTGTCTGCTCGAGCCCGGCGAGATAGAACCCTGCAACTTCGGCGGGCATGCCAGGCGCTCCGATGTCGAAATCGCGCTTGCTCCCGAGCACGTAGATCGTCAGCTTGGACCTTTCAGCCTGATCTTCGTGCGGCATCATCCGTGAGAGGAGAGCGTTGAACCGCTCGAGCGCAATCAACTCGTTGCGGCTGCGGACGTCCCATTCGGTCGTGTAGACGATAAAGTTGGGGCTCTCGAGCCGTAACCACCGGCCGGGCTTCGTCTCGCCCCATGCCGATGAAATCAGCGACGCGCCCGCTGAAGCCGCCAAACCCTGCAGAACTGTACGGCGCCGCATGCTGATCCCCCATCCCAGCGTGAATACAGACTAGAATGGGATCTGAGGCCGCCGCAACTACTCGCTGCTGGCGTCTTTCTTCGCGGGTGTGCGCTCTTTCCACCCCCCGCCGCTTTCCTGCTGGAAATAGCGGGCGGCGGCGCCGACGTCGGTGGCGGCCTTGTATTGCTGGCGGGCCTTGGCGCGGGCGGTTTCATCGCCGCCATCGAACATGACCATGATGCGCTCGAAGGCCGTCGGATCAGCGTCGGAGCCGTCGAGCAGGAGTGCGACTTTGGCGCCGTTGGTCGCGACCGCTTCGGTCGAGAGCAGCACAGGATGCTTCGCGGCGTCGGTGCGGGCGCGGCCGTGCGGGATGAAGGAGTCGTCGCGGATCGTCCACAGCGCGCGGTCGAGACGCACGAGGGTTTCCTCGTGGGCGACGAGCACGACGCGCCATTTGCGCTCGAGACATTTCTCGATCAGCGGCGCAATGGCGGCGTCGAGCGCGGTGTGCTCGATGTGGTAGAACCACCACTCCGCCGCATTGGCCATTCGGGTGGCTAGTCCTCGTAGTTGTCGGCGATGAGCCGGTCGAGGATGCGCACGCCCCAGCCTGTCGCCCAGGTCGGCTCCATCGGATTGTCGTGACCCGGACGCCATGCCGTGCCCGCGATATCGAGGTGCGCCCACGCGCGGCCGTCGTCGATGAAGCGCTGGAGAAATTGCGCGGCGGTGATCGAGCCGGCGTTGCCGGCATTGCCGATATTGCGCATGTCGGCGACTTCCGAGTCGATCTGCTTGTCATAGCCCGGTCCGAGCGGCAGGCGCCACACGGGCTCGCCTTCGGCTTTGCCTGCGGCGGTGAGCTTGGCGACGAGATCGTCATTGTTCGAAAAGACGCCGGCATGCTCGTTGCCGAGTGAGATGATAATCGCGCCGGTCAGCGTGGCGAGGTCGATCATGGCTTTCGGGTTGAACTTCTTCTGCGCGTACCAGAGCACGTCGCAGAGAACGAGGCGGCCTTCGGCGTCGGTGTTCTGAATCTCGATCGTCTTGCCAGCCGCGGATTTCACGATGTCGCCAGGGCGTTGGGCATTACCGTCGGGCATGTTCTCGACGAGGCCGACGAGACCGACAACGTTGGCTTTCGCCTTGCGCTTGGCGAGCGACACCATGGCGCCGACGACAGCGGCCGAACCGCCCATGTCGCCCTTCATGTCCTGCATGCCGGGGCCGGGCTTGAGCGAGATGCCGCCGGTGTCGAACGTGACGCCCTTGCCGACGAGCGCGACCGGCGCGGCTTTCTTGTCCTTGCCGCCCATCCATTTCATCACGCACAGGCGCGAACCACGCACCGAGCCCTGGCCGACGCCAATCAGCGATCCCATGCCGAGCTTGGTCATTGCTGCGACATCCAGCACTTCGATCTCGAGGCCGAGTTCGCTGAGTTCCTGAATGCGGTCGGCATAGCTTTCCGGGTGAAGAACGTTTGGCGGCTCGTTGACGAGATTGCGGGCGAGTTCGACGCCCTCTGCTTTAGCGGCGAGCGGGGCGTAGTCGGAGCGGGCGCCGGCGGCCGAGTCGGTCACGACCGAGACGGTGGTCAGCGACGGCTTCTTCTCGGGCTTCAGGGTCGTGCGGTACTGGTCGAAGCGGTAGCCCGCCAGCCGCGCGCCGAGGCCGATATTCGCTGCGACCGTCCGGTCAGGCGCGCCGACGATGGCCAGGGCCTTGGAGCCGCTGGTGAGCAGGCGCTTGACGACGGAAGCCGCCGACTTCTGCCAACCGATTTCACTCACAGACATTTTGCGGCCGACCCCTGCGACCAGCACACGCGAAGCGTCGCTCCACTCCGGGGCAAGGATCTCGATCACCTGCCCGGTGCCGCCCTTGAACGATCCGGCCGCAATCGCGCGGCGAATGGCCGTTTCGGCGGACTTGTCGAGTGCTGAGGCAAATTCCACGCCCTTGTCGCCCTCATAGGCGAGGTAGGCGATGGCGTCTCCGGTGGGTTCGGCGGAAAACTTGATCTGCATGGGGAAAGTAATGTCCTGAGTATTGACTACATATGGTCATCGACGAATAGCCCGGACGCCGTTAGCACTGGACCGGGTCCCAAAGCCATTCTGGGGGCGGGCCATGTCGCGGACGGATAAGCGCCGAACCGGGTTTTCGCATGTCAGGGTTTCAACGCTATCTTTTTCGTAACGTGTTGAGAACCCTCATCGCGATCGTGGGCGGTCTTGCTCTGATCGCACTTCTTACACAAGGCCTTAGCCAGATACAGGACACCATCGTCCAGAACCGCCAGTCCATGCTGGCATTCCTCTGGGTTTCGGTTCTGGCGACGCCGCAGATCGTCTCCTTGCTGATGCCGATTGCCCTGTTCATCGCAACGGCGGCCGCGCTCAACGTCGCACATCGCGAGAACGAGATCGTGGTTGCCCAAGCGTCCGGCATGACCAACTGGCAGGTCGCCTCCCCGGTTTTGCGACTCGCCACGCTGGCGGCGATTCTCCATCTCGGCATGAACCTGTGGATAGCGCCGACCGCTTCGCGCGAATTGCGTACAACTCTCACGGCCGCATCCACCAACATTGCCTCCTCGCTGGTGCGTGAAGGCACCTTCATGACCTACAGCGACGGGCTCACCACCTTCGCAGGCAAGGTCAACGATTCCGACATCACCTTCCTGGTCGCCAACGACAGCCGGAACCCCAAGAATGAGGTGACCTACATCGCCAAGTCGGCGTTCGTGTCGGAAATCGAAGGCAAGCCGGCTCTGGTCCTGCGCGACGGACAGCGCCAGACGGTGCGCACCAATGGCGCCCTGGAGTCGCTTACGTTCCAACAATCGCCGCTGGAGCTCGGCGCGTTCGTCAACGACCAGAAGGCGGTGATCCTCGAAGAGACCGACCGCTACCTGCCTGAACTGTTCTATCCCGACATGACGAATCACTACGACAACCGGAACGTCGACGCCCTGCTCGCGGAAGGTCACGCGCGGATCGCGACCCCCCTGCTGAACATCGCCATGGCGATGATTGCGATCTTTGCGGTGCTCGGCGGCGATTTCAGCCGGCGCGGCTATGCGCAGCGCATCTCCATCGCGGCGGGCGGGGCGCTGGTGCTGCGTCTTGCGGGCTTCTGGGCGACGTCGGCGGCTGCCAAGGACCCATCGCTGAACGCTGTGCAGTATGGCCTTCCGATCTTCGTGATGTTCCTGATCGGCTTCATGTTCTTCGTCCAGCCGATTCTGAAGCGGCGGCGCATCGTGACACGCGCGCCTGTGCGCGAGCTGGTGGGGCCGACCTGACATGGTGATTGCGGGCCGTATCCAGCGCTACATCTTCCGCGAATGCGCCACGTCGCTGGCGTTGACGCTTGGCATCATCGTGCTCGCGATTGTGCTGGTGGACGTGGTCGAACAGATGCGCACCATCGGCGGACGCACGCAGATAGGCATCGACACGGCGTTCACGCTCACCATGATGAAGACGCCGGGGCTCATCCTCGAGACCCTGCCCTTCGCCATGCTGGTCGGCTCCATCCTCACCTATTCGCAGCTCAGCCGCCGCAGCGAGATTCCAGCCATACGCGCGGTCGGCGTTTCGGCGTGGCGATTCCTGGGCCCGGTGATGGCGCTCGCCGTACTCGTCGGCGTCCTGATGGTGACGGTACTCGACCCGCTCGCGACACGGCTGAACGCCGATTTCGAGGCGACGCGCGCGCGCCTTCTCGGCAATTCGACTCCGGTCAATTCGGGCGTCTGGCTCAGTCAGGGTGACCTGGAGGCTGGAGCCAATGCCGCGCCCACCACTCTGCCCTCCACCAACCAGCAGGCGATCATCCATGGCCGTCGTGTCGTGAATCGCGGTCAGGCGCTGGAGGACGTCACCTTCTGGTATTTCCGCCCCGGACCGGGCGGACCATCGGACCGCGAGTTCACGCATCGCATCGACGCCAAGCGGGCGGAGCTCACACCGGGCTTCTGGCAGCTGACGGGTGTCGTCGAAAATCGCGTGGGGGGCGAAATCCAGCGGACCGAGACCCTCGCCCTGCCGACCAACCTCGGCGGCGGCACGCTGCTTTCGCGCTTTGCCTCGTCGAAGACCATCCCCTTCTGGGATCTGCCGTCCTTCATCGCCGCGGGCAAAGCGGCCGGGATGGAGACTGGGGACTACGTTCTCAAATACAACACCCTGCTGGCGATGCCGGTGTTCATGCTGGCCATGGCGCTGATCGGGGCCGTCGTCTGCCTGCGACTCGCCCGAGCGGGGGGATTGTCGCGGCTGGTGGGAGCCGGCGCACTTGCCGGGTTCGTGCTGTATTTCACCAATCGTCTCGCATCCGGCATGTCCGCCTCCGGGGCCACGCCGCCAGAGGCTGCGGCCTGGTGTCCGCCGCTTTTTGCCCTGTTTGCTGTGCTGACACTCTTGGCTCACGCAGAAGACGGTTGAGCGGCGTGTGGCTTCCGGGCCGCTTTCCCTACAGGATTGCGGCAATATCAGCGCCCGGCTTTACGCCTCGCCGGGCTTTGCGTATCGGTTCAAAGCTGGGAGTCGCTCGCAAAATGTTCGCGAGGGGAGAGTAATGGTTTTGCGGCTAAGCTGCCTGGCCTCGGTCGCATTCGCCGCCCTCAGCCTGAGTGCGCCTGCGTTGGCGCAACAAACCGAGACATCGCCGAACCCCACGCCGCCAAATCCGGTGCCGCCTGACAGCGCAATTACAAGCCAGACCGTTCAGACCACCACAGCGGCACAGCCCGTGGCGCAGGACAACGAAGTCATTCTGAAAGCTGATCAGTTCGAGGAAAACCGCGACACCAGCGTCATCACCGCCTCCGGCAATGTCGAGATTCGCGTTGGCGCGCGCACGCTGAAGGCGGACAAGGTGATCTACGACCGCGCCACCGAGACGGTGCGGGCCCAGGGCCACGTGCAGATCACGGACGACAGCGGACAGGTTCAGTTCGCCGACGAGATCGAGGCCGACGAAGACTTCCGCAACGGTTTCGCCACCCGCTTCTCCGCCCGCATGGGGCAGAACGGCGTGGTCACGGCGTCGTCCGCCATCCGTAGCGACGGCACGCGCAACTCGCTCGAACAGGTAATCTTCACCAACTGCCCGGTTTGCGAAGAGAAGGGTTCGGACCCGACGTGGGCGTTGCGTGCGCGGCGCGCCACGCTCGACCAGAACGACCAGATGATCTCCTACCAGGACGCCGTGCTCGAACTCGGCGGCCTGCCCGTTCTCTATATCCCCTGGTTCGCCCACCCGGATCCGAATTCCGAGCGCCGTTCAGGCCTGCTGATCCCGGATGCGGGCGTCTCGTCGCGTCTCGGCACCTTCTACGAACAGCCCTACCTGTACGTGGTTTCCCCTTCCGAAGACGTCATCGTCGCGCCGATGCTGACGACGAATGTCAATCCGCTCGTGAAGGTCGACTATCGCCGCCGCTTCTTCTCCGGCTTTGTCGAGGCGCAAGGCAGCTTCACGCACGAACAGGAGTTCAACTCCGACGGCGACAAGTTCGGCGACGAGACCTGGCGCAGCCACCTCTACGCAGTCGGCAAGTTCGACATCAACAATGAGTGGCAGTGGGGCTTCGGCATCGAGTCACAGACCGACGACCTCTACGACCTGCGCTATGACATTGACGGCGAGAACGAGCTGCGTGGCCTGATCGCGAGCCAACCGCGCCAGTTGCTCACGCAGCTCTATACGACGGCGCAGCAGCCGGATTTCTACTTCGAGGCCGGGACGTTCCTGTTCCAGGGCCTGCGCGCCACCGACATCGACAGCCAGATCCCGACCGTTGCGCCGTCACTGTTCACTCAAAAGGTGTTCGACCTCGGCGCCGCCGGCCAGATCGCGACCGACTTCAGCGCCGTCGCCCTCTTCCGCAATGATGTGCAGCAATTGCCGACAGGCCAGCCCCCAGGCGGTCAGCTGCCGACGTCTTTCCCGGTGCTCGACACCGCGCGGGCCACAGCATCGGCTGAGTACGGCTCACAGTTCATCTTCGGACCGGGCCTGGTGTTCGAGCCGTTCGCATCAGGTCGTGGCGACATCTATCGCGTCGATGATGGCGGCGCCGCCGGCGCGCAGGATCTGACGCGCTTCCTCGGGGTCGCTGGCGGGCAGATCAGCTATCCGTTGATCAGCCGTTCGCCCGGCATGGACATCATCATCGAGCCGATCGTGATGGCGGCGTACGGCACGCCCGACGCCAACAATCCGATTATTCCGAACGAAGACTCGCTGGTGTTCGAAGCGGATGAGACCAACCTGTTCAAACCCAGCGCCGTCACCAATTACGATCTCTGGGAAGGCGGCGCCCGCGCCGCTGTCGGCGTCAACGCCACCGCCCAGATCGGCAAGGATTTCGAGCTGTCTGCGCTTGTGGGACGCCGCTGGCGGGAGGATGCTGATCCTGCCTTCAACCAGCTCAGCAACCTGTCGGGTGAAAACTCCGACTATGTCGCGTCGGTCCGCGCAGACCTCGCCAAGGTGGTGGATGTCGGTGCGCGTTTCCGCATGAATGACGACCTGTCGATCAACCGGATCGACGTCGACGCCGGGGTCAATATCTGGGCCATCCGGGGCGATGCGCGCTATTTCAAGGTCGCCGAGACGCCGACCGGGGCCGAGGACGAAGGCATCGTCTGGAACGGTTCGCTGGCCTTCGACAACAATTGGGCGGCGGTGGTGCGCCAGGCGCGCAATATCACCCAGAACGACGACATCAAGCTGTCGCTCGGTATCCGCTATCAGGACGAATGCTCGTACTTCCTGCTCGCCTATGAGCGTTCGGGCGGGAGAGACCGCACGCTTGGCCCGTCCGAGGCGATTCGGTTCACCTTCGCCCTGACCGGGCTTGGCGGCGGGGCGGACGGCAACCGTTACTGATTGCGGCGAGCCCTCAATACAGCTGGGTTAACCCTACTGTCGCAGGCTGCTTCGGCAGGCTGTCCTTTGCCCCGGCCACCCGTTATATCGGCTTTCGGCAGCCCATCGGGATGGCCATGTTTTTGCCTTCACCCTGGATCAGGGTCGTCGGCCTTAGGGTGACCTGATGAAACGACTTCTCGCGATCGCGCTTGCAGCAACCGTGGCCGCCTCTGCGCTCGCCGCGCAGAACCCGTCCGCCACGGCCCAGCAGACATCTCAGCCCTCCCAGCCAGCCGCTGCCTCGCGCGGCCGGACCGTGGATGGGGTGATGGCCAGCGTGAACGACCAGGTGATCTCGCACTCCGACGTGCGCAACCGGATGCGCTGGATGATGCTGCGCTTCGCTGAACCGCCAAAGGACGAGAAGATCCTACTCGAACTCCAGAATCAGGCGCTCGAAAGCCTGATCGACGAGAAGGTGCAGTCCCAGGAATTCCACAAGCTGGTGAAGGACGCCGTCTTCTCGAAGGAAGAGATCGACGAGGCCGTCGCTGACGTGGCGCGTCAGTACCGCATGACGCCGGACAAGTTCGCCCTGGCGATCGCCCAGGCCGGCATCCCGATGCAGCATATCCGCGATATGGAAGAAGCCTCGATCGCGTGGTCCAATCTGATCCGCGGCCGTTATTTCAAGACCGTGCGCGTGTCCGAACTACGCATCGACGACATGCTCCACCGCCTCAAGACCAGCCTCGACAAACCGCAATACCGTCTGGCTGAGATTTTCCTCTATGCGCCCGACCAAGCCTCCCGCGACATGGCCAAAGAACGCGCCGCCACGATCATCGATAACGTAAAGAAAGGCGCGGATTTCTCCGCCCTCGCAGAACAGTTCTCCGCCGCCCCCTCCGCCTCCGCCGGCGGCGACCTGAACTGGCTCTCGCCCGGCGACATGCGCCCGGAAGTCGCCGAAGCCGTGCTGAAGGCGCCCGCGCCGCCCAACGTGCTGCCCCCGATCGAAAGCGAAGGCGGCATTTACATCATCGCCCTCACCGGCAAACGCGAACCGTCCGACCCCACCAAGTCGACAATCCTCGACATGGAGCAGGTAATCGCCCGTGGCGAAGGCTCCACGGCCAAGCTTGAAGCGCTTAAGACGAAAGCCGCCACGTGCGGCGATCTCACCAAATCGCTGGAAGCCGTCGAGGGCATCACGCGCACGCCGATGAAGAATGTCGGCATCACTCAGATTGCGCCCCAGTTCCGCGCCTCGCTCGAAGGCGTCACAGCCAACCAGTCAACCCCCATCATCGATACGCCCGATGGCGGGAAGATGGTATTCTTCGTATGCTCCACGCGCTCGGGCGATGCTGACCTGCCCTCACGCGACGAGATCAAGGACCGCCTGTTCAACCAGGAACTGGCCCTCGTCGCCGAGCGCTATCTGCGCGACCTGAAACGCGAGGCGACGGTCGTACGTCGCTAGCCGGATGCCCGGGGGCGAACTTCCGATCGCAATGACAATGGGCGACCCTGCGGGGGTCGGCCCCATCATCGCGTCCAAGGCGTACGAAGTCGTCTGGGCGAAGGACGGAAGGCCGTTCTACGTGATCGCAGCGCCGGGCGTGCTCGACCACACGGGCGCAACCATCGTGCCGATCGATGATCCCTCCGAAGCACGCAGCGCGTTTGTGGATGGCCTGCCGGTTCTCACACTACCGGGCGCCCCGCTTGCGTTTCAGCCGGGCCAACCGGATGCCACAACGGCGCCGGCCATCGTGGAGTCCATTCGTCTCGCGGTTGAACACACGCGCACGGGCAAGGCGGCCGCCGTCGTGACCAACCCGATCGCCAAGGCGTTGCTGTATCGCGCCGGCTTCAAGCACCCGGGGCATACGGAATATCTCGCTGAACTCGCCGCGGATGGCGGCGCAACACCTCGACCAATCATGATGCTGGTGGGCGGCGGGCTGCGCGTCGCGCTAGTGACCATTCATCGTCCGCTTGCCAGCGTTGTTTCGACACTGACCACTGATTTGATCGTCGAGACGGGCCGCCTCGTGCACGCGGCGCTGAAGCGCGATTTCGGCCTGCTCAATCCGCGCATCGGACTGTGCGGCGTCAATCCGCATGCCGGTGAAGATGGGGAAATCGGCCGAGAAGAGATCGACATCATCAATCCCGCCGCAGCGCTTCTGCGCGACGCAGGCGTCCACATCAGCGACGCACGGCCCGGCGACACGATCTTCCATGAGCAACGCGGCGGACGCTGGGACGCGGTTATTGCGATGTATCATGATCAAGGCCTCATCCCGGTGAAGACGCTCGACATGTGGGGCGGGGTCAACGTGACGCTTGGCTTGCCGTTCATCCGGACATCGCCCGATCATGGCGTGGCGTATGACGCGGCTGCGTACGGCAAGGCGAACGCGGAGAGCCTGATCGCTGCCTTGGCGCTGGCCGACACCATGGCGCGTGCACGCGCCCGATCATGAGCATGTCCCAAAAAACGCCCCTTACACCTGGCGCGGCGAAGAAGTCGCTCGGCCAACACTTCCTGTTCGATCCATCGATCCTGCAGCGTGTGGCAAATGCGGGCGGCAGCGTTGAAGGGAAGACCGTCATCGAAGTCGGCCCGGGTCCTGGCGGCCTCACACGCGCGCTGCTCGACAGCGGCGTCGCGAAACTGATCGCCATCGAGCTTGATGATCGCTTCGCAGAAGGCCTGTCGTTGTGGCCCGAGGTGCGATCGGGCCAACTCCACGTCCATCATGGCGACGCCATGCGCGCCAATATTGCGGAGCTGATTGTGAAGGTCGGCGGACATAGCCCCGCAATGATCGTCGCCAACCTGCCCTACAATGTCGGCACGCCGATGTTGGTCGAATGGCTGAAGGCGGGCGCGTGGCGCGGCACGATGGTGCTGATGTTCCAGAAGGAAGTCGCGTTACGCATCTGCGCGGACGCCGACGACGATCATTACGGCCGACTCGCCGTGCTGTGCCAGGCTGTGACGAGGCCACGTCTCGCCGTGATGTTGCCGCCGGGAGCGTTCAGGCCGCCGCCGAAAGTGGAAAGCGCGGTCGTCGTGCTCGAGCCGCTGCCTGAGACGGAACGCTTCAACGACCTTTCCAGCCTGGAGAAGATTACAGCCTCCGCCTTCGGCCAGCGCCGCAAGATGCTGCGTGCGGCGCTGAAATCATTGCCGGGAGCTGTGGGGGCGCTGGAAGCATCTGGCATTGACCCGACACGCCGCGCGGAGACGCTGACGCAGGCGGAGTTTCGGACGCTGACGAAGGCGTGGCGCGATCGCGGTTAAGGACCGCCGAGCTCCTGCCGGGCAGGAGCCCGGCGGTCCGACTTACTAATGCCCTTCGCCCGTCGCGCTGCCACTCTGGGTCTTGGTCGCGACCCGCGCATCCTTCAGCAGCTGGTCGACCATGATACCGAGTGAGGCCCGTTGGCGCTTCATACGCTCGACATAGAGAATGGCTTTGAGGTCGGCGAAGGCGGCATCGAGATTGTCGTTCACGATCGCGAAGTCGTACTCGCCCCAGCGCAGGATATCCTGCCCGGCGCCATCGAGGCGGCTCTGAACGGATTTATCGTCCGCGCCCGGCCGACCTTCGAGCCGCTGCTTCAGCTGCGCGAGGCCGGGCGGCAGGATGAACACAGAGCACACATCGCCCGGACGGATAGTCTTCAGGGCACGAGCGCCTTGCCAGTCGACGTCGAACACAACGTCCGTCCCGGCAACGAGCCTCGCTTCCACTTCGGAACGCGGCGTGCCGTAGAAATTCTTGAACACCTTCGCCCATTCGAGGAACTCGTCCTCGTCGATCATCTGCTCGAACTGCTCGACGGACCTAAAGTGGTAATCCACCCCATCTGTTTCCCCCGGACGCGGCGAGCGCGTGGTGGCGGAAACCGAAAGCTGTACGCCGGGCACTTCGGAGATAAGGCGGCGGCATAGCGTCGTCTTCCCAGCGCCGGAGGGGCTGGAAATCACGAACATGACGCCGCGCCGCGGACGTTCGCGCTGTGCGGGATCACTCGACATTCTGAACCTGCTCCCGGAACTGGTCGATCAGCGACTTTAACGCCAAACCCGCATTCGTCAGCTCCAGGCTGGCCGATTTCGAGCAGAGCGTATTGGCCTCCCGGTTAAGCTCCTGACACAGAAAGTCCAGCTTCCGGCCGACGGCTTCACCTGATGTCAGGATGGCGCGCGCCGATATGATGTGAGCGGAAAGCCGGTCCAGCTCCTCGCGCACATCGGCGCGGGTGGCGATCACTAGAACTTCCTGCGCAATGCGGTCCGGATCGATCGTAGCGTCTGTCGCCAGTTCGGCCAACCGCGCCTTGAAGCGCTCTCGCACCAGTTCAGGCTGGCGGAGCGCAAATTCTGCCGACTGGGCCGCCAGCTGTTCCATCTGCGCCAGCATTGCGTTGAACAGCCGGAGCAGGCTGTCGCCCTCTTTGCCGCGCGCTTCGCCCAGCATGTCGAGCGCCTTGTCGAGCCCAGCTAAAAGATCTTTGGTCACCACCTCATCGAGGTTTGTGCCTGTACGCGATACGCCTTTCATGGCGCCGGCCGCCGCGACCAGACCGTCAAAGCGCGCAGGCGCCACCCCCGAAGTCCGTGACCAGTAGCGCGACATCCTGACGAGGCGAGCCAATTCGCGCGTATCGACGGAGTTGGCGCCGGGATCGCGGGTCCAGTCCACCTTCAGCTGCAACTGGAAACTGCCGCGCTGGAATCTCTCCTTAACGCGGCGGCGCGCTTCAAAATCAACAGCTTCACAGCCCGGCGGGAAGTTGGTGCGCAGGTCGACAGACTTTCCGTTGACCGAACGCGCTTCCCACGCCCAGGCGCCCCACGCGCCTTGGCCTTGCGCGCGGCCGAAGCCTGTCATCCCCCGGATCATGCCCATCCCCCCGACGCAGTAGCCCCCGCAGTCCGTTTCATTGCGTCTGCTTGACGGCCGGCGTGTTCACACCGGCGGCCTCGTTGGCTTTGCGCAGCTTCCAGTACGCATCGACGTTCTTCTCGTGCTCGGCATAGCTGTCGGCGAAGATGTGACCGCCCTTGCCATCGGCGACGAAGTAGAGCGCTTTCGATCTGGCTGGTTTCAGCACCGCGCGAATGGCCCCCGCACCGGGATTGCAGATAGCGGTCTCGGGCAAGCCGTCGATCTGGTAGGTGTTCCACGGCGTGCGTTCGGCCAGCTCCTTGCTAGTGATCGAACGGCCGATCGGCACGCCCTTGGTGATGCCGTAGACGGTGGTCGAGTCGGCCTGCAGGCGCATGCCGAGGATCAGGCGGTTGACCATCGCGGCAGCGACCATCGGCTGTTCGTCGGTGTTGCCGGTTTCTTTTTCCACGATGGACGCAAGAATGATTGCCTCCATCTGTGTCTTCACCGGATCGTCGCGCTGCGGCTTTTCCCACTGGGCCGCCAGTGAATTGGTGTCACGCGTATCCCAGATTTCCGCGAGCAGATCCTTCTGCGCTTTCTTCATCCGGTCGATGACGTTGCCAATCGTGTCGCCGCGCGAAACCGCGTAGTCGCCCGGCAGCAGGAAGCCTTCCGCAATGTCGGTCGGGGCGTCGCCGCCGAGCTTGTAGGTACGATCCGGCCCCCCGGTCGCCTTCCACTCCCGATCTTTCAGCATGGTGAGTATCTGCGGAACGCTCAGGCCTTCGGGCACAATCACGGCGTACTGCAACGGCGAGCCCGTCGAGAGATCTTTGACGATCGACTCCATGCTGGCGCCGCTCACGATCTCGTACTCGCCAGCCTTCATCACGGGTTTTTCGCCAAGGAATTCGCGCATGCGGAGGGCAAGACGGAACTGCTCGGCATCGGCGATGGCACCGGCGTCTTTCAGCTTTGTGGCGATGGCCTGCGTGGAGGCGCCACGCTCCACCATGACGACGCGCGGCTTGCCGTCGTCGCTCGCGGGCCCGGCGCCGGAATAGACGCCGTTGAGCCAGAACCAGCCGGCACCGGCTGCGCCTGCAGCGAGCAGAATTATCACGAACAGAAAGCCGAGAAGCTTGCCCAAGGTTTGAACTCCGAAGACCGCCCGTCAGCCTTAGACCACAGCGTCTTACACTGCCCAGCCCGCCACGATTTGGGAAGACTAGTCCGGCGCCTTCAACACAAGTGCCGCATTCGTTCCGCCGAAGCCGAACGAGTTGGAGAGGGCCGCACGCACCTTCTTCTTCACCGCCTTGTGCGGGGTGAGATTAATTGGCGAGTCGAAGCTCGGATTGTCGAGGTTGAGCGTTGGCGGGATGATACCGTCGCGGATTGCCAGCGCACAGAAGATGGCCTCGACGGAACCAGCGGCGCCGAGCAGGTGGCCGATGGCGGACTTGGTCGACGACAGGTGGGTCGTCGCGGCCGCAGCATCGCCGAGGGCGCGTGCAACGGCCCGCACTTCGATCTCGTCGCCCGCCGGCGTCGAGGTGCCGTGAGCATTGACGTAGTCGATCTCGGACATGTCGAGACCTGAACGGGTGAGCGCCGTGCGCATTGCGCGCTCGCCGCCATCGCCCGTCTCGTCCGGCGTGGTGATGTGGAAAGCATCGCCGGTCAGACCGTAACCGATGACTTCCGCATAAATTTTCGCGCCGCGCTTCTTCGCGTGCTCGTACTCTTCGAGCACCACAATGCCGGCGCCTTCGCCCATGACGAAGCCATCGCGGTCCTTGTCGTAAGGACGCGACGCCCGTGTCGGCGTGTCGTTGAATTCAGTGGACATTGCGCGGCAGGCGATAAAGCCGGCATAGCCAATGCGGCAGATCGAGGCTTCCGCCCCGCCCGCCACCATCACGTCGGCATCTCCCCACTGGATCAGGCGCATCGAGTCGCCGATCGCGTGCGCGCCTGTGGCGCAGGCCGTCACCACCGCGTGGTTCGGTCCCTTGAAGCCGTACTTGATCGACACCTGGCCGGAGGCGAGGTTGATCAGCGCGCTAGGGATGAAGAATGGCGAGACCTTGCGCGGCCCCTTGAGGTGGAGTTCGACCGCCGTATCGGCGATCGCCTTGAGACCGCCAATGCCCGAGCCGATCAGGACGCCGGTGCGGATCTTGTTCTCGTAATCCTGCGGCGTCCAACCCGCGTCGGCGATGGCTTCGTCAGCCGCCGCCATCGCGTACAGGATGAACTCGTCGACGCGCCGCTGTTCTTTCGGCGACATCGTCTTGTCAGGATTGAACGAGTCCGGATCATCGGCAGAACCGCCGCCGCGTCCGCTTACCCACGGCACCTGCCCGCCGATCTTGCAGGCGAGGTCGGAGGTGTCGAACAGGTCGATGGTCTTGAGACCGGACTCACCGGCGACAAGTTTTTTCCATGACGCTTCACGGCCATTGGCCAGAGGCGTCACGAGTCCCATGCCGGTGATGACGACGCGCCGCATGATGTGGCTCCGGGCCGAGGCGCGCGTGCGTTAGACGCGTTCCTTGATGAAGCGGACAGCGTCGCCGACGGTGCCGATCTGTTCCTGGACGTCGTCCGGGATTTCGATACCGAATTCCTCTTCGAACGCCATCACGAGCTCGACCAGGTCGAGCGAGTCAGCGCCCAGATCGTCGATGAACGAGGCTTTCTCGTTGACCTTCTCGGCGTCGACTTCCAGGCGTTCGACCACGATTTTCTTCACGCGCTCGATCACGTCGGACATCTGTATCCCTTCCAGTATCGGCCCCGAAACTTTAGCGTCCCGGGCCCGGAAAAACCATCGTTGCGGCGCGGTAACACGCCTCAATTTCTTTGACCATAGCCGCCAAATACGGAGCGGCCTAGATCATCGCCATGCCGCCGTTAACATGCAGGGTCTGGCCCGTCACGTAAGCGGATTCATCTGACGCGAGATAGAGCGCAGCGGCGGCAATGTCAGCCCCCGACCCCAGGCGGCCGGCCGGAATTCCCTTCAAAAGCGCTTCTTTCTGGTCGTCTTTCAGCACGTCGGTCATCGGCGTGGCGATGAAACCGGGGGCAATGCAGTTCACCGTAATGTTGCGGCTGGCCACTTCCTGCGCCAGCGACTTGGTGAATCCGATCATGCCGGCCTTCGAGGCGGCGTAGTTGGTCTGGCCGCCATTTCCTGTGACCCCGACCACAGAGGTGATTCCGATAATCCGGCCGTGGCGGCGCTTCATCATACCCCGCATCGCGGCCCGCGAGAGCCGGAAATAAGCCCCCAGGTTGACGTTGAGGACGGTCTCCCAGTCCTCGTCCTTCATCCGCATCAGCAGGCCATCCTTGGTCAGCCCGGCGTTGGAAATGATGATGTCGAGCCCGCCGAGAGCTTCCTCTGCCTGCCCCACCAGCGCTGCAGTGGCGACAGGATCGGCGAGGTTGCAGGGCAGGATCACCGGTGATCCGCCAATGTCTGCCGCAGTTTTTTCCAGCGCTTCAACGCGGGTGCCGGACAGGGCGACCTTTGCGCCGGCGTCGGAGAGCGCCTTTGCGATTGAGCCACCGATGCCGCCAGAGGCGCCGGTGACGAGGGCAAACCGACCCGTGAGGTTGAACATTAGTCTCTCCGCTGTGGAGGAGTCATCCTCGAGCCTGTCCCGAGGATATCGGTTGGGGCCGCGAAGGAACTCCGAAAGTTCCGCACATCATCTAACCGGGATTCTCGGGACAAGCCCGAGAATGACACCGGCTGTTATCCAAGGCTCTTCGCAAACGCTTCGAGATCCGCCGGCGTGTTCAGCGCCACCGTTTCCGCCTCCGGAGCGTTGCGCTTGACCATGCCCGACAGCTGCTTGCCCGCGCCAGTCTCGATGAATTTCGTTACGCCGCCGCCGCCCTTCTCTTGCGACTCGGCCATCCACTGCACGCTCTCGCGCCAGCGCACGCGGCCAGTGACCTGCTCGACCAGCAGGCGGCGAATGTCGACCGGCTCGCTGACCGGGCGGGCTGTGACGTTGGCGACTACCGGGACGGACGGCTTGTTGATCCTGGCGGCGGCCAGCGCGCTCTCCATCTCGACGGCGGCGGGGGCCATCAGCGGCGAGTGGAACGGCGCAGACACCGGCAGCGCGATCGCCTTCACGCCCTTGGCCTTGGCGGCGGCGATGGCGGCTTCGACGCCCGCCTTGGTGCCGGAGATGACGACGTTGCCGTTGTTGTTGTCGTTGGCGACGACGACTGTCCCCGCCGCAGAGCCTTCCAGCGCGATGATCTCCGCGATCTCGACATCGACCTTGCCGATGAGTGCCGCCATCGCGCCCGTGCCAGCAGGCGCCGCGGCTTGCATGGCCTCGCCGCGCCGACGGAGCAGCTTGGCGGCATCCGTCACCGACAGCGCGCCGGCAGCAGCTAGCGCCGAATACTCGCCGAGCGAGTGGCCGGCGACAAAGGCCGCCTGTGAAATCTTGACGCCAAAGCCCGTCTCCAGCGCGCGCGCCGCCGCGAGGCTAACCGCCATCAGCGCCGGCTGGGCGTTTGCCGTAAGCGTCAGGGTCTCGATCGGCCCTTCCCAGATCAGCTTCGATAGGCTCTCGCCCAGCGCTGCGTCCACTTCATCAAACACCGCCCTGGCGGCCGGAAAGGCGTCCGCCAGTTCCTTGCCCATGCCGACAGCCTGCGAGCCCTGGCCGGGGAAGATGAAAGCGATACGGGACATGAAACGCCTCTGGAATCGGGCCGTGGGATCCGGTTTTCCTAGAAACTGGGGCGATCCGGCGCAAGACAAATGGTTCCCGGACTGTGTAACGCTTGATTTCGGGCTTTTTTGCTGTAATGAGCCCGCTTCGCAAAGAGAGGCGGTCCCAGGCCCCATCCGGGAGCACGGGATCCATCGTGGCTTGTCCGCCCTTCGGACAGACTGCGCCGCCCCTCGCTGAAGGGATAAAAAATGGCATTTTACGAACATGTGGTCGTCACGCGACCCGATATTTCCCCACAACAGGTCGACGCGCTGGTGGAAGACATCACCAAGATCGTCACCGAAGGCAAAGGCACGGTCCCCAAGACTGAATACTGGGGCCTCCGCAACCTCGCCTACCCGATCAAGAAATCCCGCAAGGCGCACTACTCGCTTCTGAACATCGACGCCCCCGGCGCGGTGATCCACGAGATCGAGCGTCGCCTCCGCATCAACGAAGACGTGCTGCGCTTCCTCACCGTCAAGGTAGAAGAACTGCAGGCCGAGCCTTCGGCTGTCATCGCACGCAAGGATCGTGACGATCGCAAGCGCGATCGTGATGATTTCGGTGGTGGCTTCGGTGGTGGTGGTGGCTTCGGCGACCGTCCGCCCCGTGGCGACCGTCCGCCCCGCGAAGACCGTGGCGATCGTCCGCCCCGCCCGCCGCGTGACCGGTAAGAGGGAGCAAGGAACATGGCTCAACAGAAACTCAATATCGCCAACCTGCCTTCGCGCCGCCCGTTCGGCCGTCGGCGCAAGGTTTGCCCGTTCTCCGGCGCTGATGCTCCAGCGCTCGACTACAAGGACGTGAAACTTCTCCAGCGCTACATCTCGGAGAAGGGCAAGATCGTCCCCGCCCGCATCACTGCGGTGTCGGCCAAGAAACAGCGCCTCCTGTCGCAAGCGATCAAACGCGCGCGTCACCTGTCGCTGCTTCCGTATCTCGTGAAGTAGGAGGGAACACCCTATGGACGTCATCCTCCTCGAACGCGTTGAAAAGCTCGGCGCCATTGGCGACGTGGTGAAGGTAAAGAACGGGTTCGCCCGCAACTACCTCTTCCCGCAGCACAAGGCCCTGCTCGCAACCGACGCAAACAAGGCCCGTTTCGAGCGCGAGCGCACGGCGATCGAAGCTCGCAACGAAAAAGCCCGCGCTGCGGCGCAGGCTGAAGGTCAGTCGCTCGACGGCACGACTTATGTCCTGATCCGTCAGGCCGGCGAAACCGGCCAGCTGTACGGTTCGGTTGCGGCCCGCGATATCGCGGACGCCATCAACCGCACGGAAGGTCACAAGATCGAGCGCAAGCACGTGGCGATCCAGCAGCCGATCAAGACGATCGGCATGCACGACGTCACGATCCGCCTGCACCCGGAAGTCGCTCTCAAGGTCACGCTCAACGTCGCCCGCTCGCCGGACGAAGCTGAGCGTCAGGCCAAAGGCGAGAACGTCATCGCTGCAGGCCAGGCCGCCGACAAGGCTGCTGACGAAGAAGCCGCCAAGGAAATCGCTGCCTCGGCAGCGGCCGCCGGCTTCGACCGCGGCCCGATGGACGGCTGATCCAGCCAGATCTGATCCAATGAAGAAAGGCCCGCTCGCAAGAGCGGGCCTTTTGCTTTGAGGCGCAGCGCGGTCGACGGTTACTGGCCGTTGCTCCTAGCGCCATCCAGCGCAGGCGGCGGCGTGTCCGGAGTGACCGGCGTCACAGGGG
>JBBATZ010000007.1:0-19399 GCA_040398425.1 Hyphomonadaceae bacterium
CGCCGCATTGCAGCGCTCGGTTTTGCTTGATGAACTTCTGAATCGGGCTCTAAGAGATCAGTTGCATGGGCTCGCGCCGCACCTGCACGTGCATCCGTCCGCCGAGCTTCGAGCCACTGAGTGTCTTGCAGACCTGCGCGTCATAGAGATTGGCCTCGACGAGGAAACGGACGGCCTTCGCCTCGAGGTCTTTCGCACGATTGAGTTCCGCGTCATCGCGGATGCGGGTGTCGCGGATGGCGGCGAGGAGCTGGGCCAAGGCGCCGGCGGCGGAGACGGCTTCGACATGGGCGAGCCGGTCGCGGGCTTCGTCGGCGGCGAGGAGAAGGTCGTCGGAGAGGGTTGTTAGCTGCACGAGAAGAACAGGCTCGCGGGCGACCTCCGCTTCGGTGATCAGTCGGGCGACGTGGTCGACGACGCTTTCGAGGCGGATGATTTCGGCGGCGGCGGCGGCGGCGGGGCAGAAGTCGATGGGGTCGTTGATCAGCATGCTGCGTCCCTCCACTTAACGATCCGGATACCCGGAGCTGCTAAACGCAGCTGTACGCTGCTGATGGAGACGATGAGCTGCCAATGGTTAACAAAACGTAAACGCGTTGGCGCGGCTCCCGCCAGGGGCCGGTGTCAAAGGTGTTTGCTGTGGATGGACGGTGTGTGCCGGCTCTAACCGGGGAGCTTGCCGGACTTCCAGAGTTCCTGAAGGTGCTGGAGGATGATGTTGCGGGCCACTTCGGCGCGGTTCGATCCGTAAAGTCCGGAATCCACCAATATTTCAAGGCGCTCGGCTGCCTTTTCCGGCAGCACGACGGTGAAGGGTTTGGTCCCCTGAGTGGCGGGTGGCCTGGCCATGCATTGCTATTGCAATGTCTAAGCAATGCATTCAAGTTGATTCTCGCGGAAGGGGGCCTTGGGCTGCCAATCGCTGCTGATGGAGTCAGGCCATGACGAAAACTGCAAACCGTGAACCGCTGACTGTCCGGCTCGACCCGGATTCAAAGCGTCTGTTCTCCGCCGAGGCCGAGAAGTGCGGCCTGGAGGCGGGCGTCGCCGCGCGGCAGATCCTCGAACTCTACGTGCAGCGGTTGCGCGAGAGCGGCGACTACATACAGACACTGTCGGACTTCTCGCAGGCGCTGAAGCCGCGCCCGTTGTAGGGCGTCATCAGACGGGACGCGGATGGCCCGCATCGTAGGCCGTGAATTCGCGGGCGATGAGGCCATTGGCGCGAGCAGCCGTGCGCCACGGGTCGATGTGAGGCACCTTGAGATGGGCCTCGAGCGACGACATATCCAGCCACATCTCGGAAAAGCGGATAAGGCCGGGATCGAACGGATCCTCGGCGACGTCGTAGGCGATGCAGCCAGCGTGCTTGCGCGTGGCTTCAACGCGCGCGCGCAGGTGAGGCAACGCGCGGGCGATGCTGTCGGGCGGGAAGCGGAGCGTCCCGAGGACAATAACGGGGATGGAGGCAGATTAGTGGATTCGCAGGCAAGCGTCAGCGGGGCTGCAATCGCGTTGACTTTAGGCGCCCGATTGTTGCTTTAGGCGCTTCTCTTCCCAAGGGCGTGGCATGAAACTTCTCGACTCCATTTCGTTTCCTGGCTCGGCGCTCGGCGGCGGCATGAAGACTGGCACGGGCGATGATCGCTATGCGTTCGATGAGGCAGCGGGCTGGGCCTGCGTGATCGATGGCGCCACGGATGTGGGACCGGTGCGGGTCTTTTCGGCGGCTGAATCGGACGCGGCGCGCTATGCGGAGATATTTGCTGCAGAGATCGTGAAGGGGCCGGCGGACGCGCGCGAGATTCCGCAAGCGTGGTTCGGACGTCTGCTCCCGCGCATTCGGGCGGCGGTCGAGCGCGAGGTGAAGATCCCGCTGAAGGATGCGCCGCTGTCGAGCTATCCGACGGCGGCTGCGACCTGGGTTCGGGCGCGCAAGGGAATGCTGGAAGGCGCGACGCTCGGCGACTCGATCGCGATCGTGAAGACGCCTGAGGGCCGCGTGACGGTGTTCGGCGAAACCGGCAAGGCGGCAGACGAGCAGGAGCGCGCGAAGACCGTGATGGTGATGACGCCGGAGGATCGGCTGAAATGGCTGCAGGACGTGCGCACGATCCACAATACGGCGAAGGGCTACTGGGTGTTCGGCGTGCAGCCGGAAGCGGCGGACCATATCGCGTACCAATCATGCGAAGCGCCCGCTGGCACGAAGGTGCTGGTGATGACGGATGGGTATTACCGGCTGGTGTCGCCGTACGGGCGGTATTCGGACGAGCGGCTGATCGACGCGGTTGTGGCGCGCGGGCTGGGCGAGTTGATGCGCGAACTGCGCGGGATGGAGACGTCCGCGGCGGATGATGCAGCGATCGGGCGCTTCAAGACGAGCGACGATGCGACGGCGTTGTTGATCGAGCTCTGAGAGATACTGCTTCTGCCGGCGGCAGCTGCTGATCCGTTTTCCGGAATTTGTCCGCTTCCATAGACAAAGGTGGGAGCGGAACGCATGAAATTGACGCCAATGACGCTGCGGACGGGCGCGGTGGTCGCGTCGCTTGCGCTGGCGGCCTGTGGTGCGCCGGGACAGGCGACGGCTGACGCCAAACCGCCAGAAGGTGCGCCGGGGTCCAGCGCGGCCGTCGCAGCAGGCGGCCGCATGTCATCGATGGCTGGGTCGAGGTGCGCCCGGAGCCGAATGTCAGCTTACGGCTGCGTGATGGCTGGCATGCTGGGCGCGCCGAAAAGGGCAAGGGACCTATCGTCTTCACCGGCCCGGACAAGGCTCGCGTCGTGGTGTGGCCGATGTTCGTGGCGAGTTCAGCGAAGGTGCCGGCGCCACAGGCCGTGCCGACCGATTTTGCTAAGAAGGAAGGTAGTCCGCTGAAATGGGGCAGGCCTTCGCCTCTTGGCGACACGGGCGTGCGCATGTTCGGGGAAAGCGGAGGCCAACCGGGCGCTGCAGGCCAGCACGATGCCCGGGCAGATGCAGCGCATGGATGTGGCGCCGGCAGAATTCTCCTTTGGCGATGACATGGTCGGCATCGTGCAGATGGCGACCTACCTGACGGGCGTTGCGCCGCAATATGGCGTCGAGGGGTTTGGTATCTGGAGTGTGGCGGGCGTGGCGGGCCTTGTCGCGCCAAGGGATCGCGCCATCGAGACGGGGCAGGCGCTGATCCACATGCTGCAATCGCGGAAGGTGAACCCGGACTGGTCGCGCGCCAATGTCGAGATGGTGGCCCAGATCAATACGATCAGCCAGCAGGCCGCCAATGACGTCTCGGCGCGGATCGCATCGCGCTATCCAGCGTCATCCAGCGCGAGCACGTCATCGGGGCCGATGTCGGATGACATTAGCCGGCAATGGCAGAACAGCACGATGGACCAGACGGACGTGATCGATCAGGCGACGGGCAAAAGCTACAAGGTCGATTCACGCTCAAGCTATTACTGGATCAACGGCCAGGGCACGGCGATCGCGGGCACGAACACGCCGCCCCAGCCGAGCGTTGATTTCAACCTGATGACGCAATTGCCGTGACGGCTCGAGGCCGGCGTTACTCTCCGCCCTTGTAGGTCACGCCACCCTTCATCACGAAGACGGGGTGTTCGAGCAGTGTGACGTCCCTGGTCGGATCGCCGGTCACGCCAACGAGATCGCCCCAGGCGCCGGGCCTGATGACGCCGACGCTGTCTTTCCAGCCAAGCGCTTCGGCGGAATTGATCGTGGCAGTCTGGATCGCCTGCAGGGGCGTTGCGCCATAGCGGACCATGACGGCGAACTGCCTGGCGTTTTGCCCATGCGGATAAACGCCGGCGTCGGTGCCGTAGACCATCTTCACACCGGCCTTCAGCGCCTTGCCGAAATTCTGACGCTGGATTTCAGCTATCTCGCGATCCTTGCGCAGGTTGTCTTCCATGACGCCGTTCTTCGCGCCCTCGGATTGCGTGTAGTCGGTGTTGTAGATGTCCATCGAGAAATACGTGCCCATCTTCTTCGCGGCGGCGATGCCGGCGTCGTCGACCAGGCTGGCGTGTTCGATCGTGTCGATCCCGGCGAGCGCTGCGTCGCGAATGCCTGAGGCGCCGTGTGCGTGGGCGGCCACTTTCAGCCCCCACATGTGGGCTTCTTCAGCGATGGCTTTCATCTCGGCGAGCGTCATTTGCTGCTGGCCGGGCTCTGTGTTGTGCGAGAAGACGCCGCCGGTGGCGCAGATCTTGATGACCTCGGCGCCGTATTTGCGAATCTCGCGCACGCGCTTGCGGCCTTCATCCGGGCTGTCGGCGTTGTAGGGGCTGGCCGCCTCGAAGGAGGGGGCGAGACCGGTTACATCACAATGGCCGCCGGTTGCGCCGAAGGAATAGCCGGCCGGAACGATGCGCGGCCCGTCGACCTTGCCAGCTTCAATGGCTTCTTTCAGCGCCGCGTCGTCCCAGCTGCCAGCACCCACATTGCGAATGGTGGTGAAGCCGGCTTCAAGCGTTGCCCTGGCGTTCGGGACGGAGAGGACCGCGAAATAGGCATCCGGCAGGCCGATGCCGGAGAAGCCCCCCAGCGTCGGATCTGAGTCTATGTGGACGTGCATGTCGATCAGACCGGGCAGCAGGGTTACCCCCGGCAGTTCGACAACTTCGGCGGCTGAGGGCACCTGCAGCGTGTCGCGGGCGCCGACGCTGGTGATCTTTCCGTCCTCGATGATGATAGCCGGGTTCTGGATCATGCGGCCGGTCGTAACGTCGAGCATGCGCTCGGCGGTGACATAGACGTTCTGCGCAAGGGCCGCAGGCGCTGTGGTCGTGACCAGCAGGGCCAGAACAAGTGTACGCATGAATTTCTCCCGAACGATGCCGTTTGATGCGCTGGTGCAGCGCGCAGGTAAAGCGCGGCTCCGTCGATCCATGAGAAATTCGCCTTGGCTGCCTTGGCTGGCGGCGCGTACAAGAGACCCTGCGATAATCAGGAGATTTGTCCGTGAAAACACAAGCCCGGAAGGCTGCGGAGTTCGAAGCGCTGCACGCGGCGTCGGGCGTGTTCGTGATTCCCAACCCGTGGGATCCGGGATCGGCGCGTTTGCTTGCAGGTCTTGGGTTCAAAGCGCTGACCACGACGAGCGCGGGCTATTCGCGGTCGATCGGCTTTCCCGACTACAATGCGGGGCGTGAGAACGTGATGGCGCATATCCGAGCAATGGCGCCGATGGTGGATGTGCCGCTGGCGGCCGATCTTGAGGATGGCTTCGGGCCGACACCCGAAGATTGCGCAGAGACGATCCGGCAGGGCGCGGCGGCAGGACTGGTCGGGGGATCGATCGAGGATTTTACCGGCGACCGCAGCAATCCGATCCATCCTATCGAGGTTGCGGCTGAGCGCATTCGAGCTGCGGCAGAGGCCGCGCGGAAGCTGCCGTTCAAGTTCATGTTGTGCGCGCGGGCCGAGAACTACCTGCACGGACGCGCGGATCTCGGTGACACCATCAAGCGGATGCAGGCCTATCAGGAGGCAGGCGCCGATGTGTTGTTCGCGCCGGGGCTCAACACGTCAGACGAGGTGCGCGAGATGTGCCGGTCGATCGACCGGCCGTTCAACATCGTGTGCGGCCCGCGCAAGGAGATGCTGAGCGTGGCGCAGGTGGGCGAACTGGGCGTGAAGCGCATCAGCCTTGGCGGCATGATGCATGCGGTTGCAGCGAGTGCGATGATCGGCGCCGCCAGGGAGATCGCGGAATCCGGCACGTTCGGGTTCACTGGCGCGATGCCATTCGCGGGCGAGATCGATGCGCTGCTCGGCAAGGGGGCCGGGAGCTAATTGGGCGACAATCGTCTGGTTGCTTGCAACTGCCAGCGGGCTTGTCTGTCATGTCGCGCAGCTTAAGTCCGACTGCGGCGGGATGTCTTGCGCCGATATGGGAATGGGGGGTTCCAAATCGCGGCGCGACAGGGGTAACTGCCCCATGCAGCTCTGGACCGCCGATTTCACGTCAGACAAATTCCCGCCCTTCCTGCCGGAGATCTGCCAGGTCAATAACGACCTCTATGGCTTCGAGCTGGCGACGTGGCTGGCGCAGGCGTTGGCGGGGAGTGGCGTGGTGACGAGCTATCCGCATGCCGAGGAGTGGGGCTGGTTCCTCGAGTATGTCTCCGAGGACGAGCAGGAGCTGATGATCGGTTGCGCCAGCAAGGGCGCGACGCATGGCTATCCGACCGACTGGTGCATCTTCGTGCGTCAGCGCCGCAAGCCGCGTAAGGGCGGGGCGGATGCATCGCCCGCTCTTGTCGCCGCGATCTTGTCAGCCCTCGCCGCTGAGGGCATCGAAGTGCGTCAGTCCTGAGTCGAGTATCCCCGTGACAGCTTCCCCTCCCATTCTTGATGTGCGCGACCTGTCGGTGTCGTTCGAGACGCCGGACGGGCTTGTCGAGGCGGTGAAGAAGCTGTCGTTCGACGTGGCGCGCGGCGAATGCCTCGGGCTGGTCGGCGAGAGCGGGTCAGGCAAGAGCCAGGCCGTGCTGGCGGCGATGGGGCTGACGGCGAGCAATGGCGTTGTCGCGGGCTCGATCAAGTTCGATGGTCAGGAACTGGCCGGGATGCTGCGCAGGCAGCTCAACGAGATTCGCGGCGCGAAGATCGGCATGATCTTCCAAGACCCCCTCACATCTCTGACGCCGCACATGACGGTAGGCGCGCAGATGGCTGAGGTGTTGGCGCGGCACAGGAATCTCAAGGGGCGCGAGGCCGGGCAGCGCATTGTCGAGTGGCTGGAGCGCGTCCGGATTCCCGAGGCCAAGCGCCGGCTGCACCAGTTTCCGCACGAGCTGTCGGGCGGGATGCGGCAGCGCGTGATGATTGCCTCGGCCATGCTGTGCGAGCCGGAAGTGCTGCTGGCGGACGAGCCGACGACGGCGCTTGACGTGACGGTGCAAGCGCAGGTGCTCGACCTGATGGACGAGTTGAAGCGCGAGACGGGCGCGGGGCTGGTTCTGATCACACACGACATGGGCGTGATCGCGCGGATGGCGGATCGCGTCGTGGTGATGCGCCACGGCGAGGCGGTCGAACGCGGCAACGCCAGCGAATTGTTCGCGGCGCCGAAACATCCGTATACGCGCATGCTGCTGGAAGCGATGCCGCGTCTGGATCGCGCCGATCGCGGCGACCGACCCAACATCGGCCCGCCGCCATCTGTCGAGACGCCGCCGCTGCTGGAGGTGAAGGACCTGCATGTGACGTTCCCGGTGCAGGCGCCCGGTGGGTTCTTCGGCAAGCGCATTCCACTGCGCGCTGTCGACGGCGTGAGTTTCTCGCTGCGGCCGGGCGAGACGATGGGCGTGGTCGGCGAGAGCGGCTGTGGGAAGTCGACGCTGGCGCGCGGCGTGTTGAGGTTGCTCGATCCGAGTGCAGGATCGGTGGCGTGGCTGGGGCGCGATATCGCAAAGGCGTCGCTCAGGGACGTGCAGCCGCTGCGCCGTGAGCTGCAGGTGGTGTTTCAGGATCCGCTGGCGAGCCTCGACCCGCGCACGACGATTGGACAATCCATTTCCGAGCCGCTGACGGTGTTCCGCCCTGACGTGGATGCCAGGGGACGCGAGGCGGCGGCGCGCGAGATGATGGAGCGGATGGGGCTCGATCCGATGCTGGTGAACCGGTATCCGCACGAGTTGTCGGGTGGACAGAACCAGCGTGTCGGTATTGCGCGGGCGATGATCCTGCGGCCGAAGCTTGTCGTGTGCGACGAGGCCGTGTCGGCGCTGGACGTTTCGGTGCAGGCGCAGATCCTCGACCTGTTGATCGACCTGCAGAAGGAGTTCGGGCTGGCGATGATGTTCATCAGCCACGACCTCTCGGTTATCCGCGAGATCTGCCATCGCGTGATGGTCCTCTATCTCGGGCGTGTCGTGGAGATGGCGTCGCGCGACGTGCTGTTCGAACGGCCGCAGCATCCCTACACGCGGGCGCTGCTGTCGGCGGTGCCGTCGCCCGATCCGGCGCGCGAGCGGTCCAGGGCCCGCATCAAGCTGGTGGGCGATCTGCCATCGCCGCTCGATCCCAGGGCGAACCTGCGCTTCATGAAGTCGAAGCTGACGGAGGACGCGCCCTTCTACCGTCCGCAGCTGATCGAGGTCGCTCCGGGCCACTGGGTCGCCGAGCACGATCCGGTCGAGGCCGCAGGGCGGGTGGCCTGAACTGCTGCCCGAAAGGTGGTGAGAAGGTCACTTTCCAGCCCGGATCGTACCGGGCGTTAACAAATCTCGGTGAGAACGCATATCAGACGCTTGACGCTGTCAGGCCGTCGTACGATTTATTCGATGAATAAAAAAACACTAGGAGGACCTCCCCGCATGAATCGCCCCCTCACAATGACGGCCCTTGGCCTGCTGCTCGCCCTTGGCGTCGCCAGCTGCGCCCAACCAGGCGAAATGGCCGGCACCACCGCTGGAACGCAGGTTTCGGTAGCCGAACCGATGGCGCAGGTCGCCTCGCGCGTCGACAACTTCCGTCTTGTGACGGCCGACGGCCACGCCCGTGAGCTCTATCGCTATAAGGACGCCCCGGCCATCGTGCTCGTGATGCACGCTTCGGGTTCCGCCGACAGCGCCAAGGCCGCCGCCGAGCTGGCCAGGCTGCAAACCCAGTTCGCGCCCAAGGGCGTCGAATTCATGCTGGTCAACTCCACGACCGACACGCGCGACGCCATGGTGGCCGACGCTGCGAAGAACGGCATCACTACTCCGATCCTGCAGGACGACCTGCAACTCGTCGGCGGCCAGATCGGCGCCTCGCGCGTTGGCCAGGCTTTCGTGATCGATCCCAAATCGTGGAAGATCGCCTATAGCGGTCCGCTCGCGGCAGACACGATCGCGGCTGTTGTTGACGGCAAACCGGTGAGCGTCGCTTCGGTGGCCGTGCAGGGGCAGGCGATCAGCTTCCCGGGTCGCACGCCGGCCGCCAAGGCTGAGTACGCGAAGATTTCGTATGCTGAAACCATCGCGCCGATGATCGAGCAAAAGTGCGTTGCCTGCCACCAGGAAGGCGGCATCGCGCCGTTCGGCTTCGATGGCTATGCTAAGGTGAAGCAGTTCTCGGGCATGATCCGCGAAGCCGTGCGTACCGATCGCATGCCGCCGTGGGATGTCGATCCGCACGTCGGCAAGTTCGCTGACGACAAGTCGCTCTCGGGCGACCAGATCAAGACGCTGGTCAACTGGATCGAAGCCGGTGCGCCGCGTGGCGATGGGCCGGATCGCCTTGCCGACGTCAAGCACGTCGCGCAGGAATGGCCGCTCGGCAAGCCTGACCTGATCGTCGACATTCCGAAATACACCATCCCGGCGACGGGCTATGTCGACTACCAGTACCCGACAGTTCCGAACCCGCTGACCGAAGGCAAATGGCTGAAAGCCGCAACGGCGAAGGTCTCGCAACGCCAGGGCGTGCACCACATCCTCTCGGGCGTGATCCCGGAAGGCGCAACCACCAAGGGCATGCAGGCCTGGGGCGGCGGCGTCGGCGGCTACACCGTCGGCATGGAATCGACCGTTGCGCCCAAGGGCATTGGCTCGTGGGTCCCGACCGGCGGCCAGTTCGGCTACCAGATGCACTACACGCCGTTCGGCAAGGAAGCTGTCTCGGCCGAGCAGATTGGCCTGTACTTCTACAAGGATGGCGAAAAGCCTGAGCTGATCATGCGCGAAACGCCGCTCGTCGATCAGTTCATCCAGATCCCGGCCAACGATCCGGCGCACAAGGAAGTCGCCTACTTCAACTTCCCGCACGATGCAGTCCTGCACACGGCGGTCGTGCACGCGCACTATCGTGGCACTTACTCTAAGCTTGAAGTTCTGTCGCCGGATGGCAAACGTGAGACCATTCTCAACGTTCCGTTCTACGACTTCAACTGGCAGCGGATGTACGAGTTCAACAAGCCGATCAACATCAAGGCTGGCTCGAAAGTGATCGCGACCTACATTTACGACAACTCGAAACGGAACCCGGCGAACCCGGATCCGTCGAAGGAAATCGTGTGGGGCGACCAGTCGTTCGAGGAAATGTTCTACACCTCGCTGCGCTATCGCTGGGTCGACGAGACGGTTGCCAAGCCGACCAAGTATGACGAAGAGCTGAACCAGACGCGCCTGATCGGCATGCTCGACGACAACCTGGACGACAAGGTCCAGATGGCGGAACTGCGTGGCCGCTTCAAGGAGATGATCGGCAACCCGATGGCGTTCGGGATGGTCGACAAGAACAAGGACGGCGGCATCGACATGGGCGAGTTCGGTGCGGCCATGAGCATGATGCGGAAGCCGGCTCCGGCTGCTCCGACGGCCTCGGCCGCCCCGAAGCCGAGCAATGGCGGCGGTCAGTAAGTCGACTGAACTTCGCCAAGTGATTGCAGCGCCCCGGCCCCACAAGGCCGGGGCGTTTGCTTTTGGGCGCATGACGCAGCGTTGTAGGTGGCTCGGGCTGGCTGGCATCTTGGCGGCGCGCCGATAAGCTCCCCCAAAAGAAACGACGGAGAGATGACCATGATCCGGATGCTGTGCGCTGTGTCGATGCTGGCCCTGGCCGCGTGTGACGGAGGTGAGCCTGCAAAGCCCAAAGCGGTGACCTGGGAGGTGAGCGAGTTCATCGGGCCGTCGCCCTTTCATGGCCTGCATGGGCTCGCGATCGAGCCGGATGGGACGATCCTCGCGGGCAGCGTGGTGGGGCAGGCGATCTATGCTGTGGACCCCAAGACCGGCGCGGTGACGGAGCGTATGGGGCCGCCAGATGGAATGGCGGACGATATCGCGTTCGGGCCGGATGGGGTGATGGCGTGGACGGGATACCTCACCGGCAAGGTGTTCGTGCAGGAGAAGGGTCAGGCGGCGCGCATGATCTCGTCGGGACTTCCGGGGTCGAACTCGCTGGCGTTCAACAAGGAGGGCAAGCTCTACTTTACGCAAGTCTTCCTCGGGGACGCGCTCTACGAAGCGGACTGGAAGGGCGGTGCGGCGCCGAAGCTGATCCGCAAGGATCTGGGCGGGCTAAACGGATTCGAGTTCGGACCTGACGGGATGATCTACGGGCCGCTGTGGTTCAAGCATGCGATCGTGAAGGTCGATCCGAAGACAGGCAAGGACACCCTGGTTGCCGATGGCTTCGAGATTCCGGCGGCTGCGAATTTCGGGCCCGATGGCAATCTCTATGCCATCGACACCAGGAATGGTCAGGTCAAACGCATCGACATGAAGACCAAAGCAGTAACGGTGGTCGCCACCCTGCCGCCCTCGCTCGACAATCTCGCGATTGCGCCCGACGGGACGATCTATGTGTCGAACATGGCGGAGGCGTCGATCTTCGAGGTGAACCCGGCGACGGGCGCTGTGCGCACCGTGGTGAGCGGGCCGCTGGCGACGCCAACGGACCTGGTGCTCACGGACGGAGCTCAGGGCGAGAAGCTGCATGTGGCGGATGTATTTGCGTATCGGGTGATCGATACGGCCACCAGGAAGATCGACAATCCGCTGCGCATGTATCGCGACGAGACCGACAACCAGCTTGGCATTGGCGCGGGCAAGTCGAACGTGCTGATCACGAGCTGGGCCGCAGGCATGGTGCAGGTGGTGGATCGAGCGACGGGCGCGGCGGTGATGCACCACGGCTTTACGGCGCCTACGGATGCGATCGAACTTGCCGACGGCAGGCTGATCGTGCTTGAGGCGGCGACGGGGAATATCCGCCTGGTCGGCGATGGCGACACGCCGGGCGAGGTGCTGGTGAGTGGATTGAAGTTTCCGGTCGCGATGGTCGAGGCGGCGGACGGCAAGGTTTATGTCACGGAGACGGGTGGCGCGCTGCAGGACGTCGACCTGACGGCGAAGACCATGAAGCAGGTACTGGAGGGGTTGGCCGGACCGGAAGGCGTCGATATCGGGTCCGATGGCAAGGTCTATGTCGCCGAGGCCGGCGCCGGGCGCGTGATCGCTTACGATCCGAAAGACAAGTCGAAGACCGTGATCGCGGAGGGGCTGAAGATGGGCCTGCCGGCGGCGGAGGGGACGTTGCCGGCCTTCACCACGACGGGGGTCGCTGTGTCGAAGAAGGATGGCTCGGTTTACGTGTCATCCGACATCACGAATGCGATCTACAGGATCGCCCCGTCTGCAAAGTAGCCTCGGGCGAAAACAGTTAAGTTGGAAAAGTCGGATGGGTCTGGCTGGCTGTGTCCTCCGGGCGACAGAAGGAGCGATCTCATGCGTTTTGTGATGCTGATGTATCCCGGCCCTGCGGCTGAAACCGAGCAATCGCCGGTTCCAGAGGGACCGGAAGGGCAGAAACTGCTCGAGGACATGATGGCGTTCAACCAGCGCATGGTGGATGCCGGGATCATGCTGGGTGGCGAAGGGCTGAAACCGACCCGGCTTGGCGCGCGTGTGAAATTCGGCCCGCATGGGTCGACCGACATTGTCGACGGGCCGTTCACCGAGACCAAGGAAGTGCTCGGCGGCTACTGGATCATCGAAGCGGCGTCGCTGGCGGAGGCGGTGGCGTGGGCGCGCCAGGCGCCATGTCCGGCGGGCGAGTTCATCGAGGTCCGCCCAGTGTGGACGCCGGAGGATTTTGGCGAGGAGGCTGCCGCGAAAGAACGCGCGCAGATGGCGCAGATCGAGGCGCAGAAGCGCGGCTGATCAGAGAAGATCGCGCGCGACGCGGGCGTCGCTGGTGCGTGTGAATACCTCAGCGCCGTTGTGTGTTGCTGTCAGCGTCTCGACGATACGGAAATGCGTGGCGTCGGATGTGAGGTCGTAGCTGGCTTCGACGGCGCAGTCCCAGCCTGCGCGTTTCCAGGATGAACGCGTGATCTGGCGCCAGCGGGCGGAGAGCGGATCGCCGGCGGTGATCTCGCTGGCCGCTCCGCTGGAAGACGCCAGTTCGATGTTGGCGGCATCTATGCGGTAGGGCTCTTCAGGCTCGGCCATGGTGATGACGAGACGGCCGGATGCGTCTGGCGTGGCGGGCGTGTAGGTGGATGCGGGATCGGCGCCGTTGCCTTGAGTGATCGGAAGCGGCTTATCGATGGTCGGCGTGCGGACAGTCAGTGTCAGCGTCGAGACGCCCATGGGCAGGGTCAGCGTCGGCGAGTCTGGCGAGGGCCACAGCATTGGCCAGAAGCCTTCGGACAGGGCGAGGCGGATGCGCGAGCCGGCGCGGAAGACGTAGGCGGCGGGGCGAAGCTTGATCGTGACATCATAGACGTGGCCGGGTTCAAGCGGTGTAGGCGCACTCATGGAGTTGCGGCGCGTGAGGTTGAGGGCGGCCCAGGTAACGGGCCAGCTCTTCCCGTCCGGGCGCAGATCATTGAGGCGCAGGAAGAGTTTGGCGACGGGCTTGTCGGCGGCGATGCGGAGACGGAGTTCGGCCTCGCCGGTGAGTTCAACGGCTGCGGTGAGGGCGGCAGAGTCGAAGACAGTGCTGAGCGCGTCGTCGTGCGATTGTTCGAGCGGCAGGCGGTCGAGCCATTCCGGCCTTGTTGTGCCGACAATGCCTCTGTCGCGATGAATGAGATCAGCGCCGGGCGTGGCGCTGGTGTAGAGCTTGCCCGCGTTGAGGTGGAAAGTGAGCGCCTGATGTGGTGGCGGCCAGTGCTCGCTGGCGATCCAGTGACCGGGGATCGGACCGCCTTCGCTTGCGGTTGCTTCGGGGAGGAAGACGCGGACGCGCGGTTCGCGCATGATGCCGATGTCTTCCTGCATCAGCCAGTGTCGCCACCAGCGCACTTCCTCATGCGCCCAGTCGAGGCCCTGCGAGGCGGTATAGGGATAGGTGTGGCCCCACGGACCGATGAGAATTTTTGCAGGCGTCCTGAGGCTGGAGAACAGGTGGAGGCTCGGTGTGGCATAGGTATCGCTCCAGCCGCTGACAAAGTAGGCGGGGATGGCGATGTCGCGCGGAGCCTCGGCGACAGAGCCGCGTTTCCAGTAGGCGTCTTCGCGCTGGTGTTGCAGCCATGTGGCGAGGATGGGCGGCGTGGCGTCGAGACGTTGGCGCCAGAGATCAAGCCAGCGTTCGCCATGCAGCTCAGGGTCCGGCGGGCCGGCCATGACTTTCTTGAAGAGCACGCCCCATTGGAAATTCGTGTGGCCGAGACCGCCGCCGACATAGTGCGCGTCGTCTGTATAGCGACGGTCGCACGACCCCATCGGCATGATTGCCTTCAGCGCCGGCGGACGGCGGGCCGCGACCTGCAGCGTGTTGATGCCGCCCCATGAGATGCCGCGCATGCCGACGGCGCCGTTGCACCAGTCCTGCCTCGCGAGCCAGGCGATGGCTTCCTCGCAGTCATTGAGTTCGGCTTCGGCGTATTCGTCGGTGATGACGCCTTCGGACTCGCCCGAGCCGCGCACGTCGAGGCGGATGAAGGCGATTCCATTTGCTGCAAGCTTTGGCCCCCAGAGGTCGTCCGCGAAGCGGTAGAGGTCGCGCTTGCGATAGGGGACGCATTCGAGGACGGCAGGAACGCGTGCGGCTGTCTCGGGAAGCCACAGGCGCGCGAAGAGGTTTGTACCATCCGGCATCGGTATGGGCTGGTGTTCGATCGTGCGGAAGGAGACAGGGGTGGGCGGCGTCCACGGCGCGGAGGCGCAGGCGGCGGCGGCGAGGCCGGCGCTGGCAGTCATGAAGGTACGGCGATCTATTCCGGTGGAAATGCCAGCCTCCCGCATGTTTCCAGCACTTTCGGGCAGGCCGGACCGGGAATCCATCGAAATTCACCAATCGGGGTTCACGGAAAAAACCAGCCTTTCTGAGAGAGTGCAGGCTGCGAAACGGCCGGGAATTCCGCGTTCATGCGGGTTGAGAGCATTCATCCGAAAGACCTGTCGGCCAGCGACGTGGCTGCCTGGCGGAGCTTTCTTCGCGCCGATCCCGAGTTGTCGAGCCCCTATCTGACGCCCGACTGGGCGAGGCTGGTGGCCATGCATCGCAGCGATGTGTGGGTGGCTGTCTATCGTACTGACGCCTGCGAGCCGCTGGGGTTCCTGCCGGTGCAGCGGTGCGGTGCTTCCGCAGCAATGCCAGCTGGCGGACCGATCTGTGACTATCAGGCGCTTGTGGCCAAGCCCGGTGTGACGCTCGACCTTGCTATGGCGCCCAAGGCGCTGAGCGTCGGGCGGATCGATCTGACGGCGGGCCTGTTGAACAACACGGTGGGATCGCGACTGCTGACTTCGGATGCAGGGCATGTCATGCGCTTTGCGGGCGGCTACGAAGCGTGGTGCGCGGAAAGGCTGGCGGCGGGGACGAAGACGGTCGCCAAGACGCGCAGGAAGCTGGCAAAGATGACGCGCGATCTCAGCGGCGAGGTTACGTTCGATGCGTTCTCGACCGACACCGATGCGTTCGAGACGCTGATGACGTGGAAGCGCGAGCAGATGAAGCGCACGGGCGTGCGGGACATCTTTGAACACGCGTGGATTGATGGCGTGGTGCGCGGGACGTTTGCCGCACCGGGGAATGATCACTGTTTCGGCGGCGCGATGTTCGTGCTGCGGGTGAAGGGCGCGCCTGCTGCGGTGCTGTTCTGCCTGCGCGCGGACAAGGCGCTGCATGCCTGGTATGTCGCCCATGAAAACCAGTGGGCGCAGTATTCGCCCGGCCTGATCGTGTTCGTCGAGGCGATCCGCGCGGCGGCCGAGGCAGGTTATACAGAACTCGATCTCGGGCCGGGCGAGTATCAGTTCAAGGACAGCCTCGCCAACGCCAGCCGCGCCTGTGGGGCGGGGTTCATTGCGGGGCAGGGCCTGTCGCCTGCCCTCAAGGCGGCGCAGTTCCAGGTCCGCGCGATGGTGGAAAGCCTGCCAGTGGGCCGCGTGCGGCAATGGCCGGCGAAAGCCATGCGGCGGCTGGACATTGCGCGCGGGCTGGCCGCGCCTGCGGGCCGCGTGGCCTGAACGGGGGTTTTACCCGTGGCAAATACGGTATAGGCACGCGGCAAATTCTCCCCTGAAAGGGTTCAGCCCGTGACCGCTACGCCCGTCTCGCCTGTCGACACTTCAGCACCCCTTCCGGTGACGCTGGCCGATATCGAAGCGGCGGCGAAGGCGATTGAAGGCCAGATCGAGCACACCCCGCTGCGCTATTCGCGCACGCTGTCGGAGATCACGGGCGCGCAGGTCTGGATCAAGTTCGAGAACCTGCAGTTCACGGCCTCGTTCAAGGAGCGTGGCGCGCTCAACAAGCTGTTGTCGCTGTCGAACTCGGAAAAGGCTGCAGGCGTCATTGCGATGTCGGCAGGCAACCACGCGCAGGGTGTCGCTTACCATGCCTCGCGGCTCGGCATTCCCTCGACCATCGTGATGCCGAAGGGCACGCCGTTCGTGAAGATCGAGCACACGCGCAATTTCGGCGCGACCGTGATCATTCATGGCGAGACGCTGGCGGATGCCGATGCGCATGCGCGCAAGCTCGAGAAGGAGCAGGCGCTGACCTTCGTGCACCCGTTCGACGACAAGCATGTTATCGCGGGGCAAGGCACGATCGGTCTCGAGATCATGGCGGCGTTGCCGGATTTCGACGTGATGGTGCTCCCGGTTGGCGGCGGCGGATTGTCTGCCGGCATCGCGACGGCCATCAAGGCGCTAAGGCCTGCGACATCGATCATCGGCGTCGAGCCGGCGCTTTATCCTTCGTTGTCGGCGGAGCTGCGCGGGGAAGAGGCCAGGGTCGGCGGCGCGACGATCGCGGAAGGCATCGCTGTCAAGAAGGTCGGCAAGCTGACGGCGCAGATCCTGCGCCAGCTGATGGACAAGGTGATCCTCGCCAGCGAGGACGAGCTGGAACGCGCGGTCACGTTGTTCGCCACGGTCGAAAAATCGGTCGCTGAAGGTGCGGGCGCGGCGGGGCTGGCCGCCCTGCTGGCGGAGCCTGAGACGTTCAAGGGGCGCAAGGTGGTGCTCGTGCTGTGCGGCGGCAACATCGACACGCGCCTTTTGGCGTCGGTCCTGACGCGCTCCCTGGTTCGGGAAAAGCGCATCACCTCGATCCGCATCATCGGCAACGACCAGCCAGGCCTGCTTGCGAAGGTGAGCACGGTGATCGGCGACAATGGCGGGAACATCATCGAGGTCTTCCACAACCGCATGGCGCTGGACGTGCCGGCCAAGGGCGCGGAGTTCGACATCACGATCGAGACCCGCGACGCCCGGCATACCCAGGAAATCATCGACGCCCTGAATGAGGCCGGTTTCCCGCCCCGTACGAACTAGGGTTGGCCAGCTGGGTCTGACCAACTGAGAGCCTGAAAAAGATGCGTTTGGGGCCTGACACGATCGTCAAGGCGGATCCCCATCGGCCCTCTCGCACTCTCCGCCAAGCGGTGCTAACAGGCGGGCCATATCAGGGAGTTCCGCATGAAACGCCTCGTGCTCGCCTTTGCGGCTGCGCTCACCATCTCGGCGTGCAGCCCGGGAGGGGCGGTCGATACGAAGGATCCGCTGACCGCGCTGCAGCCGTGGAATCACAACCGCGCCGGCATCGAAAAACTCCCCAACGGGGTCGAGTACTATGTGGTGCGCAAGGGCGACGGCAAGGAGGCCGCGCCTGGCGAAAAGGACATGGTCGAGGTCAAGTACGAAGGCCGCCTGGCCGAGAACGGGCTGGTATTCGATTCGTCATACCAGCGCGGCGACACGGCCAAGTTCCGGCTCAACCAGGTGATCCCCGGCTGGACGACTGGCATGCAGAAGATGCAGCCCGGCGACATGTTCGTGTTCTGGATCCCGTCGAAGGAAGGCTATGGTGCCAGCGGGCAGGGCATGCAGATCCCGCCTAACGCTGACCTGATGTTCCAGGTCGAGCTGCTGAAAGTGATTGCCGACCCGTGGGTCAAGGCGATGCCGTGGCCCACCGACGCCGCCAACATCGTGCGCCTGCCCTCCGGCCTCGAATACTTCCCGATCGAATCCGGCCCTGACGCCACCACGTCGCCGACGGATGCCGATGAAGTGGTGGTGAACTTCGAGGGCCGTCTGGAAGGCGTCAAAGCCGAAGAAGGCGAGAAGGCTGACGATGTGCGTCGCCGCAGCGTGGTGGCCTCGACCTTCGAGGAAGGCCAGCCGAAATTCTTCCCGGTGAAGGATCTGGTTCCGGGGTGGTCCGAAGTGCTCAGGCTGATGCACAAGGGCGACCGCTGGATGGTGCGCATGCCTTCCCAGCTGCTGTATCAGGCGGAAGGCGATGGCCGCATCCCGCCGGATGCGACAGTGCTTTACGAACTCGAGCTGCTGGACTTCCAGCCTGCTGCGCCTGCCGGGCAGCCGCAACCGGGCGCGCCGATTCCGAATTGATCGGGCCGAACTGAGACCTTCTAGCCTGCGACAGCCATCATGCCCCGGCCGACGCCGGGGCGGATGCGCAGCCGTTCGATCCACGCAGTGATGTTCGGATAGGCGGCCAGTTGGTTCAGCTGGCGCAGCACCAGCGGGTACATGATCATGTCGACGACGGTGTAGGCGCCGAGGATGTAGTCCTGGCCGGTAAGGCGCGCCTCGATCTCGTCGAGGCCGGGCGGTGTCTTCTTGAACCAGGGCGCGGCGTCTTCGGCAGAGGGCAGGAACCGGCTGGTCTTGCGGGCGAGGGCCATCAGGATGTTATTGGCGCCGGGCAGACGGGCCTGGCCAAGCACGGTGACGGGCACGGGCGCGCGCCCGGGCGTGATGGTGTAGTCGAGAAACATCTCCTCCAAGGCGATACCTATCGCCTGGCTGTCAGGGCCATGTCCTGCACTGAACTGGATCATTCGCTTCGCTTAAGCCTTGTGCCGGGATTGTCCATGGCTGGAGCGCGCTCGCTCCAGCTCATTGTCTTGCGCATCGCTTTTGCGGAAAACCAGTTTCCACTTTTTCGCGCGATGCCTTACCCTCCGCCCATGACATCTCTGGCCCGCGTTCGCGAGATTCTCCACCGCCTCTGTTCGTTCGACACCACGTCGCGCGACAGCAATCTGCCGCTGATCGAATGGGTCGAGGATTTCCTCAAGCCGCTTGGCGCGCACGTCGTGCGGGTGCCGAGCGAGGACGGGAAGAAGTCGAACCTGTGGGCCCGCTTGGGCCCCGACATTCCCGGCGGCATCGTTCTTTCCGGCCATACCGATGTGGTGCCGGTCGATGGCCAGCCCTGGGTGACCGATCCGTTCGACATGATCGCGACCGAGGACAAGTGGTTCGCGCGCGGCACGACGGACATGAAGGGGTTCATCGCCCTGTCGCTGGCGCATGCTGAAGCGATCTCGAAGATTCCGCTGAAAGTCCCGGTGCATTTCGCTTTCTCGTATGACGAGGAGATCGGCTGTGCGGGTGTCGAGCCGATGATCGCGGAGATCGGGCGGCGCGGCGCTGCGCCCTCCGTTGTATGGGTCGGCGAGCCGAC
>JBBATZ010000007.1:19499-93525 GCA_040398425.1 Hyphomonadaceae bacterium
CTGTCGGCGCACAAGGGAATTCGTGACTACGAGATCCGCATCACGGGCAAGGACGCACACTCATCCGATCCACGGCTGGGCGCGTCTGCGATCCACGAGGCCATCGATCTGTTGGCGACGTTGCGGAAGATTGCGCACGAGCAGGAAGACAACGCGCCGACGAATTCGGAGTTCGATCCGTCCTGGACGACGATTACGGTCGGCGAGATCGGCGGTGGTACGGCGCCCAACATCCTCGCGCGTGAATGCCGCTTCGTGTTCGATGTGCGCACCGTGCCTGGCGTCAATCCGGATGCGATGTTGGCGCCGTTCTTCGCGGAAGTGGCGCGCGTGCATGAGAAGCTCGCGAAGCTGGGGCCTGAGTGCGGTGTCGTGGTGGACCTGCGCGCCGATGCGCCCCCGCTGCAGTTGCAGCGCGACAGTGCGGCAGAGACGTTCATGCGCGCGCCGACAGGCGACAACCAGATCCGCGTTGCGGCCTTCGCAACCGAGGCGGGCCAGTTCCAGAAGGCAGGTTTTCCGGCGGTGATCTGTGGACCCGGCTCAGTCGAGCAGGCGCACCAGCCCAACGAGTTCGTGGCGATCTCGGAAATGCAGAAGGGCGTCGAGGTGTTCGCGCGGTTTCTGGCGACGCTGCGGGGGTAGTACGTACGCGCCCGTGCTGCGACGGACGGGGGCTTGCGGTTCAGGCTTCCGGCATTTCCAGATAGGGCTCGACCTTGCCCTTGAGCAGCATGGTCATCGGCTGACCCTTGCGGTCGAGCGCGGCCCCGGCGATGACGCGGACCCAGCCTTCGCTGACGCAGTATTCCCAGACATTGGTTTTTTCGGCGCCGTTGAAGCGGATTCCGATACCGCGCTCCAGAAGCTCCTTGTCGTGGAAGGGGCTCTTCGGGTCCTGGCTCAGGCGGTCGGGAAGATCGGTCATCTGGATTTCTCGTCTGGCTGAGAGCCGGTCTGTGCCCCAGCTGGCGCCGAAAGGCTAGATGGGTTCGCGGCCCCAGGCGATGAACGGGCCATTGCGGAAGCCTTCTGCGCCCTTGCTGTAGAGGAAGGGTGCCCCGTCAGGGCGTACGACCTGCCCGCCGGCGGCGGTGAGCACGGCGTGGCCGGCGGCGGTATCCCATTCCATCGTCGGGCCGAAGCGCGGATACACGTCGGCCTTGCCGGCGGCGACCCAGCAGAATTTCAACGACGAGCCGATGGCGACTTGTCCGGCGACTTTCCGCGCGGCGACGAAGGCCTTGGTCTGTTCGTCGAGGTGGGAGGCGGAGGTGATGGCGGTGAGGCCATCAGACGGGTAGGCGCGGGTGTACAGTTTGCGTCCTTCGCGAAGCTTTTCCCCGGGAGAGAAACCCTCGATGAGCTGGGCGCTCGCGCCGCCGAAATACATCTCCTTGCGCGCGGGCGCATAGACGGCGCCGACGATCGGCACGCCATGGCAGATAAGTGCGATGTTGACTGTGAAGTCGCCGCGGCGGTTGATGAACTCGCGTGTGCCGTCGACCGGGTCGACCAGCAGGAACGTGTCCCACAGTTTGTCGCCGACGCCATCACGCGAGGCGCGCTCTTCGGCAAGCACAGGCACGCCGGGCAGGGCTTCTTCGAGACGGGCGAGGATGACTTCTTCGGCGCGCTCGTCGGCGTCGGAGACGGGGCTGTAGTCGGCCTTGGTGCGCGTCTCGAAATCGCTGTTGTAGACGTCCATCACGCGCACGCCTGCGTCCGAGGCGATCGACGCAAAGAGAAGCGCGAGGTCTTCGCGTTCAGCGTCGGTGGGGTCGGGAAGCGTGAAGGCCATGGGCGTGTTCCGGCGGAAGCTTGTGCGAGGCATTGCGGCTTGAGGCGCCCATGTCAACGCCACGAGCGGAATTGCCATCCCGGAAAGAACGCAGCGGCTATCCGGGATCCATTCGCGATTCACGAGGCCTGCTGGATGGATCCCGGCTCTTCGCGACTGCGTCGCTGCGGCCGGGATGACAAGCCGTGGGCGTCAACAGGGTTACAATCCGTCGTCCTTCGTGCCGGACTGGCCCAGCGACAGCCCGGCAAAGTCGAACAGCTCGCTGTCGACAAGGTGCGACGGTCGGACGTGCGAGAGCGCCCGGGCCATCGTCTGGCGCCGACCCGGATTGCGTTTCTCCCACTCGTCGAGCAGCGACTTGATCTGCATGCGCTGCAGGCCGTCCTGACTGCCGCAGAGATTGCAGGGGATGATCGGGAACTGCATGAGCGCCGCAAACCTGCGGATGTCGTCCTCGGCGCAACCGATCAGCGGGCGCAGCACGAACGTATCGCCGGCGTCGTTCAGAAGTCTTGGCGGCATTGCAGCCAGGCGCCCGCCAAACAGGAAGTTCAGCATGAAGGTCTCGAGCGAGTCGTCACGGTGGTGGCCAAGCACGATTGCCTCGCAGCCTTCCTCGCGCGCGACACGATAGAGAATGCCGCGACGCATGCGGGAGCAGAGCGAGCAATAGGTGTTGGAGGCGGGCACTTTCTCAGTGACGACAGAGTATGTGTCCTGCGTGATGATGCGATGCGCGACGCCGATCTTCGCAAAATAGTCGGGCAGGATGTGCGTGGGGAAACCCGGCTGGCCCTGATCGACATTGCATGCGATCAGATCGACCGGCAGCGCGCCCTGCCATTGGAGGTCGAGCAGGACAGACAGCAGTGTGTAGCTGTCCTTGCCGCCGGAGAGGCACACCAGCCAGCGCGGGCGCTTGCCGCTTCCCGAGGCGTTCGAGCTCACCATGCCATAGGCGCGGATCGCTTCCTTCGTCTCACGCACGAGGCGTTTGCGCAGCTTGCGAAACGCAACGCTGGTAGGCGCATCGGCAAATACTGGGTGAAGCGGCGTGAACGACGCGGCCTGATCTTCGGGTTCGTTGGAAAGGTCGTCAGGCATTCAGAATTTTATCCGGAGTACTTGCGTCTTCAAACAGATTTCGCGGCAGACATTGAGTTTTCGGGTCAATCTCAGGTTAGCCCCAAGACTCCGATAAACTGATACTTAGGACGTTGTTCTTAACCGTTGTGACACCGCGAGAGAAGTTACGGTGTTTGCCGGTGAGACTTGATATGGGTCAGTATGACAAGTCTCTTCGGCTTCTGGTGATCGATCCAGACACGCGTTTCGCGGAGGCACTTCGTCCGTTGAAACAGATTGGAATCGAGGTCGTGTTTTTTGAGCCATCGGCGCTTGCCGACGCTGCGGCGCTGATTCCGGACCATAGATGTTATTGTCATCTGCGTGGATAATGCGAGCTTCACTCGCGGTCATTGCGGATACCTGCACGCGTCCTGACGCGCCCCCGGTTATTGCAATCGGAGCGAAAGGGTTCGATCACACGTCGCTGGAGCACGTTCTGCTGCTTGCCGAGGTGAGGGGCGCCGTTGCCGCCTTGCCCAAACCGATCGAGGCGCCGGAACTCGTCCTGGCGGCGACGCACGCCCAGCTCAGGGCCCGCCCGCGCAGGATGTCTCATTCTGGTGAGACTGCCTTCGCTCCCAAGCGGGATATGCTCTGCGGCTGATATGCCTGCCCAGCCTTGCCGGTGCGATCAGGCAGACTGAAGAACGCCGCGTTCCTCGAACAGCTGTTTCAGCTCACCCGACTGGAACATCTCCTTGGTGATGTCGCAGCCGCCGACGAACTCGCCCTTCACGTAGAGCTGGGGAATCGTCGGCCAGTTCGAGAAATCCTTGATCCCCTGACGCAGCTCGGCATCCTCGAGGATGTTAGCGCTTTCGTACTTCACGCCGAGATGGTCGAGGATCGAGATCACGGTCGCGGAGAAGCCGCATTGCGGGAAAACCGGCGTGCCCTTCATGAACAGGAAGACGGGGCTGGAATCTACCAGGCCCTGAATGCGTGCGTTGGTGTCGGTCATGGCGCTTTTCCAGGCAAATCGACTAGCTTGGAACCCAACTAGCCCGGGGATGAGCTAAGACCTGATCCGTCGCGAATCAAGCGCCCGCTGGGCGGGTTTGCCACCGCATTGATGTTGAATTCGAGGTGTTCCAGTCGGCTGGTGGTCGTAATCACCCGGTGGGCGCCCCCGTCGGTCAAGGCCCAGAGCAGGGCTTCGTCGACAGTCATTGGCGTGGCCGAGCGAGGCGTCCAGCTCCCGTTCACCACTGCGCGGGCGACGCGCCAGGTCGCGCCAGCGGTGAGGGGAAGGGAGAGGCGAGGCATGGCGGCGGTGACGGTTTCGATGCCGATAAGTTCTCCGGCCGATCTGAGCCGGTAGATCCGGAGCATCTGGTCCGACGACAGGCCCGGATGAACCGGCGTCATGAAGTGTGTGAACTCCCCGCTGTTCAGGGCAATGTCGAGTTCCGCCCCGCGGCCGCAGACGCCGATCGAGACGACATCGCCGCGGCGGCGCATGTCGGTCAGGACTTTCAGCAGGTCATCGGTCATTTCCGCCGGCGATGGGCCATGCAGGAACAGCCAGTCGATGCGCGAGCGGCGCAGGCGTTTCAGCGAGGCCTCGACCGAGCGGCGCACGCCGGCGGGCGAGAAGTCGCGATGGCGCTTGGTCAATCCCGACGACTGGATGCCAACCTTGGTGACGACGATGGGATCGTACGGAGGCAGGCGAGCCAGGGCCTCGCCCAGCCGGCGTTCCGCCTCGCCCGCGCCATAGGAGGGGCCTGTGTCGAAGATACGTACGCCCATCGCATAGGCGTGCTGGATCAGGCGGACGGTGGTTTCCGGCCGGATCATCGGCGTGCCGTGCGGCCCGCTTACCCCGAAACCAAGGCGGCGTGCTCCATAGGCGTTATCGCGGCGACCTTCAGCCAAGGATGGGGTCCTGTTCAGCCGGGTGGGCGCGTAGAAAGCGCAAGGGCATGAAGCTGCCCCCCCATACGGCCCTGCAGCGCGGAATAGACCAGCTGGTGCTGGGCGACGCGCGTCTTGCCGCGGAACTGTTCGGACACGATCTCGGCGCTCCAGTGATCATTGTCACCAGCAAGGTCTTTCAAGGTGATCTGGGCGTCGGGAAACGCGTCACGCAGAAAAGCCTCGAGCGTCGCGCGCTCCATCGCCATGGTCGTGTCCTTCCCTCAATCGCCTGACGTCAGGCCGGCATCAGACTTTAGTTCCCGCGGGCAGTTCTAGACGGCTCGCTCTCCCGCACAATAGCGGTAAGCAAGTTGTGCGCTTCTAAGCTGAGAGCGTGCGTCCGGAACAACACACATTCACACCCCGCGCCGGGTGCTTCTGGAAACAGAGGCAGTTGGCCCGCGAGCGAATCGCGCGCGAGCAATCAGTTAGTTGTGATTGCAACCAGTTGCGGTCGGGCGTCAGCCTTCGCTGTTCATGTAGCCGGGCAGCCAGCCTTCATGGGCCGCCCTCAGTTTCGACAGCGGGACGATGTGGTCCTTTACCGCCTCGCCCCATCCCGTCTGCATCACCACCGCGTCGCCGCCGAAATGGCCGATCGTGGAGGGAACTGTGCCGGTGACGCCCCAGCGTGCGTTCTGCGCGTCGCTGACGGCGACGAGATAGCGCGCCTGGTCTTCGCCGAAGAGGCCGGGGGCGGCGCGTTCATCGCCGGGTTCGCGGTCGGGGACGAAGGTGACGCCCACGCCCGCGGCGAGCGCCATCTCGGAAGCAGCGCAGGCGATACCGCCCTCGCTGACATCGTGGACGGCATTGACGAGGCCAGCGGCGATCAGCTTGCGGATGATGGCGGCATGCTTCACCTCAAGCGCGAGATCAACCCGCGGCGCGGCGCCAGCGGCGGGGCCGTCGAGGCCAAGGATGGTGCGGGCGTAAGCCGACGCACCGAGATGGCCAGCTGTCTCGCCGATGACGAGCAATCTGTCGCCGGGCTGGGCGCCTTTGAGCGTGGCGATGTGATCGAGATTGTCGATCAGGCCGATGCCGCCGACCACGGGCGTAGGCGGAATGCCGACGCCGTCTGTCTCGTTGTAGAGCGAGACGTTGCCAGAGACGACGGGGAATTCAAGCACGCGGCAGGCTTCGGCCATGCCTTCGATGGCCTTCACGATGACGCCCATCGTGTCGGGCTTTTCCGGGTTGCCGAAGTTGAGGTTGTCGGTGATCGCAATGGGTGTCGCGCCGACGGCGGAGAGGTTGCGGTAGGCTTCGGCGACAGCCTGCTTGCCGCCTTCGTACGGGTCTGCGGCGACATAATGCGGGTTGCAGTCGGAGCAGATTGCGAGACCTTTGTTGGCGCCGTGGATGCGGACGATGGCGGCGTCGCCGCCGGATTGCGATGAATCGATCGTGTCGCCCATCACGTGGCGATCGTACTGTTCCCAGATCCAGCGCTTGGACGCCATGTCGGGCGAGGACATCAGTTTGATGAGCGTGTCGCCGAAATCCGCAGGCTCGGGATATTGCGTGATGTCGAGTGCGGGCGCGGACTTTGGCGCATTCCACGGGCGATCGTAGTTCGGCGCGTCCTGCGACAGCGGCGGGACGGGGATGTCGCAGACGACTTGGCCTTGTTGCTTCAGTACGAGGCGGCCGGTGTCCGTGGTGTAGCCGATGACTTCGGCGTCGAGATCCCACTTGTCGAAGATCTTCTTGGCGTCCGCTTCGCGGCCCGGTTTGAGGACCATCAACATGCGTTCCTGCGATTCCGACAGCATGATCTCGTAGGCGGTCATGCCGGTTTCACGTTGCGGAACCTTGTCCATGTCCATCTCGACGCCGACGCCGCCCTTATCGGCGATCTCGACGGAGGAGGAGGTGAGGCCGGCGGCGCCCATGTCCTGGATCGACTGGATCCAGTCGGTCGCCATCAGTTCGAGGCAGGCTTCGATCAGCAGCTTTTCGGTGAAGGGGTCGCCAACCTGAACGGTGGGACGTTTTTCTTCATCCCCTTCGGAAAATTCGGCAGAGGCCATTGTCGCGCCGTGGATGCCATCGCGGCCGGTTTTCGATCCGACATAGAAGATGGCGTTGCCCGGCTCGGCGCCGCGCGAATAGAAAATCTTGTCCTGATCGGCGAGGCCAACGGCCATCGCGTTGACGAGGATGTTGCCGTTATAGCCCTTGTGGAACTGCGTTTCGCCCGCGACCGTGGGCACGCCGACGCAATTGCCGTAGCCGCCGATGCCGCCTACGACGCCGGCGACGAGGCTGCGGGTTTTCGGATGCGAAGGATCGCCGAAGCGTAGCGCGTTGACCAGCGCGATCGGACGCGCGCCCATGGTGAATACATCGCGCAGGATGCCGCCGACGCCCGTGCCGGCGCCCTGTCGCGGCTCGATGTAGGAGGGGTGGTTGTGGCTCTCCATCTTGAAGATGCAGGCCTGGCCATCGCCGATGTCGACGACGCCGGCGTTCTCGCCCGGCCCCTGGATCACGCGCGGGCCCTTGGTGGGGAATTTGCCGAGATGGCGGCGGGTGGATTTGTAGGAGCAATGCTCCGACCACATGACCGAGAAGATGCCGAGCTCGACCTTGTTGGGCGCGCGGCCGAGGCGATCGAGCAGGATCGCATACTCGTCGGCCTTGATGCCTTGAGACGCCGCATCAGCGGCCGTCTGAGGGACGAGGAGGGGGGAGATGTCGGTCATGTCTATCCTCAGTTAGCCATCACGATGCCGTCGCAGGTCTCGACCAGCATGTCGAGGATGGCCATTTGCAGGCTGAGCGCATCGTCGTCGCGGGTGACAGGCTCGAACGTCACGTTGACGAGGACGGGATAGTCGCCGGGCGTTGCGCCTTCAATGCCGGTGTCGGCGAGATCCTCGGCCAGCTGCTCGATCATGTCATCGGGAAATTCAGGATCGACCAGCACATTGATCAGCCACTGCGTGCCGTCGAACGTGTATACGGGGATGCCTTTGTAGTCGCTCTTCTTCCAGTCGCCAGCGCGCGGCAGGTGATCAGGAAGCTTCGGCGCGCGGCGGCAGGCGACAAACTGGTCGAGGCTCATTGGACAGCTCCGGGGGGGCAGCTCCGGGCAGGGCGTGTGACCCCGCATCAGGCGGTCATTTACGCGAGCGGGGTGATTCTGCAATGTGGCGCACGAAACAAGCTGGTAAGCGCCTGAAACCGCGCCCTATAAGGCCGCAGGAGACGGGATATGCCGGGGCGCATCTTCGCAGAGCAGGGCGACATCACGCGCGCGGCGGTGGATGTGATCGTCAACGCGGCCAATTCATCGCTGCTGGGCGGGGGCGGAGTAGACGGGGCGATCCATCGCGCGGCCGGTCCGGGTTTGCTCGCCGAGTGCCGTGCGTTGGGCGGATGTCCGACGGGTGAGGCGCGGATCACGGGCGCGTACGATCTGCCGCATCGTCATGTGATCCATACGGTGGGGCCGATCTGGTATGGCGGCAGCGTTGGCGAGGCGGGTTTGCTGGCGGCGTGCTATCGCCACGCGCTGAAGCTGGCTGTCGAAGCGGGTGTGCGCTCGGTGGCGTTTCCGGGGATATCGACGGGCGCTTATGGCTATCCGATCCCGGCGGCAACGGAGATTGCGGTGCGGACGGTGCGCGATGTCCTGCGTGAGAGCGGGGCGGAGATCGACGTGATGTTCTGCTGCTTCAGCGCGGAGGCGTTGGCGTTCTATCAATCGGCGCTGATGGAATAGGACGCGCCGCCGCCGGCAGCGACCAGCGCGTCGCGTTCGGCTGACAGGAGATGGCGCCATCTGCCTTCAGGCAGATCGCCGAGCAGAAGCGGGCCGACGCGGACGCGCATCAGGTCGGTCACTTCGAGGTCGACAAGCTCGCACATGCGGCGGATCTGGCGATTGCGACCTTCGTTGAGGACGAAACGCAGGATCTGCGTGTCCTGCAGCGTAACCTTCGCGGGCTTCAGCTGGCGCCCGTCGAGTTCTAGGCCGTGGCGGAGTTTCTGGATTTTTACACGGTCGATCTTGCCCGCGACCGTGACGACGTATTCCTTGTCGACTTCGCTGGCGGGCCCGATGATGGCTTTCGCCAACACGCCATCTTCAGACAGCAGCAAGAGCCCGCGAGAATCCTGGTCGAGGCGGCCGAGGGGCGGAAGGCTGGCGCGCGAGGACGGCACGATGCCGGGGCCGGACTGGCTCTCTGCTGTAAGCAGGCGGGCGGCGGGGATCTGGCCAGGGTCTGGTTGCGCCGAGACGATGCCGACGGGTTTGTGAATCACAACGGAGATCTGCGCGCCGAGGCCGAGTTCGGCGCGGTCGTTCAACACAAGCGTCTGGCCGGGCGCGATCTTGCGGCCGACATCGGTCACCTGTTCGCCATCAATGTAGACGGCGCCGGCCTCGATCAGCGTCTCGGCTTCTCGACGCGAGCACACGCCGGCATGCGCCAGCCATTTGTTGACGCGCTGCGGTTCGCGGCCGTCGAAGGTGCGCTTCCAGCTCAAGTCGCCTGCTCGCGTCCGCGCGCCATGGCCGATTTGCGGGATTCTTCTGCAGCGCCTGGCGTGATGGCGGAGTTGTTGGCTGAGCCGCGTTCGATCTCCATCTTCAGCGCATCGGGCAGGGGCAGGGCGAGGCCGTCGTCAATGACGGCTTTCATGCGCTTGAGCAGGCCGCCTTCGACGCTCGCCATCTCGTGCGCGAGCTTGCGTGCGGCGGACAGCAGGTCTTCCGGCGACAGCACGCGGTTGACGAGGCCCCAGCGTTCGGCGGTCGCGGCTTCGAGATAGTTGCCGGTGAGCGAGAGTTCTTTCGCGCGGCCTGCCCCGATGAGGCGCGGGAGTTTCTGCGAGAGTCCCCAGACGGGCATGAGGCCGACACGGCTGTGGGTATCGGCAAATTTCGCTTCAGTGGAGGCAAGCAGCACGTCGCACATCAAGGCGAGTTCGAAGCCGCCGGTGATAGCAAAACCATTGATCGCGCCGATGACGGGCCAGGGGCAGGCGGCGAAAGCGGCGGCGAGGTCCATGTCGGGGGCGGGTTCGGCAGACTTCCTGTCGCCGACGCCGAGCGAGAAGCCCTTTTGTCCTGCCTCCTTGAGATCGACGCCGGCGGAGAAAGCGCGGCCGGAACCTGTGAGTACGATGGCGCGGACGTCATTGCCTGCGGACAGTTCGCGGATGGTGCGGACGATGTCGACGCGCAGAGCGACCGAGAGCGCATTGAGCTGCTTCGGGCGGTTGAGGGTCAGGATGGCGACGGGGCCGTCCCGTTCGACCAGCAACGTCTGTTCGATTGGCTCACTCATTGTTCGGCTCCCTATACGACCGGGTCGATCTCGGGCTGTCCGCCCTGCGCCCTGATGATGTCGGACATTGCTTCGATGCAGCGATCGACGGCGCTCTTGTCGCGGCTACGGGCGACGAGGTTGGTGCCGAATTCGGTCTGCTTCCCGTTCAGGCGCATGAAGGGGTAGGAGCCGAGGCTGGCTTCAGGCGTCGCCTTGGCGAGTGCGCCGAGCGGTTCGGCGATGTCGCCTTCGCGGACGCCGGTGGCGCGCACGGTGCGGGCATGGACGATTGCGCCGCCGCGAATCCGCCGGCCGACATCCTGAAGCATGCCGCGCGTGACCGAGGGCACGCCGGCCATGACGAAGACATTGCCGAGCTGAAAGCCGGGGGCGGCCGAGACAGGGTTGAGGATCAGCTCTGCGTCCTCGGGAATGCGGGCCATGCGCATGCGGCCTTCGTTGATCTCCTGACCGCGCGCTTCGTAATAGGGGCGCAGGATCGTCATCGCATCCTCCCGCACATCGATGGTCTTGCCGAAGGCGGCTGCGACAGCATCGGCGGTGATGTCGTCATGGGTCGGACCGATGCCGCCGGTCGTGAAGACATAATCGTGGGCGGCGCGCAGCTCGTTGATGGTGGCGACGATGGTGGCGTGGACATCGGGGATCATGCGCGCCTCGCGCACTTCCACCCCGAGCGGATTGAGGAAATCCGCGATGGTCTTGAGGTTGGTGTCCTGGGTGCGCCCCGAAAGGAGCTCATCCCCGATCAGGATAACGGCGGCGGTCACGATGCTGGTCATGTACCGCGTTTACGTCCGCTTCACTCTCCAGTCCAGCCGCAGTTCGCCGGCTGCGCCGATTGCTGAAATGTAAACGGGAAAGGTGAAACTGTTTGGAAATTCGCCGCCGATGGAAGCGTGGAGTTAAGCCTGCGCGTGCATGGTGTATGGGTAGAAATGGTGGGATCCATGAAATTGCGCAGGAGACTCTCAGGAGAGCGCAGCAGCCGGGCGCGCAGCGGCAACGTGATGATCGAGTTCGCGTTGCTGGCGCCGGTTTTCTTCATGCTGATCATGGGTCTCATTGAGTTCGTGATCTTCCAGTACAAGACCTACGCGCTCAATCACGTCGTCTATGAAGCCACACGAAACCTGCAGACGGGCGAAGTTCAGGTCGACGTCAATGGGAATCCGCGTACGCCGGAGATGATGAGACAATACTTCATCGACGAGGCCTGTGCTGCGGCTGGCGCATTGGTCGATTGCAACGAGATCTACTTCGACGTTCGTGCGTTCGATCAGTTGAAGGACGTAACCTATCCGCCGCCGGTGTTCGACAAGGACGGTGTGCCTACCAACTTTATGTTTGAGCCGGGCGCCGCCGATCAGTACTCGGTCGTCCGTGCTTCATTGCATCACCAGTTCATCACGCCCTTCATGGACCAGCTTTTCCACATGGGCCCCGACCTGCCTGCGATTGTGAACGCTTACGTCATCGTCAAGAACGAGCCGTGGATCTGATGATGAGCAAGAGTTCCGTTTTTTCCTGGCGTGGACTTTCCAGGTTTGCTGGAGACAGGCGTGGCGTCGCTGCGGCCGAATTTGCGCTCATCGCACCGGCGCTTATCTTCCTGATCATGGGAGTGTTCGAGATGACGTTCCGCTTCCGCGCCAGCGAGGAAGCAACGCGCTATGCGCACGAAGTCGCCAACATGGTTGCTCGCGAGACGGACCTTACCACCGACGATCTCAATCAGCTCTTCAAGGCGTCGGTCCAGATGATGAAGCCACTCGACACGACGGACGATCTCGATCTCGATGTCACGTCGATCGGTCTCACCGGTGTGAATGCGGATCCTGCGGTGCTGTGGCGCCGTGTGGCTGGAACCGCGATCACAAAAGACATCCAGGACGCCAAGGGCATGGGTGTTGATGGCGAGAGCGTCATCCGCGTGTCTGTCCGCTACAGCTATCACAGCGTCCTGACCGAACTGTTTGGGGGGGCGTTCATGCCGATGGAGAAGACGGCCTATTCTCGTCCGCGTCTCGACAAGAAGATTTCTCTGGATGGTGTGCCAACTGATGGCGGCGCAACCACGTATCTGACGATTACCTAGCTCTGAAGGCCGGGCGCGCCACTGGCGCGCCCTTGCATACGGGAACGAACATGTTCGGGTCGATCGGGAGATTTGCGAAGGACCGTCGGGGCGCCTTCGCCATGCAGTTTGCGCTCATGGCCGTGCCGCTGTGCGTTTGCACCGGTCTTGCTATCGATGGCGGTCGCGCATTTCTTGCCCGCTTCGAGCTGGCATCGGCGCTGGACGCCGCAGCGCTGGCCGTCGGGTCCACGACGACCGAAGGCGCCGACCTCAATGCGGTTGCCCAGAAATATGTCGACGTCAACTTCAAGACCGAACATGACAAGCCCATCGAACTCACACTCGATGTCGGCGAAGAACGGGCGATGCTTAAGGGCTCGGTTGAGATAAACACCTACTTCATGCCGCTCGTCGGCCAACCGACCGTCACCGTCTCAGCTGAGAGCGAAGTCCGTGTTGGCGGTAATAACGTCGAAGTCGCCATGGCGCTGGATATTACCGGCTCGATGAACGCCACGCGGATCGCAGGCCTCAAGTCGGCAGCGAAGATCCTGATCGATGAAGTGGTCAACACGGTTCAGACCCCGTACTTCTCCAAGATCGCCATCGTTCCTTGGTCGCAGAGCGTCTACGTCGATACGAAACACGCAAACGCCAGTGTTCCTGTCGATCTGCGCGGTACGCCAACGCCCAGCACGACAATCAGCGGGGCCAACTGGCGCAAGTCCGGCGCGTCGACGAAAACGATCAGCACGGCTGGCTGGCGCTCCAATACTGGCAAAACGGTTTCAAACGCCACCTGGAAAAACGGCTCCGCAAAGTCGGTCGCCTCCAGCGCCGGCATAACCAAGACCAACAGCAATACACGTATCCGGGTAACGACCGGCAGCAGCCACGGGTACGTCAACGGCGACACCGTCTATATCTCCGGCGCGAACGGTAGCTATTCTTCGCTGAACAGCCGGATGTTCTCGGTTGCCGACAAGACGTTGACGCAGTTCTGGCTGAAAGACACTGCAGCGGGCGCGTATGTGACGCCCCCATCGGGCAGCACGGACGCGACCGCCGGCTCCTCGCAACGCTGTCTCTATGCCGATTGCGCAATGCGGATCACGGCTAGCACCCACGGCTTCGCCACCGGCGACCTGATCTACATAGAATCCGTAAACGCCAGTGGCGGCGGCTCGATGTCGGTCAACAACGTCTGGGGCACGACATGGGTCATCACCAATCGCGATAGCAATAACTTCACACTGGATGGCACATTCGGGCCGAACTTCCTGAACTACTCGTCCAGTGGAAAGGCGTCGGAGTGCTACGTGTCCGATTGCCGATATCGCGTGACGACATCTGCCTCTCACAGTCTGTCGACTTCGGACAACGTTTTTATCTGGGGCGTAACGGAATCCAACTCGTCCAAAACATCTGTCAACACACCTGCCAACAACAGCATCAGTGTTGATAGCCCTTCGGGCTCGGTGTTCTTCCTCCCGGGCGACGGAAAGGATTACAACGACTGGTCGTCCGGCGGTTCGATGGCGGCGTGCGTCAATGCCTACTGCAATGTCGAGGTCGCTTCGAATTCGCACGGCCTTTCAACCAGCGAGCGTGTCGAAATTGCAGGCGTTGGCGGCTTGACCGGTATCAACTCAGTCTCCGGCCGTCGCACATGGGAGATAGCAAAGATCGATAACAACAGCTACCGGCTGATCGACTCGACGCCAGCATTGAGCAATATGTCGTCCAACTACTCATCAGGCGGCGCATCGCAGTGCCTGACGTATGGGTGCGCCAAGCTCTACCCAAGCAGCACGCCCAATGCCAGCACCTCGACTTATGCGGCGACCGACTGTCTCGTTGAGCGCTATGGAGCCGACGCGGCTACGGACGTCAGTCCGGCTACATCTCCGCTCGGCATCCTTTATTCCAGCAGTGGTGCCTGCACGATGACCAACTATGTGACACCGATGACAGCCGACCGCGCACGTCTCAACACGTCTATCGGTGATCTCAAGACCGGCGGCTCCACGGCCGGCCAGATCGGCATCGCGTGGGCCTGGTACATGCTGTCGCCCAACTTCAAGGATGTGTGGGACAAGGAAACGGCGAACCAGCCGAAAGATTATACGACCAAGGAACTCGTGAAGGTCGCCGTGTTGATGACGGACGGCGAGTTCAACTTCTCGACCTGCAAGGGTGTGACGGATGGCGTCCTCTGTAACGCAGCGACGGACGAGTTCACGCAGGCCGAAGCGATCTGTGAGGCCATGAAGGATGAGAAGATCACGATCTACACCGTGGGCCTCAGCATCAACACGGCCTTGTATGCCGACGATTTCCTGATCAAGTGCGCCACCAAGCCATCCTACGCCTTTCTGGCTGCGGACGAGGCTGAGCTGCAGGTCGCCTTCAAGAAGATCGCGACGTCGATCTCGAAACTGCGCATCTCGAAGTAAGCCGGGAGACGCGGGAACCGAACAGGGGCCGCTCCTCATCGGGCGGCCCTTGCGACTCCCGTCATGAGTTAGCGAGGCGGCGGGAGCGTCGCTGCGATGCGTTTGGCATCTGCAGATTCCAGGGCGCCATTTTCGCCAAAGCGCTTCATGGCAAGCCGCCACAACCATTTCGCATGGCTTTGCTGTCCGGCGGCGGCGGCGTGGTCTCCGGCCAGGGCTGTCAGATGCGCTAGCTCGAGTCCCGTCGCTGTCTCACGCGCGGCGTTGAGCAACTGCTCAGCCTCAGCCAGCTTTCCAGCGGCAATCGCGGAGCGGATCGGCTGATGCGGACCTTCCACGGCTGGTGCAATCGTCGGCGCGGGTGGCTTGGGCGGCGGTTGAACGGTCGGCGGCGCAACTGGAGGCGCAGCAGGTTTCGGGACGGCGGCAACGGTCGGGATCGGGTTGAGCGTCACCTGCGAAGGGAAGGGATTCGCTGGCGGTGGAGGCGGCGCGGTTGGTGACGGAGCTGGTGGAGGCGCCGTGGGTGCCTGCGCGACGGGTCTTGGCGGCGGGGGCGGTTGCGTAACGGGGGCCGGCGGCGGGATGGCAGGGGGTGCGGCCGCGACGGCGGGCTGAACCGGTGCTGGTTGTGGCGGCGCCGGGGGAGCGGGGACCGGGGCGGGCGGTGGCGTGATCGGGGCGGAGCGCCAGTCGCGGTCGGCAGCGCGCGAGCGTTCGGAATAGTAGGCTTCGGCCTGGCCGAGGACGGCGTCCTCACGGGCAGATTTTTCGGCGGCGGAGCGTTTCTGATTGGGCCGCGGGTGCAAGGCGCTGACGAGGAAGACGATACCCGCCGAGACGCCGAGAATACCGAGCAGAAGCAGCAGCGGCAGACCGTCCGGCCCGGGCGGGAAAAAATTCAGGGGGCCGGAGCGTTGTGTCCAGGCGAGATAGCCTCCGCCACCGGACAGTGCGGCGCCAAGCAGAAACTGAAGAACGCGTGACAACATCTCTATACGCCACCCCAAGGCGGGCCGCCCACATACAGTTCACCGTGGGTCGGTCCCGGCGCGGCAAGGATTAGCCGCTTCTCTGCCACACCGGAACCTCAAACACGCAGTGCGCCAGATGCGAGCTGCGAAGACCATGTCTCCGGGGGCGTCATTTTTCCGGATGGGTGAGGGCCTGGTAGGTCAGGGTGCGCGCCATGGTGCCGAGATCATCGCCGCCCGTTCCACCCATGCGCTGGATCATGCCGACAAAGATCACGTCGTTCTGGGGATCAACCCAGAACCAGGTGCCGGCAGCGCCGCCCCAGCTCAGCGACCCATCGCCCTGCAGCGAGCCGGAGGCGCGGGCATCGTTCACGACCTGGAAGTCGAGACCGAAGCCGACCGCTTCGTTGAAGCGTGCGACGCTGGTGCCGTTGCTGGAGACGAGCACGGATTTCGGAATCACGTTGGTGCCCATCAGTTCGACGGAGGCGGGCGAGAGGATGCGGACGCCATCAAGCTCACCCTTGTTGGCGATCATCTGGCTGAAGCGGGCATAATCCATCGTGGTGGAGACGAGACCGCCGCCGCCGGATTCCATCGCGGGCGGCTTGGTGTAGTCCGGCATCGGGTTGCCGAAGAGCTCCTTGGCCTCGACGATCTTGTTCTGCGCGCGATCGAAGAGATAGACCGCAGCGAGGCGGTTGGCCTTGTCGGCGCCTGTGGCGAAGGCGGTGTCGGTCATCTTCAGAGGCGCGAAGATGTTCTGCGCCATGAAGTCCGAGAACTTCATGCCGGACAGCTTCTCGACGATGTAGCCCTGAATATCCACCGACGAGGAGTAGGACCAGTTCGTGCCTGGCTGGAACATCAGCGGGATGGTGGCCGTGCGGTCGATCATTTCCTTGAGGCTTGAAGCGGCGAGGACGCCCTTCGTCCGGTACATCTTGTCGACAGGGTGTTCATCGGCAAGGCCGTAGCCGAAGCCGGCGGTGTGGCTCATGATCTCGCGCATGGTCGGCGGGCGGGCCATGTCTTCGAGTTCGAGCGAGCCGTCCTTCTTGATCGACTTCACCACGCGCAGATTCTTGAACTCCGGCACGTAGCGCGTGACCGGATCATCGAGCCGCCATTTGCCCTGTTCGAACAGGATCATCATCGCCGTGCCGGTGATCGGTTTGGTCATCGAATAGATGCGGAAGATCGAGTCCTTGGTGATCGGCGCGCCGGTCTCGAGGCTGGCCTTGCCGTAGGTCTTGAACTCCACGATCTGGCCGTGCCGCGCAAGCAGCGTGGTCATGCCCGCGACGCGGCCATCGGCGACGACTTGCGCCATGTAGTCATCGAGCTTCTTGAGACGGGCGCTGTCGAAGCCGACGGCCTCCGGCGACACGGTTGTCGAAAGGTTGCGCGGTGCAGCCGGCTTATCGGCGTGATGCTCAGACATCATCGCCATCATGTGGGCGCGCATCTCGGGTGGCATCTCGCCCTGCATCATGCCGACGTGGGGCGATGGCGGGGGTGCGGCTGCTTCGGGCGCGTAGACGCAGGCCGACAGCAGGGACGCCGCCACGGCGATGGCGGAGCAAGTGCGACGAAGCATGGGTAGTCCTCCCGGGGATATCTGTATTGGCGCGGTCCAGCGGCCGGCCGTTCGTTGTGGGAGACCATCCACCGACGCGGCTCTCACTTCAAGTCGGTGTCGTAGAGCGATGCGACATTCAGGATGAATTGATTGGCTGGCGATGCGTCAAGACAGGCCGATCCGCCTTGGCGGTACACGCGGCGAGAGGCTAGGGTGGCGCGGCGTGCGCGGCCTTGAAGAGCCGTCACGTGGGAGGCTGCCGGATGAAGTTTGCTGTTGGCATACTCGGTCTCGCGATTGGGCTGGCGGGATGTGCATCCCCAGCGCCCGGCGCGGCGCAGGCCGAATGGTCGTGCCCGGATGGCTTTACGCCGCATGAGGGCCTCAACACAGGCTTTCCGTCCGACGGACTGCAGCGCGCCTTCGTGATTGTCCCTGCTAAAGGCGCGGCAGGCGCAGCGCCCGTGTGGGTTCCGCTGACGGGCACGGTCGAATCGACCAACGCGAATCTGAATGTCGCCCGCTCAGGCGCCAATGCCCTGATGGCCGAGAAGGGCTTTACGGTGATTGCGCCTGTGCGGCAGTGCGCCGGGCAGGATCCGAATGTGGGGCGTGGCGCCTGCGATGGCGTCGGGTCGAACGGCTGGAACTGGAAGCCGTGGAATGATGGTCGCGCGCAAGGCGCGGAAGGCGACAAATGGAAGAATGACGCCGGCCCGGATGTGCGCTTCTTCGAGGCGATGGTGCGCTGTGCGGGCACGAAATTCGCACTCGACCGCAGCCGCCTTTTTATTGGCGGCATATCGGCCGGCGGCACGGTGACCAATCGAGCGCTGACGTTCAATTCTGATTTCTGGGCCGGCGGAATGCCGATCTCCGGCGAGTGGTATGTCTCGAACGATGATGGATCGTCCCTCACGTTCAACGAGGCGCGGCAGGCTGTCATCAGCAATCCGTCGAAAATCTACCAGGGCCGCGTTGGCCCCTACCCGCTGCATACGAGGCTGAGCCCGCTGGTGGTCATCACGGTGTGGGGCGGCGAGAAGGATCTGTGGGACTGCGGGCCGCCGCTCGGGTTGTGTGCGGACTATCGCCCATCGACGCAGGCAGGCGCGAGCTATTTCTCCGCGAAGCCGAATGTCGTGCATATCGCTTGCAGCGCGACGCATGGCCATATGTGGCCGCAGGTGAATACGCAGGCGTTCAACCTGTGGGCGCTGAAGACGATGGCGTCACATCCGAAAGGGTCTGATCCGAAGTCATTCAAAGTGACGCCCCCGCCGGAAGGATATTCCTGCAAGCTTGGGACATTCGAGGATCACTACCCGCAATGAGCATAACGAAGAACGTCCTCGTGACCGAACTCACCGGATTTGCCAATCCGGTGATTGCGCGACGGCTGAAGGACAAGGGCGCGCGCGTGATCGGATGCGATCCTGCCATCACGGCAGATGGAGAGGCTGAAGGCGTTGAGACGGTGGCGTGGGGCGCGCCCGCCGACGTCACAGAGCGCGCGCTGGAGCGGTTTGGCGGGCGGCTGGATGCGATCGTCATTTCGTCCGCCATGCCAGCGCCGCGTATCAAGGTGGAAGACCTGACGGTTGAGGTGCTGGCGCCTTATTTCATAAGGCTCGCCGCGGAGTCGCTGGCGTTTGCGGGCGCCGCTGTGAAGGCGATGCGGCCGAACAAGGCGGGGCGGATCGTGTTCGGATCCTCGTCCGGTCCGATCGGCGGGATACCGGGTTTTGCGGCCTATGCGTCGGCGCGGGCAGCGATCAACGGCGTGGTGCGGACGCTGGCGCTGGAAGTGGCAAGCGATGGCATTTCGGTGAACGCGGTCGCCGCCAATTTCATCCAGACCGAGACGTATTATCCGAAGGCGTTGCTCGCCGATCCCGTGAAGGGGCCCAAGCTGCTGGCGCGTGTGCCGATGGGACGACTCGGCGAGGCCGAAGAAGTCGCGGCGCTTACAGAAATGTTGGCGCTGGGCGACAGCGGTTTCGTGTCGGGGCAGGTGATCCCGATTTCAGGCGCGTGGTGTTAGGCGCTCGGTGTCAGGCGCTGGGCGCTATTGCGCGAGGCGTTCGGCGTAGAAGCCGATGATGCGGCCGGCGGCAGCTTCGCGTTGGTCCATCGTGTCGCCGAACGCTTCGCCGAGCTTGCCTTCAAGCATCAGTGTGGCGAGGCCATGCGCCATCGACCAGCAGGCGATCACGGGCGCCATGTCCGGGTTGGACTTGTCATCGGTAATGGTGACGCCGAGCGTGATTGCGACGAGCTGGAAGCAGCGGTCGGCTTTCAACTTGGCTTCAGGGTAACGCATGAGATCGACCATCTCGCACCTGAACATCAGGCGGAAGACCTCCGGGTTGTTGAGCGCGAAGCGGATGTAGGCCTCGCCCATCGCGCGGTTCTTGTCGCCGACCTTGTTGCGGGCAAGGCCGATGGCGCTGACCATGTAGTCATACAGGCGGTCGAAGCCGTCGCCTGCGAGTTCGGCCAAGATGGCTTCGCGGTCGGTGAAGTAGTGATACGGGGCCTGGTGACTGACGCCGGCGCGGCGGGCGACTTCGCGCATGGAGAGGGAGCCGAGTCCCCCTTCGTTCATAAGGGCGATGCTGGCCTCAAGAATGCTCGTACGGACGTCGTCTCGAGAAATCGTCTTGATAACGGCCATATGTTCCTGCGCATTTCTTGACAGTGTCTATTTTTTCGTTGACACTGTCAACATAATGATACTTATCAATTAGGTGACACATGGGGCCTGTCCTGTCAGCGTCCAGAAAACTGTGCATTCCAGCAATCTGTGCATTTTTTGTCGCAGCGTGCCAGGGCGAGGCGGCGGAAACCTCAAAGGTAGCGCAGCCTCCAGCGCCGGCAATTGCCGTTGAAGTTCTCGGTATTTCGGCCGCAGGAGCGGCGGGTGAAGTCCGGGCCAGCGGGCTGGTCGCCTACAAGCGCGAGACGGCGCTGTCGTTTGGATCGGCCGGCGAAATCGAGACGCTGAAAGCCGATGTCGGCGATCAGGTGTTTGCGGGCCAGTTGCTGGCGACGCTTCGGCGGACGGCGGCGGGCGCTGATGAGGCGGAGGCGGCGCTCGCGCGCAAGACCGCCGAACAGAATTTTGATCGTATCGCCAAACTGAATGCGGCGGGCGCGGCTTCGCAGCAGGAACTCGACAATGCGCGACTGGCGCTGGAGCGCTCGCGGGAGCGGGTGTCAATCGTGGCGCCGGCGTCCGGGTTGATCCTGCGGCGGGATGCCGAGCCGGGCCAGATCGTGGCGCCGGGCCAGAGCGTGCTGTCGCTGGGCGAGGCGCGGACGGGCATTATCGTGGAAGCGTCGATGACGGCCTCGGAAGTCGCCGCGCTGAAGACAGGCGCCTCTGCTGTGGTGAACCTGCGTGGGCGCGCGCCGCTGACTGGCAAGGTTCAGCGGATTGCGGCGAAGGGCTCGCAGTCGGGCGTGTTCACCGTCGAAGTGCAGGTCGACAAGCCGGAAGGTCTGCGCTCGGGCGAAGTGGCGGAAGTCATCATCGCCAGCGCTGCCGGCCCAACTTCGGGCGCAGCCGAGTACACAATCCCCGCCATGTCGCTGATCGACGCGCGCGCCGACCAGGGCGTGGTGTTCGTGGTCGACGCCGAAGGCAAGGCGCGTCGCCGTGCTGTGGAGACCGGTGGGGTCAGCGACAGGGGCGTCACGGTCCTCAGGGGGCTCAGCGCCGGCGACAGTGTCATCACGCGCGGCGCCTCGATGGTGCGCGACGGCGACGCCGTCAGCGTCGCCAGGCAATAGCGCAAGGGGACCTGGAGGATGCAGGCCTTTACGCGCTTCTTCGTCGACCGCTGGCAGTTCACGCTGGTGCTGTTCGTGATGCTTTTCGGGCTGGGCATCCAGTCCGTGATGTCGATCCCGAAATCGGAAGACCCGATCGTGTCCTTCCCGGGAGTGGGCGTGTTCGTCGTGCTGCCGGGGGCGGACGCCGAGCAGATGGAGCGCGTGATCGCGATTCCGATCGAGACGGCGCTGAACGGCCTCGAAGACGTCGATCAGATCCGCTCGACCAGCCAGGCGGGCCTTGCCTCGATCAGCGTGTCGTTCGTCTACGGCTCCGATCCCGAGAAGAAGTACGACGAGGTGGTGCGCGAGCTGAACGTGATCCGTTCGACCCTGCCAGATGGCATCACGCTGCTGCGCGCCAACCGACAGAACCCGGCGCAAACCAACATCGTGCAGATGGCGCTGGTGTCCGAGACTGCGCCTTACCGGCAAATGGAAGCCTACGCGCGCGAATTGCGCGACGCGATGGAACGCGCGGGCGGCGTCCAGCAGTCCGAAATCTGGGGCGTGCCGACCTCGGAGGTCCGGATCACGCCGGACCTCGACAAGATGGCCGCCTACAGGCTGCCTCTGACGGGACTGGCAGAAGCCGTGCAACGCGAAGGCGTCGACGTGCCGATCGGTTCGGTCGAGAGCAGCGGACGGCGCTTCAACGTCGAGGCTACGGGGGCATTCGACAGTCTCGAGGAAATCCGCAACGTCGTGCTGCGGAGCGACGCTGGCACGGCCATCACGCTGGGCGATGTCGCTCAGGTCGAATGGACCAATGACGAGCAGCAGGTCTTCACCCGCTACAATGGCAAGCGCTCGCTCTTTGTGACGGCCCGGGCGAAGCTTGGCGCCACCATTTTCGACGTGATGTCCAACCTGCAGCGGCAGGTCGACAAGTTCGAACCGCGCCTGCCGAAAGAAATTGTGCTGGAGCGCGGGTTCGACCAGTCCTTGATGGTCTCGCAGCGACTGTCGTCGCTTGGTCGCGACTTCATGATTGCCATTGCGCTGGTGCTGCTGACCCTGTTGCCGCTCGGCTTCCGGGCGTCGATCGTGGTCATGGTGTCGATCCCGGCCTCGTTCGCGATCGGCGTGATCGTGCTGGAGAAGCTGGGCTATTCGCTGAACCAGTTGTCCATTGCCGGCTTCGTGCTGGCGCTTGGCCTGCTGGTGGATGACTCGATCGTCGTCACCGAGAACATATCGCGGCACCTGCGCAATGGTCTGAGCCCGCGGGATGCTGCGATCTCCGGCGTCAACGAGATCAACATCGCCGTGCTGGGCTGTACGGCGACGTTGCTGCTGGCCTTCCTGCCGCTGCTGAACCTGCCGGAGGCGGCGGGCGATTTCACGCGGTCGCTGCCGATGGCTGTGGTTTGTACCATTGCGGCGTCATTGTTTGTGGCGTTGACCGTCATCCCGTTCCTCGCGAGCCGCATCCTGCCGCGCCATGGACATTCAAACGTCTTCCTCGATGTCGTCATGGGCGGCATCCATGCGGTCTATCGGCCGATCCTGAAGGTCGCGCTCGGAGCGCCGCGCATGACGGTCGTTGTGGGCCTCGCCCTGTTCGCGGCGTCGCTGACGCTTGTGCCCAAGCTGGGCTTCAGCCTTTTCCCCGAAAATGACAGCCCGTACTTCATGGTCGAGGTTAAACTGCCTGAAGGCGTCTCCGTCGAGGAGACGGACAAGGCCGTGATGTATGTCGACAAGGTGCTGGCCGGGCACAAGGAAATCAGCTGGCGCTTCGCCAACTCCGGGCGCGGCAATCCGCAGGTCTATTACAACGAGACGCCGAGCGAGCAGGCGAGCAATGTCGGCGGCGTCTATGCGCGCTTCGATCATTGGGAGTCAGCCGAGGGGAGCAAGGTTCTCGAGGAGTTGCGCGCCGATCTCGACAAGTATCCAGGGGTTCGGTTCAACGTGAAGCGATTCCTCAACGGTCCGCCGATCGAGGCGCCCATCGCTGTTCGCATCCAGGGCGCGGACATCGAGGTGCTGACCCAGATTGCAGCACAGTTCGAGCGCGAGATGGAAGCCGCTGAGGGCATCCGGAACGTGGTGAACCCGCTGGCCGAACGCCTGCTTGATCTCGATCTCAACATCAACACCGAGACCGCGGCGCTGCGCGGCGTTCCTGCGGGGACGCTGGATCAGACGTTGCGGATCGCCGTGGGTGGGGCGCGGGTTGCGTCCTATCGCGATCCGGTCGGAGATGCGTATCCCGTGGTCGTGCGCGCACCGCGTGGCGACCGGATGAGCATTGATGATCTGAAGCGGCTGTACATCTGGACGGGCGATGGCTCAGCCGCTCCGCTGTCGGAGTTTGCCGAGCCGCGAATCTCTTCAGGTCCGGCGCGTATTAGCCGTTTCCAGCGGGAGCGGACAGTGACGGTCACGGCCTATCTGAAGCCGGGCTATCTCGCCAACGTGGTGACTAAGAACGTGCAGGCGAAGCTGAAGGACATCAAGTTGCCGCCGGGCTATTCCAACAGTCTGGGCGGCGAGGCGGAAGCGCAGTCGCGCAGCTTTGGCGGCATGGGGCCTGCGATCCTGATCGCGATCTTCGGCGTCATGGCCGTGCTGCTGCTGGAGTTCGGCTCGTTTGCGACGGCCGGCGTGGTGGCGTTCGTGATTCCGTTCGGCATCATGGGCGGGCTGATCGCGCTCTACCTGGGCGGAGAGTCGCTGTCCTATACGTCGATCATCGGGTTCATTGCGCTCATCGGAATCGAGATCAAGAACTCGATCCTGCTGGTGGAGTTTGCCAACCAGGAACGCGACAGGGGAACGCCTTTGCGTGAGGCGATCGAGAAGGCGGGCGAGGTTCGCTTCCTGCCTGTGCTGCTGACTTCCCTTACGGCCATCGGCGGTCTGATGCCGCTGGTGTTCGAAAAGTCGCCGCTGTATTCGCCGCTGGCGATGGTGATCATCGGCGGCCTGATATCGTCGACGCTGATCGCGCGGATCGTGACGCCGCCGATGTACCTGCTGCTGGCGCCGAAGGATCGCAAGGCGAAGCCGGAGGACGATCCGGGTCCGGAGGCGGTTGCGGTTCCGGCAGAGTAGGTCAAAACTCCCGGCAGGAAACGCCGGAGAGCACACGTGGACTTCAACCTGCCCAAGGGGCTCGTCGATTATCTCGACGAGCTCGACCGCTTCATCGAAGCCGATATCAAGCCGCTGGAGAATGCGGACGACAATATCCGCTTCTTCGATCATCGCCGCGAACATGCGCGCACCGACTGGGACAAGGGTGGACTGCCGCGTCACGAGTGGGAGCAGCTGCTGCGCGAGGCGCGGCGGCGGGCAGACAAGGCGGGACATTTCCGCTTTGCGCTGGCCAGGGAACTGGGCGGATCGGCGCGCGATGTCGGGTGCGGTCCGAATCTGGCTATGGCGGTTATCCGCGAACACTTTGCCGCGAAGGGACTCGGGCTGCACAACGACCTGCAGAACGAGCACTCGATCGTCGGCAACAGCATCGGCGCGCTGCTGATGTGGAATTACGGCACGGACGCGCAGAAGGCTGAGTGGATGGATGATCTCGCCGCCGGCAAGCGCGGCTTTGCTTTCGGCATCACCGAGCCCAAGCATGGCTCCGACGCGACCCACATGGAGACGGTCGCCGTGCGCGATGGCGATGAGTGGGTCATCGACGGTGAGAAAACGTGGAACACAGGCGTGCACGTCGCCAGCCACGACATGATCATGGCGCGCACGTCGGGCAAGGCTGGCGACGGGCACGGCATCACGGCGTTCCTCGTGCCGGTCAAATCACCTGGCTTCACGATCGAGGAATATCTCTGGACGTTCAACATGCCGTCGGACCATGCGCACGTTACGCTGAAGGGTGTTCGCGTGCCTCACACAGCTATCTTCGGCGGCGAAGGGCGCGGGCTGCAGGTGGTGCAGCATTTCTTCAACGAGAACCGGATCCGGCAGGCGGCGTCGAGTCTTGGGGCTGCGCAGTACTGCATCAATGAGGCGGTGGCGTATGCGAATGTGCGTGCGCCGTTCGGCAAGAAGCTGTCCAGCAACCAGGCGATCCAGTTCCCGCTGGTCGAGCTGCAGACGCAATGTGAAATGCTGCGGGCGCTGATCCACAAGACGGCGTGGATCATGGATACGGCCGGGAATTTCGCGGCGAGCGACAAGGTGTCGATGTGCAACTACTGGGCTAACCGTCTTTGCTGTGAAGCGGCTGATCGCGCGATGCAGGTGCATGGCGGGCTCGGCTATTCGCGCCACAAGCCGTTCGAGCACATCTATCGTCACCATCGCCGCTATCGGATCACCGAGGGCACCGAGGAAATCCAGATCCGCCGCGTCGCCGGCTACATGTTCGGCTTCATGGACCAGCGCGCGCCAAAAGGCGTCGTAGAGTGAGTGTCGCCGCGTGATTGATACGGCGCGACTTGAAGCGACTCTGAAACGGCTGCCCGGGTTTGAGCGGTTGATCGCGTGTGATCGCCTGTCCGCAGGCGCGAGCCGCGAGACTTATCGGTTGCTGGTGGCGATGAATGGCGCCGAGCGCTCGCTGGCGCTGCGGCGGGCGGAGGGTGAGGGGGCGTCGGCGATGGGCTCTGGCCCGGGGCTGAATGTCGAGGCGAAGCTGTTTGCGGCGGCGCGGAGCGCCGGCGTGCTGGGGCCGGAGGTGCTGCTGGTGTTGCAGCCGGAGGATCACCTCGGGGCCGGCTTCGTGATGGAATGGATCGCAGGCGAGACGCTGGGCGGCAGGATTGCGCGCGGGGCGGAGTTCGCAGACGCGCGGAAGCGGCTGGCGCGCGCGTGCGGGGAGATTCTTGCGCGGCTGCATGCGGTGGATGTGAAGGCTGCAGGTCTTGATGAGGTACTCGAGGCGTTCACGCCCGAAGAGATTGTGCGGCGGACGCATGCGGGGTATCTGACGCTGAACTCACCGCAGCCGATGATCGATTTCACGGCGAAGTGGTTGCTGGCTAATCTGCCGAAGCAACATGCGATGAAACTGGTGCACTCGGATTTTCGGAACGGCAATCTGATTGTCGATCCGAAACAGGGCGTCGTTGCCGTGCTCGACTGGGAGCTGGCGCATGTGGGTGATCCGATGCGCGATCTCGGTTGGGTTATCACGCGGTCGTGGCGGTTTGGGGTTGCGGACAAGCCGGTAGGCGGGTTCGGCGAGTTGGAGGATCTGATCGCGGGATATGAGTCTGTGTCGGGCGAGACCGTCGACCGCGAGGCGGTGCGGTTCTGGGAGGTGTTCGGGTCGTTCTGGTGGGCATGCGGATGCCTGTCGATGGGGCAGTCGTTCCGGGTGGGGATGGAGACGAGTCTCGAGCGGCCGGCGATCGGGCGGCGGAGTTCGGAATGCCAGATCGATTGCGTTAACCTGCTGATCCCCGGACCGGTTGCTGCGGCGTCGCCTGCAATTGAATCCCTGTCTGCGACGGACCTGCCGCGATCGGACGAGTTGCTGGCTGGCGTCCGCGACTTCCTGCGGGGCGATGCGGGGCAAGCGCTATCCGGGCGAAACCAGTTTCTGGCGCGGGTTGCGACCAATTCGCTCGACATCATAATGCGGGAGATTTCGCTGGGGGCGGAGGCGCGTATGTTTGAGGCGCAGGCGTTGCGCGGTCTTGTGGGGGAGGGGCGCGACTTGCCGACGCAGCGCGAAAATCTGTGCCGGGCGATCCGGTTCCGCGAGATCGACCTGCAGCGCGCCGATCTCCACGCGTACCTGCGGCAGAGCGTTTTTGCACAGGTGATGATCGACCAGCCCGGGTATGCGGGCGCGGTCGAGGCTGGAAAACGCCTTACCTGACGGCAGCTTTCTGCTACTCGACGGTAGGCCGCGCGCGGAATACACCACCCCGCAGTCAGTTTGAGGCATCCATGACCCGTCCCGTCATCACGGCCACCGGCCTTTATACGCCACCCAATTCCATCTCGAATGCGGAGCTGGTTGCCAGCTTCAATGCATGGGTCGACAAGTGGAATGCCGAGCATGCGGCCGAGATCGCGGCGGGGGCTGCGCCAAAGACCTATTCGTCGGTGGAGTTCATCGAGAAGGCCTCGGGCATCAAGGCCCGCTATGTGATCGACAAGGAAGGCGTGATCGATCCGAACGTGATGCGCCCCAACATTCCCGAACGGCCGAACGACCAGATTTCGGTGCTGGCCGAGATCGCGGTAAATGCAGCGAAGCAGGCGCTGGAGAAGGCCGGCAAGTCGGGCAAAGACGTCGATGCGGTGATCTGCGCTGCGTCCAACATGCAGCGGGCTTATCCCGCTATGGCGGTTGAAGTGCAGGCAGCGCTGGGGGCTGAGGGTTTTGCGTTCGACATGAACGTGGCGTGCTCGTCGGCGACGTTCGGCATCCAGACCGGCGCGGATTTTGTGCGGGCGGGACATGCGAAGACCGTGCTGATGGTGAACCCCGAGATCTGTTCGGGACATCTGAATTTCACCGATCGCGACAGTCATTTCATCTTTGGCGATGTGGCGACGGCTGTGCTGATCGAGGCGGAGGATGTGGCGCCGAAGGAGCACTGGAACATTCTCGGCACGCATCTGAAGACGCAGTTCTCGAACAACATCCGCAACAATTTCGGCTTCCTGAATCGCGCTGACCCGGAGGGCGTCGGCAAGACCGACAAGCTGTTCGTCCAGGAGGGACGCAAAGTATTCAAGGAAGTCGTCCCGATGGTCGCCGGCATGATCCAGTCGGAGCTGGACCGGCTGGGCATCAAGTCGACCGAGCTGAAGCGGCTGTGGCTGCATCAGGCGAATGCAGGGATGAACCGGCTTATCGCGGAGCGCGTGCTGGGGCATGAGGCCAGCGAGTTCGAAAGCCCGACAGTTCTGGATACCTATGCGAACACGTCGTCGGCGGGCTCGATCATCGCCTTCCACCAACACTCGGAAGATTTCCGCGCCGGCGACAAGGGCCTGATCTGTTCGTTCGGGGCGGGGTATTCGGCGGGCACGGTGTTTGTCCAGAAAGTGGCATAGCCGCGCACGGAACCACAAAGCGCGCTGATGCGCCTCCCGTCACTGACCTAGAACTGTCCCGCGATCTGGATAGTGTACGATCTCGTTCCTTCGGAGCCGCCGCCATTTGATCTCCGCTCGGTGCGCAACACCGTCCCGCTGCCGCGGTCCGGGATGTAGAAGGTGCGCTCGCGAATTTCCTGCGGTGAGGTGATGTTCCCGAATCCGAGGCGCAGGGTAACGCCGGGAATGGCAGTCGTTTCCCAGTTCACGTCGACACGATCGTTGCGGCTGATCGCGATGTCTTCGAGACGCCTGAATTCAGTCCGGTCTGCATTGCGTGCGACGCTGAAGGTCAGCGACGACTTCCATTCCGGAATGTCCTGCCGAAGGGAGAAGACATAGCCCCAGTCGCGGTTGCCGACACTGAGCGGTGGCGGACCACCATTTGAGCTCCCGCTGCGGGGCGCTGGCGAGCTGTTGTCACCCGAGGAGAAGGCGCGCGTTTCGCCAGTCAGCGGGTCGTGGATGCGGGTGTGCTGATAGATGCCCGACAGGCGCAACTCGGTGCTGGGCAATCCGAAATCGTCCAGCGGGAGTGTGCCGCGAAATTCGACGCCATCGCGGACACCATTGCCGATATTGCCATAGGCGTCATTGCTGCCAATCACGACCAGATCGCGGACGTCCTGTACCGCGTCGTGAAACAGGCCGAGCGTGTAGGCGCCCTTCTTGCCAAAGCGGTGGTCCCACTCCAGCCGCGCCTTCCAGGCCTTCTCTGGTTCAAGGTCTGGATTGCCAACGATCGTCGTGGCGTCGATCGAGTTGAATGAGGAGGCGAATTCCGCGAAGTCGAGCTGCGCGATGTCGCGTTTGACGCTCGCGCGGATGTCGTTGGCCGGGTCGAGTTCCCAGGACGCAGTCAGGTGCAGTTTCGGGTAGGTGAATTCCCGCTGTTTCTCCGCGTCGCCTGTTTGCGCAATGCGTGAAGCTTCGAAAGACACCTCGCTCGTCAGCGAAACAGCGTCCGAGAGCGCCCAAACGTCCCTGACAAAAGCCTCGCCGCGCGTTTCCTCGACCCGGGTATCAGCAACGTCGAAGACCACGGGCACGGGGAGCCCGCCGGGCGCCTGATTGGTCAGGCCGAGGCTCGTTTCGCGAAAATTGAAGGCGCCCTCGCCGCCGAATTCCAGGGTATGCGCGTCGCTGACATGCCAGGTTGCAACCGTACGCCCAACGGTTTCGCCGGTGTGTGTGTGTGCGCGTTCAGGACTTCAGTTTTTGAGGGCGCGCCACCGAGATAGGTGGTTAGCATTTGGGCCATGTCGATCGTGGACATCGAGGCCAGAGCAATAGCCTTGACGCGGAATGCGTCGGAGAAGGTGTGCTCCCAGTCGCCGCCGAGTTCCTCTCGGTGGTAGGTGGGATAGTCCGCGCGGCCGTAGGTCTGCTTCAGCAGCGTGTCATCCGGCGCGTAGACGACCGAGCCAATGCCGGTGGAGTTTTCGGTCGGAAAATACAGGGCGTTCAGATTGATCCGGTCCTGCGCCGTCGCGCGCCATCTGAGGTTTGCGGCCAGCTGCAGGCTTATGTTGTTCGACTGAGTGTATTGCTGGCGGTATTGGGTGAGGTCTCCGTTGGGTGCATGGACGCCCTCATAGGCGACGGTGCGGCCGCGAATGTTTGGTCCCTGCAGGTCGAGAGCGAGCTCGAGATTTTCGGCGAGGCTGAGCGTCTTCGAGAGCTGGAGTGTGTAGCCAAGGCGATTGGAGTATTCGAGCTGACGAACGCCGAGAATGTAACTGGTCGGCATTGAGAGGCCGGAGCTGGATTTGAGCACCACATTGGCGATGCGGGATTGCCCGCTCGCATCTGATGATCCTCCGCCAGAGATGATCTCCACCCGGAGTATCGAGGTCGCGGGGATGCGCTTGAGTTGCTCGGAAATTGTGGCCTTCGAGCTCGGACGCTCGCCGTTGATGAGAACATTGCCTCCTGTCGCGCCGAAGCCGCGGCGGTCGTCCCCGTCATTGATCTCGAAGCCAGGCAGCCGGGCGACCATGTCGGCGGCTGATAGTGGATTGTAGCGGGCAAAGAAATCCGCCGCGAATGCCTGCGGGCCGGTGTTCCCGGCCTGAGGTGCCAGGCTGTCGACGTCTTCGGCGTCCGGCGTGCCGGCTTGCTGCGCCTGCGAGGGAAAGGCGAGGAGCCCTGACAGGACAATGGGACCCAGGGTGGCCAGGACCTTTGATCCCCCCATCCTGCGCTTCGCCATGAGCTGCGGCTTTGCCATCTGAACCGTCTCTCGACCCTACCCCGAAGCAGGTTGCTGTAGGCTTTCGGCTCCCCGGGTCAACGGACTGACTGACGCGGGCTTGACCGACCCCGCCATACGCTCGTGCATTGGGCGCCGATCCGGGCCGAATTGTGGACCGTGAGGGCCCGGACCTGTCAAATGCGTGAGGTGACAGGAGGGGACTTTGAGGGTCCGGTGGTCGCGGTTAGTGTCTGCAAAAGACAAAAGACGACCGGAGGAAATCGATGCCCGCGGATACAGCGAATTTGCCGCCATTCCGTCCCTTGCCCTACCGGGGGCCGGATATCGAAGTGCGGCGGGGCGAGAATGGCGCGGTCTACCTGACCTCACGTTCGCCGATGGGCCCGCAGCCTCGGTCCATTCCGCATGCGCTGGACGATCGCGCAGCCATCCATCCGGAACGTGCGTGGCTGAAGCAGCGTCTGCCCAATCATGGGCCGTGGCGCGAGGTGATGTACGGTGAGGCGGCAAAGATCACGCGGTCGCTGGCACAAGCGCTGCTGGATCGTGGGCTCGGGCCGGATGCGCCACTGCTGATCCTGTCGGGCAACTCGATTGAACACGCATTGATGTCGCTCGCGGCGCAGCGGATCTCGGCGCCGGCGACGCCGATCTCGCAGGCGTACTCAATCATGTCGTCCGACTTCGCGAAGCTGAAGCACTGCTTCGATGCGGTGAAGCCGAAGGCGATCTTCGTGCAGACGATGGACCCGTTCCGCAAGGCGCTGGCGACGTTGCCGCTGGCCGGGGTGGCGGTGATTTCGGCGGATGGGTCGGAAGGCTCCGAGGCGTTCGCGAAACTGGCGGAGACGCCGGCGAGCGATCTGGTCGACAAGGCAATGGACTGGATCGGGCCGGACACGGTCGGCAAATACCTGTTCACGTCGGGCTCGACCGGCATGCCGAAACCGGCGCCGCAGAGCCAGGGCCAGATGACGGCGCAGATCGGCGCCCGCGGCGGCATCGAGCTGCCGCCGGAAGACCCCGATGAAATCGGGATGGCGCTCGACTGGATGCCGTGGAGCCATATCTCGGGCGGCAATGTGAACTTCAACAACGTGTTGTCGCTGGGCGGCACGTTCCACATCGACGATGGCCGGCCGATGCCGGGCCTGTTCCAGACGACGATCCTGAACCTCAAGGAAGTGCGGCCGCAGTCGTTCGGGTCTGCACCGATTGCGTTCGGCATGCTGGCAGAGGCGATGGAGGCGGATGTCGAACTACGGGATGCGGTGTTCTCGCGGATGAAGGCGTTCATCTATGGCGGGGCGACGCTGTCGGATGATCTTTATGAGCGGCTGCAGAAGCTGTCGATTGCGGCGACGGGCATGCGGATTCCGCTGCTGACCATGTATGGCGCAACCGAGACGCAGGGCGTGACGATGACGCACTGGATTCTCGAGCGTGTCGGCATGGTGGGCGTACCGCTGCCGGGGACGACGCTGAAGCTCGCGCCGGTGGGCAACAAGCTGGAAGTTCGCGTAAAGGGGCCGACGGTGATGCGCGGCTATCTCAACATGCCGGAAAAGAACGCGCAGGTGTTCGACGAGGAAGGCTTCTACTGCCTCGGCGATGCGGCGCGGTTCGAGGACCCGGAGCATCCCGAGCAGGGCCTGGTGTTCGACGGGCGCGTAACCGAGGATTTCAAGCTGGATAGCGGCACGTGGGTGTCGGTGGGCACGCTGCGGCCGGACATTGTAGCGGCGTGTGCGCCGCTGGTGTTCGATGCTGTCGTGTGCGGGCAGGACAAGAAGTTCATCGGCGCGCTGTTGTGGCCCTCGCAGGCGGCGATGGCGGCAGCCGTGCAGGCTGCGGGTGGCGATGCGGCCAGGGCGTTCGGTGCGATCACCGCGCAGGTGGCTGAGAAGCTGAAGGCGTTCAATGCGACGGCCGGTGGGTCTTCGCGCAAGGTGGGGCGGTTCAGGATGCTGACCTCGCCGCCGTCACTGGATGCCGGGGAGATCACCGACAAGGGCTATGTGAACCAGCGGGCGACGCAGGACGCACGGGCGGCGGACGTGGCGTCGCTGTTTGCCTCTGAAGCGGGGCCGGGGGTGGAGCAGCTTTAGGGTAGCGCCGGGGGAGCCAGCGCGGAATCTCCTGGGCATTGTTGGCTCTGGCGTGGCTCTCGCCTGGGGATCGCGCCGTCGCTCAGGCCGTGCCAACTGTCGCCGTGTGGGGCAGGTATCATGGCTTGATACTTGAGCTGAGGGTCGATGAGCCCGCTCGCGTTGCCCACGCTCGCCTGACCAATGACAGCGTCAACGTGACCGACATCGGTCAGGCGCCGTTCGCCGATGCGACCGTGGCGCGATTTTTGAACCTCAGACAACTCCCGTTTCGGGGCGCCTGCATAACCCCGTCGCTGGATGAGCCGACCACCACGCTGAAGCCGGACCAGACACTGCGCGGCGATATCAGGCTGACGTTCCCGGACGCGCCGGACTAGCCCTGCACTCACGGGTGTTTTACCGGCGGCGCCAGGACTATTGAGCGTATCGACCTTTTCAGTTTGTGCGAGCAAGCCGGACGCTGGCGAGCCGTTTCCGCGCTGTGCCCATCAAGGGCGTGCTCGTCGCCGCCCGCCACGTCCTCTCTCGACACGCGCGCCTGCCTATGCTGGATGACGTGCGCGGAAGCTTTCGGAGTCACTTATGTCTGTCCTCAATGTCGAACGTCCGGATTTCATGGCGGAGGAAGACATCCGCATGTTCGAGGACTCGGTGATCAAGTTCTTCGACCAGCACGCCCCCACCGCGCGCGTGGAGAAGTGGCGCAAGGACAAGGTCGTCGAGCGTGCGATGTGGACCGAGGCGGCGGAGGCGGGGCTGCTGGGTCTGTCGACGCCGGAAGAATATGGCGGCATGGGCGGCGACTATCGCCATGAAGTCGTGCTGATGGAGCAGCTGGGGCTGAAGGGCGTCGATGGCTTTGGCGCGTCGCTGCACAACGCGATCGTGATGCCGTACATCGTTCACTACGGCACCGAAGAGCAGAAAAAGCGCTGGCTGCCGCGCATGGCGTCGGGCGAGCTGATCTCGGCGATCGCGATGACGGAGCCGGGCGCAGGATCGGACCTGCAGGGGATCAAGACCACGGCGAAGAAATCCGGCAATGGCTATGTCATCAACGGGTCGAAGACTTTCATCACAAACGGGCAGACGGCGAACCTGATCTGCGTTGTCGCCAAGACCGATCCGACGCAGGGGGCCAAGGGGACGTCGCTGCTGTTCGTGGAGACGGACGAGGTCGAAGGTTTCGAGCGCGGACGCAATCTCAAGAAGCTGGGGCAGGACGCGCAGGATACATCCGAGCTGTTCTTCAACGATGTGAAAATTCCAGCCGACAATCTGCTCGGCAATGAAGAGGGCAAGGGCTTCTTGCAGCTGATGGGGCAGCTGCCGCAGGAACGGCTCAACATTGCAGTGCAGGGCATTGCGGCGATCGAGCGGGCGCTGGAACTGACCATCGCTTATGTGAAAGAGCGCAAGGCATTCGGCAAAGCGATCCTCGACTTCCAGAACACGCAGTTCACGCTGGCCGAGTGCAAGACCGAGGCAACGGTGGCGCGTGTGTTCGTCAACCACTGCATCGGTGTACACCTGCAGGGCAAGCTGGATGCGGCGACGGCGTCTATGGCGAAGTACTGGGTGTCAGATCTCGAGAACAAGATCATCGACCGCTGCCTGCAGCTGTTCGGCGGATACGGCTTCATGGACGAGTATCCGATCAGCCGCATGTATCGTGATAGCCGCATCCAGCGCATCTATGGCGGCACGAACGAGATCATGAAGATCCTGATCGCGCGGACGTTGTAGCTGCGATGGAACAGTCAGCGGATTTCCTGGCCGAGACGCAGGCGCTGGCGGGGTTGCTGGCGCCGCAGTCGGACGAGGCGTTCGATGAGGCGACGCAGTTCAAGGGCTGGACGCTCAATGATGTGATCCGCCACCTGCATTTCTGGAATCGCGCGGCGGGGCTGCAGCTGACGGACGAGGCGGAGCTGGTGCGGTTGCTCGCCGCGATTGCCGGCAAGGGCGGCATGCGCGCGGTGGAGCGCGAGGTTGTGCCACAGGCGGGGCAGGCGCTGCGGTCGGCTTGGCTTGAGACGGCTGGCGAGATCGCGGCCCTGTATGCGACAGCTGAGCCGAAAGCGCGGCTGAAATGGGCGGGGCCGGACATGAGCGCGCGCTCGTCAATCACCGCACGGCTGATGGAGACATGGGCGCACGGGCAGGAGGTGTATGATCATCTTGGCGTGGAGCGCGTGGATGCGGACCGGATAAAAAATATCGCACATCTTGGCGTGTCGACATTCGGATGGACTTACATGGTGCGGAAGATGTCGGCGCCGACCGGCATGCCACGTGTGGAGCTGACGGCGCCTTCGGGCGAAGTGTGGAGCTGGGGCGAGGCTGGGGAGAATTCTGTCACCGGCTCGGCGAGCGAGTTCTGCCAGGTGGTGACGCAGGTGCGGAACGTGGCGGATACCTCGTTGGTGGTGCGGGGCCCTGTCGCGACCGCGTGGATGGGCATGGCGCAGTGCTTTGCCGGCGCAGCCGAACCGCCGCCGGCGCCCGGCACGCGGTATCGCAAGGTGCGGGCGGCGTGATATCCGGGCTGGGATGAGGATGTCGCCGTCAGACATTCCAGATCACGCTCACGCGCGCATCCTTGCCGATCTCAATCGGATCGAGCGGGAAGAGAAGGTGAGCATACTCTTTGCGGTGGAGAGTGGGAGCCGGGCGTGGGGATTTCCATCGCCCGACAGCGACTACGGCGTGCGGTTTGTCTATGTGCGCGAGGCAGACTGGTATCTGTCGCTGACGCCGGGGCGCGATGTGATCGAGCTGCCGATAGACGGCGATTTCGACATCAATGGTTGGGATATCCGCAAGGCGCTGCTGCTCCTGTTGAGGCCGAACCCCGTGTTAATGGAGTGGCTGTCGAGCCCGATCCGCTATCGCTGGAATGATGAGGCGTGTGCGCAGCTGGATACGTTTGCGCGCAAGACTGCCTATGCGCGCGCGTGCCTGCACCACCATGTCTCGCTGGCGCGACGGATGTGGAACGAATTCGTCGAGGGTCGCGCAAGCGTGAACCTCAAGAAGTATCTCTACATCCTGCGGCCGGCGATGTGCATTGCATGGATACGCGAACGGCCAGGCGTCATGCCGCCGACGAGTCTGCCGGAGCTTATGGCAGGAGTTGAACTGGAGGCGGACTTCCGCGGCGAGGTCGCTGAGCTGCTGGCGCGCAAGGCGCGGACGTCGGAGGCGGGCGATGGCGCGCGCATGAGCTCGCTGGAGGCGATTATCTAGCAGGAGTTGGCGTGGGCTGCGACGCAGGACGTTCGCGTCACGCCGGATCTCACGTTGCGTGCGGAGGCCGAAGAAATGTTTCGCCAGTGCGTGAAGGAGGGCGAGCGATGACCGCCACACCCTCCCTTGCGCGCCGGTGCAGCCGAGCTCGCGATCTGCAGCATCACGCCTTGCTCGCGACCAGCCTGGCGAGAAGTTCGTCGAGCTGTTCGAATTGTTCGGGCAGGCCGGCCTCGGCGCCGCGGCCCTCGTCGAGCGCCTGTTTCGTGGGATAGCGTTCGCGAAGGACGAGCAGCGTCTTGTCGCCTTTGTCCTCGAACGTCACCGTAGTTATGGCGGCGTCCGGGCTTTCCTCATTGGTCCAGACGAGGCGCACGTTCGGTATGACTTCGAGGTATTTGCCGAAGAATTTCATTGCGCTTGCGGCGTCCACGCCAAATCCGATCGTGTAGCCGCCACCGATTCGGACATCCATTTCGCAGAACACCAGCGGCACGCCGATCGATTTCGGCGCCCACCACTGCCTGAACAGTTCGGGCCTGGTCCAGGCCTCAAACACGATGTGCACGGGGGCATCGAAAGTGCGGGTAACGACCAACTCCCGGTCCGACGTCTGCTCGACATTGGTGTGGCTATCGCTTTTTCTGTCCAATGGTTTTCTTCTTGCGTTTCATGTCTTCGACAATCTTGTCCAGCGCGTCGAAGCGTGCGTCCCAGAGCTGGCGACGCTGTTCGATCCAGGCCGCTTCTTCGTCCAGTCCGCGCAGGCCGAGCCTGCACGTTCGCACGCGTCCGATCTTCTCCGTCGTGATGAGCCCCGCCTGCTCCAGCACGCCGACGTGCTTCTTCATGCCCGTGAGGGTCATGTCGAACTTTTCGGCAAGCTCCGTGATTGAAGCGTCCGAGCGTTCAAGCTGCTCCAGAACGCCGCGACGGGTAGCGTCCGAGAGAGCCGCGAACGAGGCGTCGAGATGGGCTGACATAAACTGAACCATATAGTTCAGTATGTGGCGCGCGGATTGATATTGCGCAAGTCGGCTTGGCGCTTTACGGCGAGAAAAGGCTTGTGGCGGCTTTTGCGCTGCAGGCCGAGCGTGATAATCGCCCGGCATGACGTCCTCGAAACTTTCCTTCGATCGCCGCGAGCTCATCGGCCCGTTCGACATTATCGGCGATGTGCACGGGTGTTGTGACGAGCTTGAGCAGTTGCTTGAGCTGCTGGGCTACGACGTCGAGTGGTCGGGACGCGATGTCGTCGTCACGCCGCCTGCGGGGCGGACGTTGGTGTTTGTGGGCGATCTGGTGGATCGCGGGCCGCGCTCGCCGGATGTGTTGCGGATCGCGATGGCGATGGACGAGGCAGGTACGGGGCTTTGCGTCGATGGCAATCACGACAACAAGTTTTCGCGCTGGATCAATGGGGCGAGTGTGAAAGCGGCGCATGGCCTGCAGGCGTCGATCGACCAGATGGCGCAGGAGAATCCGGCGTTTCGAGCAGCGGTGCGAAAGTATGTTGGGTCGCTGCCGATCTATCTCTGGCTCGACGATGGCAAGCTCGTCGTGGCGCATGCGGGGATCAAGCAGGAGATGATCGGCAAGTCAGGCGGCAAGGTGAAAGCCTTCGCGCTTTATGGCGAGACGACGGGGGAGACGGACGGGTTCGGCTCGCCGGTGCGGCTCAACTGGGCCTTGCAGCACGCAGGCGAGACGGCGGTGGTTTATGGCCATGTCGCGGGACCTGAAGTGCAAGCGGTGAACAATACGTGGTGCATCGACACGGGGTGCTGCTTTGGCGGGCGGTTGACGGCGCTGCGCTGGCCGGAGCGCGAGCTCGTCAGCGTGCCGGCCTGCAAGGTGTGGTTCGAAGGGGCGCGGCCGTTGGCGGATCGCAGGCGCTAGGCGCATTGCCGCTTCACTGAAGTCGGCGAGTGCGTCTCCCTCGCCCCCTGTTGGGGGGAGGGTAAGGTGAGGGGGGCTGTGCCGCGGTCGAGGTTTTCACTCATCGCGAATGTCCTGAAACGTTGAGCCGCCGCCCACCTCCTGCCTCCTTCCCACAAGGGGGAGGAGGGTGAGCGTTGCGAGAGCTGCACCGAACTTGGGCATGCAGGCTTGACGGCGTCTGGTCGGCGGTTTCCAGATGGGTAAAACATCAGAGGAACTCGTCCCCATGAAAACACGCGTCACCGAACTGTTCGGCATCGAGCATCCGATCATCCAGGGCGGCATGCACTATGTGGGCTTTGCCGAGATGGCGGCGGCTGTCTCGGAGGCGGGCGGGCTCGGCATCATCACGGGGCTGACGCAACGGACGCCGGAAGGCCTGCGCGCCGAGATCCGCCGTTGCCGCGAGATGACGAAGAAGCCTTTCGGCGTGAACCTGACCTTCCTGCCGTCAGTGACGCCTCCGGATTACCCGGGCTTCGTGCGCACGATCATCGAGGAAGGCATCAAGATCGTCGAGACAGCGGGCAATAACCCGGTGCAGGTGATGCCGTTCTTCAAGCAGGCAGGCGTCAAGGTGATCCATAAGTGCACCTCGGTGCGCCACTCGCTGAAGGCTGAATCGATCGGCTGTGATGCGGTGAGCGTCGATGGCTTCGAATGCGGCGGTCACCCGGGCGAAGACGACATTCCGAACTTCATCCTGCTGCCGCGCGCAGCGGAGGAGCTCAAGATTCCGTTCGTGGCGTCGGGCGGCATGGCCGATGGGCGTTCGCTGGTCGCGGCGATGGCTCTTGGCGCTGAGGGCATGAACATGGGCACGCGCTTCATGGCAACGAAGGAAGCGCCGATCCACCAGAACGTGAAGGACGCGCTGGTGAAGGCGAGCGAACTCGACACGCGCCTGATCATGCGTCCGCTGCGCAACACTGAACGCGTGCTGAACAATGCTGGCGTCGCGAAAATCATCGCGAAGGAAAAGGAGCTCGGTTCGGCCCTCAAGTTCGAGGACATCATCGAGGAAGTCGCGGGCGTCTATCCGAAGATCATGAAGGATGGCGACATGGAAGCCGGTGCCTGGAGCTGCGGCATGGTCGCGGGCCTGATTCACGACGTGCCGAGCGTGAAGGAACTGATCGACCGCATCATGCGCGAGGCGGAGGAGATCATCTCGAAGCGGCTGATGGGCGCGCTGCGGGGGTAGGTCGCTCCGGCAGTCAAGATAAAAGGGCGAGACGGTTTCCCGTCTCGCCCTTTGTGTTTCGATCGGTCGCTCGAGCCTACTCGGCTTTGACTTCCGGCAGGCTGCCCGAGGCCGGAAGCGAGGTCTTGCTGAGGAAGACGGCGATGTTGCGCTTGTCTTCGTCGGAGAGGCCGCCGGCGACGCTGGCCATCATCGGCACAGGCGCGTTGAGGGCGGCAAGGACCTTGTCGTTGCCGAGGGTCTGCAGCTTCTCGATCAGCGGTGCGTTGGCGATGCCTGTGCCGTGGCACATCTTGCAGCGCGATTCATAGATTTCGCCACCTTCCTTGGGGCCGGCGAAGGCCGGTGCGGCGAGGGTCACGATGCCCATGATGACGGCGACGGCGGTCAGTCTCATTATTCCCTCCAGATGAAGTAGGGAGGGCTTGTAGTGGGCCTTATCTGAACAGGCCATAACCGGGCGCAGTTATTGCGCGGATGGGGCATTCACGTCGCAGCGAGGGGGAAACGAGCGGGAATCGCCTAATTCGGGCGGGGATGATATGAGCCCGGCTCGATCAGGCGGCCGGGCGACCGCTGGCAGGCAACTGCTGGAGGAAAGTCCGGGCTCCACGTAGGCAAGGCGGCGGATAACGTCCGCCCGAAGTGATTCGAGGGAAAGCGCCACAGAAAGCAAACCGCCCCGGGATACGTCAGTTTTCTGGCGGGTCCCTGGGGTAAGGGTGAAAGGGTGCGGTAAGAGCGCACCGCGTCCCTGGTGACAGGGATGGCAAGGCAAGCCCCGCCTGGAGCAAGACCGAATAGGGATGGGCGTCGAGCCAAGCCTTCGGGCAAAGTTCGACAGGCGCGCCTTCGCGTTCCATCCGGGTTGGTCGCGTGAGGCGGTCCGCAAGGGCCGTCCCAGAGGAATGGTCGCCCATCGGTCGCAAGACCGTGGACAGAACCCGGCTTACAGGCCGCCTGATCGACGTTTGCCCAATTGCTGTGGACAGAGGCCGCGAGGCGATCCACCGGGCCTAAAGCCCAGACTCTAGAGGAGTCTCCTGGCTCAGATTTACCGGCTATAAACCACTTATCCACAGACCTGCCGGTATGGCTCACCGATCTACCTGCTTTGTTCCGTGCGCGGACGGTCCAATGGTTAACGGTGACCTAACGTCCCGTTGTTTCCCATATCCTCCCATGTTATCCCGTAGGCGTCCACGGAAGGGGCTTTAGTGGCGCGTAGATTCGGGTGCGTCGTCCCATTCGGGAGCGGCGTCTAGCGGGCAATCAGGGGTATGTTTCTCTCCAATTTCGAGAGCGGCGTTGACGCCAAGAAGCGGGTCTCGATCCCGGCGCCCTTCCGCAGGGTGCTTGGGGGCGTGGAAAGCCTCTATCTTTGGCCGTCGCTCGACAAGCCGTGCATCGAAGGCGCGGGCGAGGGTCTCATGCAGCAATTCGAGGATTCCATGTCCGACCTCGACCTGATGGACCCGCGTCGTATCGCGCTTGCGAACTACATCATGGGCGAGGCTCGACAGGGCAAGCTGGACGAGGGCGGACGGATCGTGCTGGACGCTGAGCTGCTGGCGACGGCGGGCATTACCGAGAAAGCCAAATTCGTCGGCCTCGGCGACCGATTCCAGATCTGGGAACCGGACGCCTATGAGGCGGAGCGGACCAACATGCGCAGCCTCGCCAGGGAAAGCCTCGGCCTGCTCAAGGCCAAGCCGCGCCGCCCCGGCAATGGGCAGGGTCAGGCGGGGTCTGAATGAGCGAGGGCCCCTTATCTCCCCACGCCGGGACGCACGTTCCGGTCCTCGTCGAAGAGGTCATCCACGCGCTCGCGCCCGTCGAAGGCGCGGTGATGGTGGACGGGACGTATGGCGGCGGCGGATATGCGCGGGCGGCGCTTGCGGTAGCGAACTTCACGCTGATCGGGATTGATCGCGATCCGGAGGCAATGAAGCGTGCGTGGGAACATGCGGGCCGCGACCCGCGGCTTGTTCCGGCGCCGGGACGGTTCGGTGAACTCGAGGCGATCCTTCACGCGATGGGGCGCGACACGGTCGACGGCATAATGCTCGATCTCGGTGTGTCGTCCTTCCAGATCGACGAGGCTGAGCGCGGTTTTTCGTTCATGCGCGACGGTCCGCTCGACATGCGGATGGAGCGCAAAGGGCCGAGCGCAGCCGATGCGGTGAACCGCCTGACTGAGGGCGAACTCGCCGATATCTTTCACATTCTTGGCGACGAGCATGGCGCGCGCCGTGTTGCGCGCGAAATCGTGCATCGTCGCCGCGCGCAGCCTTTCACCACGACGCTTGACCTCGCCAACGTGATCGAGAAGTCGCTCGGCGGGCGGCGCGGCAAGCCGACCCATCCGGCGACGCGCTCGTTCCAGGCGCTGAGGATGTGGGTGAATGACGAGACCGGCGAGCTGGTGCGCGCGCTGGGTGCTGCCGAACGTGTGCTGAAACCGGGTGGTCGGCTCGTGATCGTAACTTTCCATTCAATCGAAGACCGCATCGTGAAGCTCTTCCTGAGGTCGCGATCCGGCAATGATCCTGGCGTCTCCCGCCATGTGCCGCGCGCGCCCAAGGGCAAGGCGTCCACGTTTGAAGTCCTGCAACGCAAGGCCACCGAGGCAAGCGAAGCAGAGACAAGCGCCAATCCGCGTTCGCGGTCGGCGCGCCTGAGGTGGGCGCTGCGGACGGATGCGCCGGCATGGGAGTCGGGGCCCGACGAAGGGTTCCGCCTGCCGGGGTTGAAACAGCTTGAGGGAGTTGCCTGATGAATCGTCTGGCGATCATTGGCGGTCTTGTTGTCGCCATGCTGGCCGTTGCGGTCTATCGCGCCAAACTCGGTGCGGAAGACACGCAGGCGCGCATCGAGGACCTGAAGGTCCAGGTGGCCGATGAAGAGAAGGCGATTGCCGGGCTCCGCGCCGATGAAGCTGTGCTGACGCGGCCGGAGCGGATCGGCGGGATCGCACAGCAGCAGCTCGGCCTCGCGCCTGCCAATCCCACCCAGTACACGGCGGCCGAAGCGCTCAGGCAGCGGCTCGGCGAGGAGCGCACACGCCTGCCGGCACCGGGTCAGCCACCCGAGACTCTCGCACCCTCTCCTGATGCGGTGAAGCCGCAACCGTAATGAGGGCATACGCTGCGCCATATGAGGACGTATGGGGTCCGCGCCGCGCTCGCATTGTTGCGGGCGTCCTGGCGCTGATCTTTGTCATCATCGTGGGGCGCTCGGCCTATGTTGCTTTTAACGGACCCGACAAGGCGGCGCTGCCGGTCGCCAAGGCAGAAATCGCGCGGCGTGGTGACATCGTCGATCGCAAGGGCGAGTTGCTGGCGACGACGGTGCAGGGCAAGTCGCTGGCTGTCGATCCGAGCGCGATCTGGGATTCGCGCGATGTGGTCGCGGGCATCCGCTCGGTGTTACCGGATCTCGGCGATGATGCGCTGACGGCGCTGATGTTGGACAAGAAGCGGCAGTTCGCCTGGGTCAAGCGCGAGCTGACGGACGAACAGGTGAATGCTCTGAAGGAGACGGGAGTCGAGGGGCTGGTGTTCGTCGACGAACCGCAGCGTGTCTATCCTAACGGCAAGCTGGCCGGGCATTTCATCGGCTATACCAGCATCGATGGCGAGGGGCTGGAAGGCGCCGAGCGGATATACAACGACCAGCTCAAGAAGGGCGGCGCGCCGCTCATGCTGACGCTGGATGCCAGCGTTCAGTTCGTGCTCGAAGAAGAGCTGCAGGCCGCCTATGTCGACTTCGACATGAAAGGCGCAGTGGGTATCGTGCTGGACGTGAGCGCGGGCGCAGTGCGTGCGATTGCGTCGTGGCCATCGGTCGATCCTGCCAGGCGCGGGGAGGAGGGCGACGACGCCAAGACCAACCGCGCGCTCAATGCCAGAATGGAGTTGGGCTCGATCTACAAGCCGCTGACCGTCGCGGCGGCGCTGGAAGCGGGCGTGCTCAAGCCGACAGACATGTTTGATGTTTCGAAGCCGGTGAAGATCGGTGCGGTGACGGTGCGTGATCCACATCCGCTGCCGCATGCCGCTTCGGTATCCGTGACGGACATCCTCGCTTACTCGTCGAATATCGGTGCGTCCGAAATCGCCCAGCGCATGGGGCCTGTCGCGCAGAAGACGTTTCTCACCAAGATGAACCTGCTCGGCGGACAACCGACGAACGGGCCGCAATGGGCCTCTCCGCTTGTGCCCGCGCAATGGGATGCGACGGCGATGGCGACCGTCGCCTATGGCCACGGTCTGTCGGTCAGTCCGATGGCATTCGCGATGACGTACCTGCCGTTCGCGAATGGCGGCGAATACATGCTCCCGTCGTTTGTGGAGCCGGTTGATCCGGCGAAGGTCGTACGCAAGCGCATTATGTCGGCGCAGACGGCGGCGACGGTTCTCGACATGATGCGCGTTACCGTGCTCGAAGGGTCGGGCAGGAACGCCGAAGCGCGCGGCTATGAAGTGGCGGGCAAGACCGGCACGGCTGAGAAGCCGACACCGAGCGGTTACGATCCGGACAGGAATATCACTTCTTTCGCCGCGATCTTTCCGGCGTCCCGCCCTCAATATGTCGTGCTAGTCGTTCTGGATGAAGCCCAGCCCAGAACGGGCGCGCAACGCACGGCCGCCTTCACGGCTGCGGCGATCGCAGGAAAGGTGATCGCGCGTGCAGCTCCGCTTCTGGATGTTCGGCCTGTGCTCGAGGCGACGGCGATGCGTGTGCCTGTCCCGGACGCCGATGTGGCGGAGGCGGTCGCGCAATGAAGCTTGATGTGCTCATCCCCGGAGCGGACTCCTCTGACTTTTCAGCGATTGATGTCGTGGGCATCACCGCCGACAGCCGCAAGGTGAAACCGGGCTTCGTGTTCGCGGCGCTGCAGGGCGTGGCGAAGGATGGCCGCGACTATATCGATAGCGCGATAAAGTCTGGCGCGGTCGCGATCCTGACTGATGCGCGGCCAGGCGAATGGAGCGTGCCGGCGATCCGCGTGGACGAGCCACGCCTGACCCTGGCGCAGGCGGCGGCGGCTTTCTGTCCGACGCAGCCGGGTATCGTTGCAGCGGTGACGGGCACCAACGGCAAGAGTTCGACGGTCGATTTCCTGCGTCAGATCTGGAGCAGCATGGGCCGCAAGGCAGCATCCATGGGCACGCTCGGCGCGATCGGTCCTTCGGGTAGCGCCGATCTTGGTCACACGACGCCTGATCCAGTGGCGATCCACGCAACGCTCGACAAGCTCGCGCGCGAAGGCGTGACACATGCGGCGATGGAAGCGTCATCGCATGGCCTGTCGCAGTATCGCCTGCATGGTGTGACGCTGGCGGCGGGGGCGTTCACGAACCTTACGCAGGACCACCTCGACTACCATTCGGACTTCGACGACTACCGCGCCGCCAAGATGAAGCTGTTCACCGAGTTGCTGCCGGTGGGCGCGCCGGCGGTGTTGAATGCGGACAGTCCGGAGCTCGAAGCGTTCGAGACGGCGGCGCGCGAGGCTGGCCTGAAGCCATTCACCGTGGGTTGGCGCGGACGTGACCTGCGCATCTCCGAAGCCTTGCCGCGCGGGACAGGGCAGGACCTGGTGATCCAGTGGGGCGATGCGCCAGGAAATGAACGCAAGATCCACCTGCCGCTGATCGGAGAGTTCCAGGCGCTCAATGCGCTGTGCGCGGCGGGCATCGCGATGTCGCTAGGCGATGACGTGAATGCCGTGCTCGATGGTTTAACGCAGCTCAAGGGTGTGCACGGCCGACTCGAGCTTGTTGGACAGACGGCGACCAAGGCCCCGGTTTTTGTCGATTATGCGCACACGCCGGATGGCCTGAATGTGCTGCTGCGTGCGGCGCGTCCGCACGTGAGAGGGAAGCTGATCGTGGTGTTCGGCTGCGGTGGCGATCGCGATGCGACCAAGCGGCCGATCATGGGCGACGTTGCGCGGCGTCTGGCTGACGAAGTGATCGTCACCGATGACAACCCGCGCTCCGAAGATCCCACGCTGATCCGCACCGCAATTCGCAAGGGCGCGCCGGATGCCAGCGAGATCGGAGATCGCGCTTCTGCCATCATCGAAGGCGTCAGGCGTCTGAAGGCAGGCGATGCGCTGCTGATCGCGGGCAAGGGGCATGAGACAGGGCAAATCGTGAAAGGTGTCACGATCCCGTTCTCGGATTTCGATGTCGCGCGCGCGGCGCTGAAGGATGTGGGGGGAACGCATGGTTGATGCTCCTTCTCCGCTTTGGACGTCGGAAGAGGCTGCCGCCGCGACGGGGGGCGCCGCGCTGGGCGCGTGGGCGATCAATGGCGTGTCGATCGACACGCGGTCGCTGCAGCCAGGCAATCTGTTCGTGGCGCTGAAGGATGTGCGTGACGGGCATGACTTTGTTGCCGGCGCGTTTGCCGCTGGAGCCGAAGCGGCGCTGGTGTCGCGCGATGTGCTGGGCGGGCATCCGGGCCTGTTGGTCGGTGATGTGCTCGACGGGCTGGAGAAGCTCGGCCTTGCGGCGCGGGCGCGGAATTCGGGCGTGATCTCTGCCGTGACGGGCTCTGTCGGCAAGACCAGCGTCAAGGAAATGCTGGCGCGCATCTTCCGTGCGGTGGGTCGTGCCCATTGGTCGGACAAGTCGTTCAACAATCACTGGGGCGTGCCGTTGACGCTGGCCCGGATGCCGCGCGAGACCGAGCGGGCGATCTTCGAGATCGGGATGAACACGCCCGGCGAGATCGCGCCGAGGTCTCGCATGGTGCAGCCGCATATCGCGATGATCACGCGGATCGCGCCTGCGCACCTTGAGGGCATGGGATCGGTCGAGGGCGTGGCCGACGAGAAGTCACAGATTTTTGCTGGCCTCTTGCCGGGCGGGGTGGCGATCCTGCCGGCGAAGGACAAGTTCCTTGAGCGCCTGCAGGCGGCAGCGCTGAAGCTTCAGCCGAGCGCGAAGGTGTTCACCTTTGGCGGGGATGCCGGCAAGGCCAGCGCGACGCCGGTGTCGTACGACACCGATGGGCTGACTTCGCGCATCATCATCGATGTGATGGGCGAGCGTGTGAGCGCGAGTCTCGATGCGGTCGGGGAACACTGGGCGGACAATGCCTCGCTTGCCCTGCTTGCCGCTGTGCTGGCGGGCGTTGATGCGAAGGCCGCTGCCGAAGCGCTGTCAGGCTATGCGCCCCCGGCAGGACGGGGCACGGCTGAGACGCTGAAGCTGCCGAAGGGCGGCGAGGCGACGCTTGTGGACGACGCTTATAATGCCAATCCGGAATCGATGCGTGCCGCGATCGAAGGCTTCGCGGCGCGACCGGGCCGCAAGGTCGTGGCGCTGGGCGAGATGCGTGAACTCGGGCCGACATCGGCAGAGCTTCACGCCGGACTCGCAGACCAGATCATCCTGGCGAATGTTGCGGCGGCGGTTCTGTCCGGCGGCGAGATGAGTCACCTTGCCGCAGCGCTGCGGCAACGTGCGCCCCAAATCAGAGTCGAACATGTCACAAGCACGGCGGAAGCGGCGGATCAGGTAAAAAGCTGGTTGCAACCGGGCGACGTGGTCTTGATCAAAGGCTCGAATGCATCCGGCATGGCGAAGGTGGGAACGGCGCTCAGGCAGATGAGCAAGAGCGTCTCCGATCCGCAGAAAGCGTCAGGGGCGTAGAATGCTGTACCACCTTCTCTCGCCCTATACGGGCGAGCTCAATCTTTTCAGCTTTATCACGTTCCGCGTGGCCCTGGCGCTCGCCACGGGCCTGATCCTGACGATGCTGTTCGGTCACCCGCTGATCGTCTGGCTGCGCAAGAAGCAGGGCAAGGGGCAGCCGATCCGCACGGACGGCCCGGAAAGTCACCAGAGCAAGAAGGGCACGCCCACCATGGGCGGCTTTCTCATCCTGTTCGGCATCCTGTCCGGCACGCTGCTGTGGGGGGACCTGACCAACCAATACATCTGGATCGTGCTGTTCGTGACGATCGGCTTCTGCGCCGTCGGGTTCATCGACGACTATCAGAAGGTGACCAAGAAGGGCACGGCGGGCCTTTCGGGCAGAATTCGGCTGCTGATGGAGTTCGCGATTGCTGGCGTCGCCGTGTTCTGGGCATCAACCTACGCGCAGGACACGACGGCGCAGGCTATAGTGGCGGGCGTGCTGAAGGATGCGCCGCTGCCGGGGTATGCGACCGGTCTCGCGTTGCCCTTCCTCAAGGACTTCATGTTCGACCTGACGATCTATGGCTTCATCGCCTTTGGGGCTTTCGTGATCGTCGGCGCAGGCAACGCGGTGAACTTCACGGACGGGCTCGACGGGCTGGCCATCGGACCTGTGATGATCGCGGGCGCGACGTTCGGCTTCATCGCCTATGCGACCGGCACGCCGCGCTTTGCCGATTACCTGCTGCTGACGCCGACGCCGGGCACGGCGGAGCTGGCGGTCGTCATGGGGTCGTTGATGGGCGGGGGGCTCGGCTTCCTCTGGTACAACACACCACCCGCCAAGATCTTCATGGGCGATACCGGTTCGCTCGCGCTGGGCGGATGCCTTGGCGCGATGGCGGTGTGCGCGAAACACGAAGTGGTGCTGGCGATTGTCGGCGGGCTGTTCCTGTTCGAGGCCCTGTCGGTGATCATCCAGGTCCTCTACTTCAAGGCGACCGGCAAACGCTTCTTCAAGATGGCGCCGATCCACCACCACTTCGAGAAGCTCGGCTGGTCCGAGCCGACCGTGGTGATCCGTTTCTGGATTGTTGCTTTCCTCCTGGCCCTGCTTGGCCTCGCCACCCTGCGTCTGAGGTGAGACACAGGTGATTCCGGTTCGCTCATTCGAGGGAAAGGACGTCGCAGTCTTCGGCCTGGGCCGAAGCGGCATCGCGACGTGCAAGGCCCTCATGGCCGGCGGAGCGCGCGTTTGCGCGTGGGACGACAATGAAAGTGCGCGCAAGGCCGCCGAAGACGCCGGCGTGCCGCTGGTCGATCTCAACCGGCGCGATTGGCAGACGTTTGCAGCCCTCGTTCTGTCGCCTGGTATTCCGTTCCGCTTCCCGGAACCGCACCGCTTCGTGCGCATGGCGCAGATGGTGGGCGTGCCGGTCATCGGCGACATGGAGCTGTTCGCGCGCGCGCTGAACGAGTTCAAGTCGGTGGACCGTCCGCGTATCGTTGGCATCACGGGCACCAACGGGAAATCGACCACGACGGCCCTGATCGGCCACATCCTGAAGGTGTGCGGCAAGGATGTGCGGGTTGGCGGCAACATCGGCGTCGGCGTACTCGATCTCGAAAAGCTGCACTCCGAGGCGATCTATGTGCTGGAGCTGTCGAGCTATCAGCTGGATCTGGCCGAGAGCCTGCGCTGCGACGTGGCGGTGATGCTGAACATCTCACCCGATCACCTGTCGCGTCATGGGGGCATGGACGGATATGTCGGCGCCAAGCGCCGCATCTTCCGCAACCAGGGGCCAGACGATTATGCGATCATCGGCGTCGACGACATCCGCTCGGGCGTGATGTCGACGCAGCTGACAAGCGAGGGCCTGCGCCGCGTGATCCCGATCTCTGCGGAGTATGGCCTTGGCCGCGGCGTCGCCGTGCTGGAAGGCATGCTGCAGGATTCGATCGCAGGTCGTGCGGAGCACTCGGTCGACATCCGCAACGCCAAGGCGCTGCCGGGGCGTCACAACCACCAGAATATCGCCGCTGCCTATGCCGCGTGCCATGCACTGGGGCTCGACTCGTCGGACATTCTGGCGGCAATCGAGACCTTCCCTGGCCTGCCGCACCGACTGGAGAATATCGGCGCCATTGATGGCGTGCGCTTCATCAACGACAGCAAGGCGACCAACGCGCAGGCCGCGGAACAGGCGATCCGCGCCTTCCCGAATGCATGGTGGATTGTCGGCGGCCGTCCGAAGGAAGAGGGGATCGACGATCTCGCGCCGCTGTTCGGCATGGTGCGCAAAGCCTATCTCATCGGCGAAAGCACCGAGGCGTTCGCGCGCGTCCTGACCGGCAAGCTCGAGCATTCGAAGTGCCGCACGATGGACGTCGCGGTGTTGCAGGCTTTCGAGGATGCGCGCGCTTCGGGCGTCGAGGGCGCCGTCGTACTGTTCTCGCCGGCGTGCGCGAGCTTCGACCAGTACCGCGATTTCGAACAGCGCGGTCTCGCCTTCCGCCAGGAGGCCGCGAACCTCGTCAAGCGCCGCTCTTCGACCGAGACCGCGTGAGGCGCGGATGCAGATCTTCCGCCGGTCCGACAAATCTCCACTGGCAGAATGGTGGCGCACGGTCGACAAGGGACTGATCGCGGTAGCTTTCATGCTGCTTGGCGCTGGCATGGTGCTGTCGCTCGCGGCGGGACCAGCGGCGGCGGCCAAGCTCAAGCTCGATGATCCGTTTTACTTCGTTTACAGGCAGGGCGTGTTCGTCATCGGCGCAGCGCTCGTGCTGGTCGCCTCTTCACTGCTCGATCCGGTCTGGGCGCGGCGGGTCTGCCTGGTGCTCTTCGTGGTCTGCTTCTTCCTGATGGCGGGCCTGTTGATGTTCGGGCACGAGGCCAAGGGCGCCACGCGGTGGATCCGAATCTGGGGCACGACGTTCCAGCCATCGGAGATCATCAAGCCGGCGCTGGTCGTGCTCACCGCTTGGCTTCTGGCTCAGAGGGAAAAGTTTCCGGCCGGCCCTTGGGCGCCGATCGCGTTTGCGTTCTACGCGGTGACAGTCGGACTTCTGCTGCTGCAGCCGGACGTGGGACAGTCAGTACTGGTGACGGCGGCCTTTGTGATCGTCTTCTTCATCGCGGGCCTGCCGTGGGTGTGGGTCGGGGTGTTCTCGGTGCTCGGCGCGGTGCTGCCGGTACTTCTCTACAACATCATTCCGCATGTGCGCTTCAGGGTGAACTCGTTCCTCAACCCCACCGATTACGACACCTACCAGATCGACAAGGCGCGCCAGGCGATCGAGCGCGGCGGGTTCTTCGGCGTGGGGCCGGGCGAGGGCACGGTCAAGCGGACGCTGCCGGATGCGCACACGGATTTCGTCTATGCGGTGGCGGGCGAGGAGTTCGGCCTGCTGCTGCTCGTTGCATTGACGGTGTTTTTCGCGGTGATCGCCATCAAGGGCATCATGGAAGCCTCGAAGCAGGTTGACGTCTATCAGCGTGCGGCCGGCGTTGGGCTCTATGCAATCTTCGGGTTACAGGCGGCGGTGAACATGTCGGTGAACCTGTCACTCATTCCGCCAAAGGGCATGACATTGCCGCTTGTTTCCTCCGGCGGATCGTCGTTGCTGGGCAGCGCCCTGACACTTGGACTGGCGCTGGCGCTGACGCGCAAACAGCCGGAATCGTCGCTTTCGCATCTGAGGCATTTATGACTGACGCTGCTAAACCGCTCGTTGTTGTCGCCGCCGGCGGCACGGGCGGACATATGTTTCCCGCGCAGGCCTTCGCCGACGAGATGCATGCGCGCGGCTGGCAGGTGGCGCTGGTAACGGACGAGCGCGGCAAGAAATACGCGACCAGTTTTCCGGCTGACTGGCGACTGGAAGTCGAGGCGGCGACGTTTGGCTCGAAGCTGCCGCACAAGCTGATCGCGTCGGCGCTGAAGCTGCGCGCTGGTACGGCGGATGCGCGGAGGAATTTCGAGAAGACGAAGCCGAAGGTCGTCGCGGGCTTTGGCGGCTATCCGTCCTATCCCTCGCTGTCGGCGGCGCGCGCGATGGGCGTGCCGATCGTTATCCACGAACAGAATTCCGTACTGGGTCGCGTGAACCGGCTGTTCGCAACCTCCGCGAAGTTTGTCGCCTGCGGATTTGATCGGCTTGATCGCCTGCCGCCTGGCGCCGAGGGTGTGAAGCGAGTCGTCGGTAATCCTGTGCGCAACGCGATCAAGGCTGTGCGCGAGCGGCCCTATCCCGAACTCGACGATGCTGGCCCCCTGAGTATCCTGATCACCGGCGGCAGCCAGGGCGCGCGGCTGTTCGGTGAGGTGATCCCTCAGGCGATCATCTCCTTGCCGGATGAGCAGAAGGCGAGGCTCGACATTGTGCAGCAGGCGCGCGAGGAACAGCTGGAGTACGTGCGCGCCGCCTACAAGACTGCAGGCGTGAAGGCGACTGTGGAGGCTTTCTTCTCCGATATGCAGGACAGGCTGGCAGCGGCGCATCTGGTGATCGCGCGCGCCGGCGCCTCGACCGTGACTGAGCTGGCGATTGCCGGGCGGCCGTCGATCCTGATTCCGCTCGGCATCGCGATGGACGACCACCAGACGGCGAACGCCGAGGGCATGGTGATGGGCGCGGCCGCCGACGTCGTTCCCGAGCCTAAGTTCAACGTCGAGACGTTCGCGCCCCTGCTGCTGGAACGGATCGCAAATGCGGGCGTGCTGAAAGCGCGCGCCAAAGCGGCGTGGCAGCTCGGCCGGCCGAACGCGGCGAAGGAACTGGCGGACCTTGCGGAGCAGGCGGCGGGTGTGAAGGCGCGATAGCGCCGCCTTACTTGCTCAGCGCGAACACCTGAATGGAAGGCGCACCGGTGGGTGGGGTGAGGGCCGGGAGGCCGTTGGCGGCGCGGAATTTCTGATAGCGCGGACGCATGGCGCCGATGTGGAAATTGCTCATGCCCGTGACGACCGCAACGTACTGGGTCTGGCCAACGCTGTAGGTGATTACGATCGAGCTGGGATCGGCGTCGAGCGGAGCGCTCCACAGGAGCTTGCCATCGCGGTCGTCGAACGCCTTCAGGGCAGGATCGAGATCACCGACGAACACGACGCCGCCGGCGGTGGACAGCGCCGACGTGGAGATCGGCGCATTGAGGTCGTGGCGCCAGGCGAGCTTGCCGCCGCTGACGTCCATGGCCTGCAGGTGTCCCATCTTTCCGTCTGCAACAGCATCCGGATGATCTGCATCGGAGATCTTGGCGCCCGCAGCGCTCAGTAGTGGCGAGCCCTCCGTTCCCATCTTCGCGCACCACTCTGTCAGCGGCAGGTAGAGCTGACCCGTCGACTGGCTGAAGGATGTCGTCGGCCAGGCGCGCGAGCCCGACGGGCCTGGGCAATAAACCGTCGAGCGTGATGGATCGGGAAGGCGCTGCGGATCGATCGTCTTCTGGCCGGTCTTTGGATCGATGGCTGTGATGATGTTCTGCGTGCCGGCATCGATCGAGAACAGGTAGGCGCCTGTCGCGGGATCGAGGGCCTCGAGTATGCCCATCTTGCCGACATTCATGACGACCTTGCGCGCGCGCCCGCCCACCCTGACCGTCGCCAGCGTCCGCTCGAACGCCCAGTCGAGGTCCCACTGATCGTTGGACAGGTGCTGATAATACCACTTCAACTTTCCGGTGTCGGCATCCAGCGCGATAGTGGCGTTGGTGAAGAGCGCATCATTGGTGACGCCGAGAAGCGACACGGGGTTACGAAGCTGGGCTGTGTCGTAGGTCGCCCCGGCGCCGTAATAGATCAGATTGAGCTCGGGGTCGTATGTTCCCTGGTGCCAGACCGAGCCGCCGGTGCGCTTGTCGAGCGCTATGTCGTTCCAGGTGTTTCCGCCACGCTCGCCCGGTCGGGCGAGGGTGTGGAAACGCCACAACTCCTTGCCCGTCTCGCTGTCGAGCGCGACGATGAAGCCGCCACCGGGACCGGCGCTGGCGGTGACGCCCTGGATCACCTTATTGCCGACGACCAGCGGCGCGCTGCGCAAATTGAACACCGAACGGTTGGTGGCGGGCTGGCTGAGTTCGATCTTGTGGTCCCAGGCCTGCTCGCCCGTGTGCGCATCGAGCGCGATCACGTGCAGGTCCGAGGTCGGCGCGAAGACGCGCCCGCCGCCAAGGCCGAGCCCCATCTTCATCGACGAGCCATTGGCCGGCTTGTAGGCGTGGCGCCACAGCTGCTGTCCGGTCGTTGCATCGAGCGCCAGCACGACGTCGGGCGCCGTGTGGAGGAACATCACCCCGTCGTGGACGAGCGGGCTTGGCATGCTGAGACCGGGTTCCAGCGGCGCGCGCCAGGCCGGCACCAGGTCTTTCACATTGGCGCGGTCGATACGTCTGAGCGGGCTGAAATTCTGGCCATCATAGGCCCGGCCCCATTGCAGCCAGTCGCCGGGGGCCGGCTTCTCCAGCATCGCGGATGAAACGGGTCTCAGGCCCGCAAGGCGTTCGGCCGGTGAGAGCGCGGTCGGGGCAGGTTCGGTCGCACAGGAACTGAGCGCCAGGACAAGCACGGCGCTCAAGGCAAACGTCGCAAGCTTTCTCTGTGGATGCATGACGTCCTCCCCTGATCGGCGCGCGTTCAACGAGACTCTGGGCAATCTAGGAGCAAAGCCGCACTCGCTGAAAGTCTTCCCCTAGGGAGCCGCACCAGAACGTGTAGGGCTTGACGCGACGGCCGGCCCGCGTTCACTCACCGCATGCGCAGCACAATCCCTTTCGACGTCGGTCCGGTTCACTTCGTGGGCATCGGCGGTATCGGCATGTCCGGCATTGCCGAGGTGATGCTGAACCTCGGCTATCAGGTGTCGGGTTCCGACATGAAGGCAAGCGCCAATACGGAGCGGCTGGCCAAGCGCGGCGCCACCATCATGATCGGGCACAAGGCCGAGAACATAGAGGGCGTCGGCGCGCTGGTGATCTCGACGGCCATCAAAAGCGGCAACCCGGAAGTCGATGCGGCGCGCCTGAAGGCCATTCCGGTTGTCCGGCGCGCGGACATGCTCGCCGAACTGATCCGCCTCAAGTGGACGGTCGCGATCGCGGGCACGCATGGCAAGACGACGACGACATCCATGGTGGCGGCGCTGCTGGATGGCGTGGGTCTCGACCCGACGGTCATCAATGGCGGCGTCATCAATGCCTATGCCTCCAACGCTAAGCTGGGGCAGGGCGAGTGGATGGTGGTGGAGGCCGACGAAAGCGATGGAACCTTCACCAAGCTGCGCCCGACGGTCTGCATCGTCACCAACATTGATCCCGAGCACATGGATCACTACGGCTCCATGGAACAGTTGCGTAAGAGCTTCGATACGTTCGTCGAGAACCTGCCGTTCTATGGCTTCGCGGTGCTGTGCGCTGACCATCCTGAAGTGCAGGCGCTCGCCTCGCGCATTCCGGATCGTCGTCGCATCACTTACGGCTTCAATCCGCAGTCGGACCTGTGGGCGGTGAATGTACGCTCAGAGGCTGAAGGGGCGACCTTCGATCTGGTGCTCCGTTCGCGCGGCGAAGTCGAGCAGACACGCTGGGTCGGTCTGAAGTTGCCCATGTCTGGACGGCACAATGTGCAGAACTCGCTGGCGGCGATTGCGGTTGCGCGCGAGCTCGGCGGATCCGAAGACCAGATACGCGCTGCGTTGCAGAAATTCGGCGGCGTGAAGCGGCGCTTCACGTCGGTGGGCGAATGGAATGGCGTGCGCATCATCGACGACTACGGACATCACCCGGTGGAAATCGCCGCCGTGCTGCGCGCCGCGCGCGATGTGCAAGGGCGCGACAAGCGCGTGATCGCTGTTATCCAGCCGCACCGCTATACGCGCCTGCGCGACCTGTTCGAACAGTTCTCGACCTGCTTCAACGATGCAGACGAAGTGCTGATCGCTCCGGTTTATGCGGCGGGCGAGCAGCCGATCGACGGCGTTAGCCATGAGAGCCTCGTGAAGGGCCTGATCAATCACGGGCATCGTTCCGCGCGCGCAATCGATGGCCTGCCGAGCCTCGCCGCAGAAATCCGCAGCAGCGTGAAAACGGGCGATGAAATCGTCGTCTGTCTCGGAGCGGGCGATATCACCTCATACGCGAACTCACTCGCCGATGACCTGAAGAAGCTGTGACGTCACCGTCGCGACCGCAAGGCCGCGACTGTTAATGACGCCGGGTCGGGGTTGACGTTTCCTCACGCCAGCACGAAAGGGTCTTGGTTAACACGGCGTCGCGGTCGATCGGAGACGGGACAGCGCGTCGCGCCGTGGTTAGGCCTCCGGTAACCTTGCGAGCGTTTCTGGAAGGACTGAGGGCGCGGGGCGCCACGTTTGCAGATATGGACGCATGAAGAAGCATCATTCCTATATCACCGCTGTGGCCGCGCTTGGTCTTGCGCTCGGCGGCGGCCTGTTCGTCGCCAATTTCCGCACCGCGGATGCGACCCAGAAGGTCGCGCACTTTGCACGTCCGGCCCAGACGCCGGCTGCGCCGAAATCGACTGCCGTTGATCTCACCCTGTTCAGCGCGATGGGCGACGCGCGTGTCGTCGACGCCGTGCGAAATGATCTGGCGACGTGCGAAGCGGCGCTCAATGCCGCTGGCGTCGTGTTCAAGCAGGTTGCCAATGTCCAGGAAGGCCAGTGCGGCTATCAGGATGCGATCGAAGTGAAGGCGTCGCTGGCGGACCTTACGCCGAATCTCGGTGCGCCCAGGAACCTCCCGATGACGTGCGACCTCGCGGCGCGTCTGCACATGTGGGAACGCCACATCGTGATCCCGGCTGCTGAGAAATATCTCGGCTCGCCCGTCAGCGAGATCAAGGCCTTCGGCACCTTCCAGTGCCGCAACGTGGCCGACACGGACAAGCTCTCTGAGCACGCCTACGCGAAGGCCGCTGATATCGCGAGCTTCGTGCTGGCGGATGGCCGCGAGATCAGCGTGCTCGACGACTTCTACGGCAAGGACGCCAAAGGCGATTTCCTCCGTGAAGTGCGCCAGCGCGCGTGCGACCTGTTCGATGTGACGCTCGGGCCAGACTACAACGAGGCGCACAAGAACCATTTCCACCTCGATGTGGGCGGCGATCACGCCTGCAGGTAGCGGCTTGGCGCCGGACGTTGGCCGCTAGTCTCTGACGGCTGCTCGCGCTAAGCCTGCGGCATGAGCGTATTTCTCGACAGACTTCCACCTGTGCGCGGCAAGATGCTGGCGGACGAGGCATTGGCGCCTTTCACCTGGTTCCGCGTTGGCGGGCCGGCGGATGCGCTGTTCCTGCCGAAGGACGAGGCGGACCTCGCAGAGTTTCTAAGCCAGCTCGATCCTGTCATTCCGGTGACCGTGCTGGGCGCCGCCTCGAACGTGATCGTGCGCGATGGCGGGATCGCAGGCGTTGTCGTGCGGTTGGGTCCTGCCTTCGGGAAGGTTCTGGCTGAAGGGATGCGCGTCACGGCTGGAGCTGCTGCGCTGGATTCGCGCGTCTCGGTGGCGGCGGCGAATGCGGGCATTGCGGGGATGGAGTTCTTCTTGGGTGTGCCGGGAACGATCGGTGGCGCGCTGCGGATGAATGCGGGTTGCTATGGGCGCGAGACGAAGGATGTGCTGGTCGAAGCTTGTGCACTGAACAGGCGTGGCCAGCGCGTGACGTTGAAGAACGCGGATTTCCATTTCAGCTATCGCCATACGGAAGCGAGCGAAGACCTGATCTTCGTCGAGGCACTGTTCGAGGGAGCGCCGGGTGAGCCAGCCGCGATCCTTGAGAGCATCGATGCCTTGAAAGCGCGGCGCGAAACCACGCAGCCGATCCGCGAGAAGACTGGCGGGTCGACATTTGCAAATCCGGATCCGCCGGGGACGTCGAACCAGCGTTCGTCGTGGAAGCTGGTTGATGACGCTGGCATGCGCGGGGCGCGGCGGGGCGGGGCGCAGGTGAGCGAGCTGCATTGCAATTTTCTGCTGAATGTCGGCGATGCGACGGCGGCCGATATTGAAGGGTTGGGCGAGGATGTGCGCGCAGCCGTAAAAGCCAAGTCGGGCGTCGAGTTGCGCTGGGAGATCAAACGCATCGGGCGGCCTGCGGTGGATGCGACGCTCGAGGGTTATCTCGCGAAGGATGCGTGAGATGCGGGTCGCGATTGTTACTTTGTGTTTGATGGTTTCGGCTTGCCAGCCAGCGGCGCCGTCGCTGGGCGGGGTTGATCTCTCAAGGCCGATGCGGGTGTTGGGGACGGAGCCGTTCTGGGGCGTCGAGATTTCGCCAACAGAGCTGGTGTTCACTGGCGTCGACCGACCTGACTTCCGCGCGCCGAATCCAGGAGTTCGGATCGAGGGGGAGATGGCTGTGATTGCGGCGCGCGACCCGCAGGGCCTTGCGCTGACGATCCAGTTGAAGCCTGCGAAATGCTCCGACGGGATGAGCGACTGGGTGTATCCGCTGGAGGCCCGTGTTCAGCTCGGCGCGGAGACGTTGAAAGGATGCGCTGCGCCGCAGACGACGCTGGACGTACGTCCAGCAGGGTGAGGACGTGCGCATGAGATCCCTGCGGCGGAGGGCCGGGGGAGAGTTCGGGATACGGGCCCGAATTCGATCAGGCTGATCTTGTGCTACATGAACGGCTCATTCCGACGAAGGTCGGAATCCAGGAACGGTTGTGCCGCGTGTGCGGGAATGAAGCTGCAAGGCGGGACAAGCTGCGCGTTCTGCCCTGGATCCAGACTTTCGTCGGGATGAGCGGGTAGAGAGCGAGCGCGTGTATCGCAAGCCGTGTCCCCCGCGAAGGCGGGGGTCCAGTCAGTGGGCGGAGCGCGCTCGGGTTGCATGTCCGCACGCTGTGCGGAGTCTGGATCCCCGCCTTCGCGGGGAACGCGCCCGAGAGGGAGCGCTTCCAGAGATGAGGCCGGTTGGTTCGGCCTGACATGTTTCCTTGCTTTGAAGGTCGTTCGATGCCGGGAGGTGATCTTCGTCCGCGCGACCCGTGTGCCAATCACGGGTGGTGCGGCAGAAGATCGTCGCGAGCATCGAGACGGCGTGGGACACGAGCCAGCAGACCGCGCGCAGCATGGTCGCAAGCAAGGGCTGGCGACTTGATGGGTTCATCACTCCGTATGCGCGCGTTCGTGTTCGAGTCATGGGCTCGCATACATGGCCGCCGGAATGGGGGCAGGACGGCACGGCGCGGGTTTTTGTCCAGGCGGCTTTCGATAGTGCAGTTTTTTGGCGTAGCCGCCTGAAACTGCTGGAGAAGATTGTCGGCTGTCCGCCGAATTTGCACGGCGCGCCTTCCAGCAAAACGGAGTGCAACTCGTTTGAGCGCGATCAGTCCCGTTGGATAAATCGACGCTCAAAGCAGCGCTCAAGAGTCCTTTTTGAGAGTCGGGTTCACGCCTTCGGTGGAACACCGAGGACGTTTCACCTCAAGCGATCCGGCTCTAGCGGCTCAGCCTGCGCAGCTCCGGCGCGATCAGTTCGATGCGGTTGGTCCAGACGTAGCCGGCGAAGCCTGCGGGGACCAGTTTGATGTCATCGAGGCTGTCGATACCGGTCGAGCCGACGTCCTTGAGGTCGAGAGGGCCGAGCAGGATCACGGTCGAGCCAGCTTGTGCCATGCGGCGCGTGAACTTGTGCGGCCAGCCCCAGACGCCCCAGGCGTAGTTGGATGGCACGACGACGATCGTGTTGCGGCATGAGTCGGGTACGATGCCCGTCCAGCCCGTGAGCTCGTAGTCCATGACGCATCTCATCATCGATCTGTTTGTGTAGCCCTTCAGGCCGTCGATCAGTTCCAGGCTTTTGTCGGTGGGTTCGCCGCCGCCATAGCTGCCCCAGATCGCATTGCGCCATTCCGGGTGCGCCTTGATCAGCTTCGCGAGTGCTTCGCCTTCTTCGGCGCGGCGGCTCTTGAAGTTGATGAGGAAGTGCTTGTCGGGAAAGCGCGTCAGCACTTCCTCCAGCGTCGGCAGCAGACCAACGCCCCTGCCGCGCAGGGGGAATGTCTTGCCATTGTCGGCTGTGTAGCCGTAGCCGAGGTCGAGCGTCTTCAGGTCGGCGATGCCGAGCTCTTCTGTGACGCCCGTGCCTTCGGTGCGGCAATCGACCGTCCAGTCATGCATCACGGCGAACGTCTTCTCCGGTGTGAGATGCACGTCGAGCTCGACGACTTCGGCGCCGGCAGCAAAGGCTGCCTCCATCGCGGGCAGGGTGTTCTCGATGAAGTCATGCCTGGGCGGGGTGATGCGCTCGGCGGTGCAGGTGTCGTTCTGGAGGCCGGCATGAGAGAAGGTCTGGTGGACGCCACGGTGCGCCAGCAGCTTGATGTGGCCGTCGCCATGCGGCGCCTCGAACCAGGACGCGTTGTAGAGCGCGATGCCAAGGAAGAAGACGAACAGGCCACCAAGTCCATAAAGCGCAATTCTGCCGAACGCTTTCATTGCGACCGTCCCTCAATCTGCCCGTACAACTCGCCTTGGCACTATGGCGAACCAAGGGGCGTTGGCGGCGGGCCGAGACTTGTTGCAGGCGCACCTAAACGCTCTCACCTTGAGTGCAAATTAATCCTGCATGACGCAGGGGCATCTAATTGTTGACAGTGTCAATCAAGGTTAGGTTCCGCCGGAATCGGGGTACCAGGGAGTTTCCTCTGCAATGACATATAACAAGAAGCTCGGAGCGCTTGCACTTCTCGCCAGCACATCCGCCATCATCCTCGCCGCGTGCTCGAGCGAAGCTCCGGCAGCGAAACTCGTCGGCTCCAAAGTCGACGATTACATGCTGGTCGACCAGACCGGCATGGGTCACATCCTGAAGTACGACACGATCACCCCGGCGGTGGTTCTCGTGTCGCACGTCAATGGCGATGCAGGCTCCCTGAAGGCGGCGAAGGCGATCCAGGACCTCGCCGCGAAAAACCCCAACGTCGTGTTCCAGCTGATCAACTCGTCTGACGCCGATACGCGCCAGTCGATCGCTGAAGAAGCGAAGGCCAGCGGCCTCACCATTCCTATCCTCGATGACGAGTACCAGCTGATCGGCAACTCGCTGGGCTTTACCTATGCAGGCGAGGCGGTGATCGTTGATCCGAAGAAGAACTTCGAGATCGTCTATCACGGTCCGGCTGACACGATCGAAACGGCGCTGACGGATGTCGTCGCCGGCAAGGCGCCCGCAACGGCCGAAGTGACGGGCATCAAGGGCACGAAGCTTGTGTTTGCCGATCGCGGCAAGGAAGCCGAGTTCGCGAAGATCTCCTATTCCAAGGACGTCGTGCCGATCCTGATGAGCAAGTGCGTCGATTGCCACCAGCCGAACGGCATCGCGCCGTGGCACATGACGAGCTACCAGCAGGTCAAGACCTTCGCGCCGATGATCCGCGAGGCCATCCGTCGCGACCGCATGCCTCCCTTCGACGCCGACAATCACTATCGCGCCTTCGCGAAGAACGAGAACCTGTCCGCCGAAGAAACCAAGACGCTGGTCCACTGGATCGACGCGGGCGCGGCAAGCGACATCGCCGAAGGCGGCGAAGATCCGCTGGTGAGGGGCGCTGCAGGGCGTCCTGACTGGCCGCTGGGCGAGCCTGATCTGGTCGTCGATATCCCGACCTATGATGTGCCAGCCGCGGGCGTGGTCGATTACCAGATCCCGGCGGTGCAGAGCCCGCTGACCAAGGGCAAGTGGCTGAAGGCGACGACGTTCAAGCCGGGCAATCGTCAGGGCGTGCACCACATCCTGGCTGGCTGGCTGCCGAAGATGCCGGCGAATGGCCGCGGCTTTGACTGGGAAATCTCGATGGGCGGCTATGCCGTCGGCAACGAATCGAACGTGGCGCCGGCCAACTGGGCGACATGGGTGCCGCCGGGCGGCGCGATCTCGTTCCAGATGCACTACACGCCGATCGGCAAAGCCTTCACGGACAACTCGAAGATCGCGTTCTATTTCCAGGACGAAGCGCCCGAGATGATGAAGCGCCAGGTGGTCATCGCTGACCCCTCGATCGAGATCGCGGCGAACACGGCGCGCCACCACGAGACGGCCTATGTTCTGTTCCCGGCCGACGCGCAGATCTATGCTGCCCAGGTGCACGCTCACTATCGTGGCTATGCCTCGAAGCTCACGGCGGTCTATCCGGACGGCAAGGAGGAAATCCTCCTCAACATGCCGCACTACGACTTCAACTGGCAGCGCGATTACATCTTCAAGGATCTGATCGAAATTCCCGCCGGCACGAAGCTTGTCGCCGACTACTGGTACGACAACTCGGCGAACAACAAGGCGCTCCAGGGCGGCACGACCAAGGCGCTGACGAATCCGGCGAAGAAGATCTTCTGGGGCGACCAATCCTTCCAGGAGATGCTGTTCACGGCTGTTCAGTTTCGGTGGAAAGACGAGACCGCCGCCAAGCCGCGCGATGACCTGCAGGCTGCCCTGCGGCAGACCCAGCTGCTGACCATGGCGGACGACAATCGCGACGGCAAACTGCAGGTGTCCGAGTTGCGGACCGAGTCCGAGGAAGGCGCTGCGAACGTCACCAGCGATGGCATCGCCCCGCTGCACCAGGCGTTCAAGGCCAACTTCGCCGCGATCGACGCGGACAAGGATGGCGGGCTGTCGATGCAGGAACTTGGCGCAGCGATGAAGCAGATGGGCGCCTCGGCCGGCCGTGGTCGCGATCGCACCTGATTGCTGACGCACTGACGAGCAGAACTGCCGGCCGGACTCAGCTGAGTCCGGCCGGTTTGTTTCTGGGTCAGGCCGCGGTCGTTTCGGCTTCGACGAAGCCGGGCCACTGGCGCATGTACTGGACGAAGGCGGGAGAGAGGCCTTCGTCGCGCAGATGCTGCGCGGTGACGGGCGTTGCGGGCGAGGCGTAGCTGGCGTCGGCCTTGATGCGGTTCACCACGTCGTGGCGCAGGATTGCGGCGCGGCCGACGACAACGAAGTCGCAGCCGGTGTCGAGCACGGCTTGCGCTTGCGGACCGGTCATCACCTTGCCCGCGGCGCCGAGGCGGACATTGCCGCGGGGCAGGTCGGTAAAGACGCTCATCAGCGTGCGGCCCTTGAACTCTTCCTCATTTGGCTCCTTCGCGACATCCCAGAGCGACATGTCGAGGAAGTCGATCTTCTGGTCGCCCAGGATCTGCGCGGCGAGGTCGCGGATCTCTGCGAGCTTGAGGCCGAAGCGTTCGGGCGAGAGGCGCAGGCCGAGCTGGAAGTCGGAGCGGGTCTGCTCGCGAATGCCGTCGATGATCTCGAAGATGATGCGGGCGCGGTTTTCAAGCGAGCCGCCGTATTGGTCGGCGCGGTGGTTGATCTCGTCGGAGAGGAATTGAGCAAGGATGTAGCCGTGGGCGCCGTGGATCTCGACGCCATCGAAGCCGGCTTTTTCCGCGCGGACGGCGGCGGCGATATAGGCATCGCGCAGCTGCTCGACTTCGGGAAGCGTGAGCGCGCGTGCGCCGGTCCTGGAATCGTCCGAGGGGCATACGGGCGTGTCGACCAGTTCCCTGGGTGAGCGGTTGCCGGCGTGGTGGATCTGCAGCGACGAGACCGAGCCGTTGGCCTTGATGGCGGCAGCGAGACGGGTGAGGCCGGGTATGTGTTTGTCGTCGAAGGCGCCCAGCTGGCCGGGGAAGCCCTGACCAACCGCCTGCACGTGGGCGGCGCACGTCATGGTGAGACCAAAGCCGCCTTCGGCGCGCTTGACCAGCCAGTTGAACTCGTCGTCGGAGAGGACGCCGTCGGGATGGCTCTGCGTGTTGGTGAGCGGCGCCAGCATGAAGCGGTTCTTCCACGCCGGGCCGTGGGGGAGGGGTAGGGGGTGGAAGAGAGAGGTCATAAACGGCTCCGGCAGGGGTGAGTGCTCACCGAGGTACGGACGCCAGTTGTGACCTTCAAGTCAGCCAGCCTCAACAGTCATTCCGGATGGCGCTACGCTGCGTGGCGAGCGCCTGGCATAAGGAGCGTATCGTAGAGATCATCCCAGCGCGGATTGGCCTGCTCGATGAGGCGGACTTTCCAGTCCTGGGTCGCGCGATAGATCTGCTGGAGGCGGCGCAGGGTGCTGCGCATGTCGGGGTATTCCTCGAACCAGACTAGCATGGAGGCGCCGTTTGCCCCGGGAGCCTGGCCGGCACGGTGCTGCCATGTCCGGTGGACCAGATTGCTGGTGACGTCCCAGTCCAGCGCGCCGTTGGGGCAGGAGGCCAGTATATAGACGAAGTACTTTTTCATGTGCCTCTCGGACAAGTGAAGAAGAACAAAAAGAGAACGCATGTGACAGGAAGTCAACCGGCCCAGCCGAGCGAGTCACAAGTTTTCTGGGCGGGCGTGGTCGCAGCCGGCAAGGACCTATGGGCCGATTTTCGGCGCTTTGCGCGACTCGCATTCGCCGCGACGAAACGCCCGCATTTGCTAGCCAAAAAGCCATTTTACTTGAGTTGTCACACGCCATGGCAGCGTGCTAGTCACCCCGCGCAATAGACAATACGGCGGTCACCCGCATCTACGTAACTGATTTCACAACAGTTTTGTCTCGAGTCCATTTGGAGGATTCGAGGCGCATAACTGGATTTTGGGGCTAGCGATTTGGCCGGTGCAACCACCACCTCAGTAAGCGAAGCCGCGCAGCGCTATGCCGCCGCCGTTTTCGACATGGCGATCACCTCGGGCGAGGTGGATGCGGTGGACAACGGGCTCACGGCACTCGGCAAGCTGATCGATAGCGACAAGGGCCTGTCGGCTGCGCTGAAGTCGCCGCTGCACAAATCGGAAGAGAAAGCCGCGGTGCTGGCTGAGCTCAGCGACAGGCTGGGCCTGCCGCAACTGGCCAAGAATTTCATCGGCGTCGTCGCCCTGAACCGCCGCGCAGGCGACATTCCGGGCATGGCGAAATCGTTCGCCGAGAAGGCCGCAAAACATCGTGGCGCAAGCCGCATCACGGCGCGTGTCGCCACCGCAATCACCAAGGACCAGACGCTCGACCTCGAAAGCGCAGTCTCGAAGGCGCTCGGCCGCAGCGTGACAGTCGATGTCGAAGTCGATCCCGCGCTTTTGGGCGGGCTGCAGATCAAGATGGGCTCGCGGCTGATTGACGCCTCGATCCGCACCAAACTGAACAACCTGACGAACCTCATGAAGGGGGCTTGAGCCCATGGACATTCGCGCAGCCGAGATCTCCGAGATCCTCAAGAAGCAAATCAGCAACTTTGGCGCTGAAGCCGAAGTTTCCGACGTCGGCCAGGTGCTGTCGGTCGGCGACGGCATCGCCCGCGTCCACGGCCTCGACAACGTCCAGGCCGGCGAGATGGTGCTGTTCACCAACTCGGGCACCAAGGGCATGGCCCTGAACCTCGAGCGTGACAACGTCGGTATCGTTATCTTCGGCGACGACCGCGGCATCAAAGAGGGCGACGAAGTCCGCCGGACGCAGGAGATCGTGGCCGCCCCGGTCGGCAAGGGTCTGCTCGGCCGCGTGGTCGACGCTCTTGGTGAGCCGATCGACGGCAAGGGTCCGCTGGTGAACGTGGCCGAACGTCGCCGCGTCGACGTCAAAGCCCCGGGTATCCTGCCGCGCCAATCCGTGCACGAGCCGATGTCGACCGGCATCAAGGCCATCGACACGCTGGTTCCGATCGGCCGTGGCCAGCGCGAGCTGATCATTGGCGACCGCCAGACCGGCAAGACCGCCGTCGCGATCGACACCATCCTCAACCAGAAAGCCATCAACGCTCGCGGCAACGAGAGCGAGAAGCTCTACTGCATCTACGTCGTCATCGGTCAGAAGCGTTCGACCGTCGCCCAGGTCGTGAAGTCGCTCGAAGAGCGCGGTGCGCTTGAGTACACCATCGTCGTCGCCGCGACGGCGTCCGAGCCCGCCCCGCTGCAATACCTCGCGCCGTTCACCGGCTGCACGATGGGCGAATGGTTCCGCGACAACGGTATGCACGCGCTGATCATCTATGACGATCTCTCGAAGCAGGCCGTCGCCTACCGCCAGATGTCTCTGCTGCTGCGCCGCCCGCCAGGCCGTGAAGCCTATCCGGGCGACGTGTTCTATCTCCACTCGCGCCTGCTTGAGCGTGCGGCGAAAATGAACAAGGACCATGGTTCGGGTTCGCTGACGGCGCTGCCGATCATCGAGACGCAGGCCAACGACGTCTCGGCCTACATCCCGACCAACGTGATCTCGATCACGGACGGCCAGATCTTCCTCGAGACCGACCTTTTCAACTCGGGCATCCGTCCGGCCGTGAACGTCGGCCTGTCGGTGTCGCGCGTGGGCGGTTCGGCCCAGGTGAAATCGACCAAGCAGGTCGCCGGCACGATGAAATCGGAACTCTCGCAGTATCGGGAGATGGCCGCCTTCGCGAAGTTCGGTTCGGACCTCGACGCCACCACGCAGCGCCAGCTCAACCGCGGCGCGCGCCTGACGCAACTCCTGAAGCAGCCGCAATACTCGCCGCTCCAGATGGAAGAGCAGGTCATCGTGATCTACGCCGGCACGCGCGGCTACCTCGACAAGGTGCCGACGGACTCGGTCGTGCGCTTTGAAGCGGAACTGCTGCGCCACATCCGCGCCGACAAGCAGGCCCTGCTGACCGACATCCGCGACCTGAAAGACATCTCCAAGAACGGCAAGGACGGCGGCAAGATCGAAGATGCGATCAAGGCGACGCTCGAAGCCTTCACCAAGTCGTTCGCGTAACCCCGAAAGTCTGAGGACAAGGCATAGCCCATGCCCAGCTTGAAGGAATTCCGCCTCCGGATCGTCAGCGTGAAGTCCACGCAGAAGATCACCAAGGCGCTGCAGATGGTGGCCACCGCCAAGCTGAAGCGCGCCCAGGAGGCTGCGCAATCGGCGCGTCCATACGCGACGCGCATGGCCGCCGTAATCGCCAACCTCGCTTCCGGCGCGGCGGCGGGCGGCGGGCCGAAGCTGATCGCCGGCACGGGCCATGACGACGTTCACTTGCTTGTGGTGATGACGTCGGAACGCGGACTCGCGGGCGGCTTCAACACCAACATCGTCAAGTTGGCGCGTACCGAGATCAAACGCCTGCGCGATGCCGGCAAGACCGTGAAGATCCTGACGATCGGCAAGAAGGGCTCGGACGCGCTGAAGCGTCAGTATGGCCCGATGATCATCGGCCATATCGACCGCAAGGCCGAACGCTCGGTCACGGCGGAGGGCGCCGCCCGCATCGCACGCGAAATCACGGATCGCTTCGACGCGGCCGAGTTCGACGTGGCGACACTGGTATTTGCGCGCTTCAAGAACCTGCTGACTCAGATTCCGACCGCGATGCAGCTGATCCCGGCCAGGCCGCCAGCGGATGCGCCTGTCGTCGACCTGCAAGGCGCTCGCTACATCTACGAGCCGAGCGAAGAGGCGATCCTCGAAGCGCTGCTGCCGCGTTACCTGTCGACGCAGATCCTGTCTGCGCTGCTGGAAACCGAAGCTGGCTTCCAGGGATCGCAGATGACCGCGATGGACAACGCGACGCGCAACGCCGGCGACATGATCAAGTCGCTGCAGCTGCGCTACAACCGTGCTCGCCAGGCTCAGATCACCAAAGAACTCATCGAGATCATTTCGGGCGCCGAAGCGCTCTAACGACATACGACAGACCAGAGGCCAGACATGAACGCCAAGACAGCCACCAACGTGAAGGGTCGCGTAAGCCAGGTCATCGGCGCCGTCGTCGACGTTGAGTTCGACGGCCACTTGCCGGCGATCCTGAACGCGCTTGAAACCACGAACAACGGCTCGCGCCTTGTTCTGGAAGTGGCGCAGCACCTTGGCGAGAACACGGTTCGCACCATCGCGATGGACTCGACCGAGGGCCTGACCCGTGGTCACGAAGTCTCGGATACGGGCAACACCATTTCGGTGCCGGTTGGCGAAGCCACGCTGGGCCGCATTCTCAACGTCATCGGCGAGCCGATTGACGAAGCCGGTCCGGTTGACCGTTCGGTCCTGCGCGGCATCCACCAGCCCGCCCCGGCCTTCGTCGACCAGAAGCCGGTGCCGGAAATCCTCCCGACGGGCATCAAGGTCGTCGACCTGCTGTGCCCGTACGCCAAGGGCGGCAAGATCGGCCTGTTCGGCGGCGCAGGCGTCGGCAAGACCGTTCTCATTCAGGAACTGATCAACAACATCGCGAAGGCATACGGCGGCTACTCCGTGTTCGCCGGCGTCGGCGAACGTACGCGCGAAGGCAACGACCTCTACCACGAGATGGTGGAGTCGGGCGTGAACCAGGCTGGCGGTGGCGGTTCCTCGCGCTGCTCGCTCGTGTTCGGCCAGATGAACGAGCCGCCGGGTGCGCGCGCCCGCGTCGCTCTGACGGGTCTCACAATCGCTGAAAACTTCCGCGACCAGGGCAAGGACATCCTCTTCTTCGTCGACAACATCTTCCGCTTTACGCAGGCGGGTTCGGAAATGTCGGCGCTGCTCGGCCGTATTCCCTCGGCGGTGGGTTACCAGCCGACCCTCGCGACCGACATGGGCGCGCTGCAGGAACGCATCACCTCGACCACCAAGGGTTCGATCACCTCGGTGCAGGCCATCTACGTGCCCGCCGACGACTTGACCGACCCGGCGCCGGCCGCCTCGTTCGCGCACCTGGACGCGCAGACCGTGCTGAACCGCGCGATCTCTGAAAAAGGCATCTACCCGGCCGTGGACCCGCTCGACTCGTCCTCGCGCATCCTCGACCCGAACGTGGTCGGCCAGGAGCACTATGACACCGCGCGCGGCGTCCAGGAGATCCTGCAGAAGTACAAGTCGCTGCAGGACATCATCGCCATTCTCGGCATGGACGAACTGTCCGAGGAAGACAAAATGGTCGTGGCGCGCGCCCGCAAGATCGAGCGCTTCCTGAGCCAGCCCTTCTTCGTTGCGTCTCAGTTCACCAACCTCGAAGGCCAGTTCGTCGCGGTGGCTGACACTGTGAAGGGCTTCAAGGAAATCCTCGAAGGCAAGCACGACGACATTCCGGAGCAGGCGTTCCTGATGTGCGGCAAGATCGAGGACGTGATCGCCAAGGCCCAGAAAATGGCGGCGGAAGCAGCCTGATCTTTTCGGCCAGTCTGAAAGTTCGAAGCAGGCGCGGAGCGATCCGCGCCTGCTTTCGTTTCAGGATGCGGCGGCGAGCGCTGTTTCCATAACACGGTCGTGGCCCGCGACGATGTCCTGCGCCGTCACATCGACGGCGATGTCCGGCGTGAGGCCGGCATCCGGCTTTGGCGTGAGCGGGAAACGGCCGATCAGCGGCACGTCGGCTTCGAGGCCTGAGCCGGGGAGTTCGAGGAAGAAGAAAGCGCCGCCATTGATGCCACGCTGGTTGCCGCCGGTCGCGCCGCCGCACAGCTTGCCGAGGCCGAGTGTCTGGATACGCTGGGCGAACTGGAAGGTGGCCGAGCTGTTCTGGGCATCCGTCAGCACCACGACCTTGCCGGTGAAGCGCGGGCCTTTCGGCGTGATCACTTCGATTTCGCCGCCATCGGATTTGAGACGGTACAACCCCGTGCCGAGATCGACAGCGTCGTCGCCCCAGTTGCGGAAGGACTTGTCCCAGGTCTTGAGGAAGGGATCGAGGTCCGGCGGTGTGGCGCGATAGCGGACGCGACGTTCGTCACCGCCGAGCGGTAGGTCGGCGTCGATCAGGCGGGCCATGATCGCGTGGCCGCAATCGAGTCCGCCTTCATTTCCGCGCAGGTCGACGATGAGGCCGGTTGCCTTGTTGGTGGCGAGTTGAGCGATGGCTCCATCGAGAAAGCCGCGCCAGTCCCACTTGCTGTCATAGAGGGCCCAGTTTGGCGTAGTGAGCACGCCGATGGCGCCTTGCATCGCGAACGTCCATTGGGCCGCATCTGGATCGGTCTCGATGCTCATCGCGCGCTTGCGATCTTCGGGGCCGTGCGACGCCACGATGACAGAGCGCTCGATGCCATCCGGCGTGCGGACACGGAGAGCGAAGCCTTCGGCGTGTGTCGAGAAGAGCAAGGGATAGAAGACATCGAATGTCTCGATGCCATCGTAGCCCTGCACCTCGAGCAGCGCGCGGCGCTTCGCGTCGTTGCCGCCGTCGGCACGCGCGTATGGAAGAAGCGCCGCGAGGATGTCCCGGGTGGCCACGCCATCGATGGAGAGGATCTGCGTTCCGGGGACGAGGGTCGCTTCGCCTGAGAGGTTGCGGGTTATAACGATCTGGCTGCCCAGCCAGCGGAAATGGAAGGGCAGGCGGTTGCGGTTCTCGAAAAGTGTCCTGGCGACGGTCTCCGACTGGTTGAAGAAGTTCGCATAGGTGTGGCCACAGCGGACCGTGCCGAGGAAACGCGACAGGGTGAGGTAGGCCTGGCCCAGGGTTTGGTCGACGCTGAAGGCGCGCTCAAGCTGGTCGAAGCGGGCGGACATCTCTGCGGGTGTGGAATAGCGATAGAGACCGGGGTGAAGCTGTTCGTAGGCCCGGCGCAGGATGGCGATGTCGCCCTTGATGTTGGCGCCCCGCAGCATTGGCCCAATCGCGGCGGCTGGAAGCGGGGATGGCTGCAATGTCGTGCAGGCAACCGGCGTCGCGGCGAGAGCGACAAGGACAGTGCGGCGGTTCAGGACAGCTTCCATCGGCTTGATACGGCGTCCGCCGCATCCCGGTTCATCTGTCCGCGATGCTGGAGTCTGGCTGCCGCAGTCGCTAGGGTCGGGTTCGTCCGGAGAACACCCATGCAGAGACTTGGATTGCTGATAACGGCCGTGATCGTCGTGTCGGCGCCTGCCATGGCCCAGCGCCAAGCGGTGTCGTCAGACCTGTCGCCCGAGGCGGCCGGGCAGGCATTCCGGCGCGCGGTCGTCGATGGGTGTGTGCAGGCGGTGACGGGCTCTGGGGTGAGTGCAGTGGCGGCGGCGCGCGATGGGCGCCTGCAACCGACACAGGATGCCGAGACACGGCGGCAGGCCGGCGCTGCCGCTGGTGAGACGGTCTGGGAAGTCGCCGAAGCGCGCGGCGTGGTAACAGTGCGCGAGACTGCGGGTCGCTGTGTTGCGGCCGTGTACGGACCTGCATCAACGCCGACGATCCTGAATGTGGCGCAGGCGTTGTCGTCCGCAGGCTTCGAGGCATTGGCAGGACCGGCCTCTCCCAATGGCGGCTTCACGCAGACGCTGGTTGGTGCAAGCGGCGGCAAGCGCGTGACAGTTCAGTTGGCGGGCGCTGAGCCTGGCGCGCTGGGAAACAGGTCGACCTTCAGCGTGGTCACGGCCACCGTGTTTGCGGCGCAGTAGGCGCGTCCGATACTTATGATCGACTTGGAATCAATGGGCGACATCATCCTTCTGCTGGCGCGAGTTGGCGCGGTCGCATGGCCGGCGCTGTTGCTGTTCGGGCTGTGGCGTGGGCTGAAGCGCGGGCGCGGGCCGGGATGGATTGGCTGGAGCGCCATCGGTCTGGTCAGCGTTTTCTGGCTGCTCGGCATTCGCGCCTTCCTGTGGGAGCCGGAGACGCTGGAGGTACGTCGCGTCGAGGTGGCGAGCCGCGCCTGGAGCGGGCCCCCGCTGCGCATTGGCGTGATCTCCGACACCCATACGGACGGGCCGCATGTCGGCGTCGGCCGTCTCAACGCCATCATCGACCGCATGATGGCCGAACAGCCGGACATCGTCGTCCTGCTGGGCGATTTCGTGGATGGTCATGCGACCTTGGACGAACGCAGCGAAGGCCAGCGCGCGGCGATCAATCAGGGGCTCATCGCGTTCAGCAGACTTAAGGCGCCACTTGGCGTCTGGGCCGTGCTTGGCAATCATGACTGGTGGTATGACGCCGGCGCTGTGGAGCAGGGACTGGCCGCCGCTGGCGTACAGGTGCTCGAGAACCAGCGGGTGCGTATCCCGCGCAGCGAGGGCGTGTTCTGGCTCGGGGGCCTTGCGGACTATGAGTCGAAACGGACGCAGCCGTCCTACCTGGAAACCCTGCAAGGCCTGACCTCGGACGAGCCTGTGATCGTCATGGCGCACTGGCCGGACGCGTTTACCACCGCGCCCGAGCGGGTGGCGCTGACGCTGGCGGGGCATTCGCATTGCGGGCAGATGGATCTGCCTTTAATCGGCCGGCCGATAAACGTCTCGCCCGGGGCGGCGCGCTGGCCCTGCGGTCTCTACGAGGATCGTGGGCGGTGGCTCTATGTTTCGGGCGGGGTAGGCACGTCGGTTCTCCCCGCACGTCTCAACCAACCCCCTGAAATTGCTGTGGTTACGCTGCGAGGCTTTTAGTCAAACTGCCGCCTTTACACGGGTTTCAGGGCTGATAGACCGACCGCGTAACAGGGACACTCTCCCAGGAACTGGTCATGGCTGACACGCTTCACTTCTCGCTGGTTTCGCCCGAGCGCGAGCTGTTTTCCGGCGACGTGAAGCAGGTCGACGCGCCCGGCGTCGAGGGCGAATTCGGCGTCCTGCCGAAGCACGCCCCGTTCATGACCGTGCTGAAACCCGGCGTCGTCCGCATCCATGAAGATCAAGGCATTACGCCGGTTTTCGTGCGTGGCGGCTTTGCTGACGTGACGCCTGCGGGCCTCACTATCCTGGCCGAGGAGGCCGTGCGCCTGTCGGACGTGAACGCAGCCGACATCGATGCCCAGATCATGCGTGTCCGCTCGGACGCCAATGATCCGGGTGACGAGACCCGTCGCAAGCGCGCGAGCGAGCGTCTGGCCTATCTCGAGGCGCTCCGCGCAGCGCTGAACTAGCTTCTCCACCGTCGACTGCCTTGACGCGCCTGCGCCGGCACTGCGCGTGGAATCCCCGACAATTGAATCCTGCCGCTCTTTTTCCCGTCACAGACCGGGCGTGCGCTCCGCTTGGGTGTGCCGGTCTTGGTCTGTGGGTCTTTGGGGGCTGCATCGTGAAATCGATTGTGGGTGTCGCGACTGTTCTGGTCGTGTGTGGGCCTGTGGCGTTTGCGCAGGAGCCGCAGCAGCCCGTTGGCAGCATGCGCCTGCTGACGACTGCTGCGGCTGCACCGACGCTTGAAACGCCCGCGGCCGCCACGGTTACGACAGCTGCCATCGAGACGCCGGTCGCCGCGCCAGTCCTGTCGCCAGCAACGCCAGTTGCACCTCCGGCGGCTGTGACGCCCGCGGCTGCAGCCACGGCATGGACCGGGCCTGTCAATTTCGCGCCGGTGGCGGTGGTCGACCTGCTCACGCGCGTCTGCCGCGCCTGCGTGTCGGGCGATGCCGGCAGTCGCACGACGCAAGCTACTAGGCCTGGACGCGGGGATGGTAACGAAGCGCCGGACGATCTCGCCCGCGTCCTGGCCAACAGTGCGATCACCTCGCGAACCCCGACTGTCGATGGCGAGGTCTACCTCTTGCGCTATGGCGAAGACCCCATGAATTACGGGACGGCTCTCTTGCGCCCGATCCCGGAAGTGGCGTTCAGCAAGGTGGTGGAATTGCTGACGGCGCCGGCGCTCGGCTTTGCTTCCGAACAGAGGCAGACACTGGCTGGCAATGTGCGCTGGGAGCGCTTGAAGTCTCCAAAGGGCAAGTTCATCGACCTGATGGATTACCCCGCTGACGGCGAAAGCTCCGGCGTGCTGCACGCAGATTATCTGGAATAGTAGCGACCGGCCCTAGACGGGTGCGGTCCACTTCGCAAAGCCGCTCGCCACTTCGCGATAGACAGCGGCCTTGAACGGGATGACGAGGCCGGGCGCATCGTTGAGGTCCGCCCACTTCCATGCATCGAATTCGATCGTGTGCCGGTCAAGCCTGAAATCCGTATCAGACCCGATGAAACGGTAGGCGAACCATTTCTGGCGCTGGCCGTAAAACGGTCCTGTCAGCTTGGCCTTCAGCGCTGGTGGGAAGTCGTAGAACAGCCACGGCTCAAGCTCTTCGAGCAGTTCGACCTGATCGGGCCCAAGTCCGGTTTCCTCGCCAAGTTCGCGCAGGGCTGCCTGCGACGGCGTCTCACCCCGATCAATGCCACCCTGTGGCATTTGCCAGGCATAGCGTGTGTCGTCCTTGCGGACGCCCGTGCGCCGGCCAAGCCAGACATGACCTCTGCGCGAGAAGATCGCGATGCCGACATTGGGGCGGTAGAGGGACGGGTCGCGGCCGCCTTGAAGCGGCTGGGCCTGATGCTCCGGGCCTGTATTGCTCACGGCCGCGTAACGATGCCCGCCGCCGAAGAGGCCGGAGCAAGCTGGTAGCCCTTCGCCTTCAGGCTATCGGCCCACAAGCGGAACTGTTCGATGGTGACGGGGTAGGCAAAGCCCACGCCGATCGCTTCGCCGTTCTGGATGGCCAGTGCTTCAAGCGCCAGAAGTTCGCGGTCGATCGAGTCGGCATTGAGATCAGCGTCCACGATGCGGTCAGCGACAGTGAAGTCGAGGCCGGTGGCATTGGCGGCCTGCGGCAGGGCAGAACGGGCGGCTGCGCCATCGTGTACGAAAATCAGGCCGCGATCCTTCAGCACTTTCATCACCGGCTGAGCGGCGGCGGCGTCAGTGGCGAACCGCGCGCCCTGATAGTTGGTGACGCCGAAGTAACCCGTTGCTTTGCCGAGCAGCACGCTGAGACGACGGACGTTCTCTTCGGGCTTGGCGCTGGTCACAAGCGTCAGCGGGCCGGTATCGACGTTCGGGTAGTCATAGGCTTCCATCGGAAGCTCGAGCAGCACTTCGTGGCCTGCGGCGCGCGCCTTGTTGATCCACTCCTGCAGGTTCGGAGAGTAAGGCACGAAGGACAACGTCACTTCGGGGGGCAGTTCGTTGATCGCAGCGAGCGTGTGTTTCTGCGTCATGCCAAGTCCGCCGACGATCAGCGCGATGCGGGGCGTGCCGGGGGTGGCCGCGAACGGGCGGGCGTAGGCCTGCGCCGGCGTGCGGCCATCCGGACCGATCTTTGGCAGGTCGCCCGCGCCCGTGCGCTCGACGAAGCCTGAGATGGGCGCGCGTGGCAGGGACTTTGCGGTCGTGCCGGCATTGGAGGCGATCTCGGTCACAGTCATCGACGGTTCGACGCCATCGCCGCCTTCGCTGTCGAGCACGGATTCGTCCGTGTACTCCACGCCAAGGGTCGGCTTTGCGGCGTTTGCGTCAAGCGCCTCGAGCGGCGAGCGGTTCTTGAGCAGCGGCGGCGGACCGTTCTGCTCGGTGTAGAGCGCGAGCTCGACGCGGGGGGCGGCGGCCGATTCATCTCCGAACAGGAAGGTCGCTCCAACAGCTCCTGCGCCCAGGGTGCCAAACACGGTAAGGCTCAGCGCGGCGTGGCTGAGACCGGTGCGAATGGCGGAACCTTCGGCAATTCGAGTGGGGGCAATCCGGGTGGCGGACATGGCATTCTCTCGACGACGCGGCGAACCACTTATTTTGCAGCCATCATCGTTAAGAACGCGGAAACGATGCTGCGGCGTTTGTGCCAAGGCGGGTGCTGTAAACGCTGGGATTTTCCACAGCGCCGCAGGTTTTTGCAGTGGCCAACCCTAG
>JBBATZ010000008.1:0-89800 GCA_040398425.1 Hyphomonadaceae bacterium
CGTGTTCGACTTATCCTGGATAGGGTCGATCACCTGTTGCCGCGCGCTACCCCTTCGCCTTCACCGCGACATCCACCATGATCTCGCCCGAGATCGCTTCCAGCGCGTCCTGCACGGTGGCGGCGGCGAGGCCCGGCTGCAGGCGCAGGTCGGCGTCCATGTGGAACAGGTGCCCACCGGAGTGCGCTTCGTCGCTCAGCCACGTCTTGAACGTCTCGATATTGGCGCCGAGTTCGCTGATCGTCGCCGTCACCTGTTTGACGATGCCGGGACGGTCCTGTCCCACCAGGGCGAAGGCGAGTGTGTCGCCTGCAACGCCTGCACGCCCCTGCGCCGGGACGATGCGCACTTCGAGCCCCGCCGCATCGACAGCGGAGACGGCGGCGCGCAGCGTCTCGATCTTGCCATCCGTTAGGTCGACCAGCACCGAGCCGACATAGAGCCCGCCCAGTCGCGACAGATGACTCTCGAGCCAGTTGCCGCCCGCCGACAGCACGGCGGACGACAGCGCCTTTGTCAGGCCGGGCCGGTCGCTGCCGACGACACTCAGGACCAACAACGTCATGGGAAACCTCTTACTGCCCGAGAGGTGATTGTTAGGCCAACGCGGATCGCCACGCTACACTTGACCCCTCCCCCCGGCCCGCCTACTCCGCGCGCTTCAAAGACCTCGACCCGCTGGCGGTTCGATCCCGCCACGGCGCCTGGAGACATCGCGATGAGCCGCAAGAAAAAAGGCGAGCCGGTTCACGGCTGGCTGATCCTCGACAAGCCGGAAGGCGTCACCTCCACACAGGCCGTCGGCGCCTGCCGCCGGATCTACAATGCGCAGAAGTGCGGCCATGGCGGGACGCTCGATCCGCTGGCGTCGGGCATCCTTCCCATGGCGTTCGGCGAGGCGACCAAGACGGTCGGCTACGTCATGGAAGCGGACAAGGACTACGTCTTCACCATCCGCTGGGGCTCCTCCACCACCACACAGGACCGCGAAGGGGAAGTGACGGGAACCTCGGATGTCCGCCCGTCGCGCGCGGCGATCGAAGCCGCTCTCGCGACCTTCGTCGGCGAGATCGAACAGGTCCCGCCGCAATACTCGGCCATCAAGGTGAATGGTGAGCGCGCTTACGATCTCGCCCGCGACGGCGAGACGGTGGAGCTGGCCTCACGCAAGGTAAACCTACGCAAGGCCGAGCTCGCGGACGCGCCATCCGAAGACCTCGCGGTTATCAAGGTTACGTGCGGAAAAGGCTTTTATATCAGGGCTCTGGTCCGTGATATCGCCGCCGCCCTGGGGGCCGAAGGCCACGTCGCCGCCCTTCGTCGGACCCGTGTCGGCGCATTTGCCGAAGACGCGGCAATTCAGCTTTCAATTCTTCAGCAAATGAGCGATAAGCCCGCGCTGGACGACATGCTTGTTCCCCTCGAGACCGCGCTGGACGACATCCCGGCGCTGGCCATTACCGGGGAAGAAGCGTCCAGGCTCAGGCAGGGCCGAGAGATCGTACTTCTGCCCCATCAGGTCGAGGCGTTTCGGGAGATGCGCCGTCCTCGTCAGGTGAACGGGGAGGATGCCTCCCGCATTTGCCTGGCCACTGAAAAGGTGGGCGAAGAAAATCTTGGCGTTGCTTTGGGTGAAGTCCGGGCCGGCAGATTCATGCCGGTTCGTGTGTTCAACCAATAGATTGGCCCTAGGGCCTAAGGAGAAACCCGATGTCGATCACGCCGGAGGCAAAAGCCTCCCTGATCAAGCAATTTGCCCGCACCGAAGGTGATACGGGCAGCCCCGAAGTGCAGGTCGCAATCCTGACCCACCGGATCAACTACCTGACCGGCCACTTCAAAGAGCACAAGAAAGACAACCACTCCCGCCGCGGCCTTCTCAAGATGGTCTCGCAGCGCCGCCGACTGCTCGACTATCTGAAGTCGAGAGACGAGGGTCGCTATCAGACGATCCTCAAAGAGCTGGAACTGCGCCGCTAGGGCCGGTTCCTCCCACACCCGCCGGCCCACCGGGGTCCGGCGGGTTTTCGTATGCAGAAAGAGAAAAGACGAGATGTTTGACATTAAACGCGTGACGATCGACTGGGCGGGCCGTCCGCTCACGCTGGAAACTGGCCGCATCGCGCGCCAAGCCGATGGCGCAGTGCTGGCGACTTATGGCGAGACCTCTGTTCTCGCGGCGGTCGTGTACGCAAGGAAGGCGAAGGAAGGCCAGGACTTCTTCCCGCTGACCGTGAACTACCTTGAGCGTTATTACGCGGCTGGCCGCGTTCCCGGCGGATACTTCAAACGCGAAGGCCGTCCCACCGAAAAAGAAACCCTGACCTCGCGCCTCATCGACCGTCCGATCCGTCCGCTGTTCGCCGACGGCTTCAAGAACGAAGTGCAGGTCACCGTGACCGTGCTGTCGTACGACCAGGAAAACGATCCGGATATCGTCGGCATGGTCGCCGCCTCCGCCGCCCTCGTGATCTCCGGCGCACCGTTTGCTGGCCCGATCGCGGCAGCCCGCGTCGGCTACAAGGATGGCCAGTACATCATCAACCCGACCTCCGATCAGATGGAAGACTTCCAGCTGGATCTCGTCGTCGCCGGCACCACCGAAGGCGTGATGATGGTCGAATCCGAAGCCAAGGAGCTTTCGGAAGACGTGATGCTCGGCGCCGTGAAAGCCGGCCATGAATCGTTCCAGCCCGTGATCGATGCGATCATCCAGCTGGCCGAGAAAGCCGCGAAAGAGCCGTTCGAATTCGAAAGCCCGGATCACTCCGCGCTGCTCAAATCGATCCAGGACATTGCCGGCGCGGACCTGTCCGCCGCCTACAAGATCAAGGAAAAGGCTGATCGTTACGCCGCCGTTGGCGTCGCCCGCGACAAGGCAAAAGCCGCGCTCGTGAAATCGGAAGCCAACCCGAACGGCGCCGATGCGCTGGTGTTCAAGGAAGTCTTCAAGGAAGCCGAAGCCAAGGTTGTTCGCGGCGATATCATCCGCACCGGCCTGCGCATCGACGGCCGCAAGACCGACCAGGTCCGCGCCATCGAGTCCACGGTCTCCGTCCTGCCGCGTACGCACGGCTCGGCCCTGTTCACGCGCGGTGAAACGCAGGCGCTCTGCGTCGCCACGCTCGGCACGGCGGAAGACGAGCAGTACATCGACGGCCTCGGCGGCACGAAGAAGGAGAAATTCCTCCTTCACTACAACTTCCCTCCCTACTCGGTCGGCGAAACCGGCCGTGGCGGCTCTCCGGGCCGCCGCGAAATCGGTCACGGCAAACTTGCCTGGCGCGCGGTGAAAGCCGTCCTGCCGGCCCCGGCCGACTTCCCCTACACGCTGCGCATCGTGTCAGAGATCATGGAGTCCAACGGCTCCTCGTCGATGGCCTCGGTCTGCGGCGCATCGCTTGCCATGATGGACGCCGGCGTTCCTATCACCCGTCCGGTGTCGGGCATCGCCATGGGCCTCATCAAGGAAACCGATGGCATCGCCATCCTGTCCGACATCCTGGGTGATGAAGATCACCTCGGCGACATGGACTTCAAGGTTGCCGGCACCGAAGTGGGTGTCACCTCGCTCCAGATGGACCTGAAGATCGATAGCGTCACGTTCGACATCATGAAGACTGCCCTCGCCCAGGCGAATGGCGGCCGCCTGCACATCCTCAACGAGATGAACAAGGCCATGACGGGCGCGCGTCACGAAGTCTCGGAGAATGCTCCGAAGATGATCTCGATGAAAATCCCGGTCGACAAGATCCGTGACGTCATCGGCACGGGCGGCAAGGTCATCCGCGAGATCGTCGAAAAGACGGGCGCGAAGATCAATGTCGAGGACGACGGCACGGTTAAGATCGCCGCTGTCGAAAAGGAAAGCCTCGACGCTGCTCAGAAGTGGATCATCAGCCTGACGGCTGAGCCGGAAATCGGCGCGATCTATGAAGGCAAGGTCGTGAAGGTGATGGAGTTCGGCGCGTTCGTGAACTTCTTCGGCGCCAAGGACGGCCTCGTCCACGTCAGCCAACTCGCCGCCGAGCGCGTCGAGTCGCCGTCGGCTGTCGTCAAGGAAGGCGACATCGTGAAAGTGAAGCTCCTCGGCTTCGACGATCGCGGCAAGGTTCGCCTCTCCATGAAAGCCGTCAACCAGGAAACTGGCGAAGCCATCGAAGGCGTCGTGGATGATGGCCCGTCGGGCGATCGTCCGCCGCGCGGTGATCGTCCGCGTCGCGATGGCGATCGTGGTGGTCGCGGCGGTGGCCGTGGCGGCGATCGCGGCCCGCGCCGCGAACGCAGCGATGGACCGAAGGAAGACGCGGAGTAATCCCCGCCCTTCTCTGGTACTCAAAATGCAGCGGCCGCCCCCCCCAACGGAGCGGCCGTTTTGCGTTCAGGCCTCAGCCCTGCAGCTGCGCTGCGAGACCGTTGATCAGGCGGGTGCCGAGGCCGATGCCGCCGGCGGGACTCTCGCCCATGCCGGCGCCGTTGTCGGCGATGGTCAGTACGGCGTCATTGCCTTCGAGCGGCCGCGTGAGGGTTACATTCACGCCTCCCGCGCGTCCGTTCGGGAAGTCGTGCTTGAAGGCGTTGGAGACGACCTCGTTGACGATCAGGCCGGGCGGCAGCGCCTGGTCCGGCGACAGCTGCTGCGGCGCGAGCGTCCAGTCCACCTTCACATCCGGCGGCGCGGATTCGCGCAGGCTGGTAAGCACGCGCACGAGATACGCCTCGGCGTCCAGCGCGCCGAACTGGTCGCTCTCGTAGATGTGCTGGTGCACCGCCAATCAGCGCTGGCAAGCCGCGCGGCCGCTTGCACGCGGTCATTGGAAGCGACGCCCGGCTCCCGTTCGCCCAGCCAGATAGCCAGAGCCGCGAACAAGGGAACCAGCACAGGAATCAGCAACAGCAACACGATAGCGGCGCGTATGCCGCCCGGCTTTCCGGTCATCCGCCTGCTTATCGGCGGTAACATTGCTCCCCGCGCCCAGATGCACGCTGCCGACCGGACCATTCAGGTCATTTGTGGATGCGGCAAGCGGTCTGGACGCGGCGACGATGTAAACGGCGCGGGCGGAGGCGAGGCCCCCACCCGCTCTGGCGTCCGTGCGGTCCTCAGCGCGCAGCGAGGCTGCGGGAGGAGTCGATGCGGACGCCGGTTATGCGGTCGTGGATCGCGGCCAGCTGCGGCCGGTCCATGCGCACCACCACCTTGTCGAGCAAATCCTCGACACAGGCGCGGTCAACACTACGAAGGACGAGGCGCAGGCCGCTCGTCACCGAGCACACACGTTCGGCCTGACGGGCGAATGACAGGTAGTTGTCGAGCGCCAGCTTCCCGGCGTCATAGCGGAAAGCGATCGAGAAGGTTTCGGGCACAGGATCAGAATCACTGCGGGGCGCAAGGGCGATGGCGGAGCAGCCAAGAATGGCCAAAGCGGCAAGTCCTCGGATGGCGATCATGGGGAGGCCCGTTTCGTTTTCCGCAGCCCATGCCAGCTACGGCCCCCCTGTCGTCCGACTCGGTAACAGTCGTCTGACGATCAGGCTGCATTTGCATGAAAGATTTGAGACCGTTCAGCCGGATATCATTCCGCGACCGGCGGCATCGCCGCGATCCATTCGCGGATCAGCGCCAACGCCCGTTTGTCCACCGTCGTCCGGCCAAGTTCCGGCATCATCATACCCGGCTCCACCGACGCTATCCGGAACGGCAGGATCGACTCATCCGGCTTGCCCGGCTCGATCACGAACAGCTTGTCGCCGGATCCCCTGCCCGCCGCCGTCGGACGCTTGTGCACACCCCAGCCCGTGGGGTTGGTCTCATCCCACGCGAGGAACAGCCCCGAGTTCGACGCCCCACCGCCCGCGCGATGGCAGTGTGCGCAGTTGATATCGAGCCACGCCCGCGCGCGTTGCTCCAGCGGGGCATCGCCGAACGCTGGCGGCGCTGCCGGCAGCCCATCCGCCGGCGCGCCCGTCAGGATCCCCCGCGCCGTCCAGTCAGCGATCTGCTGCACACCCGCCGGCCCGACATGATTGAGATTGCGCGCGCTCGGCCCGATCGGCGTGAACACCTTGCCCTTGGAGTGGCACTCCTTGCACTGGTTCTTGTTTGGCACCGCGTAGTTGATGGTCAGCGCCTCGCCGTCTGGCGAGATCGTCTTGATCACCTGCTTGCCGCCGACCGGCGAATAGACCGCCTCTGTCTGCTCCGCATTCCAGATATAGGGATAGGCCACCCACCCATCCGCCTTGCGGATCAGCAGGCGCGTCTCGATCCATTTTTCATTCAGCGCCGGGTCGCGCATGTCGGGCGCGAACGCGAACGTCTTGATCAGCACCGACCCGACCGGAAAGTCGAAAACCGTGTCCGGATTGTACGTCGCGCTCTGCCCCTTCGGCACATAGACAAAACGGTGCTTGCCCGCGTAATCCGCGAACAGCGCATTCACCAGATCATACGGCCGCACACCTTCAGCCACGGCAGCCCCGGCATTCGCCGTCGCAAAGAACCCGTAGTCCGACAGCTTCTGCGCAGGATCGGCTGCAAGGATAACGCTGTCCCTGACGCCCACTGGCGCGGAGCACGCGGCGAGCGCCAGGAACAGTGAGACGAAAAGCAGGCGCACGTGACGGATCACGCCCCCTCTTTCGCTGCGGCTGGCTTGTCCTGCGGCAGAACAATGGCCGGCGGCTCGGGGATGTCCGCATCCGGCAGCCGCGCCGTTGACGGCTTGGCTTTGGTCAGGTCGATCGGCGTCACGCCCAGCCCGAGATTGATGAAGCCCACTTCCGGTTTCTCGCGGACAGCGATCCGCACCTCTTCGGTCTTGCCATTGTAGGTCGTCACGCCATCCCACACGATCGCCGGCAGCTTGCCGCCGATCATTGGCGCCAGCGGCGCAAGCCGGCCCTTCGGATCATTGCCGCCTTCGCCATAGGTGTTGTCGCGGATCACGAAATCGCGCGGCAGCGGGTTGTAGCGGTCGTCCTTGAACTCGAACGAGTAGCCATAGATCAGGACGTGCGTCGTGCCGTTCTTGTCGAACGTATTGTTGAAGACGTGCACATTCTGGTTCGCCATCAGCATCACGCCGGAGCCCGTCGGGACGTTGGCGACGATGTTGCCGGGAGGGGCAAAGTTCGGCGTGTCGTTCTCGACCACCTTGTTGTTGAAGATGCGCGTCGAATGCCCGCCAATCTTCTGCAGGTTTGGCAGGTCGAACACGAGAATACCGCCGGCATTGTGCGTCGCGACGTTGTCGTGGACGTCGGCGTTGGTCGAGTTCTCGATCTCGATGCCGGCGACGTTGTATTCCGCAGTCGAGTTGCGAACGATGATGTTGTCCGACTGGCCGACATAGATGCCCGCGTCCGACGCCCCCGAAACAGTCACGCCATCGATCAGCACGTTTTTCGATTCCACCGGATAGACGCCATACGCGCCGTTGGTGGTCAGCGGCCCGCCGGTCCAGACGACCTTAAGGTCCTTGTAGGTTATCTGGTCAGCGCCCTTTGACTTGATGCCGTCGCCCTTGGGGTCCTCCATCGTGAAGCCGGTCACGGTGACGCCGTCGGAGGTAATCAGCAGGCCTTCGCCTGCAGCCGTCTGCCCCTTGAACGAAATGAAGGTCTTGTCCTGGCCCGCGCCCTTCAGCGTCACATTGTCGACGTCGAGCGACAGCGGCGTTGCAAAATCGAACCGGCCTTCGCCAATCTCGATCACGTCGCCCGGCCTGGCCTCGATCAGCAGCTTCTGCAGGTCGTCATTCGCAGTAGCCGACGGCACCAGCGCGACCGGCTTCGGCGGCTCTGCCGGGCTGCAGGCCGAGACCAGCGCCAAGGCCGAAACTGTCGCGAGAATGACGCGCATCCTGCTCTCCCCGTTTTCTTTTGATACCGGAAAGCATCTCTCGATTTGCAGGCGACAATGTCAAGCTGCCGCCAAAATGAAGCGGCCGCCCCCGGGACGAGGGGCGGCCGCGATAGCGCATCAGCGGAGGGCGTGGTGCGCTAGTTGGTTAGGGCCCACAGGATCAGGCCCGTTGCTGCCGCGACGAGCAGGATCTCGCCCGTGTCGTGGTCCCGGTAGTAGTATTGACCATGGCGCGGGGGCGGCAGCCGGTAGCGGTCGTAATCGTTCACAACGATGAAGTTGCTGTGGCGCGGGCGATAGCTGAAATAGTCGCCACGGCCCCAGTTGTGGTAACCGCGATCGTCGCTCCAGCCACGACGACGGTCGTCACGGCGGTCATCGCGTCGATCATCACGACGACTGTCGCGATAGCCGCCACGATAGTCACGATCATTCCAGTCGCGGCCGTTGTTGTAGTGTTTCCTGCCGTGGCCACGGCCATGGTCATCAGCGAAGGCCGGAGCGACCGCCGATACAGCGATCAGGCCGGCAAGCAGGGAAGAAGCAATGAGACGCATGAGGGCACTCCTTTCAGTGTCGTGACCCCACAAGAACGCCCAGAACCTGAACGTAGCTCGACTCATTCGTTCATCTTCGCCGGATGTCCCTTGTTCATCTAAAACTGTTTTGATTTCAGCTGTTTGGCGAGAAGATCTCTGTGAAGTTTTCTGCAGCCTTGCCGGCGGAACCTGAACACGACGTCCAGTAGCCAACAATTTTAGGGGATGGCGCCGTCACGCCCGCTGACAAGCCGCGCAGTAAAATGTCGAGCGCCCCGATTGCACCAGCCGCTTCACCGGCTTGGCGCACACGACGCAATCCTCCCCCTCCCGATCATAGACCTGGAAGCGATGCTGGAAATATCCAAGCTCGCCGCTCGCCGTCTTGAAATCCGAAATGGTAGACCCGCCCGCGATGATCGCTTCCTCGATCACCTTGCGGACTTCCACAGCTAGTCGCTCAAGCTTGTCGCGCTTGATTGCGCCCGCCAGCTTCTTCGGACTGACCCCAGACCGGAACAGGGCTTCACAAACATAGATGTTGCCGAGACCCGCCACGACATTCTGATCCAGCAGCGCCGACTTCACGGGGGTCTTCTTGGCCTTGAAGGCCTCGGCCAGATACGCCCCCGAAAATTCATTCGAGATTGGTTCCGGTCCCATCCCGGCAAACGGCGCGTAATTGTCGATGTCGTCGACCGGCCACAGGTCCATGAACCCGAACCGCCGTGCATCGTTGAACACCACCCGCGTCCCGCCCGCCATGTCGAACACGACATGGTCGTGCTTCTCGCCCTCGCCGGCAGGGTGATGGAAATCGCCGGGGGTCTTTCCCCCGACTGTGAACCGCCCCGTCATACCCAGATGCATGATAAGGGCTTCACCGTTGGACAGTTCGCCCACCAGGTATTTCGCTCGCCGGCCCAGCCGGGTCAGCTCCGCCCCTTCGATCCGTTGGTTAAATCTCTCGGGAAACGGGAAACGCAGGTCTTTCCGGCGCGTCTCGACCCGCAGGATGCGTTTACCTTCCATGGCGGGGACGAGCCCGCGACGAACAGTCTCGACTTCAGGCAATTCTGGCATCGCCCGCATATAGCCCTGAGCGGGCCGTTCGCCTATGTTGCAGGCATGGAAGAGGACAAGGTTTCTTTCGGGTTCGAGGATGTCAGCCGGGATGAAAAATCCCGCCGCGTCAAAGGCGTTTTTGCGTCCGTCGCCTCGAAATACGACCTGATGAACGACCTGATGTCCGCTGGCGTCCACAGGATCTGGAAAGCCAACATGATCGCCTGGCTGAACCCTCAGCCCGACGAAACGCTGATTGATGTCGCTGGAGGAACCGGCGATGTGGCCCGCGCCTTCCAGCGCAAGGCCAACGAAGTCGCCCGCCGTCGCAATTCGCAGCTCGAAACCTTCACCGTCGTTTCCGACATCAACGAGGCGATGCTGGTCGCAGGCATAAAGCCAACCGACAAGAACATGCCGCGCGTCGCGTGTGACGCGGCCCTGCTCCCTTTCCCGGATCGCTCCGCCGACGCCGTCACCATCTCTTTCGGCATCCGCAATGTCGTCGAGATCGACAAGGCGCTGCGTGAATTCCGTCGCGTGCTGAAACCGGGTGGTCGTTTTGCATGCCTTGAGTTCTCGCACATGACCCATCGCATGCTGCAGGACGCCTACGACGCCTATTCCTTCAACGTGATACCGGCGATGGGGGAACTCGTTACGGGCGACAAGGCCTCTTACCAATACCTCGTCGAATCGATCCGCCGTTTCCCGAACCAGACCGACTTTGCCGAGCGTATCCAGGCGGCTGGCTTCTCGGGCGTGAGCTACACGAATTATTCGGGCGGCGCCGCCTGCCTCCATACCGGATGGGCGGTGTAGGCATGTTAACGGCCCTGTCCGACTATCTGCGGCTGGCCCGCGCCGGCGCCGTCATGGTACGTAACGACGTCATCATTCCAGACGCCTACCGCTCGCGGCTTCCATTCGTCGCCAAAGCCGCTGGCGCTGTTCTCCGCATTCTTCCCGGCGGTGGTGGACGTGGACGCGCCGGCCAGCGTTTCGCGCGCGCGCTTGAAAAGCTCGGCCCCGCCTGGATCAAGCTCGGCCAGTTCATGGCGACGCGCCCCGACGTTATAGGCGTTGAAGCTGCAACCGACCTCTCGAGCCTCAAGGACTCCGTTCCGCCCTTCCCGAAGGCGCAAGCCATCAAAGCCCTGCGCGCCCAGTTCGGCGCCGAGGCGGATCGCCTTTTCAAGGACCTCGGCGAACCGGTCGCCGCCGCCTCCGTGGCGCAGGTCCACAAGATGCAGACCTCCACGGGCATGAAGGCCGTGAAAATCCTGCGGCCCAATATCGAACGTATGATGGAGCTGGAACTACGCGCGATGAAGCGCGTGGCCTACTCAGCCCAGAACAGCAACAACCCCGAAATAAAACGCATGGAGCCGGCCGCCTTCATCGACACGATGGCGCGCTCGCTGACGCGCGAGATGGACCTCCGCTTCGAAGCCGGCGCCGCATCGGAATTCGCCGAGATCGCCGCGATAGACGGCTACGTCCAGGTGCCGAAGGTCGACTGGGAACGCACGAGCCAGCGCGTGCTGACCACCGAATGGATCGACGGTCGCTCCCTCACCAATCCCGGCCAGCTGTCTTCCGACCAGCGCATTGATCTTGCCAACCGCGTCACGCGCGGCTTCCTCGCCTGCGCGCTCGACCATGGATTCTTCCACGCTGACCTGCACGAAGGGAACATGATCCTGACGCCGGATGGCCGGCTGGTTCTGGTCGACTTCGGCATCATGGGCCGCATCGGCCCGAACGAACGGCTTTTCCTCGCCCAGATCCTCAAGGGCTTCCTCGAGCGCGACTACAAGCGCGTCGCGCAGGTGCACTTCGAAGCAGGCTACGTTCCCGCCGAGCATTCGATGGACGAATTCGCCCAAGCCCTCCGCTCCGTCGGCGAGCCGATCTTCGGCAAGGACGCGACCGATGTCTCGATGGGGCGCGTCCTGCTGCAGCTGTTCGACATCACCCGCCAGTTCGGCATGCACCTGCGTCCTGAACTGATCCTGTTGCAGAAGACCATGGTGCAGGTCGAAGGCGTGGCCCGGTCCATCGACCCCGGCCACAACATATGGCAGGCCGCCCAGCCCATCGTCGAGCGCTGGTCCCGCCGCGAGTTCGGACCCGAGGGCCTGCGCAAGCTTGCTATCACAACCGCCCGTGAAACCCTCGCCCGCCTGCGCAATCTGCCCGACACGCTGGCCAAGCTGGATGCTGCGCTCACCAAGACGGCCTCGCCCTCGCCCGCGCCGGTCCTCGTTCAACACACAACTGGCTGGGGCTGGTTCCTCACCGGCGCGCTGATCTCCGCAGCTGCCGCCGCTGGCCTCTGGGTTGTGCTGAGCTACAAGCCCTGAAACGCAACCGGCGCGACCCTTGGGGGATCGCGCCGGAGGAACCTGTCGGAGGTTTGAGCGCTAAGCCGCTCTTACTTCTTCTTGCGGGCCACTTTCTTGGCCGGCTTCACCGCAGCGGCGGCGGTCTTCATTTTCGGGGCCGGCATTTTAGGCGCGGGCTTCTTCGCAACCGGCTTCACGGCGGCTTTCGGCGCCGGCTTGGCGGCGGCCTTCACAACCGGTTTCTTGGCGGCGGGCTTCTTGGCAACCGGCTTCTTCGCAACCGGCTTGATCATCGGGATCACGTTGGAGACCGGCGCAACAGCGACCGGCATCGGAGCGGTCGGGATGGCGACCGGCATCGCGATCACTTTCGCGGTGGCTTTGGGGGCGACAGCTTTCGGCGCGACAACTTTGGCGACGACGGCTTTCGCAGCGACCGGCTTCTTCGTCGTGGCTTTTTTCGAGGTAGGCATTCTGCACTCCTGCTTCTTCTGGTGAGGACCGGCTCTGCACTGCGCGTCGCCGTGTCGATCTGATGGGGGCAACCTGCATCGAGAAACTGAACGCGAAGTTTCCAAAACGAGGCGCGCGAGTCTTCAGCGAAGCTTTTTTCAAGAAAATTTGCGCGCGATTTCGTACGCAGATCATCCGTGTCGAGACGATCAGAAAAGGTCGCCTTGCGGATTCGTCTTCGCGGCTTTCGCCGCTTTCGAAGGCGCCTGCTCGTTCATCTCCCACGCGCCTTCCTCATCGAATGTACGCAGCAGGCCTTTAATCGCAGTGGTCGCCGCATCTCGCTCGCCCAACCATACCGGCCAGTCTTCCTGCCGCAGGATTGCCGGCATGCGATCGGTGATGCGTCCGATCAATGCGTTGGGCGGCGTCGTCACCATGACAAAGGTCGCCTCGGAGCCCGCATCGCCGACCCACTCGTCCCAGATCACGGCGATGGCGATGGGCTTGCGATCCTTCGGCCGGATCACCCATTGCTTCGTCTTGCCGCCCGGCTGCTCCTCGCCCTCATTGAAGGTTTCCACCAGCACAAGGCCGCGCCGCTCCGCAAAACTCTCGGCAAATGTCGGCCGCGTATCGATCGTCTCGGCCCGCGCGTGCATGTGATCGGGCTTGAAGGACGTGTTCTCCGGCTTTGAGAGGCCCCATCGCATGGGCGCGAGCTCGCGCTTGCCGTCATCACCCAGCCGCAACACCTTCGCGGTCCGCATCGGCGTCGAGACAGTCACCGGCTCGTTTTCGGAAATCGCCGTCAGGGGCTGCGAGAAGGCGACAACCTCCCGCCATGACGCCATCTGGGTGAACTTCCCGCACATGCCAAACCTCCTGCACAGGCCTTCCGCGCCGTTAGCGCTTCCGGTTCCCGAACATGCCGCGGAAGATGAACTTGGTGGCCTCGCGTGCAGCTGTGCGAATGAACGTGCTTGATGCGGCCTCGACCGGCGTCTGGCGGGTCGACTTGCGCGTGGCAGGCGCCCGTGTCGCGGGCGCCCGCGCGGTTGCTTCGGCCCGTGCCGCGGCTGCGGCCCTGGCGGCTTCCTTGCGCGCCCGCGCTGCTTCAACCTCGGCCGCTTCGGCCTTCTTGAGATCCTGCTTGGCCTTGGCCGCCTTGGCTTCCTTGTCAGTCAGGATTTCATAGGCCGACTCACGATCCAGCGTCGTGTCATACTTTGCGGCGACCGGGCTCAGCGCCTGCACAGCCGCACGTTCCTCGTCCGTTGCCGGGCCGAGACGGGAGGATGGCGGCCGGATGATCGTGCGCTCCACCATGGTCGGCGCACCCCTGGCGTCCAGTGATGAGACCAGCGCCTCGCCCATGCCCATCTCGGTGATGACGGTTTCCGTGTCGATCGCCGGATTGGGGCGGAAGCTTTGGGCTGCCGCCTTCACGCCCTTGCGTTCGGTCGGCGTATAGGCACGCAAGGCATGCTGGATGCGCGTACCGAGCTGGGCCAGCACATTCTCCGGCAGGTCTTTCGGGTTCTGCGTCACGAAATAGACGCCCACGCCCTTGGAGCGGATCAGCCGCACCACCTGCTCGATCTTGTCGATCAGCGCCTTGGGCGCGCCGTCGAACAGCAGGTGAGCCTCATCGAAGAAGAACACCAGCTTGGGCTTGTCCGGATCGCCTACCTCTGGGAGCTGCTCGAACAGTTCGGCCAGCAGCCACAGCAGGAAGGTGGAATAGAGCCTTGGATTGTTGATCAGCGTCGTAGCGTCGAGGATGGAGATGTACCCCCGGCCATCCGTCCCCACCCGCATGAAGTCGTTGAGTTCCAGGGCGGGCTCGCCAAAGAACTGCTCCGCCCCCTGCCGTTCCAGCAATAGCAACTGGCGCTGCACCGCGCCGATCGAGGCCGGCGCGACATTGCCATAGGTGCGCTGAATCTCGGGCGCGATCGTCGAGACGTGGGCCAGAAGGCTGCGCAGGTCCTTGAAGTCGAGCAGCAGCAGGTCGTTGTCGTCCGCGTACTGAAAGGCGATCGTGACGACCCCTTCCTGCGTGTCGTTGAGCTGCAGCAGGCGCGAGAGCAGTTGCGGCCCCATCTCGGACACGGTCGCGCGAATCGGATGACCACGCTTGCCATAGAGGTCCCAGAACATGCAGGGCGCCGCTGCGTAGGTGATCGGATCCATGCCGATCTGGGCGACGCGCTCGTTGATCTTCTCCAGCATCTTGCCCTCGGGCGTACCCGCAACACAGATGCCCGACAGGTCGCCCTTCACATCGGCGCAGAACACGGGAACACCTGCGGCCGAGAACTGTTCTGCCATGATCTGCAGCGTCACCGTCTTGCCGGTTCCCGTCGCCCCCGCCACCAGCCCGTGACGGTTGGCGCGCGCCAGCAGAAGGCCCTGCGGCGACTTGTGATCCGGCCCGCCGCCACCAAGGAAAATGCTGTCAGTCATGCCGAACGCTCCAGAACGAGGCTTATTGCTATCAGAGGCGGCGCCAGCGGCAAGGCGAAGCGCCCCGGCAATGAAGCGGCTTTGCAGGGGCCTGCAATATCAATAAGTCTGGATCCCATGAGCGCACCGACATGAGCACGCCCGGCAGGGTTACCAACTGGACCTGGTTGACGGCCGGCGTCTGGATCATCGCGACCGTCGCAATCGGCTTCGTGCTGCATCAGGGCGCGCGGATCTTCGGGCCATTTGCCATGGCGATCTTCGTCTGGCTGGTGATGGAGGGGTTCTCCCGCGTCATCCGCAAATACTTTCCCAAGGTTCCGGGCTGGCTCACCTATCTGATGGCCGTCACCATCGTCGTGCTCACCATCGTGATCTTCGTCGGGGTCATCCGCGGCGCCGTCGAGGAGTTCGTCGGCAAATCCAACGAATACGAAAGCCACATCAACGATATCATCAAGCGGGTCTACACTCAGCTCAACCTGCTCGGCCCCCCGCCGCCCGAAGCGACTGCGCCGATGGTTCCGGGCGCGCCGCCCGCCCCTGTCGTGACAGTAGCTCCGGCTCAGCCGCCGACCGTGTCCCAGCTTCTGTCGAACAATGCGACCAGCCTTGCCCAACTCGCCGGCAACACGGTCTCGGGCCTGGTCGGCGACATGGTGCTTGTCTTTATATACGTGGCCTTCCTGATCGTGACCGCCGGAAGCTTCGCCACCAAGCTCGACCGGATCTTCGTCCGGCCCAGCGATCGCCAACGCGCCAACCTTGTCGGCGCCGAAGTGCGCCGCGCCATGGAACAGTATCTCTGGGTCCAGACGGCTCTGTCGATCATCGCAACCTGCCTCACCTACGTGACGCTGCTTGTGATCGGCCTCGACAACGCGCTGTTCTGGGCCTTCGTGATCTTCGTTCTCAACTATATTCCAACCGTTGGGTCGATCATCGCGACCGTACTGCCCTCCCTGTTCGCAGTGGTACAGCCGCAATCATCCTGGCCCGACTGGATGCCAGATGACTCCCTGCTCTGCGGCGCCATCGTGTTTGCCGGCGTTGCTGTCTGGCAATTCCTGATCGGCAACTTTGTCGCCCCGCGCATGCAGGCCAAGAGCCTCAACCTGTCGGCGCTGGTCGTACTTCTCTCGCTCGCAGTCTGGGGCGCGTTGTGGGGGGCACCGGGCATGTTCCTGTCGGCGCCGCTCACCGTCCTGATCATGATCGTGCTGGCGCAGATCCCTGGCGCGCGCTGGATCGCCGTCCTGCTGTCCGCCGACGGCGACCCGGGCGAGTCCGCCGTTGAGGTGGAAGCGGACGCGGCCGAGGCAGCGCCCGCCCCGCCTTGAGCGTTCTGGGATCGGCCTTGGCACATGACCGCGCGTTGACAGCGCTTGTTGGCAAGATCTTGCCCTTGCCCCGCTATCCCGCGCGGGTTTAGCACTCGCTCGCGTAGATTCGCTGAAAGTCCCTGCTTGTTACCGGCCAATCCCGATCAATCCGGAGACACACCTTGTCCAACGATATCGCATTTTCCTCGGACGAGTTTCTCGCGGCGGTTCGTGCTGTCGTGCCAGCGACAAGGATCGACGCAGCCCTGACGGACTTTCTCGACCAGTATGGCTCCGATGCCTTCGTCGAGGACGTGCTGACGCTGACGACGGAAGACGCCGCCGCCCTCGCCATCAGCCTGTGGGAATTCAACCAGGCCAACGTAAAGCAGCCAGCGCGCGCCATCCGCGTGCGTCGCGCCGTGGGCGCCAACGGCAAGCCGCTGAAGATGGACATCGCCGAGATCGTCGGCGCCGACATCGCCTTCCTCGTCGATAGCGCGATCAATGTCTGCCAGGACGCCAAGGTCGAAACCCGCGCTGTGCTTCACCCTGTGGTGGCCGGACCTGGCGGCAAGCGCTCGACCATACAGATCCACCTGCCGCTGCTGGACGACGCGTTGCGTACAGACCTGCAGAAACGCCTCGAGACGACGTTCGCAGACGTGGAAGTCGTAAATGCCGACTTCGCCGCCATGCGCGCCAAGATGGAGATGGTTTCCGAAGCACTCGCTGGCGTGAAGGCCAACCACGGCCGAACCTCGGCCGAGATCAACGAGGCGCGCGCCTTCCTCGACTGGCTGGCTGATGAGAACTTCACCTATCTCGGCGCCCGCGACTACACATTCGCGCTCGATAACGACGGCCATCTTGCGGCCGAGGAACCGGAAGTCGACGTGGCCTCGGGGCTTGGCGTCCTGCGTGATACCGTCCGCAATGTGCTGTCGCGAGGATCCGAGCCGACCATGCGCACGCCGGCGATCCGGGCCTTCATCAACGAGCCCTCGCCGATCATCGTCGCCAAGGCCAGCCTGAAGACGCGCGTCCACCGCAGCAACTTCACGGATTACATCGGCGTCAAGCGCTACGATGAACGGGGCGAGGTCATCGGGGAAACGCGCTTCGTCGGCCTGTTCACCTCCGAGGCCTACACCCGGCCGGCCGATGAAGTTCCTTTGATCCGGCGCAAGATCGCCAATGTGCAGGCCGCCGCGCACAAAGGCTCGCGTTTCTCGGCCAAACAGCTCGATCTCGTCCTGAAAACCTACCCCCGCGACGAACTCTTCCAGATTTCGGAAGCCGACCTCGCGCGCATCTCCTCCGGCGTCCTCCGCCTCCTCCTCCGCCCCCGCCCCCGCCTCTTCATCCGCCGCGACCGCTTCGACCGCTATGTTTCCGCGCTGCTTTATACCCCGCGCGACAGCTACACTTCGGAACTGCGCACGCGGGCGCACCGTCTTCTGGCCGAAGCCTATGGTGGACGGCCGACCGCTTTCTATCCGTCATTCGGCGAAGGCCCGCTGGCACGCGTGCACCTCATCATCGGCGTTGATCGCGGTCACCCGGAGCCTGACGAAGACTCGCTGGACCTGCAGATGCGGCAGCTGTTCGAGACGTGGGAAGATGCGCTGTCGCGTGTGGCCCGTTCGACCGGATCTGATCAGACGCTGGCGACCTATGCGCGCTTCACCGTCTCCTACAAGGAATCCTTCCAGCCTGAAGAAGGCCTCGCTGACCTCATCGCTATCGCCGGTCTGTCGCAAGGCAAGGCGCTGCGCGCGCGCGTCTGGGGACCCGAATACGAGGCTCATGTCAGCCGCGTGAAGATATATCACCGCGACCACCCGCTCGATCTGGCCGAGATCGTCCCCGTGCTGGAACGCATGGGTCTGCGCGTGCAAGCCGAGGTCGGTCATCCCATCCGCATCGCCGCCCACGAAGGCGCGATTGACGCGATTGTCTATGTGCACGACCTCGCCATCGAAAGACCGGCGGGACAGAAGCGACTGGATGCGCGTTTTGAGAAAGCTTTCGAAGCGATCTGGGCGCGCGAGACGGAGAACGATCGTTTCAACGGCCTCGTCGTGGCGCTTGGCGCCGATTGGCGCTCCGCCGCTTTGCTGCGCACATTGTGCCGGTATCGCAGCCAGTCCGGCCTCGATCCGTCCGAGCAGGTGCAGATTCGGGCCCTGGCCGAGCACGCCGAGATATCAAACAACCTGCTGAAGCTTTTCGCGATCAAGTTTGATCCGGCTTCAACCGCTGACATTCCAGCGCGCCGACAAGCCGCTACACCCGTGATTGCTGAAATCGAGAAGCAACTCGAAGGCGTCGCAACGCTGGATGCCGATCGCGCGCTGCGCAGACTTCTCGTCCTCGTGAAATCCTTGCAGCGGACGAACTACTATCTGCAGGACGATGCCGGAAAGCCTTACCGCCATATCGCGGTGAAGATTGCCAGCCGCGAGGCCGATCCGCTGCCGGCGCCGCGTCCCTATCGTGAGATATTCGTCTGGTCGCCGGATGTAGAGGGGGTTCACCTCCGCTTCGGACCCGTCGCACGCGGCGGTCTGCGATGGTCAGATCGCCGCGACGATTTTCGCGCCGAAGTGCTGGGCCTTGTGAAGGCGCAGCAGGTGAAGAATGCGGTCATCGTTCCGGTAGGTTCGAAAGGCGGGTTCTTCCCCAAGAGCTTGCCTGCCAAGGGCACGCGCGAGGAGATCCAGGCGGCCGGCATCGCAGCCTACAAGACGTTCGTCGGCGCGTTGCTGCAGATCACGGACAACATTGTCGGCGGCAAGACGGTCCATCCGCCGGGTGTCGTGGCGTGGGACGGTGAAGACCCTTATCTCGTGGTCGCAGCTGACAAGGGTACGGCGACGTTCTCCGATATCGCAAACGGTCTGTCGGCAGACTACAATTTCTGGCTCGGCGACGCGTTCGCATCGGGCGGCTCCGCTGGTTATGACCACAAGAAGATGGGCATCACGGCGCGCGGCGCGTGGGAAGCGGTGAAGCGCCACTTCCGCGAAATGGGCCGCGACACCCAGAGCCAGCCGTTTTCCGTCATCGGGATTGGCGACATGTCGGGCGATGTGTTCGGCAACGGAATGGTCCTGTCAGAATTCATCAGCCTGCAAGCGGCGTTCGACCACCGCCATATCTTTCTCGACCCCAGTCCCACCGATCTCGAAGCCGCGTTCAACGAGCGTCAGCGCATGTTCAACCTGCCCCGCTCGTCGTGGGCGGACTACACCGCGACACTCCTCTCGAAAGGCGGCGGCATTTTTGAGCGCTCGGCCAAGTCGATCCCGCTGAGCTCCGAGATCAAGGCGCTGACGGGCCTCACCGAAGACGCCGTGACGCCCGACGTGCTGATGCACGCGCTCCTGTTGGCAGAGGTCGACCTGCTCTGGTTCGGCGGCATCGGGACCTACATCAAGGCCTCCACACAGTCGCATGCGGACGTCGGCGACAAGGCGAACGATGCACTTCGCGTCGATGCAAAAGACCTGCGTGCGAAAGTGATCGCCGAAGGCGCCAATCTTGGCGTCACGCAGGCGGGCCGCATCGAATTCGCGCGCAAGGGCGGCCGCATCAATACTGACGCCATCGACAACTCGGCTGGAGTCGATTCGTCCGATCACGAGGTCAATATCAAGATCCTCACGGCCGAAGCGATCCACGAGAAAGCGCTGAAGGTGGAAGACCGCAACGCCCTGCTCGCTCGCATGACGGATGAAGTTGGCCATCTGGTCCTGCGAAACAACTACGACCAGACGGGCGCTCTCTCCGTGATGCAGGCGACGGCAGCTGCTGACCTCGACAGCCATGAAAGCCTGATCGAGTCCCTCGAAAAACAGGGCAAGCTCGACCGTATTGTCGAAGGCCTTCCGGCAATGGAAACGTTCCGCAAGTTGCGCGATGGCCATGACGGACTGACGCGGCCGGAACTTGCCGTCATCATGGCCTATGCCAAGCTCGACCTCTTTGCGTCGCTCATCGCATCGAAGGCGCCGGATGATCCCGCGTTCGCGCCGCTGCTGATCGACTACTTCCCGGATGAGCTGGCGATCTATGGTGAAGCGCGCAAGCGCCACCGCCTGCACCGCGAGATCATCGCGACTGTCCTGTCCAACCGGATCGTCAACCTCACGGGCCCAACCTTTGCGATCCAGAAACGTGACGCGGAAGGGATCGATGTCGGCCTGGTCACGCAGGCGTTCGAAGCGGCCTATTCAACCTTCCACATCGACGATCTGGTCGACCGCATCGACGCGCTCGACGGCAAGGCGCCCGCCGCGGCGCAGACCCTCATGATGGTCGAGACTTCCGCGAATCTGCGACTTCTGGCGGGCACATTTGCGTCGGACCCCGAACTTCTGCGAACCGGATCAATCGCCGGTGTCGTCGAGCGCAACCGCGACGCGATAGCCGAAATCCGCGCCCTGCTGCCCACCGCCCTCTCTCCGCTCGTTCTCGGTCGCGTCCAGGCGCGTGCTGACCTTTACCGAAAGGCCGGCGCGCCTGCCGATCTCGCGCAGGATGTCGCGCTTGTCCGGGCCCTCGCCTCAGCCCGCGAAACCGTGGAAATCGCTGCCCAGACCATATGGCCGCTGAAATCGGCCTTGCTGATGCAGCACCAGGTCGGCGAACAGCTGGGGCTCGATCGCATGCGCTCGGCGGCGCGCGACCTGCAGCCGCGCGATCACTGGGACAGGCTGGCGCTTCAGCGGGTTGCCGACGACCTGCCCCGTCAGCAGAGCGAACTCGCAATTGCTGCGATCCGGCACGCCCAGGCGGCGAAGGCCTCCCCGGCCAGCATCAACCGGGAGGAGGCCCGCCGATTGGTCGAAGCCTGGATCGTCCCCAGAAAAGGTCTTGCCGACCGTCTCATGCAACCCATGAGCGCATTTGACCGGCAAGGCGGATGGTCACTTGCAAAATTGGTCCTGCTGGGCGACGCCGTACGCGAATTCGTTTATGCTTGTCGCAACGAAACTGTGGCCTGACCCAAAAGCGGAGTGAGCTTGGAACGCGATCTGACCTTTCGTGACGCCCAGATGAAGGACGCCGAAGGTCTGGCCGAAATCGGCCGCGAGACCTTCGCGGAAACGTTTGGCGACCTGTATCCGCCGGGCGACCTGCGCCAGTTTCTGGACGACACCTACTCCATCTCGAAGATGCAGGCTGACCTGGGCGATCCCGACATCGAGGTCCGTATCGCTTTTTCGGGAAAGAAAATGGCCGCCTACTGCAAGATCGGTCCGTGCAAGCTGCCCATCGATACGGGTCCAGAACCTGCCCTCGAACTCCACCGCGTTTATGTCTACGAGGCGCGTCAGGGCGTCGGCGCAGGCCGTATCCTGCTTGCCTGGGCGATTGAGCGGGCGCGGCAGCGCGGCGCGAAGAACCTTTTTCTAGGCGTCTGGCAATCCAACGAACGCGCCATCGCCCTCTATGAAAGCCGCGGGTTTGAAAAAGTTGGCGGCTACCAGTTCAAGGTCGGCGACACCCTGGACGACGAATTCATTATGCGCCTTCGCCTTGCGTAATGACGCTTACGTCTCGCTTTCCACTTAACCTCGCTTCGCAATCGCACTAAGTATCGACCCTGGCCCCAGTCCGGGCCCTCTGGAGCCCTGTAACCCATGGATTTCGATCTCACGCCGCTTCTCACCGATCCGGCAGCGTGGGCGGCGCTTGTCTCGCTTGTCGTGATGGAGATCGTGCTCGGGATCGACAACCTGATCTTCATCTCGATCCTGACCAACAAGCTGCCGGAAGAGAATCGCGCCAGGGCGCGCACCATCGGCATAGCGCTTGCCCTGATCATGCGGCTTGCCCTGCTCGGCTCGATTGCCTGGATCGTTGGCCTGGTCCACCCCGTGATAGACCTTGGCTTCGTGGGTCCGCCTGGAGAGCATGGCGAGCCCACCTTTGAAACCGCCTTCTCCTGGCGCGACATCATCCTGATCGCAGGCGGCCTGTTCCTTGTCTGGAAGGCAACCGCCGAGATCCACCACACCATGGAGCCGGGGATTGATCACAAGCAGGAGACGCCAGTCGCAGGTCGCGCCGTCATGAATTTCGGCGCCGCGATCGTGCAGATCATCCTGCTGGACATCGTTTTCTCGATTGACTCGATCCTGACCGCTGTCGGCATGACGGATCACGTCGCCATCATGTTCATTGCCGTGATCGCGGCGGTGACAGTCATGCTGCTGGCGTCCGGTCCGTTGGCCCGCTTCATCAACGCAAACCCCTCCGTTGTGATGCTGGCGCTGGGATTCCTGCTGATGATCGGCATGGTTCTGATTGCTGATGGCTTCGGCATCCATGTGCCAAAGGGCTATGTTTACGCGGCGATGGCTTTCTCGGCCTTCGTGGAGATTCTGAATCTCCTGTCCCGCAAACGCAAAGCCACGAAGCACAGCGATACGACCGTCCATTAAGGCGCCGCTATCGTCAGACGCGCATATCGCTTTGTCGCGACAACTTGCGCTACAACTAAGGCATTCGCTTGCGCTGAGGTGAGCGAATGTTCTCATGGCGACAGCGGGCCGGGACGTGAGCTAGCGTCATACATTCAACATACGGCCGACGGCGGAGGGTGCCATGAAGCTCAATATCAACGGCAAGGACCAGGAGTACGCGGGGGAAGAAGACCGCCCCCTGCTCTGGTATCTGCGTGAGGACCTGCAGCTCACCGGCACGAAATTCGGTTGCGGTGTCGCCGCCTGCGGCGCCTGCACGGTGCTGGTCGATGGCCAGGCGACGCGCGCCTGCGTCACGCCTGCCGCCTCCCTCGAAGGGAAGAAGATCACGACAATCGAAGGCCTCGACACGCCGGCAGGCAAGGCCGTTCAGCAGGCCTGGTCGGAGCTCGACGTTGTGCAATGCGGCTGGTGCCAGTCTGGCCAGATGCTCGCCGCTACCGCCCTGCTCACCACGACCCCCAAGCCAAGCGAACAACAGATTACCGATGGCATGACGGGCAATGTCTGCCGTTGCGCGACCTATCACCGTATCCGCGGCGCCGTCGCGCGCGCGTCTGAGATCATGGGGTAACGAACATGGCTGACACAGCAAGCTTTACCCCTTCGCGCCGCCTCGTCCTTACCGTCATGGGTATTGGCGCGGCCGGCTTCGCCGTCGGCTGCACAGTTGGTGGCGCAACCGCCTCTGGACCTGTCACGCAGTCCGCACTCGGTGACTATGTCCGCGTCGGATCCGACAACACGATCACCGTCTATCTGCGCCACATCGAATTTGGTCAGGGCGTCTCCACGGGCCTTACCACAATCGTCGCCGAAGAGATCGACGCCGACTGGAGCCAGATGCGGTTCGAACATTCGCCCGCCGACAACGCCAAATACGGCAACCCAGCTTTCGGCGGCATGATGGGAACGGGCGGCTCCACCGCGATCTTCTCATCGTGGCAGCAGCTGCGCGCCGCTGGCGCAAGCGCCCGCGAAATGCTGCGTCAGGCAGCCGCCAGGAAGTTCGGCGTCGACGCATCAGAAATCCTTCTCGTAAAGGGCAAGGCTGAAGCAGTCGGCAAGTCGGCGACCTATGGAGAACTCGCCGCAGAGGCCGCCAAGATCACACCGCCGGATCCGGCGGCGCTGAAGTACAAGGAAGCGTCTGCCTATGAGTTCATCGGCAAGGAGCGCGATTCAACGAAATCTTTCGGCCGCCTCGATACGCCGGATAAAGTGCACGCCAAGGCGCAATACGCGCTTGACTACCACCCTGAAGGAACTTTGGTCGCCCTGCTCGCGCGGAGCCCGAAATTCGGCGGCAAGGTCGCTAGCTTCGACGACAGCGCGGCTAAAGCCGTAAAAGGCGTCACCGATGTCGTCCAGATCTCGAACGGCGTCGCCGTCGTCGCCACCGACTTCTGGGCTGCAAAAAAAGGCCGCGAAGCTCTCAAGATCACATGGGACGATTCGGCCGCTGAAACGCGCTCGAGCGATGCGATCTTCGCCGACTATAAGAAGACGTTCGCCAAGTCGGGCCACGAGGCCCGCAAGGAAGGCAAAGGCGCCTCTGCTCTGCGCGGTGCTGGCGAAGTCGTGACGGCCGATTTTGAATTCCCCTATCTCGTCCATGCACCGATGGAGCCGCTGAACTGCGTCATCGAGTACAAGCGAGGGACAAGCGCCACGATCCATTCGGGTTCGCAGATGCCGACCGGCGACCAGGCCGCCGCCTGCGCTGTCCTCGGCCTCAAGCCGCAGCAGGTCACAATCGTCACCATGCTGGCGGGCGGCTCATTCGGTCGGCGCGGAACACCTGATGCTGACCTCGTCACCGAGGCGGCCCAAGTCGCCAAGGCGGTCAACGGCAAGGCGCCCGTCAAGTTCATGTGGACGCGCGAAGACGACATCCGCTCGGGCAAGTATCGCCCGATGTCGGTTCACCGGATGTCGGCGCGGCTGGACAAGGGCGCGATCGACTACTGGGGCGACACCACGGCGATCCAGTCGATCATGGAAGGCACGCCCTTCCTGCCGCCTGGCGCCGTCGATACGTCGTCGATCGAAGGCGGCTTCGATATCCCGTATGCCATCCCCAACATCGCGGTCGATCTTCACCTCGTGAAAGCGCCGACGAGCGTCCTCTGGTGGCGTTCGGTGGGGCACACCCACACGGCCTACGCCAAGGAGCACTTCCTTGACGTACTGGCGAAAAAGCTGGGCAAGGATCCGGTCGCCTATCGCCGTGAACTCCTCGCAAAGGAACCGCGCCTGCTTGGCGTGCTCAACCTCGCCGCCGAGAAGGCTGGCTGGGGTACGACCCTGCCCGCCGGGAAATTCCGGGGGGTCGCCGTCCACCACAGCTTCTCGTCTTATGTGGCTGAAGTGGCCGAGGTGTCGGTGAATGCGGATGGCACGTTCCACGTTGATCGCGTCGTGTGCGCCGTCGACTGCGGCATCGTCATCAACCCCGATATCGTGCGCGCGCAGATGGAAGGCGGCATTGGCTACGGTCTGTCCGCAATCCTCGGCGAGGCGCTGACGCTGAAGGACGGCGCGCCGGTGCAGTCGAATTTCTACGACTACACGCCGCTCCGCATGGCGCAGATGCCCAAGGTCGAAGTGTTCATGGTGCAATCGACCGAAGCGCCGAGTGGCGTCGGCGAGCCAGGCGTGCCCCCCATCGGCCCCGCTGTCGCCAACGCGCTTCTCGCAGCGACCGGCAAGACCTATGCAAAGCTGCCGCTCGGCACAAAAGCGTAATCAGGCGAATTGCGATGCGGGACAGGCGGTCCCGCATCGTGTTTGCCGGTTAATCCAGATCACTTTTCGGCCTGCCTCAGCGCATTCAGCACTTTAGGCGACGCAGGCTACGTTACAGTATCGTAATCTGCCTAACTCGCGCCCGATTTCCCCCGTAACTGGACACTGTCGATCACCAGCGGGGGGTGCCTATGCGACTTGTCTTGTTGGCCATGGTTATCGTTATCGCCCCTGCTATGACGCCGACCGCGCCCGCCGACGCGCAGGGCTCCGTTCGGAATGCGTCTGAAGCTTCAAAACAAGTGATCATCTCCGCTGGCGCAGTTGGAGAAAGCGGCATCAAGGCGTCGACCGGCATCGTCGCAATCCCGCTCGGCGGGGTTGCGCTGGCATCGGGCGCGGTCGGTGTTGCTGCGAATGCATCTGGCTACAACGAGATCGGCAGGGGCTTCCAGGACGTAAGCGGCGGTGTCTCGAAGGGCGCACGCTCGCTCGTCGAGTTTTCCGGTGAGCCGCTGTCCGTCACCGACGATGTAATCGTCGGCAAGCCAGCTCAGCCTCTACCTCAACCCGCCCCGCGTGTTCCCTACGCGCCGGGTCAGGAATAATGCGGCGGGCTGTCTTCGCAGCCGCCGCACTCTTCGCCATCGGCGGATGCGCTAGCGCAGGCGGCTCTGTGCCCCTTCCCGGAAGCGCACAGGCGGCAGCAGCGCCGCATCTCAATGCCGAGCAGGCGGCCGCCTTCTCCAAGCAGATCGAACACGATCTCGCCGCTAAAGGCGCCCGCCTGGCCATCGTCTTTCGCACCGGCGAACCTCGCGAAATGCTCCCGGAAGGCATCACGTACACGCATGGCGGCTTCTGGGCCTACGTGCCGATCACTACCGAAGATAGCCGCGTGCTCCACGGCTACGCGATCTACAATCTTTATCATGGCGACGGCAAAAGGCTGGCCGTGGACAAGTCCTATCTGCATCAGGACTTTCCGTTCGATTTCGCATCAGCGAGCGGCGTGGACGATGTTGGCGTCATCATCCCGACGCCTGAAATGCAGCGCCGCATCCTTACCATCATGGACAGCGCCGATTACCGCAAACTGCATATCACCGACTATTCGCTTGTCTCCAATCCACTGGATATCAAGTACCAGAACTGCAACGAGTTCATGCTTGACGTAATCGCTTCTGCTGCCTGGAACACAACCGACATGGCGCAGATCAAGGCCAACCTGAAGAAGCATTTCAAGCCGACCGTCGTGAAGACAAGTTCGCTCGAGCGCTTGTTTGCGCCCATGATGCACAAGGAAATCAAGACTGACGATCAGGACAGCAAGATCGTCACGGCAACCTACGACTCGATGGCCGCCTTCATGAAGGACAACGGCCTACTGCAAACCGCCTACATCCTGCGTCGCGCACCGGATCTGCCCCGGCCGACGAAGTAAAAAAGCGGGGCTGGTCGCAGGGCAGGCCTCGCAGTTTGACCTCCGCCTCCGCAGGCGGCCTCGAAAGATCAGGCTCGCGGTGCCGTCAGCTCGATCCAGTCAGCAAACTTGGCAGCGAACTTGCCGAGGAAGGCGCGTGTGTCGGCGTTCTTGATCCTGCCCTCTGCGTCAAACCACTCGGTGACCGATCCCAGATACATTTCTGGCTGCTGCAGTGTCGGCATGTCGAGGAAGGCCAACGACTGGCGCAGGTGATGGTTCGCGCCGAATCCCGCGATCGGCCCCATCGACGATGACACCACCGCCGCTGGCTTGCCGGCGAAAGCGCTCTGCCCATACGGACGCGAACCGACGTCGATCGCATTCTTCAATGCACCAGGTACGGAGCGGTTGTATTCCGGGGTGACGAAAAGGACAGCGTCAGCGGCTTTCACGCGGTCACGGAAGGCTGTCCACGCGGCCGGCTCAGAAGCACCATCCAGATCAGGGTTATACAGAGCCAGATCCCTGATCGGCACGATATCGAATGCGAGGGTTTTGGGTGCTTCCAGCGCAATGGCGTGAGCAATGCGTTCGGAATTCGAATTGGCGCGGAGAGAACCGACAATCACTGCGATTTTGCGGGTCATGATGTGTTTCTTTCTCGTTTGAGGAGGTAGAAAATCGATTATTACTTCCGCTACAGGGAAGTTTTTGCATTTCGTTGCATCTGCAACATGTAGGAGATATTGTTGCTTATGCAACAAACTCATCTAAAGTCCGCCTCGAGTACTCCTTCAGACCCGATCCAGCGGGCCTGGATTGCGCTGGGGCGTGTTTCGCAGGCTTTGCAGCTGCACGTCGCCGCCGCCTTGAAGGAAGCGAAGCTGCCCGATCTCCAATGGTACACAGTGCTCTGGGAACTGGAGCGCGCTGGAAAGCCGACAAGGCCGAAGGACCTGGCTGTTCCGCTGTTCATCCTGCCGTATCAGCTGTCGCGCCTCGTCGACCGTATGGAGAAGGAAGAGCTGGTCAGCCGCATCGACTGCGAAGAAGACAAGCGGGGCCACCTGCTGGCGCTGACGGCAAAGGGACTCGCCCTGCGTAAACAGATGTGGGCGGTCTATGCGCCCGCCATGCAGCAGGCGATGCGCCGGATCACAGATCCCGAAGCGCTGAAGCTGGCGGAACTTCTCTACAAGCTGGGCGGGATCGACAATCCGCATGGCGACCAGTCCTGATTGCGTGATTCGGGCCTGAACTCGTGACATTGTCCACCGGTAAGCCTATGTCCCCCGCCATGGCAGGCGGCTCCCCGATTGCAGCTATTCCACCCGCTCCGGAACTCGCTTCCGAGCAGACTGGCGTCGCATTTCTGACGCTGGGATGCCGGCTGAATGCCTATGAATCGGAAGTCATGCGTGGCCACGCCGAAGCGGCCGGGCTCACCGATGCCGTGATCGTCAACACCTGCGCGGTGACCTCCGAAGCCGTACGGCAGGCGCGCCAGGCCATCCGCCGGGCGCGACGCGAGCGGCCGGACGCGTCCATCATCGTGACCGGATGCGCCGCCCAGATCGACCCGACTTCGTTCGCCGAAATGCCGGAAGTCACGCGCGTTATCGGCAATGCTGAGAAGATGAAGGCCGAGACGTTCATAGGATTGGGTATCGCCGAAACGCCCCGCGTGCAGGTCAACGACATCATGTCGGTCCGCGAGACCGCAGCGCATCTTGTGGATGGCATCGACGGCCGCGCCCGCGCCTTCGTTCAGGTACAGACCGGCTGCGACCATCGCTGCACCTTCTGCATCATTCCGTATGGCCGCGGAAATTCACGCTCGGTGCCGGCCGGCGAAGTGGTCGATCAGGTAAAGCGCCTGGTCGGCACGGGGCATTACGAGATCGTCCTCACCGGCGTGGATCTCACCTCCTGGGGCGCCGACCTGCCGAACGTACCCAAGCTCGGCAATCTGGTCGCGCGCATTCTAAAGCTCGTACCGGACCTCAAGCAGCTGCGCCTGTCGTCCATCGACGCCATCGAGATCGATGAGGCGCTATTCGACCTGATCGCGCACGAACCCCGCATCGCACCCCACCTGCATCTCAGCTTCCAGTCGGGCGACGACATGATCCTGAAGCGCATGAAGCGGCGCCACTCGCGCGCCGACGCAATCAACCTGTGCAACCGCCTGCGCGCTGCCCGCCCCGAGATCGCCTTCGGCGCCGACCTGATTGCAGGCTTCCCGACCGAGACCGACGAGATGTTCGCCAACACGCTCGCCTCAGTCGATGACTGCGGCATCGATTACCTGCACGTCTTCCCATATTCGCCCCGGCCCCAAACGCCGGCCGCGAAGATGCCGCAAGTTGCGCGTGCCGTGGTGAAGGCTCGCGCTGCGCGCCTGCGCGAGAAAGGCGTCGAGCGCCTGTCGCTTCGCCTTGATCGACATGCCGGACAAGCAGTTATGGCGCTGGTCGAATCCGGCAACCGCGCCCGCCTCCCGGACTTCGCGCCCGTCCGCATTGAAGGCGTTTCACCCGAGCCCGGCCAGCCCGCTCTCTTCCGCCTGGTCTCGCGCACGGCCACTGACCTCATTGGACAACCGGCATGATCCTTTGGTGGGGAAAAAAGAAGCAGCCGGATCCCAAGACCGGCGAGACGTCTATTGAGCCGCTGAAACCGGGCGAGACGCCAGCATCACCGCTGACTGCGTCGCCGATTGCGAGCCTCGACCAGCAGATTTTCGGTAATGCGCCTGCTGTGGCCGAACCAGACCTGGGCGACGATCCGCTCGGCATTCGCAAGGCCGCCGAACGGATAGCGGCAGAACGCGCCGCCGAAGCCCTCGCGCGCGATGCATCTGTCCTGAAGCAGCTCTCCGAAGGCCTGAAGCGATCGTCCTCGCGCCTCGCGGAAGGCCTCGCCGGACTGTCGAAGAAGAAGCTCGATCGCGCCGCCATCGACGAACTCGAAGACCTGCTGATCACGTCCGACATGGGCACAAAGGTCGCGAGCCGTATCGCGAAGAACTTCGCGCGCGACCGGTTCGATCGCGAAGTGTCAGGCGACGAGATCAAGGCTGCGCTCGCAACCGAAATTGCTGCGATCCTGCGCCCGCGCGAGAGGATCGTAGACTTCGCGGAAGGCCCCAAGCCACGCATCGTCCTGTTCGTCGGCGTCAACGGTTCGGGCAAGACGACGACGATCGGCAAGATAGCCTCGAAACTGTCCGCGCAGGGCGCGGACATCGTGCTGGCAGCTGGCGACACGTTTCGTGCCGCGGCTGTCGAACAGCTGAAGATCTGGGCCGAACGCGCCAACGCCCGCTTCATCTCGAAGCCGCATGGCGCCGACGCGGCCGGTCTCGCTTACGAGGCCGTCGAACTGGCAAGGAAGGAAAATCGCGACCTCGTCCTGATCGACACGGCGGGCCGCCTGCAGAACAAGACGCAGCTGATGGACGAGCTTTCCAAGGTTGTGCGCGCCATCCGCAAGATCGACCCTACGGCGCCGCACGACGTTATCCTCGTCCTGGACGCAACGGTCGGCCAGAACGCGCTCGGCCAGGTCGAGGCCTTCCGCAACACGGCGGGCGTCACGGGGCTGGTGATGACCAAGCTGGACGGTACGGCCAAAGGCGGCGTCTTGGTCGCCATCGCCGAAAGTCATGACCTGCCGATCCACTTCGTCGGTGTCGGCGAGAAGGCCGAAGATCTGCATCCCTTCAGCGCCGACGTGTTTGCCCGCGCGCTGGTGGGTCTGGACAACTAGGTGGACCCCGGACTCTTTGCCTTCCTGCTGGGCATGGGATCGGCCGTGACGCTGGCCGGGGCGAACACCTTTGTCAAAGCCGCGAAGGACATTCTGGGCGGACGCGCCGTGATGGCGATCACGTCGGCGCTTCTCGCCCTGCCGACCGCCTTCTTTGTGCCTCTGCCAGAGCCGCAGACCTGGACGATACTCGCGCTGTCCCTGCCTGCTCACTGGCTCTACCAGACGGCGCTCGTGCGCGCCTTGTCGCGTGGCGAACTTTCGCTGGTTTTCCCCGTTATGCGCGGGTCTGCGCCTCTCCTGACGGCGATCTTTGCCGCGTTGGCGTTGGGTGAGCATCTCTCGGCGCTGTCGATTGCGGGGCTTGTGATTGCGAGCCTTGCCACAGTGATCTTTGCCGTGCCCGAGAAGAATTTCGGCGGCTCGCGCGCCGTTCGCACCTCAGCCTTGCTGTGGGCGATTGCGACCGGCGCGTGCGTTGCGATCTACAATGTGATCGACGCGCAGGGCGTTCGTTCCGGTTCATCGCAGTGGAGCTTCATTGTCTGGCTGTTCCTGCTCGACTGGATCGGTATCAACGCCATCGCGTTGCTCACGCGCGGACGACAGCAATTCATCGCCAGTGCGCGGGCAGCGCTTTGGCCTGGCATGGGCGCCGGCGCCTGCACGCTGGCATCGTTCTCGATGGCGCTCTACGGGTTCTCGATCGCGCCGGTCGCCTACATGTCCGCCATGCGCGAGACAGCGGTGGTGTTTGCAGCCTTGATGGGCTGGTGGTTCCTGCGCGAGGGTTTTGGGCTACGGCGCACCATCGCCGCCATCATTCTGGCAGGCGGTCTCAGCCTGCTGCAGTTCGGCTAGCTGCGGCCGCGCAGCCGCGCTCGAACTGGCCGGCGGGCATTCAATCCCCATCCTGGCCGCAGCACGTCGATGGCTGCAGGGTCGCCGGAATGTCCGCCCAGAGTCAGGTTGAACATATCGTCAGCCGCCTCATAGGCGGTGTCGCGCGTTGGCCATCGAAAGGCGGCCCATGATATGCCGCGCGCTTCGCATGCCGAGATGCGGGCATCATAGTAGGCGTTGACACCTTTGGCCCAGCGCGAAGCTCCGAACTCGCCAAGAAAGATTGGCGCATCCGCTTTCAAGCTGTCGATGCGATGGACGAAGGTATCCTCACCGCCCTCACCGAAGACACTGATACCGGCAGGCTCACGCGGGTGATGGGTGAATTCGCGCGGCTCGTAATCGTGCACGCACCAGACAATGCCGTTGACTGGCGACGCGCCCATGACCGCCAGGAAATCCGTGCGCGCGAAGGCGGGCGGCGAGATCAGGATCGGTAAATCAGCCGCTGTCGACCTCACCTTGCGCGCAACATCGCCCGCGATGCGCCGCCAATCGGACACGTCGCTGACCTGCGCGCGATACTCATCCGGCTGCCACGCGCCCAACCGCCCGGCCTGCGTGTTCAGTCCGCCAACGTTCGGTTCCGGCTCAACCAGGATGTTGAGCCCAGCAATTTCCGGCCGCGACTTCAGCAGTCGTGCAACGTCGACGCACATATCGCCCCACGCCGCCTGCGCCTCGCGCTCGCGCCAGATCTCATCGACGATCAGACTTTCAGGAAACCAGGCGCCAGCTGCGTCGCGATGGAAGATGAAGTCCGAACGCCCCGGCCCCGATCGCAGCGCGACCACGACATAGAGCCCCGCTGCGCGCGCATCATCCAGCTGTCGCCCGAGCAGATCAGACATCTGCTGATCGCGCCGCCACGGCGATCCCACGGTCCACAATTCGGGAAATGACATGACGACAAGATTGGCGCCGGCAGCCGCCAGCGCCTCGAAATCTGCTCGTGTATAGGCAGGCAGAGCTGGCCCACCGCCGCCGAAAGTTGCGCCATCGACCTCGATCCGCCTGCGCCGTTGGGCGATCACGGCGCCCCGCAGAACAGGCGTCCCACTGCGCGGCCAGAGCGGGTGATCGTCCGGAAGAGACGGAGCATTCGGCGGATTGCTGCACGCCGAAAGGCTCATTCCGGCGGCGATTGCGCCCCGCCGCGTCCAGTTCCCGCCTGAATTTCCCATCCGGAAACGCTTCATGAACGGCATTCTGCTCTGGTGGGGATGAACAAACGGTCCCTGAACCACAATGATCTGGCGACGTCTTCTTGGCTACTTCCCGGCGAGTCTGGCCGGCGGCCTCGCCAGCTTCGGCGCGGTGTTCGCGCTCACGCGCCTGCTGAGCCCCGCAGAATATGGCTTCTACGCGCTCGCGCTAACGACGATGGGCGTCATCTACACGCTATCGATCACCTGGGCAGAGGCGGCGGCGTATCGTTTCGCCGGCGTGGCCGAAGCCCATGGGCAGACGCACGATCATATCCGCACCGTGATGGCGATGCTTGCTGCGTCGTCAGCGCTCGGGATCGCACTGATGTCGGGCGCGATCCTGATTGCGAACGACCCGACGCTGCGCCTCGCATTGGCGGCGGCGATGACGACGATGATCGTGACGCCGCTGGTCAACGCGGCACAGGAGATGAACCGCGCGCATCAGCGTGTGGCGCGCTATTCGACCTTGCGTGTGTGCCAGGATGTGGGCGCGTTCGGGCTGGGGACATTGCTTGCGTGGCGCGCAGGTCTCGGTCCTGCTGCGCCTTTCGTAGGTCTGGCCAGCGTGCTTGCCGTGCTCGCGTCGATCGAGGGCACGCGGTTATGGCGCGAGTCGCGCGGCGGACATTTTCAGGCGGCACGCGTGAAGCCATATCTGGCTTACGGCGTGCCAGTGGCTTTCGCGCTGGCGCTCAACATCGCGCTTGATGCTGGCGACCGGTTCCTGATTGCGCTGTTTCTCGGACCGGAAGCTGTCGGCATCTATGCTGCGGGATACGGCGTCGCGGACAAATCCGTCGGCCTGATCTGCATCTGGGCCGCTGCCGCCGGGTCGCCGCTGATGATGCAGGCGTGGGAGCGCGGCGGACCGCAGGCGATGCGGGAGGTCTCAGCCCATGCCGCGCGTACGCTGATGCTCGTAGCAGCGCCGGCAGCGACAGGGCTCGCGCTGGTCGCGCAACCTCTATCGGAGGTGATGATCGGCGAGACGATGCGGGCCCAGGCGGCGGCCATCATCCCGTGGATCGCGCTGTCCGGTCTGATCAACGGATTCGTGCTTCACTATGTGTCAGAAGCGTTCCAGCTGTCGCATCGCACGTCCCTCCGGGCGTGGCTGATGCTGGCGCCGGCGCTCGCCAATGTGGCGTTGAATGCAATCCTGTTGCCGTGGATCGGGCTGATGGGCGCAGTCTATGCCACCGTCGCCTGCTATGCGCTGGCGCTGGTCCTGCTGGCCGGCGTTGGACGCAAGCTCGCACCGCTGGCCTGGCCGTGGGTGGATGTCCTCAGAGTCGGGGGGGCCTGCGCCGCGATGGCGATTGTGGTCCGGCTGCTCCCAGCGCCGGGCGGTTTGGCTGAACTCGTGCTGAAGGCGAGTGTTGGCGCTGCGGCCTATGTCGCGGCAGCCCTGATCTTCAATGCCGCCGGCGCGCGCTCCGCCCTGCAACAATTCGGCGCTCGCCATGTGCGTCGCGTTTGACCGCCATGGCCCCTGACCGCTAAGTGAACCCGATGACAGACACTTCCCCAAATGAGCCCAAAAAGTCCCTGCCGAAGGGGACTGGAAACATCTGGACCGATATCGGCCCGGTGCTCGTCTTCGTGATCGTCTTCAACGTCCTGCAGAACGGGCCGGAAGGCCCCGGCCTGTTCGCCAAGGACAATGCGATCTTCTGGGCCACGGGCCTGTTCATGGGCTCTGTCGCCGCAGCCATCGGCTGGACCCTGATGCAAGGCCGCCGCCTCCCGCCGATGCTGATCATCACCGGCGTCGTCGTCATGGTTTTCGGCGGACTGACGCTTTACCTTCGGGATGAGACCTTCGCCTTCATCAAGCCGACCATCATCAATGTACTCTTTGCCCTGACGATCCTTGGCAGCCTCGCGATCGGCCGCAATATCTGGAAAACCGCGTTCGAACACGCCTTCAAGATGCCCGATCACGCCTGGAAGATCTTCGCCCTGCGCTGGGCGGCGTTCTATGTCGTGCTCGCGATCCTCAACGAAGTGATCTGGCGGAACTTTTCGAAGGAGTTTTGGGTCAACTCCAAGCTGTTCCTGTCGATTCCGCTGGCCATCGTTTTCATGGTGATCAACCTGCCCTTCCTGATGAAACACAACATCGAGGACGCAGATCCGGCTGCAGAGAAAAAAGCCGGCGATCCAGCCTGATCACTTGATCGAGCCGAACGCGTCCAGCAGACCTGCCCATTCGCGCTCCATCTCCGGTGTCCAGTCGGCCCCCAGGATATCGCGGAACACGTCGCGAATTGCGACGAAGAAACTGTCGAAGCGCTGGGCGGGGACACTGTATCCGTCGTGATGGATGCGCGACGACGCAATGATCTGCGGCGCAACGAGCCTGTCGCCGATGTAGTCAAGAATGCACTCCAGCGCCTGCTGCATCATAGAGGCGCGCACGCCGCCATCGCGATCCATCAGGAACAAGCGTTCGAGTTCCGGATATCTTTCAAACAGCCGCACATAGACGTCCGCCGTCGGATCCCCACGGCGTTCGGCCACCATTTCCAGTGTTCGCGTGATGACCGCGCCGTCGATCATGACGCGCGCGTCAGCTTTTCTGTTCCGGGCGGGTTTCCAAAGGGCGGGAACCCGTCTCGCCCTTCCGTCTCCCGATAATGATCGAGCGCCCATTTCACCGTTGGGAAGGCAAGCTCCGGCCACGGAATCTCATCCCAGCCAAACAGACCGACTTCGAGACTTTCAGGGCCCGGAGCAGGATCGTTGATAAGCCGTGCACGGAAGAAAATCTGTACCTGCCCAATTCGGGGAATCGAATAAAGGCCTAGAAGCGTTTCAAGTTCCAACTCTGCGCAGGCTTCCTCGCGCGCCTCGCGGGCGGCACCCTCTTCGACGCTTTCGCCCAGCTCCATGAAGCCAGCCGGCAGCGTCCAGAAGCCCATTCGTGGCTCGATTGCACGTCTACAGAGCAAAATTTTTCCCTCGCGATGCGCCACCACGCCCGCAACGATCCGCGGGTTCACATAGTCGATGAAGCCACAACCATCGCACACACGCCGCTCCCGGTCCTCGCCGGGCGGCATCTTAATCGAAAAGGAAATGGGAAAACCGGTGTCGCTCACAGCAGAAACATGACCTTTGACTGTGCACAGGGGAGCATGGCGCGCTAGATTCGGCAAATGTGGGGAAGAATCGAAGGATGACTCCCTATGCTTGAGCTGCATCAGAAACGGGGCTGGGCATGAAGAGACCTGTCAGCGCAAAGCGACCCAACGCCAGCACTTCGCGTGGGGGAACGGGCGGCAAGTCGTCCGCGCACGCACGACCCGCGCGCGAGGTGTTTCGTCTAAGCCAGTCGCCATCGCACCTGTTGCGCCGCGCAGAGCAGTTCGCAGCCGATCTTTTCGCGCGCTCTGATCTCAATGACGGTGTCACCCTGCGCCAGACCGTGCTGATGGCGGCCATCGCCGAGGCGGAAGGCGCCAGCCAGTCGGACCTCGTCCGCACCACGGGCGTCGATCGCTCGACACTGGCCGAGATGATGGCACGGATGGAAAAGCGCGGCCTGATTGCGCGTGCCGCTGCTGCAGGCGATGGCCGCGCCAAGTCTGTGCGCCTCACTGGCGAGGGCCGGCGCCGACTGGCGGCGACCCTGCCAGGCATGCGGGCTGTCGATCGCGCGCTACTGGCCGCCCTGCCCGCCGCACAGCGCGCCGCCTTCCAGTCGATCCTGTCGGAACTGGCTGAATCGGCTGATCGCGAAATCGCGACGCTGCCCGATGCGCTCGCGCCCGCGAAGCAAGCCATGAAGAAGGCGGGAAAGGCCGGCGCGCGCGTCGCAAAAAGGAAGATGCCGATGAAGCCGGCGGTGAAGCGCCCGACGAAGCGCCGCTAGTTGCCGCTGACGGTCTTGCCTGACTTCGCCTGTTCGGCGCGGTAGGCCGCGACGAAGTCGATAACGTCCTGTTCAACGAAGTAGTTGCGCTTGGTCTTGATGATCTGGCCGTTGGCGTCGATCAGGAAGGTCTCCGGCACCCCCGAGATTCCCATGTCGATACCAAGGTCTCCTGTCGGATCCTGTCCGATCACCGCGAATGGGTTTCCCTCGCGTACCAGGAGTTCGCGCGCTGCGTCCTGTCCGGTCGGATCCTTGTAGAGAATGCCGACAATCTCGACGCCCTGCTTCTGCATCTCGACGAGCAGCGGATGCTCCAGCTTGCAGGGACCGCACCACGTCGCCCAGAAATTCACCAGGATCGGCCGGCCCTTGAAGTCGGACAGCTTCACCTGCGGATTGTCGAGCCCCGGCACATCGAACTCCGGCGACGGGCGCAGGGGCGATGCGAATGACGACGGCGCAGGATCATTGCCCGACAGGCGCTGGAAGCCGATCACGACCAGCAGCGCAAAAGCTGCAAGCGGCAGGATGGCCCACCAGCGCTTCATGGTGCGTCGTCCTTCTCCGCCTGCTCCAGCTTGTGCTGCGCAGCGACAAGACGAAGCACGGTCCAGACAAACATGCCGATCAGAGCCACGCCGCCAATGGCGTAGCCGGTGACGACGTAGGCAGTGTAGTCAGTGTCGACGGGTATGGGCATTACTCGGCCGCCTGTTTGCGCTGGAGCAGGATGTCGGCGCGTGTCTTCATGATCTCGGCGCGCATATTGAGCAGCGTCAGCCCGCCGAACAACGAGAGGTAGCCGAGCGCTGCGATATACATCGGAATCTTGAACTCGGCCGTCGTCTTGGCGTCGGTCGTCATGAAGGTCGACTTCTGGTGCAGCGAGGCAAACCACTCGACCGAGAAGTGGATGATCGGAATGTTGACGGCGCCGACAAGGCAGAGGATCGCCGCGGCGCGCGCGGCCTTCTGCGGCGTGTCCATCGCTTCCCAGACAGCGATGTAGCCGAGGAAAATGAAGAACAGCAGGAGCACGGAGACGAGGCGCGCATCGCCCCACTCCCACCATGTGCCCCATGTGGTGTAGCCCCAGATCGAACCGGTGATCAGTCCGATCGCCGTGAACACAGCACCGATCGGCGCAGCCGATTTCGCGGCGACGTCAGCCAGGGCGTGACGCCAGACGAACGAGATGAAGCTCGCCCCGACCATGAAGGCATAGGCGAACATGCAGAGCCACATGGCGGGCACATGGACGAACATCAAGCGCGCCCGCTCATCCTGCTGGAAATCCTCCGGCGTGCGGAAGAAACCGATGCCGAACCCCGTCACGATGAGGACGATGCCGAGGATCGTGAACCCCCAGGCTGGCCACTTCGAGCCCGCCATGAAGCGATGCGGGTTGTGGAAGAAAGACATCACGGCCATGGGCCTAAGGCTCCCGAAACCTACCCGTCAGAGCAGGCAGTCTGAACATACAGTCTAGTCAGGCAGCCAGCCGTCCGGCGGTCACAACTTCCGGAACTGACCTGCAACGAAATCTCTGACCCCACGTCTTTAATCGATGGCCGTTCTCAATGCCATCGCTGCTCCGAAAGGCGATGTCGCCACCCCGAACAGCGCCGCCGAGACCGTCAACAGCAGCGGCCCGACCCAGTCTGCGCCATCCGCTGCTGCAGCCAGCGCAGCGGCCCCGAAAATCATGGTCGGCACATAAAGCGGCAGCGTGACCAGCGCGATCAGCAACCCTCCCCTGCGCATTCCGGCGGCCAGCGCGGCGCCGATCGAGCCGAAGAAAAAGAAGGCCAGCGTCCCGATCAGGGAGGCCAGGACCACCAGACCGGTCGCCTCGACCGGACCCTGCAGCATGATCCAGAGCACCGGGGCCACGACGGCGAGGGGAATTCCGGTCGCAATCCAATGCGCCAGCGTCTTGGCGAGGGCGATACCCTCCATTCCAATGCCCGACCCTGCATAGGCGTCCAGCGTGCCGTCCTCGAGGTCGGCCTGGAACAGACGCTCCATCGGCAGGAGACTCGAGAGGGCGAGCGCGATCCACATCACCCCCGGCCCGGCCGTCTGCAGGGCGACGGTCTCCGATCCGACCGCAAACGGCGTCATGCTGGCGGATGCGGCAAAGAAGCCCACCGGCAGCGCTGCCCCGCCCCCGCCGGACCAGGCCAGCTTCAATTCACGCGCAAAGACCGAGAACGAACCACTCACGCGTTTGCTCCGGACTTGGGCGCGCCGGTTTTCAGGCTGGCGAGGTCCAGACTGCGCGAGCCGGCAAAGCCGTCGCCATGGACGGCCGCGATCACCATGCCGCCGCTTGCCCTGTGATCTGCGACAAGCTGACTCACCAGGGCGCGTCCCTCGGTATCAAGCGCGGCCGTCGGTTCATCGAGCAGCCAGACCGGACGCGGATCAATCAGCAGGCGGGTCAGCGCCAGACGCCGCTTTTGCCCGGCCGAAAGCCCCCGTCCGGGCACGGAACTGCGGTTTGCCAGCCCAACCCGCTTCATCGCCGCCGCGGCCGCCTGAGTGTCCCTGCCAAAATAGCGGGCCCAGAATTCGGCCTGTTCCGCAGCGCTTTCAGAGGGTTTCACCGCATCGAGGTGGCCAAGATAGTGCCGCGGAGCGTCCTCGCCCCCGCCCGAAAAGCGTACGATCCCGGCGTGCGGGCGGGTCAAACCAGCGAGAATGCGAAGCAGTGTCGATTTACCCGAGCCGTTGGCGCCGCGCAGTTCGAGCGCCTCGCCGGCGGACAACTTCAGGGACAGCCCCTCGAACAGGACGCGCAAACCGCGCGCCGCCGCGAGATTTTCAACCTCAAGGACCAGTGATGAGGCGCCTTCGCCAGCCAATTCCTTTACCCCTTCGGGTTCAATTGCTTCCCATAACGGCGTCCTGTAGGAACGCCGCCAGCGCGGGGGGCCGCCGGCTCCCGCACGTCGATTATTCGATGCCCCGAAAGGCGCCCAGCATGCCGTCCCTCGACAGTTTCAAATCCCGCAAAACCCTCACGGTCGGCGCGAAGACGTACGCCTATTACAGCCTTGAGGCTGCAGCGCAAAATGGCCTGGGCGACATTTCGCGCCTGCCGGTCTCGCTGAAGGTCCTGTTGGAAAACCTGTTGCGCTTCGAGGACGGCAAGACGGTTACACAGGACGACATCAAGGCCTTCGCGGGCTGGCTCAAGGACAAGGGTTCGGCCGAGGTCGAGATCGCCTACCGCCCTGCCCGCGTCTTGATGCAAGACTTCACGGGCGTCCCCGCCGTGGTCGACCTCGCCGCGATGCGCGACGCCGCCACCAAGCTCGGCGCCGACCCCAAGGCCATCAACCCGCTGGTGCCAGTCGACCTCGTGATCGACCACTCGGTCATGGTCGACAATTTCGGCCGTGCGGATTCGTTCAAACAGAACGTGAAGCGCGAATACGAGCGCAACATGGAGCGCTACGAGTTCCTGAAATGGGGCCAGGGCGCGTTTGACAATTTCCGCGTCGTTCCGCCCGGCACCGGCATCTGCCACCAGGTGAACCTCGAATACCTCGCCCAGACTGTCTGGACCAAAGAGGAAGATGGCGAGGTGGTCGCCTTCCCCGACACCTGCGTCGGAACAGATTCGCACACCACCATGATCAACGGCCTCAGCGTTCTCGGCTGGGGCGTGGGCGGCATCGAGGCCGAGGCGGCCATGCTGGGCCAGCCCGTCTCCATGCTCATCCCGGAAGTCATCGGCTTCAAGCTGACCGGCAAGCTGCCGGAAGGCGCCACCGCCACCGACCTCGTGCTGACCGTCACTCAGATGCTGCGCAAGAAAGGCGTGGTCGGCAAGTTCGTGGAATTCTACGGCCCCGGCATCGACAATCTCAGCCTCGAAGACCAGGCCACGATCGCCAACATGGCCCCGGAATACGGCGCCACGTGCGGCTTCTTCCCGATCAGCCAGGAGACGATCAACTTCCTGTCCTCGACAGGCCGCCTCGCCGAGCGCGTCGCCCTTGTCGAAGCTTACGCCAAGGCGCAGGGCTTCTGGCGCGCCGACATGAAGGACCCGACATTCACCGACACGCTGTCGCTCGAACTCTCCAGCATCGAGCCCTCGATCGCCGGTCCGAAGCGCCCGCAGGACCGCATTGTCCTGCGCGACGCTGCCGACAATTTCGCGCTCTGCCTCGACAAGGAATTCGGCCGTCTCGACAAGGCCGACGTGCGCGCCGCCGTTGCCGGCACGGACTACGCGATCGGCCATGGTGACGTGGTGATCGCGGCGATCACGAGCTGCACCAACACCTCCAACCCCAGCGTCCTGATTGCGGCTGGCCTGCTCGCCCGAAACGCCCGTGCGCGTGGCCTCACTTCGAAGCCGTGGGTGAAAACGTCGCTTGCGCCGGGCTCGCAGGTTGTCACCGACTATCTCGCCAAGGCGGGCCTCACCGAACATCTCGATGCACTCGGCTTCAACCTCGTCGGCTATGGCTGCACAACCTGCATCGGCAACTCGGGCCCGCTGCCCGTGGAAGTCTCCGCCGCCGTCGCGCAGGGCGATCTCGTTGCCTGCTCGGTGCTGTCGGGCAACCGCAACTTCGAAGGCCGCGTCAACCCCGATGTGCGGGCGAACTATCTCGCCTCCCCGCCGCTGGTCGTCGCCTACGCGCTTGCAGGCTCGATGAAGATCAACATCACGAAGGATCCGATCGGCTACGACGACAAGAATGAGCCGGTCTATCTTGCCGACATCTGGCCGACGACGAAAGAGATCGCCGAGACCGTGCGCCGGGTCGTCACCGCGGAAATGTTCGCGGCGCGCTATTCCGACGTCTTCAAGGGCGACGAGCAGTGGCAGAAGATCAAGGTTGAAGGCGGCGCCACCTATGGCTGGCCGATGGCCTCGACCTACGTGCAGAACCCGCCCTACTTCGAAGGCATGACGATGACGCCGGTGCCCATCACCGATGTCAGCAATGCCAGCATCATGGCGCTGTTCGGTGATTCGATCACGACCGACCACATCTCGCCTGCCGGCGACATCACCTCCGCCGGACCCGCCGGCAAATACCTGCGCGAACACCAGGTGCCGGTCATGGACTTCAATTCCTATGGCGCGCGTCGCGGTAACCATGAGGTGATGATGCGCGGAACCTTCGCCAACATCCGGATCAAGAACCACATGGTCCCCGGCGTCGAAGGCGGCGTGACGAAGAAGGATGGCGAGACAAAAGCAATCTATGACGCCGCGATGGAATACATCGCCGAAGGCACGGATCTCGTGATCTTCGCCGGCAAGGAATACGGCACCGGCTCCTCGCGCGACTGGGCCGCCAAGGGCACCCGCCTGCTCGGCGTTCGCGCGGTCATTGCCGAGAGTTTCGAGCGCATCCACCGCTCCAACCTGATCGGCATGGGCGTGCTCCCGCTGCAGTTCGGGGAGAGCGATAGCTGGAAATCGCTCAAGCTCACGGGCGCCGAAAAGATCACGATCCTGGGAGTCGCCTCCTTGTCGCCGCGCCAGTCAGTAACGGTTGAAATTGCCTATCTTGACGGCTCGAAAGCCGCGATCGAGGCAAAAGTGCGCATCGATACCGAGAACGAGCTGGATTACTTCCGCAATGGCGGGATTCTCCACTACGTGCTGCGACAGCTGGCGCGGGCCTCGTGACCCGAAGTGATCGGGGGGTCACAGCCTCTTGATTCGTAGTTTTGCGTTGCCGCGAGATAACGGGACGGAATGAAGTCGGTTATCGCCCTTGCAGCTTCTGCGCTCTTCGCGCTGGCGATCGCGCCAGCCGCGCTGGCGCAACGCGGCGGCATGAACGTGCCCGAACATGCGACCCGCCCCGTGGTCATGGAACTCTTCTCCAGCCAGGGCTGCGGCAACTGTCCGGTGGCTAATGCCAACATCGTCAAGCTGGCCGAGCGCTCGGACGTGATCGCGATCACTTATCCGGTCAACATCTGGGACTATCTCGGCTGGGATGACACCTTCGCGCAGAAGGAGTTCACGGAACGCCAGAAGCGCTACAACCGTGCGCTCGGTTATCGTGGGCCCTACACGCCGCAGGTCGTCTATTCCGGGCGCGTGCACGGACCAGGCACCAGCATCAAGCAGATCGAGGAACGCTTCGCGGTCCGCGACATCAGTCCCTACCCCGCCACCCTGACGTTCGAAAAGGACCTCGTCCTCGTCTCGGGTGATTTGCCGGATAAAGTCACCAAGGCAGTCATGATCGTCGCCCACTTCCATCCCGGCCTGACAAAAGTCACGCCCGGCGGCGGCACGAACAAGGGCAAGCCGATGACCTACTGGAACCTTGTCACCAAGGTCGAGCAGGTCGGTGAATGGAAGGGTGGCGCGCAACGCTTCCCCGTCAAATGCACCGAAGGCTGCGTCGTCATGGTGCAGAAGGACGGTGGTGAAGGTCTTATCCTCGGCGTGGTGCAGAAGCGCTAAGGCGCTCGTCTCTATTCGGCCAGCACATTCAGCGGCGTCGCAAACGCACCCCAGTCCAACTCGGTCAGCGCGAACGCCCATTGGGCGGCCTTGCCGTTGATCGCCTGCGCGAGCGACACGGCCTCGGGCGACGCACCCTCGGCTGTGGCTGCGCTTACCGTTACCCAGCCGCGATCCTTGACGCGCCAGCAGCGCACAACGATCGCGACGCCCGACGCGAGCCGCGTCACATGCTCGGCATGCGGCGCGCCCACCGCAACCTTTACAGCCGGCGTCACATCGGTTGGCGCAAGGCGCGTCAGCGCTTCGGCCACCATCTTCGGACCCAAGGCTGCGAAGACAATCCGCCGGTCGTTGGGCGGGGCGAGTGAGAAGATGCCCGTGCCCGTGCTCTGCAATCTGTAAGGCTGGCCCTCTGAAGGCCGCACATCCGCGCCCGTAATGTCTGCCGCCGCGATCCGCACTACGTCGAGATCGAGCCAGGCCGAGGCGCGCTGCAACGGCGGCAGTACGCCATTGCCGACCGCCCAGGCCTGCAGGTCGTCAGGCTTGCGAATGTAGGACTGGCCCTCGCGATAGCCGACCAGCAGTCTGACGAAATCATTGCCTTCGCCATCGCTTACCTCGACCAACGCCCCCGTGCCGCCTTGCGCGGGGGCGCCGAGGCCGATGCGATCGAACTTGCGATCATCCCGCGTCATCGCCTTGGCGTAGGTGATGTGCGACAGCGCCTCGGTCAGCTCCTGCATCTTGGCGTCGGTGACAGGATAGCCGCCCTTCTCCGCCACGGCCCAGCCCTGTGGACCACGCACGATGTGGTAGCTCTCTTCGCTGGTAGTGACCGTCACCATGCCGACGAGCGCCGATTTTGACTCAAACGCCGGCAGCACCTGCCGCCCGACCTCCGAGCGCTGCAGTTCATCTTGCGGCGGCATCCAGGCGACCGCGCCGAGCACCAGGGAGGCGGCTGCGACGCCGCCCAGAATCATGAGCGTCTTGCGTGATGGCTTGCTCATGCTGCGCCTCCACGCCACCGGCTGCGCGAGGCGAACACACCGAGGCCGGCCAGCGCGACGAGGATGGGCGGCAGCCAGACATTGAGGAACAGCAGCCAAGCCTTAAGCGCATCTATGTCGCTCCTGAACTCACGTTCGACGCCACGCAGCTGCCGCCGCGCATCGGCCGCCTCGGAGCGATATTGTCCGATCTCGTTGAGCTCCTCGGGCGTCGAAGCAGCACCGCTGGCGCGGCGCGATTCCAGAGCCTGCAGTTTTTCTTCAGCCGCCTTCAACACGTCTTCGAGGCGTTTCTGCTCCGCAAAGAGCCGCGTCCGCGCCGCCTCGCGCAGATCATCCACCCGCTTCATCGGTCTGGCCGCCTGCGCACGCGAGCGCAGCTCGGTCAATGCCGGATCGCCGCCCAGATTGTCGAGCGCGTTGAGCACGAACGCCGCATTGTCGGCCAGCGCCGTGCGGGTCTGGGGATGAACATAAAAACTGTCGTCGAACATGTCGGTGTCAGCGATCAGGATCACATCCCCTGCCCGCGCCGACTCTGAGGCGAAGGGCGGCATGCGCGCCATCTCCTGCCGACGCAGTTCGGCGACCACCGGATCGACGTCAGCCTGCGGGATCGGCGGATCGGTGAAGGTCGAGAGGAATTTTCCTGAGACGCGCGCGGCCAGAACCTGCTGCGCGCCGATAGGCTGGTAGGCGTCCATCACGGCGCGGGGCTGCGGATCACTCGCCGCGATCGCGGCCGGTATCAGCGCGGCCTTGGCGCTGGTCTGGATCAAGGGTTCGACCGTTACGCCCACAGGCGGCTTGAAGATCAGGCGACCCGGTGCACCAAAGTTGATCGCGCGGGACAGGTCGGACGTGGTCACATCTGTGTGCGACATCAGGGCCGGCGGCGGCGCCGGGAAGAGCGGCTGGCCGACCTGCATGGTGCGCCCGCCGCCGATGTCGACATTGACCGGCAGGGCCAGCGTTTCATCCGCGACCGTCTCGGTGTCTTCGGAGAGACCGAACATGCGCCCGATCCGTCCCAGGGATGAGGCCGCCGGCGTGTTGTCGCGCAGCGCCAGCGCCGAACGAGACACGGGATCGATGGCGATCAGCGCCGCGCCCTCGTGCACCAGGAACTGGTCGATGACGTAGGACTGCCATTCGTCGAGCGCGGGCGGATGCACCATCAGCAGAACGTCAGTGCCCGTCGGCAGCGCGCGAAAATCCGGCGGCACGATGTTGATCTCGTACGCGCGGCCGCCCTCGCGCAGGATGAAGGCCGATCCGGCCTCCGCTGGCTGCAGTTGGTAGGGCAGCAGGGACGACAGCACCGCCACCTTGGGCGGGGAGGGATCGTCCAGCTGCGAGATCAGGCGCACCAGTTCGTATTCCAGCAGCGCGTCGCGCTCGGGTGCGAGGAAGGGGATCGTAATCACGTCCGCCGACGTGTTGTGGCCGATGACGCCAAAATAGAGCGGCTCGCCGCTTGTCGTGGGTCCTGCCGTTATGCCGGCAGCTACGATGCGATCTTCTTCGTCGGAAAATGGCGCGGGCTGCACTTCGCGGATCTTCACCTTGCCATCGCTCTGGGCGGCGATCTCCGCAATCAGCTGGCGGACGCGATCGGCATGGGCGCGGATGGCGGGATACTGTGCGCCGACATCGCGCGAATAGACGAATTCGAGTTCGACGGGTTCAATGAGCCGCTGCACAACGCGCTTGGCCGAGGTCGAAAGCGTGTAGAGCCCATTGTCTGTGAAATCGGCGCGCGCGCCGGGAAGCGAGCGCCACGCGGCGAGGTTGAGACCCACAAAAATCGCGGCGGCGGCCAGACTGACGAGAATGGCGAAATGGCTGCGGCGCATCTTCATCCTCCCTTCCGCCCGCTGACCCACACCGCGTTGAGCGTGAGCCACAGACCGATGAAGCCGAGATAGAAGACCAGCGAACGCAGTTCGAGCACGCCGCGCTGGGCAGCCTCGAAATGAGTGAGCAGCGAGAACGACGCCAGCATGTCGGCCATCACCGGACCAAGCGCATTGCCCACGATCGGCAGGCCCGCCGCCGTGAACAGGAAACCAACCGCCACCGAGAGCACGAACGCCACCACCTGATTGCCCGCCGCAGCCGACATCGCGCAGGCAATGGCGAGGTAACTACCTGCCATCAGGAAGCTCATCAGGTAGCCGAGCGCGATCGCGGCATTATCAGGCGCGCCCAGCCAGTTGACCGAAATCCACATCGGCAAGGTGAGCGCCAGCGCCGCCCCCGCCACAGTCCACGCCGCGAGGAATTTGCCGAGCACCAGCGACCATGTCGGGGCCGGCAGGGTGAGCAAGAGTTCGAGCGTCCCTCCCCTCGCCTCATCAGCCCAAAGCCGCATCGCAATGGCGGGGAGGAAGACGAGATAAAGCCAGGGATGGAAAAGGAAAAAGGGCGAGAGGTCCGCCTGGTTGGTCTCGAAGAAGCGGCCGATCTCGAAGGTGAAGGCGCCCAGTGCGATCAGGAAGATCGTCATGAACACATAGGCGAGCGGCGTCAGGAAGTAAGCCGCCAGCTCGCGCAGATAGATCGCGCGCATCGTGTTGAGCGCAGGCTTTGCATCGGAGAACAGGTCTGCGATCACGCGCCATTCTCCGCCGGCATCGGCTCCGTCCGCGTCAGCGCGTGGAAGGCATCATCCAGCCGTCCCGATGGCGTGCTCGCCGCAAGCCCTGCCGGCGTCGTGTCCGTGATGATCGCGCCGCGATCAATCAGCACAATGCGCGAGCACATCGCCTCGACCTCATCGAGCTGGTGTGTCGAGATCAGGATCGCCTTCGTTTGCGCCATGCGCTTGATCAGGGCACGCATCAGGATTTTCTGGTTGGGGTCGAGCCCGTCCGTGGGTTCATCGAGGATCAGCACCGGCGGATCATGCAAGATGGCGCCAGCCAGCGCGACACGGCGGCGATAGCCTTTCGACAGCGTCTCGATCGGATTTCCCATCACACTGGTGATCCCCGCATCATCCGCAACGCGCGCGATCGCTGCCTTCGTGGTGGCGCGCGACAGGCCGTGCGTGCGTGCGAGGAAAGCAAGGAAGGCTTTCACCGACAGGTCGAGATAGAGCGGCGCGCCTTCGGCAAGATAGCCAAGCGAGGTCTGCGCGTGTGTCCGGTTGGTGAGGATCGATGCGCCGTTGATGAATGCGTTGCCCGAGTCGGGTTCGAGGAACCCCGCGATCATCCGCATGGTGGTCGACTTGCCCGCGCCATTTGGACCAAGGAAGGCGACCGTCTCGCCCTTGGCCACAGAGAAGCTGGCGCCGCGCACGGCCGGGCGCTGATGAAAGGATTTGGAGAGCTCGGCGACCGTTAGCGCGTCCATATACTCATCCTGGGTCCGAGACCGGGGGAGTTAACCGGGGGAACGTGAAGAATCGTCCAATTGGTCACCCGAAAGGCTGGCGATTCGTCGGAAGTCGCAGCGATTCGCGGAATCCTGCATGGAATCGCGCAAACGCTCACGACCCCGAAGGGCGATGTAAGTCACTGATTTTAGGGAGTAAGGTGTCGGGCGAACCGACAGTCGCAACCCTGGGGGGCTGGGGGGCTGTTGGGTCCAAGGTCGGCGTCTTAACCATCCGCCCGACCCGATTAACTTGTACGGGATCGGCGGCTTTGGCCAGCACTAATTGCTGAGATATTGCGAATTCTTCGTAATGATTGCAGCCTCTTTGCTGACGGCGCACTGACCCTTTGTATGGGATCCGTAATGACGCAGCAGACCGAGCCAGGACTTTCCGCTTCTTCCAACCATTCCTCATCGTCAGGATTGGCAAAACGCATCTGGTTCGATCGCCGCGAACTCGATCAGATCCTCTGGACGTACGGGAAGCTGGTCTCAGAGGGCGAATGCCGCGACTACGCCATCGGCGCTTTTGGCGATCATGCCGCCTTCTGCATGCACAAGCGCACATCGGACGCGCCGACCTGGACGGTGGAAAAGTGGCCCGAGCTCGCCCGCAAGCAGGGCGCGTATGTGCTGACCAACAGCACCGGACAAGTCATCAAGCGCGGGCATGAGCTGCAGCAGGTGCTGCGTTTCTTCGACAAGCGGCGCTTCAACGTGATCGAATAAAAGGTCCCCAATCCCTCCACAGGGCGAAATCCACACCTGTTGGCAAATCGAAATGAAAAGCCCCGGACCAGCGAAGGTCCGGGGCTTCCATTTTCGTTTCGCTATCGATCGCGCGTTAGTCGCGGGACGACAGGAACATCAGCACGATGCGGAACATGTTGATGAACGAGATGAAGAAGTTCAGCGCCCCCCAGTTGGTGAGCACCGCAAGGCTGCGGGCGTCCCCACCGAAAGCGTAATAGCCATTCTTCAGCTGCTGCGTCTCAACGGCGATCAACACGGCCGACAGCGCGAACACCGCGCCCATGATGATCCACTCGAACATCGAGGACGGCGGCAGGATGAAGTTCAGCAGCGACATGGCGAACACGCCCCACATCGCCATGATGGCGAAGGAGCCGAGACCCGACAGGTCACGCTTCGTGGTGTAGCCGAACAGCGACAGCGCGCCGAAGGCGGAAGCTGTGATCAGGAAGGCCTTCGCGATGGTCGGGTACGTGACCGACGAGATCGCGATTCCGCCCCGCGTCGACATATCCATCGGCATGCCCGAGGACGCCGATTCAGCAGCTGCGACCCAGATGCCGAGACCCAGGCCCATCATCACGACGATGGCCCAGTACATGATGCCCGTCGCAAGCGGCGATGGGTTCTTCATGAAGAACATTGAGCCCAGCATGAGTACGATCGGGCCCCACTGTACGACGAAGTAGAGCGGTGTGCCGAACACGAGCTGCGTAACCGGCTCTATCGCGCCGGCCGCCCAGGCGAGCGCGCCCGCGAGCAAGATGCCAAGCGTCAGCTTGTTGTAGACGCCGAGCATGAACTTGCGCAGGCCAGCGTCCAGGGACATGTCGCCCGTTTGAGCGCCAGCGCTCGGTTGGGCATATCGGAAGTCAGCCATGGTCTGTGTTTCAACCCTCTGTCTGCGGTGAGAAGCTGTCTCACCAACGCCTTTGAATAATGGGCATCCCCCCTCGCGAATGCAAGTAAATCCGGGTGTTTTCGCAGCGTCTGGCGATAATGTGAGAGGGCTAAATGAGAGCTGAACGCGGAATCCGGCCCGCTTCGGCACATACGGTGCCATGTAAGCATAATTACGCACACTTTCGCCGCGCTCGCCCATATGCTCTCACCTGAACACCGCCATGAGCCTCCGCCTCTTCCTCGCCATTCCCGTTCCGCCGGAGATTGCGGCGCGTCTGTCGGCGCTGGAAACTGACGTGCCGGGCGCGTCCTGGCGACAACCCGAACACTTTCATCTGACACTCCGCTTCATCGGCGAAGTGGACGAGGCCACAGCCCGCGACATCGACCTTGAGCTTGGCCGCATCGTCGCCGCGCCTTTCGAGATCAGCTTGCGCAGCACCGGCAGTTTCGGCGGCAAGGAGCCGAGCGCGTTGTGGGCGGGCGTCGATGCGCCGCCCGACCTCGCGCGGCTTGCGCGTACATGCGAGACCGCCGTGCGCAATGCAGGGCTAGCGCCGGAGAGCCGCAAGTACACACCGCACGTCACCCTCGCCTATCTTATCGGCACGCTGGACGATGAAGTCGCCCCCTACCTGCAGGACACCGCTGACTTCCGCACCGAGGCCTTCTGGGTCGATCATTTCTGCATGTACTCCTCGCGCATGACCAAGGCGGGCAGCCACTATGTCGAGGAAGCCGTCTATCCCCTGATCGGCTGATTTGATCGGCTGATATCTGGAATCCCTACACTGGCTACCGCTACGGCGCCGGATGCCGTCCAAAATTTTGCTGCTAGGCTCCCGTCCATAACAGAGCGGGGGCGCGATCCCCGCGAGGGAGTGCAAATGTCCTTCGGATACGGTGATGTCTTCGACGCCGTTGGTGACGCCGTGCAGCCGGACGATCCCGCCATCCACTGCGATGGCGAGACAATTGCGTGGTCTCAGTTCACAGCGGCCACCAACGCTCTCGCCCGCAACCTCGTCGACGCGGGGCTCAAGCCCGGCGCCAAGGTTGCGGAATACCTGCGCAACAGCCCGGCTTACCCAATCGTGTTCGTCGCGGCGATGAAGGCGCGACTCACGCCCGTGAACGTCAACTATCGCTACGGTCCTGACGAACTCGCCTACCTGCTCGACAATTGCGACGCGGAAGTCGTCGTGTTCGACGCAGACTTTGTCGACAATGTCCGCGCCATCCGTCCGCGCCTGCCCGGTGTGAAGCTGTGGCTAAGCGCCAGCGCGCGCGTCGATGGTTTCGATTACCTGGATGATCTCACGCCTGGCGATGGCGCGAAGCTCGGCATCGAGCGCTCGCGCGACGATCTCTTCCTGCTCTACACTGGCGGCACCACCGGCATGCCGAAGGGCGTGATGTGGCCGAGCCATGTCTGGTGGGAGGTGCTTGGCCCCGGCCGCGCGCCCGTGCTGGGCATGGAGCCGCCGGCGACGCTGGCCGCGCTGCAGGACCAGATCCGCACGGGCGCGGGCCGCGCGCCGGTCTATATCGCCCCGCCTCTCATGCACGGCACCGGCATGTTCACCGGGTTCGGTGCGCTTTCAAAAGGCGCACCGATCGTGCTGACCCGCTCGATGCGCTTTGATGCGCCGACAGCGCTCGACGCGATGACGCGTCACGCCACTGGCGGCATGGCGATCGTCGGCGACGCCTTTGCCAAGCCACTGCTCGATGCGTTGCGCGCCGGGCCATCCCGCTACGACGTGCGCGCCATGCGCACCATCACCTCCAGCGGCATGATGTGGAGCCCTGAGGTGAAACAGGGCCTGTTCGACTTCATGCCCGACGTCGCCCTGTTCGACAGTTTTGGCGCCTCCGAAGCGACCGGCCTTGGCGCGTCCGTTACGACACGCGACGTGAAGCCGGAGGATGCGAAGTTCGATGCGCCCAACACCATCGTTGTGCGCGCCAGTGACCACACGCCGGTGACGCCCGGCTCAGGCGAGGTCGGCCTTGTCGCGAAGTGGAGCAACCTGCCTCTTGGCTACTACAAGGACGCGGAGAAAACTGCGCGCACTTATGTCGTGATCAATGGGGTGCGCCACCTGATCTCTGGCGACCATGCAACAGTTGAAGCCGATGGCCGCATTCGCCTGCTGGGCCGCGGCAGCCACTGCATCAATTCGGGTGGTGAAAAAATCTATCCGGAGGAAGTCGAGGAGAGCCTGAAGTCGCATCCCAAAGTGGTGGATGCGCTGGTCTTCGGCTTGCCGGATGAACGCTTCGGTCAGACGATCGCTGCGGTTGTATCGCTGGAACCCGGCGCACAGGCGGCGCCCGAAGACCTGATCGAACACGTACGCGGCCGCCTCAGCCACTACAAGGCGCCGCGCCGCATCCGTATTCTCGCAACAGTGCCGCGCGCGCCGAACGGAAAGCCCGACTATCCCGCTGCGCGCGATATGTTCACCGCTGGCGGCGCTTAGGTCTGCCCTCAGCCCGGCGGCATGTTGGCGGCCACGAAAGCCGCGATCGCTTCATAGACGATCTTGGTGCTCTGGCCGCGGCCAAGATCGTGGTCGTCGCCGACGATACGCTGGAACGTGACCTTCTTACCCGCCCGGTTGAGCGCATCCGCCATGGCGCTGCTCTGTGAGGGCGGCACGGTGGTGTCGTCATTGCCGTGGATCAGCAGCACCGGGGCCTTGAACCTGTCTGCGAGGCGCGCGGGTGACACGGAGTCGATCGCCGAACCATCCTTGTCCGGATCGCCGATCAGCAATGTCCATCGGCGATAGGTCGGGCTCTGCGGGCCGATCCGGTCATACTCCCAGCCAAGCATTTCGCGCAGATCGGACACGCCCGCGACCGAAGCAACGCAGGCATAAAGTTCGGGCGACAGCGCGCCGCCAGCGAGCGCGGCATAGCCGCCATAGCTCCAGCCCACGATGCAGACACGCTTCGCATTGGCCGCGCCCGACGCCACCATGGCGCCGACGCCATCGGAGATGTCTGTCTGCATCTTGCGACCCCATTCGCCATAGCCCGCCTGCTTGAAGCCAAGGCCGAAGCCGGTTGAGCCGCGGAAATTCGGCTGCAGTACGATGTAGCCTTCGTTTGCAAGGAACTGCGCGAGGCCATCGAAGCCCAGTGCGTCATAGGCAGCCGGGCCGCCGTGCGGCAGGACAATCATCGGCAGGTTCTTCCGCGCTTCGGGCGCGACGCCGACCGGCTAGGTGATGAGCGCGGGGATCTCCAGGCCATCGCGAGCGGCGTAGGTGAACTGCTCCACCTGCGCAACGAACGCGTCCTCTATGGCGGGTCGGATGCCGAGCAGCGGCTGCAGCGAGCCGGTAGTCTTGTTGAAAATGTAGTAATCGCCGGCGCCCGCGCCGCCTTCGGAAAAGAACAGCATGGTCGACCAGTCATTCGACCAGTCCACGAGATAGGTGGACGAGCCCGCGAGCGCCTTCTGCACTTTGCGGATGGCGGCGTTGATGGCGGGATCGAACATGCCGTATTGCGGCGTCATGCCTTCATAGGACACGCCTGCGATAACGCGGTTGGAATCGATGACGAGGCTGTCGATGTCGGCGTCTTCGCGAGCGAGCACGGCTTCCCTCGCGCCTGACTCGTTGATCGCATAAAGCGACAACACTCCAGTGTCGCTGTAGGAGCTGACCAGCGGCGCACGGTCGCCGGCGCGGACGCCCTGGAGAACGACCGTCCTGAAGCCGTTGTTTTCGGACATGATGGACACCCACTCCGACCCCACCATCCGCAACAGTTCGTGCTTGCCAGAGTTTTCGTAAAATTCGTCGCGCATCTGTGCATCGCCGTTGGGCGCGGCAAGCCAGTCTGTCGTCGAGGTGGAGCCCCAGCCATCCTTCACAACGCTCGCCGCGCCGGTGGCGAGGCTGACCCGAAACAATGCGTACGTGGCGTCGCGATTGTCGCGCTGCACCCAGGCCGGCATGTAGGCATAGGCGCCATCTGCACTGACCCCGACAATGCGGCCGAGTCCGCTTTGCTTGGCGAGGCCTTGGGTGGAGCGTTGCAGTTCAACGAACTTGCCGTCCTTCAGGTTGAACGAGAACGCGCTCGAGTGCTCAAATTTCTCGCCATTTCCGATACGCCGTATCTGAGAGACCTTGGCGACGACATAATCGGCCGAGACGAAATCGAGGTCGCGCGGCTTCACCGTCGTCACGTTCGCGATCGCGCGGGATTTCCCAGTGCCGACATCGGTGACAACAAGCACCTCGCCATCCTTGGCCGTCCAGACCGACGCGATGCTTTTGCCATCGGGCGCAAGCGTGGCGAGTCGGACGGTCGGCTCGCCAAACGCTTCGGCCGGCGGTTTCGCTGAAGCTGCAGGCGTGCAGATGCCCGCGCCAAACACGGCAAACGTCACAACGATGCTGCGGATGAACTGCACGCCTTCCCCCCGCAACTGATCCCGCACCCAGGATATTGCGCGGACTGGGGCGTGCAAGCGTGAAAAGCATCGAAACGCGCGCCCCTTTCGAAGCGCGCGTTCCGCATGTTCTTGAGGTCGGGCGCGCCCTACTCCGTGCCTTCCATTTCGGCGGCCTGGCGGTGCAGGCGGGCGATGCGGCGTTCCGTGGGCGGGTGCGAAGCGGAGGCTGTACGACGCGGGCCCTGCAGCGGATCGATGACAAAGGCGTGGGCCGTCGCAGGCGAACGCTCGGCAAGCGGGTTGAGCAGCGAGGTGGTGTGACGCTCGAGCTTGAGCAGGGCGTTGGCGAGGTTGACCGGGGCGCCGCAGATATCACCAGCCATCTTGTCGGCGGCGTATTCGCGGGCGTGGCTCTGACCGATACGGGCGACGAGACCGGCGACAATCCTGGAAACGCGTTTGCGCTGGCCGAGAGGATAGGCGATCGAACCGAGAATGGTCGTCAGCACAGCCGCGAGTGCCGAGCAGATGCCCATGGCGAGCGCATCCCCACGCTTCACGTGAGCAAGCTCGTGCGCCACCACGGCCGATACCTCTGCACGGGACAGGGTCTTGAGCAGGCCGTCGGTGACGGCGATGGAGGCGTGATTGGTGTCACGGCCGGCCACGAAGGCGTTCGGCTGGAAGGCATCAATGATGTAGGTGCGCGGGCGCGGCATGTTGGCGCGCATGGCGAGCCTGTCGCAGTCGGCGACGAAGGCGCGGATCATCGGCGAGGCATCATCCGAGCTGACCTCGCGGGCGTTGTGGAGTTTGAGGACGATCTTCTCGGCGTACCAGAAGACCAGCAGATGAAAGGAAAGCGCGATCACGGTCCCGACCAGGGCGCCATCGCGTCCAGCCATCCACCATCCCACCCCCGCGAAAGCGAGGTGGATCAGCAGCATCAGTCCGGCGGCCTTGAAATAGCTCATTGAAGCTCTCTCACGCGAATGGACCCTCCAACATGGGAAGGTTGATCGGTATGGTTTAGACTTCCTTTCCAAACCGGAAAAAATTGGTGAACGTGACAGCCATGAGCGATGAAAACCCGCAGTTGGACGCAGCACGTGTCCCGGAAGACTCTCTTTTGGATAACGCCGGGGAGAGCGCGGTTATTCCCGGGGCCGCGCCCGGAAAAGCGCTGAGCCCCGAGGCGGTGCGCGCCCTCCTCGAGGCTGAGGCGCGACGGCAGGCCGCGCCGGCCGCAGCCCTGCCCCCGGAAATCAACGGCCGCCGCGAAGGCGAGGAACCCACCCGCTATGGCGACTGGGAGAAGAAAGGCCTGGCGATCGATTTCTGAGGCGCCAGGCTGAGTTAACCGCGGCACGGACGCTGCACGGAGCCCGCCATGATCAAGTTCGTTCCCCTTCTTGCCGCTAGTGTGCTCGCCGCCTCCGTGGCGACGCCCGCCTTCGCCGATGGCCGCAACAAGCGTCCGCCTGTGACCGCCAAGGCCCCGCCGCCGCTCACGATTCCGCCGACACCGCCCCCGGCTCCCCCGGTCGCCCCCCCTCAGATGCCCATCAAAATGGTTCCGCCATCGATCACCCTGCCGTCCGATTTTGGGTCAGGCGGCGTCGGAATCGACATCAATGGCGGTTCCGGCAGCGGCGGACGCGTGTTCGTTATCTCCAGCGCTTCATCCTCTGCCCGCTCTTACGCTTCGGCGACGGCAGTCGCCTACGCCAGCGCCACCGCGATCTCGTTTGGCGGCGGCAAGGGCGGCGGCGGTGGTGGACACGGCTGCGGCTGCAAGTAGGCCACGGAACGCAGGGCGCCGTACTTAACGGAGCCTGGTCTCGACCGCGTCCCACATCAAGGCGACGGCATCGACACCCGAGAGACGTTTCAGCGCGCGCGCCCCGGTCGGAGATGTGACGTTGATCTCTGTCATCATGCCGCCGATAACGTCGATGCCGACGAACAGAAGGCCGCGCGCCTTCAGCTCCGGCCCGATCCGCGCGCATATTTCACGCTCACGCGGGCTGAGTTCGGTTGCTTCTGCCGTGCCGCCAACCACGAGGTTGGAGCGTATCGCCCCGACGGGCGGGCGCCGGTTGATCGCGCCGACCGGCGCGCCATCGATGATCAGGATACGCTTGTCGCCATCGCTCACCGCCGGAAGGAAGGCCTGCGCGATAAAGGGCTCGGGGACCATCTTGTTGAACAGCTCGACGATGGCTTCGAGATTGCCGTCATCGCGGCCTAGCTTCAGTACGCCTGAGCCGCCATGCCCATGCAGCGGCTTGAGCACGATATCGCCATGGCGCGCACGAAACTCCTGCACACGCTGGACGTCGCGCGTGATCAGCGTCGGCGGCTGCAGGTCGGGAAACATCAGCGGCAGGACTTTTTCCGGCGATGAACGCACGCCCGCAGGATCGTTCACCACCAGGGTCTCGGGCGTCACCAATTCGAGCAGATGCGCGGCTGTGATGTAGCCTATGTGAAAAGGTGGATCCTGCCGCATCAGGACGACGTCTGTATCCCGGCGCAGGTCGAGACGCACCGCGTCGCCGATCTCCGCATGGGGCGTGCTTCCTGGAAACACCTTCGCGGGCCGCGCCGAGGCGAACACGTCGCCACTGTTGTAGCAGAGATCACCCACGCCATACACCCACACGGCGTGGCCCCGGCGTTGCGCTTCCTCGATCATCATGAAGGTCGAATCGCCAGCCGGATTAACGGCCTCAAGCGGGTCCATCTGGACAGCGATGCGCAGCGACATGGGAAGGCTCCAGCGAACTCTTCCCTAACTAGGCGCCCGGACAGGCTCTAGCAATGCGGCTGGCCAACGAATACGCGGCGACCGGCTCTAAAGCGGCGGCAGGGGCGAGCTTTGCAGACCCGAAGTATTGCCATTGGAGCCCGGCGGCGGCGCGGCCCCCGGCGCATAGGGGTCGCCATAAGTGCTGCGCGTTGACGGCTGGTTCTGCGGCGGCACAATCGGCGCAGGCGTCGCAGCCGTCGGTGCGATTCTGATGGCGCCTTGCGTCGTATCCAGCGGCACGGGCTGGCCCTGGCTGTTCACGTTTGGCGCTGCGGCGAGGCTGATATCTGGCGGGGGCGAGCCGCGCTCGCGCATCTTCACATAGGAGACCACGCGTTTGACGCCGGAGACCACACTGGCGTGCTCGGCTGCACGGCGCAGCTCGTCCTCGGTGCGGGCGAGGCCCAGCAGATAGACAACGCCGGAATGGACCTGGATGTTGAAGTTCGCGCCCTTGATATCGTTGTCAGCTATCAGGCGCGCCCGAATCTGCTCGGTGATCCAAGTATCGTTGAGGTCGCGGCCCAGATCCCAGTATTCGATCTGCAGCTCGTTGGCGACTTCGTCGATCGCGTTGGTGGTCCACGCGATGCGCTCGGCCTCCTTGCGGTCCGCCTCGTTCGCCACGCGTCCCGACAGCAGGACAAAGCGATCGACCGCCGCGACATCAACCTCCATGAAGCGGCCATTGAGGCCGGCGCCCAGAAGGCGCGTCTTGATCTCCGTCGCCGCGCTGCCATCGTCCAGCGACTCGCCCAGCGTGCGATCGGACAGGCAGCCGCCCAGAAGCGGAGCGGCAAGCAGGAGGCAGGCGAGAACGCGCGCAGTCATGGTGGCTCCGTGGTCCAGCATCAGTAAGTCCAGATTCAGTCAGTCCGGCTCAAGCGAGTCTGGCCTCTACCCGCCTCATGCGGCGAATTTCAGGCGCAGGTGAACTCTTCTACACATTGGGTTTGGCGAATGTGAACAGGCTCAGCTCTGCGCCCGCCAGGCATCGCGCATGTGGCGCGGTAACCGCCCGGGCGCCAGCAGAACCGCATCGAATCGCCAAACCAGGTCCTGTAGTCCCCTCCGGCGCGAGGCCCACTGGTTCGCCGCTTCCTCCAGTCGGGTGCGCAGTTGTGGCACCAGCGCCTGCGTCCGTCGCGATTTGACCTCGGCGAACACCCTGAAACGGCCCTTGCGCGCAAGGAGGTCGATCTCGGAGGCCGCCATGCGGGCGCGACGGTCGGGAATGCGATAGCCCTTCAGCTGAAGCCACAGCGCGGCCGCCGTCTCGGCGCGTCGCCCCGCCTGCTCGCGCAGCCGCCTCTGCCTGCCGCCATCAGCCCTTTTCATCTTCGGACGACTCGCGCAGCTGCAGCGCACGTTCATAGACATCCCGCCGCTTCATCCCGAAGCGCTCGGCGATCTCGGCCGCGATCTCCTTGATGTGGCGCTCCTCCCCGGCGGCCAGGATCGCCGCATCCAGCGCATCGCCATCCGGCGCCTCGACGCCTTCGCCCGGACCGACCAGCACGACGATCTCCCCACGCGGCGGACCCGCTTCGGCATAGTGCACCGCCAGTTCGGCGAGCGCGCCGCGTCGCAGCTCCTCGAACTTCTTGGTCAGCTCGCGCGCAACCACTGCATCTCGGGCGCCCAGCGTCTCCGACATATCGCTCAGGCTGGCGACCAGCCGCGACGGGCCCTCGAAGAAAATCAGCGTGCCGGCAATCGGTTTGAGCTCGGTGAGAAACCTGCGCCGCGCGGCAGATTTCGGCGGCGGAAAGCCCGCAAAGGTGAATCTGTCCGTAGGCAATCCCGAGCTCGCCAGCGCGGCCAGTGGCGCGGACGCCCCCGGGATCGCAATGACATTGATCCCCTGCTCAGCGGCCTCGCGCACGAACTTGAACCCCGGATCGGAGACCAGCGGGGTCCCTGCGTCGGAAATCAGCGCGATGCGCGCCCCGCCTTGCAATTCGTTAAGCAGGCCCGGGCGCGCATGGGCGCCGTTATGGTCATGATATGGCCGCACTCGCGCTGACACTCCGAAGGCGGAAAGCAGCTTGCCGGCCACCCGCGTATCCTCAGCGCAAACGACGTCACATGACGCCAGAATGTCGAGGGCCCGCAAGGTGATGTCTCGCAGGTTGCCGATCGGAGTCGAAACAACGTAGAGCCCGGGTGCCAGGTCCGGATCGATCCTGAACAGGCGGGTTGCAGCGGCTTCGGCCAATGCGGGCTCGGCTTGCCGGGAATCCTCGCCAGCACTAGGGTCCGAGCCATCTTGGGCCGGGTCCAACGCCGCATCCTCAGGAGGGGTCGCGCATGTCATCGAGAACTCGGGTCCGTTTGCTTGCGACGGCATCCGCCGTGATGTTCGCCGCCCTCGGCGCCTGCACCAGCGGCCCGGTGCGGCCGACCACGCCGCTATCTAGCAACGATATGCGTCCCGATCCAAGCCGTCCGCAGGGGCCGCCACCATCGCAGGCCGTAAGCGACGTCTATGCGGAAAGCCGCAATGCTTACATTCCGCGCCACCTCGCCGGCGCGCAGCAGGCCGAACTCAAGCGCCTTGCGGTGCTGCTGCCTTTCTCCTCCACCAACGCCGAAGTGAAGAAGCAGAGCGAAGGCATCTATAACGCGATACAGATGGCGCTTTTCCAGGTCGGCGCGCGTGACATCGTGCTGATGCGCCGCGATGCAACCAGCGCTGATGCGCGCGTGATCTCCGGCATCGCAGAAGACGCGATCCGCGATGGCGCCCTCGCCGTCATTGGTCCCGTATTCGCCCAACAGGTCGCCCCCGTCGCCGCCAAGGCTGCAGAAGTGCACGCGCCTGTCTTTGCGTTCTCGACCGATCTCTCCGCCATCGGCCAGGGCGCCTATCTCGTCTCGCTGACACCGTACTCGGAGGTCGAGCGCATCGTCGACTGGGCGACCAAGGATGGCGTCACGCGCTTCGCCATGCTGGGCCCGAACAACGCCAACAGCCGCACGATCGAAGCAGCCCTGCGGCAGGCGGCGACCGAACGGGGCGCCACCGTCGTCGGCGCCGAATACTATCAGCCCGGCAATTCCTCGCCGCAGGCCGAAGCGCGCCGGGTCGCATCCCTGGTCGAGGCCGAGAACCGCATCTACCGCAACAAGGTCGCCGTGCTGATTCCGGAGTCAGGCGTGCAGCTGCGCTCGGTCGGCGCCCTGCTCCGCGCCATCGCCAACGTCACGCCAAAGGAAGTGCGCTTCCTCGGCACCGGCCAGTGGAATGACGCCGATGTCTGGCGCGAGCCAGGCCTCTATGGCGGCGCTTTCCCGGCGCCAGATGCAGCCGCCGTCGCCGACTTCGAGAAGCGCTATCAGGCGATCTATGGCGAAGCCCCGCCGAAGCTTGCGAGCTTCGGCTATGACGCCGGCGCGCTCGCGGCAACGCTGGCTGGCGCGAACAGCCTGGATGCTGCGATGGTGCAGCGGTCTCAGGGTTGGAGCGGCGTCAACGGCCTGTTCCGCTTCCTGCCCGACGGCAGCGCCGAACGCGCGCTCTCGGTGATGCAACTGCAGACACAGGGCGGCGTGAAGACTGTGTCGCCCGCGTTGCAGACATTTGGCCCGGGAAGCTAGGGCGAGATTTCTGTCGCGATCCTGTCGGCCAACAGGCGTCCGCCTGCTGTCAGCGCGACGCGATCGGCGGACAAATGCAACAGCCGGTCCGCTGCAAGCTCGGCGACGCGCGCAGCATTCAGGTTCAGCCCAAGCTCTGTAACATCGGTCTGCGCCAAACCTTCCACGACCCGCAGCCCCATCGCGACGCGTTCGCGCGCCAGCGCCAGCGCGTCAAGCTTCTCCGCCGAAGCCCAGCCAACGCCGTGCGACTTCACCTGATTGAGATAGACGCCGGGATTGTCGGCTGCCTCGATCGCAAGCCTTTCGCCATCCGCAGTCAGTCGCCCATGAGCGCCGGGTCCCACGGCAACCCAGTCGCCCGATGACCAGTAGATGCGGTTGTGCACGGATTGGTGCTCATGTCCGCGCGCATGGTTGGAAATCTCGTAGCCGTCATACCCGGCCGCCAACGTAAGTTCCTGCGTGATCTCGTACAGTTCAGCCGCGACCTCGTCCGCGAGCGGCGCCCATGCCTTGCGCTGCACCGCATAGGCAAAGGCCGCGCCAGGTTCGATGGTAAGTTCGTAGAGCGACAGGTGATCCGCGCCAAGCGACAGCGCGCGCGAGAGCTCTTCCCGCCAGCCCACAAGCCCCTCCTCCGGCAGCGCGTAGATCATGTCGATCGAGATCGAACGGAACCTGCCGCGCGCCTCCTCCAGCGCCACCAGGGCATCAACGGATGAATGCGTGCGACCGAGAAATTTCAGCCGCGTATCATCAAGCGACTGCAACCCAAGCGAGAGCCGATTAACGCCAGCAGCAGCAAAGTCCGCAAACCGCACCTGGTCGTCAGGATTGGCCTCCAGCGTGATTTCAGCGCCGGGCTTCAGCCCCCACAACCGGTCTACCTCTTCGATCACGCCCGCAACCTGCGCTCCCGTCATCAGCGACGGCGTGCCGCCGCCGAGAAAGAGCGAGTCGATCGCGCGCTCGCCTGTCCGCTCACGCCAGCCGCGCAGGTCTGCGATTATCGCCTGATACAAGGGATCGGTGTCACGCGCCTTCGCGGCGTAGACGTTGAAATCGCAATACGGGCAAATCCGCGCGCAATACGGCCAGTGCATGTAGACGCCGAAGCCGCGCGCGGGATTGAATACCATCATGGCGAAGACGCGTGGCGCGAAACCAGCTTATGCGTCAAGTTTTCGCTTGCGGGCTTTCGGGCTGCGTGAAGACGATGCGCGCGTCGATCTGGATCTCGCCGCCATCGCTCTGGATGATGTTGCGGCAGGTCGCCAGCCCGATGCCCATCCCGTCCCCCGCGACATGAACGCCGCGCGCCAGCGGGTTGAACGCCACCGCCGCAGGATCCGGGTCGACATTCTTCTGCAGGGCGGAGCCCGAACACATCACGACGGGTACGGATTGCCCTCCCCGCGTAGCAAGGACAGCACAGCGAAGCCGTCGACGCCGGGCCTCTTCACGTCCAGCACTACAAGATCGGACTTCTCCGTGCGGATGCGCTCGACGGCATTCACGGATCGCAACTCGCTGGCCACGGTCACGCCGCCATGCGCCGTGAAGGCCAGGGTGATGAATTCGAGGCAGCGCGGATTGTCATCGGCGATCAGCACATTTGCGAGTTTCGCCATTTGCTTCCGCAGACCTTGCGCCAACTCCAGTGCCCGAAGCACAGGAGTGAATCCCAATCACGCGCGCGCGACTAACCAGAAGCGTCATTCGGTTAGGAATGACCTCAGCTTCGCGAACGCGACGGCACGGTGACTCATGGCGTGCTTCTTCGCGGGATCCATCTCGCCGAATGTCTCGGTCTCACCCTCGGGAACAAAGATGGGATCGTAACCGAAACCAAGCTCGCCGCGCGGCGGGAACACCAGTTGCCCACGAATAACGCCCTCGAAGCTCTCGACGTGCCCGTCGGGCCAGGCCAGCGAGAGGACGCAGATGAAGCTCGCCCGCCTGTCGACTTCGCCGTCCTCGGTGGTCTCGAAGGTCAGCCCGTCCTCGACCTTCTGCATGGCGGCGCGGAAATCCTTCTCCGGGCCCGCCCAGCGCGCCGAATAGATACCCGGCGCCCCGGAGAGCCCGTCGCACGCCAGCCCGGAATCATCCGCCAGCGCCACCTCGCCCGAAGCCTTGGCGGCAGCGAAGGCTTTGAGCTCCGCATTGCCCCGGAATGTGGCCTCCGTCTCCTCGGGCTCGGGCAGGCCCAGCTCGCCTGCCGATACGGCCGCAAAGCCGATATCCGCCAGCAAGTCCGTCAGTTCCCGCACCTTCCCGGGGTTATGCGTCGCCGCAATCAGCCTGCCGGGAGCCGGTTTTCTGCGCTGGGTCATGGGCAGCTGCGTCCTTTCGTCGGGCCAATGGCCAAAGAGGTGGACGGCCATATTGTTTTTCGATATGGTCCGAACCCATCCCGCCAGACAAGCTGGCGCCTGGCAAGTTCAGTCTTGGTGATCTGGATAAGCCGGGGAAAAAGCTGTTGACCCCGTCCTACTGCGAGTCGGCAGGTCTGGTTCGGGAAAAAGGCCGCGATATCCGCGGCGCGGGTGTGATCGGAGCCCAGAGACTGATGCTCATGCGCGCGACCGGCCGCGGGTCGATCTCGTCATTCCTGAAGCTTGCCGTGGACGTTGCCTGGGTGGTCGCGTGCGCGCTGCTGGGCTTTATCTGGATCATCGCGGCTTTCGCCCTCTACACGATGATAACTGGCAACGCGACATTCCTCGACCTTGGCCAGTACCGCCTCAAGACCGCGCGGGACCTCACCATCTGGATCGCCATCGGCTCGATCCTGTGCGTCGGCGTCATGGTCGTCTGCGCCTACCTGCGCGGCGTTTTCGAGACATTGGTCGCGCGCGACCCGTTCGTGCCCGAGAATGCCCGTCGCTTTGCCTCGATCGGCATTGTGCTGGCTGTCATGGAAGCCTCCGGCATGTTCGTCGCGACCATTGTCAGCGTGGCTTTCAGCGCCCTGTCCGCCGACGGTGAAACGGTTGCTTTCCGTTTTCCCAACATAAACTGGCCCATCTGGTTCGCAGTACTAACACTGCTGGTGCTGGCGCAGGTCTTCCGCGAGGGAGCCGCGATGCGTGAGGAACAGAAGATGACGATCTGAATCTCGCCCTTCGTGCGTTGGTTCAGTGATTGCACGGCTCCTGAATTCCGGAGCCGGGCTTGGTTAAGGCAGAACTTGGGTTAAAGGCGCGCGCGGCCCCAACAGCGTGAATGAAGCGCCGGCGGATGGTCCGCTGGCCGACAGACTGGATGGCATACTCGCCGATGGCGATCCGCGTCACGCTCGACAGGGTCCTGCTGGACCGACGCATGTCGCTCACCGAGTTGGGTGATCGCGTCGGAATCACGCTTGCGAACCTGTCCATCCTCAAGACCGGCAAGGCCAAGGCGATCCGCTTCTCCACCCTCGAAGCGCTGTGCCGTGAACTCGACTGCCAGCCCGGCGACATTCTCGTCTGGGATCCTGACGCCGCCGCTGCCGCCGACGATGAAGACAGCGCCCAGGCCGTCGCCGCCGAATAGTTGCCCTCTTTCCCGTGCGCGTAACCCTTGACGGTGGGCTACCGAACCTTGATCTCTTGATGTGGATCCGATCACGAGCTTTCGAGCCCGGGGACAAAATAATGACCGGCGCAATGTCCGGCGCCCAGCTGGCCATCGCCCCGCCCCGGCAGCCTGACCCTGTTGCAACCCCGTCCGCCCAACCTGCCGTGCAGCTCAACGGTCAGGCGTCGCCTGCCCTCCAGGCTGACGGCAATACGGCCGCCGCACTCGATCGCGCCGCCAAGGCTGACCTCGATCGCCTCGCCTGCCTGATGTCGCGCGACCAGGTCTGGAAAGAGGAAGGCCTCACCATAGCCAGCCTCGCCCTCCGGGCTCACATTCCCGAAACCCACTTGCGCAGGCTGATCAATGACAGCCCCGGCTATCGCAACTTCCCGTCCTATGTGAACGCGCACCGTATCGCCGCCGCCAAGACGGGTCTGGCAGACCCCGGCGAGGCCCGCGTTTCGATTTCCACCATCGCCTACGACATCGGTTTCGCTTCCCTTGGACCCTTCAACCGCGCGTACAGGGAGGAGGCTGGCGTTTCGCCCTCGAAATGGCGCCGCAAAATGCTGGAAGATCCCTCGCCGATTTCTGTGCCGGCCTGATCGATTTCTGAAAACCGCAGAAAAATCAGCGACCAAAATCAGCAAGCTGTCGCTGCTCTCCGTTTTTCGAAAAGCCTTATCGATTTCTTTGAAGGCCAATCGTTTCCCGGAAACGGCGAGCGCGCCCCCGTGATCATCCCCAATGTTGGTTCATCCAATGAAAGAGAAACCACATGGATACGATCAACGCCTCCCCGCAATCCTCCTCGATCACCTCGACTATCCTCTCGACCGTTCTGGCAGTCGGCGCAGTCGCCTGGGTCGTCTCTGCCGGCATCGGCCTCGCCTCAGCGCAGACGCCACAACCCGCCGCAGAAAAGGTCAGCTATGGCGACCCCGACCTGCGCACAGAAAGTGGCGCGCACGTCCTCCTCCAGCGTCCCGACGACGACGCCCAGCGTTTGTGCGGACCCGAGCCGACGCATAGCCCGCTGACCCCACGCCAGACCACGATGCTTGAACGTTGCGTTGACGATGCGGTTCACGCCGCCGTCCACAGCACGGCCGAACCGCTGGTGCTCGTTCTCAACGGAGAGCCTCTCACCGCTGGCGCGTCGCTCGCAGCGCGCTGACGGGTTCCCTGGCGGACGCTCCCGCAAAGTCACCTTACGGCGGGCTTCGCGGCCACACCGATTCGCGCGAAGCCCGCCGGGTTTTTTGGTCGCGATCTAGCGGCGCTTGACCGGCTTGCCCTGCTTTGGCTGCGCTTTCAGCCAGAAGCCGAGCGCCATGACCTTGGCGTCATCGAAGAACGCAGCGTCCACGCGCGCCAGGAAATCCTCGCGCGAGAACTCCACCCGCTTCACGTCTTCCTTCTCCGCCGCAAGTCCGGAGGCCTTGGGATTGACCAGGTCCGCCGTCATCACGGGCGCATAGTAGAGAAAGATCCGCTCCGAACTCGAGCCGGGCGAGACATATCCCTGCGAGACAAGTGTGAGATTACCAGCGCGATAGCCGACCTCCTCCATCATCTCGCGCCGGATGCAGTCCTCCGGCTCCTCGTCTTCCTCGACAGACCCCGCCATCGCCTCGAGAATGTAGCCTGGCCCCTTGTCGTAAGTTGCGATGCGGAACTGCTCGGCCAGCACGATCACATCGCGCTCGACATCGTGGATCAGCGCCGCAGCGCTGTCGCCCCGCTCGAACACCAGCCGCTTCACATCGGTGAGGCGCCCCTTCCCCGCCGCGCGATCGAAATCGAACGTGTATTCGTCGATCTTGTAGCGGCCCTTGAAGACCGTCTTCTTCGACTTGATCTCGACGGTTCGCTTCTTCGCCGCCATCAGGTGAACTCCTTCACTGCGCTCGCTTGCGTCCGCCGCATCACCAGCCAGGCCGGCGCGGTCAACACGCTGAGCGCGACAAAAGCCTGCAGCGCCGTCCACGGGTCTTCGCTAACGAACGCCAGCCACAACACGCCATTGATCACCAGAGCCAGGATCGCGGGGAACGGATAGAGCGGCATCTTCCATGGCCGCTCCAGCCCCGGCTCACGCACGCGCATCACGATCACCGCCGCATTCGCCATCATGCCCATCGCCGCCAGCAGCGATACCGAGAACGCCAGCAGCAGGTCATAGACGCCAATGCTGGCCAGCAGTGCCGCAAGACCTACGGTCGCAAACAGGGCCGCGCGCGGTGTACCGTTGGCGGCCACGCGATTAAAGACAGGTATGTTGAAGGCGCGCGACACGCCGAACAGCACGCGCGGAAACGTCATGACCATCGTATTCAGCACCGTCACCAGCGAGATCAGCGACACGGCCGTCACTACCGGCTCCGCCGCTGGCCCGAACACGCGCGCCGCCGCATCCGCCGCCACCAGCTTCGACCCCGCCATCTCCGCCGGCGTCAGCACACTCATATAGGCAAGGTTCGCGAGCACATAGATCGCCGCCACTACGGCAATGCCCGAGAATGTCGCGCGCGCGATGTCCCTGCCGGGATCGCGCACCTCCTCACAAAAATACGCCGCCGAGTTCCAGCCCTGATACGTCCCGAAGATCGCGCGCAGCGACACGATCACGCCGCCCAGCGTCACTGCCGTCGCCGTCTCCGGCGTCACCACGTTCGCCACAGGCGCGCCGCGCGGCCAGAAGAACAACGCAAGGATCAGCACCAGGAACAGCGCCGCCTTGACCGCGCTGCCGATCTCCTGCGACCGTCCGCCTGCCTTGGTGCCGAGCAACTGGATCGAGCCGGCCAGCAGCACCAGCACAGCGGCCATCGCCCCGAGCGGTACATCGGTCGCAATGCCAAGCCGGTGCAGGTATTCGGCAAACACCACAGCGATGAAGGCGATGACGGCAAGATTGGCGAGCCAGTCGCAGATGCCGACCGCAAGGCCCGGCAACGATCCGAATGCGCGCTGCGCAAACGTGAAAGGGCCGCCGGCCTGCCGGATCGAGGACGCAAGCTCCACGGTCGACATCGAGTCGATCCAGGCGACGGTTGCCCCCAGCACCCAGAGCACGATGATCAGGACCGGCGCGCCGCTGTTCTCCGCCACAATGCCCGGCGTCCGCAGGATACCCTGTCCGATCGTCCCGCCAACCACCACGGCAATGCCAAAAGCAACGCCGAGAACGCGCAGCAGATGACCGCGCTCCGCGGCGCCAGCAGCCGTTGTATCGTCTGTCATGATGCCCCCTGCCGCCTCGGGCGAGATAGATCACCCTTTCAGCGCACGGCCTAGAGCTGCGATTTGCTAGAGACCCAGCACGCGCCGCTGTTCCGCGAACAACTGCTCGCAGCCATGCTCCGCGAGATCCAGCAGCGACGTGAATTCGGTGCGCGAGAAAGACCGCTGCTCGCCCGTACCCTGGATCTCGATCAGCTTGCCGCCTGTCGCCATCACGAAGTTTGCGTCGACCTGCGCTGCCGAGTCCTCGGGATAGTCCAGATCGAGCACCGGCACGTCATCGAAGATGCCGCACGAGATCGCCGCCACCTGTGCGGAAAGAGGGTTCGTCTTGATGACGCCCTCGTCGACCAGGTATTTGCACGCCAGCGCCAGCGCCACGTATGCGCCCGTGATCGAGGCCGTGCGCGTGCCGCCATCGGCCTGCAGCACATCGCAGTCGAGCGTGATCGTGTTCTCGCCCAGCGCCTTCATGTCGGTGACGGAGCGCAGTGCACGTCCGATCAGACGCTGGATTTCCTGCGTGCGGCCGGACTGCTTGCCCTCGGCTGCTTCACGACGGCCCCGCGTGTGCGTCGCGCGCGGCAGCATGCCGTACTCGCCCGTCACCCAGCCCTCGCCCTTGCCCTTCTTCCAGCGCGGAACCTCCCCCGCCCACGACGCCGTGCACAGCACATGCGTATGCCCGAACTTCGCAAGGCACGACCCTTCCGCATAGCGCGTCACCCCCACCTCGAGCGAGATAGGGCGAAGCTGGTTGGGAGAACGGCCGGACGGACGCATGAGAACCTCGAAAACAAATGTGCGCCGCTGGTAGCAGAGCCTGCGCGAGGTTCCTACTGCGCCGCTTTCAGAGCCGCCAGCGCACGAGGCTCGATCAGCGCCTTTAGATTGACCGTCTCGAACACCGTCGTCTGCGCCGGATCATCACCCTTCACGAAGATGATGAACTCATCGCCGACCTTGCCGCTGATCGCAACGAAACCGGGTACCGGGCCGCAGCGCGTCATCTCGGTGACGCCAAGATCGAATTGCCAGGGCGAGCCCGCCCCCTTCAGCCACGTCATCGGCGCCAGCGAGACCTGCGGCGCCTCCGGCAGGCCCGGCAGAGAAATCGTCCGGCGCTCTGCGATCTGCGCGACAACAACCAGATCCGCATTGTCCCACGCGCCAGACTGTTGATCGCTGGTGGCGACGGCGGACGGCAAACAGGCAGTCGCTGGCTGTGCGATTGCCGGCGCCGCCATCATCATGGCAGCCGCCAGCACGCCCGTGCGCAAACCGATCTTCCGCATTCGCATCCTCAGCTACTGCGCCGTCAGCGCCGCGATCGTGCGCGGGTCGATGATGCGGTCGAGCGAATAGGCTTCCATCAAGGTCGGCTGCGCGCCTCCTGAGAGATAGACGAGGAACACATCACCCGGCTTGCCGTAGAGGGCGTCCTGGCCGGTCATCTGCCCGCACGGCGGCGGCATGCTTGAACCAATACTGATCTCGGCAGACGCGCCGCTTCCCTTGATCCAGCGAATCGGCTTCAGAACGGCCATCGGCTGGCCGTTCATGTAGTCGAACTCCTTCGGCAGGCCCTTCGTCTTGTCCTCGCGCACATAGCGCACCAGCACCAGCGCGCGCGCCTCGTCGAACAGCCGCACCTGCTGCTTCAGCTTCCAGTCGCGGTTCTCTTCCGCATACTTCAGCCCATGCGCCGCGTTCCACGCCAACGCCAGCGCATCGACATCCGCCTGCGGCGTTCCCGCGGCCGGTGTTGGCGGCGGCGGCGGCGGCATGATCGAGCAGGCAAACGCCGGGCTGGCGAACGCCAGCGCCATCGCGCTGATCATGCCGATACGCTGAATTCGGTTCATCGCAGTCACCCCTGAAAGTCGCCAGCGCAGACCCTGCCCCTGCCCGATCCGCCCCGCAAGTCGCCTCGACAGCGCTTTTTCAAGCAAATTCAGCCACATTAGGCGGGTTGAACGTGGCGCCCCGCGCCCATAACTTCCCCCCCTCAATGACCACCTCCCCACGCAACCCCCTTGGAACTGGTACGGCCCTGTCCGCCTTCGCGGCCATGGACAAGCGCAGCCGCGAAATCTTCCGCGAAATCGTCCAGTCCTACCTCGACACCGGAGAGCCCGTCGGCTCGCGCACCATCTCCCGCCGCGGCGTCGCCCTCTCTCCCGCCTCGATCCGCAACATCATGTCCGACCTGTCGGAGATGGGGCTGATCGACAGCCCACACACCTCCGCCGGCCGCATCCCCACGCATGCAGGCCTGCGCATGTTCGTCGACAGCCTGCTGCAACTGGGTGAGCCAGGGGAAGCCGACAAGCAGGCGATCGAAAGCCGCCTCGCCGGCTCCGGCCGCCGCATGGAGAACGTCCTCTCCGAGGCCTCCGACCTTCTCTCCGGCCTCGTCGGCGGCGCAGGGCTCGTCTCGACCCCCTCGGCCGACGCCCCGATCCGCCATATCGAGTTCGTGCGCATCTCCGCCGAACAGGCGCTGGCCGTCATCGTTGCGGAATCCGGCGAGGTCGAGAACCGCGTCCTCGCCCTACCCCCAGGCCTGCCCGCCTCGGCCCTGATCGAGGCCGGGAACTATCTCAACGCCCGCATGAAGGGCCGCACCCTCGCCGAAGCACGCGAAGCCGTGCTCGACGAGGTCCGCTCCAGCAAGGCGCTGCTCGACGAGACCGCCTCGCGGCTGGTGGAAGATGGCCTCGCGCAATGGTCGGGCGAAGACCCCGGCCGGGGCCGCTCCCTCATCGTGCGCGGCCGCGCCAAGCTGCTGGATGACCCACGCGCAGGCGAAGATCTCGACCGCGTGCGGGATCTCTTCGCCGAGCTCGAGCGCTCCGAAAACCTGCTCAACGTGCTTGATACCGCACGGGACGCCGATGGCGTGCGGCTGTTCATCGGCTCGGAAAACCCTCTGTTTTCCCTCTCCGGGTCGGCAATGATCGTCGCCCCCTATATGAATGCGGAACGGAAGATTGTAGGGGCGCTGGGCGTGATCGGTCCGACCCGGCTCAATTATGCCCGTGTAATACCGATGGTGGACTATACCGCGCAGGTCGTCGGCCGGATTCTCGGCGAAGGGCGCGGGACTGGTAAGAGAGAGTAGACCGAGATGAATGACAGCACGCCCGGCAACGCGAACAAAGATGAAGCCATCCTCGCGGCCGAGAATGAAGGCATGGACGAGGCCCCGGGACACGCGGAGTCCAGCCATGAGACCGCCAGCCGGATCAACCCGCTGGCCGAAATCGTCTCTGGGCTGGAGAAGGAACGCGACCAACTCAAGGACAATGTCCTGCGCGCCCTCGCCGAGACTGACAATGTCCGCAAGCGCGCCAACCGCCAGATCGAGGAGGCGCGCCTCTACGCCGTCGAGAAATTCGCGCGCGACCTGCTCAATGTCGCCGACAACCTCTCGCGCGCGGTCGACTCCGTGCCGGCCGAAAGCCGGGGCATCATGACCGACGCGGTGAAGACCGCGCTGGAAGGCGTCGAGCTGACGCAGAAGGAACTGGTCACGGTGCTTGCCCGCCATGGCGTCACTGCGATCGATTCCTCGCCCGGCGCCGCCTTCGATCCCAACATGCACCAGGCCGTCACGCAGGTGCCGTCCGAACACCCGGCCGGCTCCGTCGCCGAACTCTACCAGTCCGGCTGGCGCATCGGCGACCGCACCCTGCGCGCGGCGCTCGTCGCCGTCAGCGGTGGGCGCGGCGCGACCCAGTAAGGGCTGGCGCCCGCCTGTCCCCTTCTGCGGCCGGGTTGCACCTACGGACTGGGGGCTGGGGATTCGGGGGTATGGGCGTCGCCCGCGACCACGCCTTCTCGTGCAGCATGTAGGCGACCGTCTGCACCTTCGGTTCAATGACGCCGACGCCTGGCGCGATGCGCCAGTCGCGCGTCAGCACACAGGCGACGCTGATCGCCACAGTCAGATGCATCAGAGAATAGGTGACCGGGTTGAACGCCCGCCTTCACGCCCCTCAGCCCTGAGCGGAGAAGTAACCGGCGCCAGCTGCTTTCGCCGGAAGACGATGGCGCAAGGCCTGCCCTGTCGGTCGGTGCGCTGCCAGCGCCGGAGTTCAAACGAACGTGGGCGTGCATAGGCGGCGCGCTGCCTCGAAGCAATAAGTAGTTGCGACTTATATTCATTACAAGACGGTGCCTGGATTCTCGATTTTATGAGTGAAATCAGAGCGATTGGGTTCCTCGGCAGACCCCATTAAGATCTCTGACGCCGAATTCACCCGACTTGCGAAGCCGGCTCAGCGAACCGCGAGCCACACCCCGTTTTGCTGGAAGCCGGTGTGCAGGCTCGGCGGACGCAGGGAAATCTTCTCCAAAACGCCCTACGACTTGCCCCAAGAAGTATGCGGGAAACCACGCTGCAAACCGGCCGGGCTCGCGGCGGGTTTAAACTCATGCCCGTGAAACGTCGGAGCCTGCCCATCGGGCTGCTGCGTGATGTCCCCGCCTTTCTGGGCGTCATGATCAGCTTCTGGCCGTTGATGACCCTCGTGATCACCAACGGCTTCGCAGCCATGCGCGGCAAGAAGATCAGCAGACGCGTCTTCGACCAGCTCCCGATCGTCCTCGCCAACGCCAAATCCCGGCTCGACTTCGCCCTCTGGCGCGAAGCCTGTCCCCGCCTCGGCTGCACGCCGCGCAGGTGAACAGGGCACGACGCACCTCAAGGTCTGCGTCAACGCGGGCGGCCGTGTGACGTCTGTCCCGGTCGCCGGCTCCAGTGGTTCGCCGCGCCTCGACGATGCGGCGGCCAAATGGCTGCGCGGCGAGCGCTTCACACCGGCCAAGACGAATGGCCAGGCGCAGGATGTGTGCGGCTATGACGTGTTCTACGCGTGGACGCTGCGCGACGCGTGACGATCAGCGCGCCGCCAAAAGCAAAAACCGCCGCCCTTTGCGGGGCGGCGGTGATGCATCCAGCGTTGGCTGAAGAATTATTCTGCCGCGTCGCCGGTCGGACGCGCGCGGGTCTTCTCGGCGATCCGGGCGCGTTTGCCAGTGAGGCCGCGCAGGTAGTAGAGCTTGGCGCGGCGAACCTTGCCCTGGCGGCGGACTTCGATCGAATCCAGCGACGGCGAGTTCAGCGGGAACACGCGTTCGACGCCTTCACCGAAGGAGAGTTTGCGGACCGTGAAGTTCTCGTTCACGCCGGTGCCCGAGCGAGCGATGCAAAGCCCTTCAAAGGCCTGGACGCGCTCGCGGTCGCCTTCCTTGATCTTCACGTTGACGCGCAGCGTGTCGCCCGGCTGGAAATCAGGGATTTTCTTGCCTTCGGTGACGCGAGCGATTTCCTCGGCTTCGAGGGTCTGGATGAGATGAGCGGCCATGGATAAATGTCTTTCAGTCGCGCGGTTTTGCCCGCGTACCCTGCTCTGGAGGGGCTTTCCGGGAAGCGGCGTATAAATCGGGTCTTCTGGCTTTAGTCAACTCCTCGGCCTGATTTCTCCGCCAGGTTGCGACCTTTGCGTGATCACCAGACGTTAACACCGTCGGAATCTCCCGCCCCTCCCAGACTTGTGGTCTTGTATAGTGGGGATGCTCCAGGAGCCCGGTCTCGAAGCTTTCCTGCTTAAGGCTCTCGGCATTTCCTGCAACCCCGGGCAGCAGGCGGACGCACGCCTCCAGCAGCACCTGGGCAGCGACCTCGCCCCCCGCCAGCACATAATCTCCGATCGAAATTTCCTCGAGTCCCCGGGATTCAATGACCCGTTCGTCCAGCCCCTCGAACCGGCCACACAGCAGAATGACCCCGGGTCCAGCCGCGAGCTCACGCACTTTCTCCTGACTGAGCGGCTTCCCGCGCGGGGAGAGGTAAATCCGGGGGCGCCCCCCCTGCTCGACACTGTCGATCGCAGCCGCCGCCACATCCGCCCGCATCACCATTCCCGCTCCGCCACCCGACGGGGTGTCATCAACTGTGCGGTGCTTGCCCAGACCGAATGTCCGGATATCGACTGCCTCCAGTTCCCAAAGTCCCTGGCGCAGGGCTTTGCCGACGATCGACACGCCCAGAATGCCGGGGAAGGCTTCGGGAAACAGGGTCAGGCAGGACGCGCGAAAACTCATCCACGTCCGTTACCCCGCTGACCGAGCAAATGCATCAGCATGTGTTGCAGCCACTTGTGAGACCCCGGCCGCCAGTGCTATCGGAAACTCATAGGTTTCCATTTGGGATAATCTGGGAGGTGTCGCCTTGAAACTGCAATTTGCCCTGCTCTCTGCCGTCCTCTTCGCCGCCCCGGCCCTCGCCCAGGGCGCGCCGCCGTCGGACACTGTGAAGGCCGTCGTCGAAAAGGGCGTCAGCATGGATGTCCAGGGCAATGTCGGCGACATCGAGTACAAGCCCGACGGTACATTCTCCGGTTTCGACGGCATGTTCTCCGGCACCTACAAAACCGACGGCAACAGGCTCTGCATCACAGTCGAAGCGTTTGGCCTCGTCGATTCCTGCCAGGAATATCCTGACGGCAAGAAGTCTGGCGACAGCTTCTCGATGGAATCGCCGCAGGGCGCGATGCAGGTGACAATTCGCTAATCAGCGCCCGCTGCAGCAGGCCCTTGCCTGCGACCGCGTGTCCATGTTCTTTGCCGACCTGACACCATCAAGTAAGATCGGGTCTGGGAGAAACACACATGAAACTGGTCAAATACACGCTTGCTGCAGCGGCCGCCCTGGTTGTTGTCGCTCCGGCTTTCGCTCAAGCCGCACCGAACGACACGCTCACCCTCGTTCTCGCCAAGGGCGCGACGCTCAACGTGATCGGCATGGGTGCCACGGGCGACGTCGCCTACAAGGCCGACGGCACCTTCTCTGGCTTCGACGGCCAGTACGAAGGCACCTACAAGATCGACGGCAACAAGCTCTGCGCCACGTCCGCCGCCGTTGGCGAGGACAATGCCTGCGTTGAATATCCGGCCGGCAAGGTCTCGGGCGACAAGTTCACGCTCAAGCACCCGACGATCGGCGACATCGAAGTGACGCTGAAATAATCCAGCCATCAGGCTGATGATGCGAACGGGCGCCCCGCAACGGGCGCCCGTTTTGCTTTTGGGCCAAGCGTTTGAACTTGAGCGATTGTGATGTGGCGCAGCGCCGTGCGGCGCCTAAGATCACCGTCAATGCAGAAGCGGCAACCAAAGCGCGGACGGAAAATGGCGACGGCGTTTCTTGCCGTCAGCATCTGCACGCCTGCCCTCTCAGCCTGCGAGACGATATTCGAAACGCAGGCCATGCGCGAACATCCGGCGCCCGGCAAGCTGGTCGATGTCGGCGGCGGGCGGCACATCCAGATCGACTGCCGGGGAGATGGTTCCCCTACTGTCCTGTTCCAGTCCGGCGGCGACCTGCTCGGTTCGCTGGCATGGCAGCCGGTGATGGCCAAGGTCGCCGCAAAGTCCCGCGCCTGCGCCTACAGTCGCGCCGGGATGTTGTGGAGCGACCCGGCAAGCGGCGCATTCGAACCGCAGGAAGTCGCGCGCGACCTGCATGCGGCGCTGAAGGCCGCAGGCGAGACGGGACCCTACTTGCTGGTGTCGCATTCGCGCGGCGGACTCCACAGCATGCTCTTCGCGGGACTCTACAAGCAGGAGATCGCCGGGCTGGTGATGTCGGACTCGTCGCATCCGGACCAGGAGAAGCGCTTCCGAGAGGCCGGCGTTGCAGTCGGCGACTATATGACGCCGGCGCAGGAGCTGGCGCTGGCCTTCCGCTGGACCGGACTGATGCGGCTATCGCCCTACCCCGCCGACCCGTCGATCGCTTCGGAGGTGGACGCCTTCTATCCGAAGTCGGCCGAGGCCAACGCCCGCGAGGCGCGATCGCGTTCTGCCACGATGGCAGACGCGGGGAAGTACCGCGATTGGCAGAACTGGCCCGTCGTCGTGCTGGCGCGCGAGCTGCCGGAACAGACGCAGGCGCGCAAACGGGCGGATGCACATGATGAGTATCTTCTGTCGGCCGATGGCCTCGTCGCGGGATCCGACACGCAGATGAGTGAAGTGGTGTGGCGCAGGCTGCAGGCGGACATGGCGACATGGTCGAGCAGGGCGCGGCTGGAGATCGTGCCGGAATCCAATCACGGGTTTTTCTTCTATCGTCCCGAAGCGGTCATTGCCGCGATCGACGAAGTGCTGGCCGCTAGCCGGGTTGTGCGGCGGGCGCCGCCACCTCCGGGCTAGAGGTTTGGGGGGTAGAGACTTGCCCTTTTCCGACGATCACGGTCGCAGCCATGTCGCCCGAGACATTGCCCACCGTCCGGAAGATGTCGGGCACGGCTTCGACCGCAACCAGAATTCCCAACAACTCGATCGGCACGCCCATCGCCATCGAGATCGGCGCGACAGACGCGATAAAGGAAATCTCGCCCGGTAGTCCGACCGAGCCGATGCTGATCGCAATCGACACGAGACCGCCCACCACGATGGTGCCAGGCGACAGGTCGTGTCCGTAGACGGCGGCACAGAAGAACACGACGCCGAGATTGGCGACCGGGCTGGTCATGCGGAAGACGGCGACCGCCATCGGCAGGACAAGGTTCACGACCCGATCCGGCACGCCCATCGCGTCGATCGAACGCTCCACCATGAGCGGCAGCGAGGCCAGCGACGACCGGCTTGAGGTCGCCACCGCCAGCACGGGCGCGATGGCATTCGTGAAGCGGCCGACAGGCGCGCGGCCCCAGATGAAGGCAAAAAGAAGAGCCATCGGGACGATGGCGGCCGTCACCGCCGAGACGATAACGATGTACTGCGCGATCAACCCCACAATGCCGACGCCTGCGGTAAGCCCCACGCCCAGCGCCAGCGCGAACACGCCGATCGGAGCCGCATAAAGCACCCAGCGAACGATGATGATCATCGTATCCGCTATGGCGCGGAAGAAGGCGACCATCGGCTGGCGCTGCGCTGCGGGGAGATGGGTTGCGGCAAAGCCAAAGAACAGCGCGAACACCACCAATGGCAGAATCGCGCCCTCGGCAGCGGCCGCGACGACGTTGCCCGGCGCGAGACCGGCCAGCCACTGGCCGATTGTTGGCGGGGATGCGGGCTGGACGGGTTGCCCGCCGGCGCCTGTGATCAAGTTGGCGGCGGCTTGCTGATCGACTGGCCAGAAGGACAGGACGAGCGGGAAGGCGAGGCAGGCGAAAGTCGTTGCGGCAGCCAGCAAGACGGCGAACACCCAGATCGAGCGCGCGGCCAGCCTGCCGGTCGAGGCAGCGTCCGCAACGGAGGCCACCCCAGTCACCAGCAGCGAGAAGACCAGCGGGATCACGGTCATACGCAGAAGGTTCAGCCAGAGAGCGCCGATGTATTCGACTTCGGTGGCCAGTCCGATCAGGCCCTGATCGCCGGTTCCGGCGGCGACGGCGCCAACCATGACGCCAGCCGACAGCGCGAGCAGCGTGATGATGCTCAGCCATTTCAGCATGTGGTCAGCCCCTGAGAGTTGGTCTGAGAAAGCCAGCACAAGCGCGCGCTGGCAAGCCTTAGCCTCGCCACGGCATGAGGGCGCGATAGACGGCGGTTTCAGTGGGACCGTCACGACGGATTTCGACCAGCTTGCGGCGTGCGAGATGCGCGGCAGCCTCCTGGACCGAGCGTTTGGAAAGGCCTGTCATCTCGGCGAGACCACCATAAGACAGCCTGCGTGCGCCCGCGGCGCCTGCGCTGGCGATTGCGAGATAGACCAGAAACGCGGAGGGCCGAAGGTCATGGCCGACGAGATCGCGCATCCGCGTCTCGACGACATAGGTGTCCAGCTCGAGGGTCGACTTGGCAGTCATTGCCATAGCAATAGTTGCCCTACTTCCATACGGCAATCGCTCGGTTTTCAATCGCAGACAGGCGGAGGCAGGCATGATCAGGCAAGTGAAATTCGTCGGCATACCGACGCGAGACCAGGAACGCGCGCTGAAATTCTGGACCGAGCAGATCGGCTTCAAGGTGCAGACTGATCAGCCGATGGGCCCCCAGCGCTGGATCGAACTGCAGGTTCCCGGCGCGCAGACCCGCGTCGTACTCTTCACGCCGGAGGGACATGAGGACCGCGTCGGGACCTTCTTCAACGGAGCGTTCGGGTACGACGACGTCGACGACATCTACTCGAAACTGCTGGAGAAAGGCGTCGAGTTCGAGGGGCCTCCAGCGAAGCAGCCATGGGGAACCTTCGCCAAATTCCGGGACCCCGATGGCAACACCTTCGTTCTGAGCAGCCAGTAGCGTCAGTTGCGGGTTGCGGCCCTGCACGAGGCCCTGCAGAAGGGTCGCATGAACATACGCGCCCTGCTCTTCTGTGGACTTCTCGCCGGCTGTTCCAGCCTGTCGCCAGTAGTCGGCGCGCAAGAAGTTGATCGGGACAGCTATGCCGCCGCCGATATCGCCACGATCCAGAAGGAGGCGGACGATCTCGACATCGACCAGCTGGCCGAGCGCATCGACGCGATGCGCGATGGCGTCTGGAAAGGCGCGGCGCCCAAGGCGCCTGCGGATGCGACAGTTTCAATCACACTTATCGTCTCCAGCAGCTTCGCCCGCTATGAGAGCACCACAGTGCTTTGGCGCGAGGCTGCGGGCCAGTGGCAATGGCATCGCGCGGTTCAGGACGGCAAGGTCCCGGAAGCCGACGCGCCCGCGCCGAAGCATGGAGCGGTGACCGCGGCTCAAGCCGGCGAACTGGACCGCATGCTGGACAGTCCAGAGCGGCGCGCCGAGATCTGGTATTCACCGGCCGCCACGCCGCTCAAAGGTACGAACGACGTCAACAGCTGTTTTGACGGCGCATCGTCACTGATGTTGATCCGCCAGGCAGGTAAGCCGGACGCTTTCATCGTCCAGAGCTGTCGCGCGCGCTGGCTCAATGGCGACCTGATCAACCTGATCGGCGGCATCGGCCGCGGTTAGGTCATTTCACAATCGGCAGGACGATATAGCTCGCCTCATTGCGCGAATGCTTCACCACATTGGTGGCGATGACGCCTTCCGACTCGAACGCGTTGCGGCCGCCCGTGTTGAGATTTCTCGCGTATTTCGGGAAGGACGATGACGTCACCTCGACGCGAATGCGATGGCCGGGGAGAAAAGTATTGGCCGTCGTCATAGGCGTGAAGTCGAGCTTATAGGTACGGCCCTTCTCCATGAACACCTCGCGGTCATAGCCTTCCCGGAATCGGGCGCGCAGAATGGTGTCATCGAGGATGTAGGCCGAGCCGTCCGGAGCGACATCGACCAGCTTCACCGCGAAGTCGGTGTCCTTCACATCGGATGAGACGCTAAGGATGGCATCGACAAACCCGGCCACCGTGATCGGTTTGGTCAGCACGTCGGATGTGTAGACCAGCACGTCGTGGCGTACCTCGACCGGCTTCTGGTCGAACGCGCCGGGGACGACGACCCCACCATTGCAGCAGTCGCCGCCGCCAATGGTCTGCACCGGGTTCTTCGGATCATAGACAAAGCTGTCGGAGGGCTCTGTCCCAGGAGCAGTGAAGGACAGTTTTCCATCACCGAACACGGAGTTCGCGCGCCCATCCGAGCGCAGGTAGAGCTTTGTCTGTTCGACGCCCTTGGGCGGCCATTGCGCCGCGGTCTTCCACTGATTGTCGCCCATCGAATAGTAGCGGATCTTCGGCGTTGATGACGGGAAGCGGTCCGTCTGACCCTTCAGGAAGCGATCGAAGAATTTCCAGACATCGCCATTCACATCCAGAGTTGCGTCGCCGAGCTCGCGGTCGCCGGATTTGAAATTGGGACCGAGCTGGCTGTAGGCGCAATGCACGCTGGGACCGACGATGGCGTACTGGTTGTCGCGCGCTTCGGCGTCGACGCCCTTTTTCGTGGCATGGTCGTAGAGCGCGAGGTTGGGGCCGATCGAGACGTCGTACCAGGAATTATACCAGAGCGCGGGCACGCCCCAGCTTTCATTGTCGTGGTAGAGCCCACCCTTGTACCACTGCGGATCGTCGGGCAGCGCGCGCGAGATCAGCTTCTCATTCGTGCCGGCGGGCTCGCCCAGCGACGTCAGCAGTTCGGCATAGGGAAGATGCCAGACCTGTTTCGCCCAGGTCACATCCGGCTTCTTCGGGTTGAGGTCGGAATACTGCGAGATGTACTGGCGGATTTTCGGATCGAGCCCTTCAGGAATCTGTGCGCGCAGCGGATTGTCGACGCCGTAGAGCCAGATCGAGAACAGCGTGCGCGGCACGCCGCCCCGATACCAGTTGCCCTGCTCATGGAATTCGCCGACGCGGCCGATGCCGGCGCCTGACGCCATTGGCACCATGGCCGCGTGCGCCGGATGGTTGGTCGCCGCCAGCTGAAGCTGCCACTCCGCCGTGGATGAACATCCCAGCGTGCCAACCTTCTTGTTCGACCAGTTCTGGTTCGCAATCCAGGTCAGCGCGTCATAGCCATCGGTGCGCGGGTGGCCGAGGATTTCGAACTCACCTTCCGAGAAATAACGGCCGCGCTCGTTCTGGTAGATGACCGCATAGCCGCGATCGACGCCCTCCAGCACCTGCCGCAACGATCCGCCCTGGATCGTCTGCATGTTGTAGGGCGTGCGGATGAAGATCGTGGGGACGGGTCCGGTTAGGTCCTTTGGTCGGAAAATGTCGGTCGAGAGATGCACGCCGTCCCGCATCGGCATCAGCACCTTGCGCTCGACGAGGGCGCGTTTTGCAAGTTCGGCATCCAGCGCGGCCTGCGACCATTTCGAATAATCGGTGTAGGGGGCATCGCCACTGGACGTCTCCGCAGACGCGGGAGCAGGCGCGGCGCGTACGGGACCCGTCTGGGTCGCGGCAGGCATTGCGAACAGGAGTGCGCCAGCAAGCGTCAGGGCGGCGCAGCCCAGCAGGGTCTTCTTCATCGATGCGGTCTCCCGGTGGCGTGTGCGAGACTAGCAGCCAGACTTGCTCCGCGGAAAGTGCCCGCCCCTGCCGCAGCGACGCACAGGCCCGGCCACAGCTTCGTGTCTGCGCCCTGTTCGCAAGATCGAAACGACAGTCTATATCTGGACGCCATGACAACTGACGCGTCCCCTTCAGCTTTAGTCAGGCCTCCAAACAAGGCAGCCCGCGCCGCGTTCTTCGCTTTTGCCTGTCTGGCGCTGATGGTGTGGTTCGGGATCGCGGTCGGGGCGAATGTCCGCGCGCCTGGCGTGGTCGGGCTTGCCGCTACGGTGGTCGGAGGATTGTCGGCTGCGGTGCTGACGCTTGCCGTGGGCGGATTGATCGCGCTGAAGCTGGCGGAAACGCCACGTGTTGACGGCGTCTCGACATCCGTCGCGAGCGGCGACCCAGAACTGACCCCCGTGCTTCTCGCCATGGAAGATGCCCAGAGCCCAATCCACCGACGCATGGTGGAACGCTCCGCCTCGCGCACGCCGTTGTTCGCGGCCGTCGCGGTGGCGGCGTGGTGTGTGCTGGTGCTTCTGGGCGCCTCGGGCGGCGTATTCGACTTCTCGATCATTCTGCTCGGCGGCGGCCTCGCCGGCTATGGCTGGTCCTGGCGCGAGGCGGCGCGCGAACTCTCCGACGTTTACATGCAGCGCGGTGTAGGCGGCGTTGCGGCCGCTCAGGGTGATCTTGTCTGGCGCAAGCCAACCCCCATCGATCTTGCGCGCCTGCGCAAGGAACGGGTGCTGCCGCCCGCTTCGGAAGCTATGAGTGCTGGGGAGATCGTCGGCGCACATCGCGGCGTCGCCCTGCGCATTGCCCCGATCAGGACAAAGCCACTGCCGGACCAGACTGGCGGCGACAAGCAGGCCTTCACCGGTCTGTTGATCGAACTCGAAGCGCCGCACATGTCGGCGCCGTCGATCGAGGAAGCGGTACAGGCCTATCCGCGCCTCGCCGCCCGCATCAGCCAGCTTGGCGCAATGGAGGGATTCGGCGCACCGGCCAGCGGGGCATCCGGCGGGCGTATCTCCGTCGCGTTGCCTGAGACGGCGCGGCCGCGCGTGTTCGATCCGCCGTCGGGCGTCAACGCAAAGAGTGCCGCAAATCGCCTGTCGCGGCTGCGCGATGTGATTGCAGCTGCGACCGGCCTTGCCGATGCGATGGCGCCGCCTGCACGCGACTTATCGCAGGACTGACTCAACAAACCTCCGTTTCGCCCCAATTCCCGCAGCGACCGGCCCCAATCAGGTGCGACAACCTGTACATCGCAGGCCGGCAGCGGTCCTGCAGTCAGGTTTTGGCAGCCAGGTTTGGGGACAGTCATGAAGCACACGATCCGCCTGCTGCTCACAGCGCTGGCCATCAGCGGCGTAACCTTCGCTGCGGCGGGTATGCCGTCCCACGCCAAGATCAACCCACCCGCCATTCACGCTCAATAATCTCTTGTCCTGGGGACTCACCATGAAGACGCGTACCGCAATCGCCGCCCTGCTCGCCCTGACCGCTGGCGCCGCTACATCCACGGCCGCCTTCGCCAAACCGCCGCAGCATGCCGCCATCCATTCCTACGTGCTGCTCGACCGCACGGGCTCCATGGAGCCGATCTGGTCGGAAGCACTGTCTTCGGTGAACGCCTATGCTGACGGCCTTGCCTCGCTTGATGGCGGGCCGCGTGTCGATGCTGACATCACGCTCGCCGTGTTCGACGCTCAGGAGGGCCTGCAGTTTGACGTGCTGCGTGACGGCGTCGATGCGCAGAACTGGCACGACGTCACCAACCGCGAAGTCAGCCCGCGTGGTATGACACCGCTCTATGACGCCATCGGCCGCATCGTCTCGCTGGCCGAGAAGGACAAGCCGGAAAAGGCCGTCATCGTCATCATGACAGATGGCGAGGAAAACTCCTCGCAGGAAATGACCAAGATCGCCGCCAAGGCCGCCCTCGACCGCGTGCGCGCCAAGGGTTGGGAGGTTGTCTTCCTCGGCACCGAGTTCTCGAACTTCGATGACGCAACCGGCGTAGGACAGACGGCTTCACGGAACATGGCCGTGTCGAAGGACCAGCTGTCGGACTCGATGAATCGTCTCGCGCAGAAATCGAAGGATTACGCCAACGGCGCTCCGACGGTTGAATGGAATGCCGAGGACCGCGCCGCGGCCAAGGAAGAAGAAGTCAAGGAACGCAGCGGCGGCAACCCGTCCATCCCGCGCGGCCAGTCGCCCTCACGCGGCAACCAGTAGTGCAAGACGGATCGGCTTCGGCCGATACGGCACAGCCGACCCAGACCCGGCCAGAAGCGGCATCTCCCCCGCGACTGGCCGGGTTCCTTTTATGCGCTTGAATCTGGACGGAATATGTTGTCCCGATGCGGCGGGGAAACGACACACGGGGTCTTCACATGCGCACTCATTTCGTCATCGCGGCCAGCGTGCTGGCGCTTGCGGCCTGCCAGCCTGCCGCAACAGAAACGGCAAAGCCCGCGGCTCCCGCAACGCCGGTTGAAAGCGCGTCCATCGAGGCGGGTTGCAATGTGACGGCCAGCAAGCTGTGGATCGATCAGGAAAGCCCCATCCGCCGCTACACCGCCGAAGCTTCCATTCTCGGGCCGAGCTGCGCGCAGGGCGTCGCCGTGCTGGTCATCCGCCAGCGCGAAGGCACGCCGATCTATACCTGGGTCGGACAGGTCGACTATCTGTTCGGCCTGCGCGATGCAGCCGATCCGGCAGCGATGAAGGCGGCGCTCCTGGATTGGATCGACCAGGGCGAGGAGCCGGAGAAGACAGGCACGCTGCCCGCGTGGGACGAAACCGACGGCCAGCCCATGCGCGCCGAGTTTCCCTTCATGCCGATCGAAGGCGCCGACAAGGCGCAATGGGAGCAACTCAAGAAGGACAATCTCGAGATGTTCTGCTTCCCCCAGGGCATGGAGAGCTCCAACTGCGCCGTCCTCCGTCCCGGCGAAGATGGCGTGCCGCCCTCGATGGAAGAGATAGGGATTCATCTGTTTCCGGGCTGAACCTCTAGAAATCCACGCAGGTCTGGTGATCGGTCCGCAGGACCGCGTCCTGGTTGAACGCCTTGCGATAGGCGTCGCGGATAGCTTCGATGTCGGCTGAATCCGCCGCGCCGCCGCCGTGCATGCAGATCAAGGTGCGTGACCCTTCCCGCTCGGTGACGTGGCGCTCCTCCGACAGCCAGAGCCCATTGCCCTCAAGAAGGGTGAAGCCCTCCTTCCAGCGGGGGACCACTTCTGTCTCGACGAACTGGTTGAATTCGTAGCGCGAGACCGTGCCGCCGGGCCTGGCCATGCCGAGAAAAAGCATGGTCTCGACCATGGGCTCGCCCATTTGACAGCCCTGCACGGGCGCGCTCATCCGCCTCTCCGGGACGCTGACGCAACCGGCGCCAGCCAGAGCGGCCCATCCGGCGATGATCAAACCAGCAAAGCGCATCGGGAGCCCCTCTTCCGCCCGCTAACCTTACTTAGCAGCCAGGATGGAAGCCATCCGGAGCCTAATCCGTGGCTTTTGTGGCCGTTTTGACCGCCTCTGGCTCGCAAATCGCCTGTGGCGCCCGGGATGCTCGCTTTATTCACAAAACCCGGGTATTGCGGCGCACAAATCCGCCCCCTCCCGGCCAGAAGACAGCACCATGCAACTGCGCAACATCGCCATTATCGCCCACGTCGACCACGGCAAGACGACCCTGGTCGACTGCCTGCTCAAGCAGTCTGGGTCTTTCCGCGACAACGAAGCCACGTCCGAACGGATGATGGACTCGAACGACCTCGAGCGTGAGCGCGGCATCACCATTCTCGCGAAAGCCACGTCGGTCGTCTGGCACGACATCCGCATCAACATCGTCGACACGCCCGGCCACGCCGACTTCGGCGGCGAAGTCGAACGCATCCTCAACATGGTCGACGGCGCCATCGTGCTGGTCGACGCGGCCGAAGGCCCGATGCCGCAGACCAAGTTCGTGGTGTCGAAAGCCCTCAAGGTCGGCCTCCGCCCGATCGTCTGCATCAACAAGATCGACAAGCCGGAAGAGCGCCACGTCGAAGTGGTCAATGAAGTGTTCGACCTCTTCGCCAACCTCGACGCCACCGACGAACAACTCGATTTCCCGATCATCTACGGCTCAGCCAAGAATGGCTGGATGAGCACCGATCCGGCCCAGAAAACCGACAACATGAACGCGCTGTTCGAGACCGTGCTGGCGCATGTGCCGCCGCCGCGTGTCGACAACGGTCCCTTCCGGATGCTCGGCACCACGATCGGTTCCGATCCCTTCCTGGGCCGCATCCTCACCGGCCGCGTCGATAGCGGCTCCGTGAAGCCGAACCAGACGGTGAAGGTACTCTCGCGCACCGGCGAAGTGATCGAACAGGGCCGCGTCTCCAAAGTGCTCGCCTTCCGCGGCCTCACCCGCACGCCCATCGACGAAGGCAAAGCCGGCGATATCGTTTCCATTTCGGGCCTTACGAAAGCCACCGTCGCCGACACGATCTGCGATCCGTCCGTGACGCAGGCGATGGAAGCGCAGCCGATCGATCCGCCGACACTGTCAATGACCTTCCGCGTCAACGACTCGCCGCTCGCCGGCACCGAAGGCAAGAAAGTCACCAGCCGCGTGATCTGGGACCGCCTGCTGAAGGAAGCTGAAGGCAACGTGGCCCTGAAGATCTCGCGCGCGCCGGACTCGGACGCGTTCGAAGTCGCCGGCCGCGGCGAACTTCAGCTGGCTGTCCTCATCGAGACGATGCGCCGTGAAGGCTTCGAGCTTGGCGTGTCGCGCCCGAAAGTCGTCATGCAGAAGGACGACGTCACCGGCGAAACGCTGGAGCCAATCGAGGAAGTCGTCATCGACGTGGATGACGAGCACTCGGGCATCGTCGTGCAGAAGCTCTCCGAGCGCCGCGCCGACATGATGGACATGCGCCCGTCCGGTGTTGGCCGCACCCGTATCGTATTCCACGCCCCGACGCGCGGCCTGATCGGTTATCAGGGCGAACTGCTGTCGGATACGCGCGGCACTGCCATCATGAACCGCATCTTCTACCAATACGCTCCGCACAAGGGTGACATTCGCGGCCGTCACACCGGCGTGCTGATCTCCAACGGCGCCGGCGAGAGCGTCTCCTTCGCGATGTGGAACCTCGAAGATCGCGGCCCGATGATGATCGAGCCGGGCATCAAGGTTTACGAAGGCATGATCATTGGCGAGCACACGCGCGGCAACGACCTCGAAGTGAACGTGCTGAAAGGCAAGAAGCTCACGAACATGCGCGCCTCCGGCACGGATGAAGCTGTGCGCCTCACCCCGCCGATTCGCATGACGCTGGAAAAGGCGCTTGCCTATATCCAGGACGACGAGCTGGTTGAAGTGACCCCGGAGAATATCCGGCTGCGCAAAGTCTGGCTCGACCCGAACGACCGCAAGCGTAACGCGCGCGCGTCCGTCGAAGCCTGATCTTGAACAGCCTGCCGCCCTGCCCTGCTTGTGCGTCCGCCCTCACCTATGAAGAAGGCGCGATGCTGGTCTGCCCGGAATGCGCGCATGAATGGTCGCCGGACGCAGTCGCCGCGGCCGCTGGGCCGCGCGTCTACAAGGATGCGCATGGCAATGTGCTGGAAGACGGCGACACGATCACCCTCATCAAGGACCTGAAGCTCAAGGGCTCGTCACAGGTCGTGAAGCAGGGCACGAAGGTGAAGAACATCCGCCTGGTCGACGAAGACCATGACATCGATTGCAAGATCGATGGCCTCGGCGGGATGAAGCTGAAATCAGAGTTCGTGAAGAAGCAGCCGCGCTAGGCGTGCGAGTCTTCAGGCACGTTCGTCCTTGGGCGACCCCATGACGATGTAACTGGTGATGCTGACAACCTCCGGCACCTGGCCCAGCACTTCGGTATGAAAGTGTTTGTAGGCCGCAAGATCCTCCACCTCGACGCGCAGGATGTATTCGATTGCGCCTGTCACGTTGTGACATTCGCGAACCTGCGGCGCCGTCGCCATCGCCTTCTCGAAATTGCGCTGATTGCGCTTGTGATGTTCCGACAGTCCAACGGCGACATAAGCGGTAAAACAGCCTCCCGTAGCTGACCTGTTCACCACGGCGCGATAGCCGGCAATCACGCCATCCTTCTCGAGCTCCTGCACCCGGCGCAAACAGGCAGAAGGCGACAGGCTGATCTTCTGCGCCAGATCAGCGTTGGTGATCCGGCCGTCCAGCTGCAGCTCACGCAATATTCTGCGATTTATATCGTCCATCTTCGCCATGGATTGCAGAAATACAGCTTTCACACCGCCAAACACAAGCACATGCAATGCGCTACGTCATATTGTTGCGAGATGTTGACCGCAGACCTCTTCGCGGCCCTGGCCGCATTCGCATTCGTCTCCTCGATCACGCCGGGGCCGAACAACCTTATGCTGATGGCGTCGGGCACGAATTTCGGATTCGTGCGCACCATCCCGCACATGTTGGGCGTATCGGCTGGCTTCACGCTGATGATCGCTCTGGTCGGCGCAGGACTCGCGAAGGTGTTTGAGCTTTATCCGATTGCGCACACCGTCCTGAAATACGCGAGTTGCGCCTACCTGCTGTGGCTTGCGTGGAAGGTAGCGACATCTGCCCCCCCGGGCGCGAAGCGCGATGGCGAAGCCAGGACCCGTCCGATGACGTTCGTCCAGGCAGCGTTGTTTCAGTGGATCAATCCGAAGGCGTGGACGATGGCGCTCACCGCCGTCTCCGCCTACACGCTCCCTGCCGATCCGATTGTGAGCCTGCTGGTCGTCGCTGGCGTGTTCGGCGCGATCAACCTGCCCTCCACCGGCTCATGGGCGCTGTTGGGCACACAGTTGCGGCGCCTCCTTGGAGATCCGGTGAAGCTGCGCGTCTTCAACGTGACGATGGCGCTTATCCTGGTGGCGACGCTTTATCCGATCGTTTTCGCAACGCATTGATCTCGGATTACTTCTCCGTCTTAGCCCGTTCGATCGATTCGCGGATCAGTTCATGGGCACGCTCGGGGCCATGCAGGCCTTCGATCTTCACCCACTTGCCGGGCTCGAGATCCTTGTAGTGCTCGAAGAAGTGCACGATGCGCTCGACAAGGATTTCGGGCAGGTCCTTGTAGTGTTTGACCTTCTCGTAATAGCGCGTGAGCTTGGGGTGCGGCACCGCGAGGATCTTCTCATCCTGGCCTTTGTCGTCCGTCATCATCAGCACGCCCACCGGCACGCAGCGCACGACGCAACCCGGCACCAGCGCGCGGTTGCCAACCACCATCACGTCGATCGGGTCGCCATCGAGCGAGAGCGTGTGCGGGATGAAACCGTAATTGCAGGGATAGCGCATCGACGTGTAGAGAAACCGGTCAACGAACATGGCGCCCGACGCCTTGTCGATCTCGAACTTGATCGGCTCGCCGCCAAGCGGCACTTCAATCAGGACGTTCACGTCCTCTGGCGGGTTAGGTCCGGTCGGGATTTTGGAGAGGTCCATGTTTGGTCCTGTGGTGCTTGACGCAGCTCTTTGGGGGAGGAAATTTCAACGCGATTTGCCTGCAATATCGAGGCGGACGGCAAGCGCAAGGTGAACCTGCATACATCGCGAAATGCCGCCCCCCCTCAAGCTGCGTTGGCAATCGCTCTCAGCAGGGCGCGGGGGTCGATGGGCTTGGCGATCACGTCAGCCGAACCCGCCTTGCGGTAGGCGGCAATCTGGTCCGGCAGCACGTTCGCCGTGCACGCTATGACGGGCGTATGTGAATTCGGGCCAGCCTCTCGCCGCAGGTGGGCCAGAACATCGAGCCCGTCCATGTCCGGCATCACCATATCGAGAAGGACGATGTCGAACTTCCTTTCCCGCAGGATTTCCAGAGCGTCACGTCCCGTGCTGCATTCAGTTGCCCGGTGCCCCGCTGCACGCAGCATCCCAGCCAGCACGTAAAGATTTCGCGGGTTGTCATCGACGCAGAGAATGTCATGCGAGACCACGCTGCCCGCTGCGTCGCCCGTCTGGAGACTGACCGGCCGTGATGGACTGACCTCTGCCAACGGCGCTTCAATGCGCACCACAAACCGTGACCCATGACCGTCTTGCGTGTCGAGCTCAAGGTCGCCTCCCATCGCCTGCGCCAGCCTGCGCGCGATGGGAAGACCGAGGCCTAGACCGCCATGTCGCCGCTTGGCCGAAACATCTATCTGCTCGAAGGGCTGGAAGATTCGCTTGGCCGCATCGGGTGGCACGCCTGATCCGGTGTCCCCGACTTCTATGGCGATGCCGTTTGGCAGGCCCCGGCCGCGCTCCGGCCACGCGCGCAGGGTAATGCCGCCCTCAGACGTGAACTTGATGGCATTCCCGATCAGGTTGCCGACGATCTGCAGCAGGCGCGCGCTGTCGACAAGACGTAGCCGCGCCAGCGCCGGATCAATCATTACGGTCAGGGATAGCTGTTTGGCGCGGACATCGGACGCCCAGATCACGGCTGCGTCCTCCATCAGCCGCAACATCGATACAGGCTCAGCTTCGATCCGAACCTTGTCGGCGTTCAGAGCCGACAGATCGAGCAAATCGTTGAGGACTGCGAGCATCTGCTTGCCGGCGTCCTCAAGCACGCCAAGGGTGCGGCGCTGGACGGGGTCGAGCTTGGAGTGGGATATCAGCAAAGCACAGCCCATGATTGCGTTCATTGGCGTGCGCAATTCGTGACTCATCACGCCCATGAAATCACTCTTGGCGTGACTGGCTTTCTCGGCGTGCTCCAGAGCCTCGGCCAGCTCGGTGTTCTTTGAGATGAGCTGGGCCTCGGCGAGGTGCTGCGCCGTGACATCCTTCATCGTGACAACCGCGAACTCAACCTCGTTGGTGCCGGGGTGGCGCAGGGGCACGGTATTCACGGACAGCCAGCGCTTCTCCCCGGTCGGAAGCTCGATTCCAAGGCGTTCGTTCTGGAACGCCTTGCCACTGCGCAGGGTGACGATCGCTGGGTACTCGTCAGGCAAATAGGGCGTGCCGTCGGGCCGAACTGTGATCCAGCGCGGATCCTTGCGCATGCGCGACAGCACATCTTCGCGCGTGAGGCCCATGATCGACAGGCAGGCCGGGTTCATCTCCACAATCCCGCGTCGGTGCGACTGGACGTTCACACCCTCTTGAATCGCGTTGAAGATCTGCTCGAACATGTGCTGGCGCTGGCGTTCGGCCTCCGTCGTCTGCGCAGCGCGCGTGGCGCGGATGGCTGCGCGCCGCTGCCCGAGGAAGGCGGCGACAAGTTCGGACACCTTCGTCAGCCGCGCCATCTCGCGCGCGCCGAACTTGCCTGGCTCGGCGTCTCCTGCAGCAAGAACGCCGACGGGAAGTCCGGGATCGATGCCGACAGGCACGGCCATAAAGCTTCGCACGAAGGGCGCGCCTGCAACATACCGGGCGGCGGCAAGCCGCTTGTCCGCCGTCGCATCGGAGACGTGGAGGACCTGGCCGCTGGCCAGCGGAACGCTGCACATGCATTCGAGCTTGGCCATTGTAGCGCGCGGGCCGAAGCTGGACGAGACTTCGTATGCGGTCATAGCATCGTGAACAGTGAAGCACGCGAGATCGGCGCCACAGATATCAGCTGCGAGCAGCACCAGGCGATCGAGATCGACGAGCTGATCGCTGTGTATCAGCTCGAGCTCGTCAAGAGCAGCCAGTTGATCCAGAGCGGCGGCAGGTTTGCGGTCGGCCACTGAGAAATTTCCCCAACTTTCGGGCATGCTGCGCTCGCGACGCGGGAGCGTCCAGTCGCGATTTTGTCTATATGGCCGGCGCGCTCGCACGATCCAGTCGCAGCCGGATCGGCGCGCGCGCCACGGCGAGAACCAGGCTGGCCGTATCGATCGGCTTTCCGATCACTGCGACGATGCCCTCGATATGCTGCAACTGCCGGTGCGCGATCGTCATATTCGCCGTGCAGATGATGATCGGCGTCTGACTGTTCACCTCCGACTGGCGCATCTGTGCGGCGACGACGACGCCACTGATTTCGGGCATCACGAGATCGAGCACAACGATATCGAAATTGCGCCCTTCCAGGCGGCGCAATGCCTCGGCACCCGAGCCGCAGGTTTCGACATTGTGGCCGACAGACGTGAGGATGGCGCTGAGGATGTCGAGATGGCGATCGTTATCATCGACGACCAGGACCTCA
>JBBATZ010000009.1:0-87076 GCA_040398425.1 Hyphomonadaceae bacterium
TCTAAGCAGCCGAAACGGCGCTGGGCGCGGGCTTGTAAAGCGCGCCCAGCATCGCCGCAGCTATTATGGCCGGCAGGATGGCGATCCACGCCAGGCCATAAGCACCAAGGCCCGCCGTAGCTGTGATGCCCATCGCCACCAGCGCCTGACCCAGCCCCGCCATCAGCGTGCCTTTTGACCTGCGCCGCACGAACTCGCGCCGCGTTCCCGGCGCGCGTCGCCACAGCCCGATCAGCGCCGCAGAGATTGCACTCGCGATCACGCCACCTGCGGTCCACACACCAGCCCACGCATCGCGCACCAGCAGGATCGCGACGGGTGTAGCCATCAGGATCAGCACGGGCGCGACCGCCGACGCGAACTTTGCGCGGTCGACCGTCTTCGCCTGCACAGGCGCGGACGCCAGCAGGTCCGGTGCATCTTCAGCCGAAACCGTGATCCAGGTCAGGCTGCCCGCCAGTGTTCCCGCGAGCAAGGTCAACGCCGGAGCAAATGCGGCCTCGGTCAGCATGATCCCGCGATCCGGACGGATCAGGATGAAGGCCAGCGGTATGAAATAGATCAGCTGCAATCCAATCTGCGACAGCAACAGGGGATCACGCGCCAGCAGCCGCAGCTCCTTGCGCACCACAGACTGCATCACGCCGCCATGCACCTGGGCGACCCGTGCATCCGTTCCGCGCTTTCTCTTGCCCATCGCGGACGCCGCCGCTGCATCCGCCACAAAGCTGCGGCTGAAGACGAACACGCCCAGCGGGAACAGCATCGCCACACCCAGCAGCCACAGCCCGGTCGATACAATATCCCCCGTGAACGCCCGCGCCGGGAAGAGCCACCACACATGCGGGTCGATATTCAGTCCCGCGATCATCGCCGTCATCTCGTCTTGGCTCATGCCCCCTGTGCCGCGCGAGTTTATGTTGAACAGCTGGAAAGACAGGAATACCGCCGCCCCCGCCACTGCACTGATGATCTGCGCTAGCACCCGCGTGCTGCGCGGCCCGATCAGCCGAAACAACCCCGTCACGATCAGCAACGCCAGGCCCGTCGCAGCAAAGGCGAGCGTCGCGAGCACGACAATCGCCGAGAGCCACAGCGGCGACGAGAAAATCGCCATCCAGATCAGCGGCGGTCCCAGCATCCCCGCATAGAGCGGCAGCGCGCCAACCGCGATCGCCGACGATCGCACCACCAGAACGCGCCACGGCGACACCGGCGACGACAGCAAGAGGTCGAGATCATTGCGCGTGTAGATGGCGTCCACGGCTGCGAGAATCGCGCCAGAGGTCATCACAGATGCGATGAACCCGATCATCACGCCAATCGCCGCCAGCGCCAGCCCATCGCCCGGTCCGTTCAGGAAGGGCGGCGGCGGAATCAGCGGTCCGATCTTCTGGAACAGGAAGAAGCTGAGCAGCAGCCAACCGCCGAGGATCAGCCCGATCAGGATCAGCCCGCTCTTGGGCCGCATTTTCCCGCGCCGCCAGAACAGGCGAAGCTCGTGCGCCATCAGCCACGGAATACTTCCCGGCTTGCTCATTTGGCAGGCTCGGGCTCAGCCGCGGACAGCGTCGCCGTCAGGGACAGGAAGACATCTTCCAGTGATTGTCCCTGTTGTCCGGCCTGCGTCCGTAGCTCCTCCAGCGAGCCCTCGATCAGCAACTTGCCGTCCTTGATGATGCCGATGCGATCGGCCATCCGCTCCGCCACCTCAAGAATGTGTGTCGTCAGGATCACGCCCGCGCCCTGCGCCACGCGCTCGCGGATCAGGTCCTTCACCAGCCGGCTTGCCGCCGCATCAAGGCCTGTCAGCGGCTCATCCAGTATCAGCAGCTTCGGCTCGTGGATCAGCGCGCCGGCCAGCACGGCCTTCTGCTTCATGCCACGCGAAAAAGTCTCGCAGCGATCATTGCGATTGTCCCACAGTCCCAGCAGCTTCAGCAGCCGCTCGGCTTCCGCCCGCGCTGATACAGGCGGCACGCCCCAGAGGCCGGCGACGAACTCGAGATATTCCCACGCCGTCAGCTTGTCATACAGCAGAGGCTCATCCGGCAGCCACGCGATCAGCTGCTTTGCCGCCAGCGGGTCCTTGCGCGCATCAACATCGAACACGCTGATCCCGCCCGCATCCGCGGCCAGCAGGCCCGCCACCATGCGCAGCGTCGTCGTCTTGCCCGCGCCATTGGGGCCGAGCAGGGCATAGAGTTCCCCCGCCCGAACATCGAAGCTGATCCCATCCACCGCACGCGTTCCGCCATAGCTCTTGGCGAGATCGGTCACCTTCAGGGCCGTGGACATGGAACTTGACGCCTGTTTTTGTGCCGCCAAACGGAGGCAGGGCTGATTTTTAGCCCAAGCCCGTTGATCCGTCAGCAAGTCCCGCGCGTATCCTCTCCGTGACCCAGATAATACCCTTTATCGTTGTTCTATGCGGCATGGCAGCCGTCATGTCTGTCGCCTGGCTGGTCCAGCTTGGCACACGCAATGGCGGCTGGGTCGACGTCTTCTGGACCTTTGGAACCGGCGTCGCCTGCATCGTGGCGGCCCTTTGGCCCGAAGTCGCCGCCAGCAACGCGCGCCAGATCCTTGTCGCCGTTCTCGTCGGTGTGTGGTCGCTTCGCTTGGGCGGGTACATCGCCTTCCGTGTTGCGGGCGACGCCGATGAAGACAAGCGCTATGCTGGCTTCCGCACCGAATGGGGCGGCAACTTCCAGCGCAACATGTTCCTGCTCTGCATTGTCCAGGCGCCGGCGGCCATGCTGCTCAGCCTCTCCATCTTCGCGGCCAGCCACGGCGGGGCGCCCGAGCTCGGCGTCCGCGATGCGTTCGGCGCACTCGTCCTGCTTTCAGGGATACTGGGCGAGGGCATCGCCGACGACCAGATGCGCCGCTTCCGCAAGACGGGCCAGCATGGCGCAGTGATGGACACGGGCCTCTGGGCCTGGTCGCGCCATCCCAACTATTTTTTCGAGTGGGTCGTCTGGCTAGCTTACCCGGTCGTCGTGTTCGATGCCGCCATACCCTGGACATGGCTCAGCCTCGTGGCGCCTGCGATGATGTTCCTCCTGCTGCGCTTCGGCACCGGCGTGCCTGCACTTGAGAAGTCTATGCTGGCGAGCCGCGGCGACAAATTCCGCGACTATCAGAAGCGCGTCAGCGCGTTCTTTCCGCTGCCTCCCAAAAAGAGCCCGACATGAGCTTTGTATCGCGCGCTATCATCGCGTTTGAAGCCACCCCCCTCCCGGATTTCGTACGCAAGGGCGCGGTGTCGTTCCTGGTTGAGCGCGTCCGCCGCGACCTCAAGCACACGCCCGCCGACGCCTCGCGCAGATTCGCCGAGGACATGGGCAAACACCCGATCGCCACCCACACGGTCGACGCCAACAAGCAGCACTACGAAGTCCCCGCCGAGTTCTTCGCGCTCTGCCTTGGGCCGATGTTCAAGTATTCGAGCTGCCTGTATGAAGACGGCGCCACGCTTGCGGACGCAGAGATCCGCGCTCTGGAAGAAACATGCGCCAACGCGCAGCTCGCCGACGGCCAGCACATTCTCGAACTCGGCTGCGGCTGGGGCTCGATGACGCTGTTCATGGCGGCGCGCTATCCCAACGCCCGCATCACCGCCGTGTCGAACTCCGCCAGCCAGCGTGAACACATCGAAGCAAGCGCTCGCCTTCAGGGCCTTGCCAACATCCGCATCGTCACCGCCGACATGAACGTCTTCACGACGGACGAACGCTTTGACCGGATCGTCTCCGTCGAGATGTTCGAACACATGTCCAACTGGCGCGCGCTGCTTGAACGCTGCCGCGTCTGGCTGAAATCAGACGGCCGGATGTTCATGCACGTCTTCGCCCACCGTACCGCGCCCTACCGTTTCGACGTGAACGATCCCGCCGACTGGGTCGCACACCACTTCTTCGCCGGCGGCGTCATGCCCAGCCGCGACCTGATTGCCAACTTTCCGGATCTGTTCGAAGTCGAACAGGACTGGTGGTGGAACGGCAAGAATTACGGGAAGACTGCGCTCGACTGGCTAAAGAATTTCGACAACAACCGCGACCAGATTCGACCGATCCTGCAGAGGGTCTACGGCGCCGACGCAAAGCTCTGGGAAAATCGCTGGCGCCTGTTCTTCCTCGCGACCGCAGGCCTCTTTGGCCACGCCAGGGGCAATGAATGGGGCGTCGTTCATCACCGGCTGAAACCGGTCTAGCGCTCAACCTCGTTGAATCATCTTCTCTGATCAAACGCGCTGCGAACCCCGCAGCGCCCTGATCATTCGCGTGCGAACATAAATCTGATTTTCAATCTGTTGCCTTAGCATGCGCGCAGGATGGGGGAGCCGCGGACGGGGAGAGTCTATGGCAACGGCTGAACTAGATAGCGAAATCCAAAAACGCAGGTTTGCGATTTACCGGGCCGAGCGGACGGTGCGGGAGACGGTGAAAGCCATTTATCGCAGCGAGTACACAGGCAGGGCGCTGACTGAGTTGAAGCGGGCGCTGATTGCCGAAAAGGCGGTCCTGGCGCAGCTGGAGCAGCTGCGCGAGACGAAAGGTCCGGTTGTGCCCGGTTGAGCTGCTGCGGCAATCCAAAACAAAGCGGGCGGACCTTATGGGTCCGCCCGTTTAAACTCCGGCGATCGAAATCGCCTACTGGCCGACGCTCTGTTGAGCCTGCGCATCCTTGATGCGCTTGTTCATCATCTGGTTGATCGGCGTCATCTCGGCCTCGTCGATGAAGCCGTTCTTGTTGAGATCGACCTTGTCCCAGTTGGCGAGCAACATCTGCGCCATGCGGCCACGCACTTCCGCCTTGGCGACCTTCCCGTCGATGTTCGTGTCCATCATGCCGATGGTGCGCGAATTCTCGAGCTCAGTCTGGTAGGCGTCCTTGCGGTTCGCCACGGTCTCGTCATCCCAGCGGAAGCCGAGCGCGGTGTACTGCATCTCTTCCCACGACTGCTCGCCCCACTTCACTTCGATCGTGGGGTCCGGGTTCGCCGGGTTGTTCTTCGAGTTGTCGTACACATAGCGGGTGATCAGCTTGGTGCCCGGCTCGATCTTCATCGGCGTGGCGAAGTCATAGCCGCGCTGCCAGTTGAAGTCGTATTTCGGCAGGCTGACGATCAGTTCTTCCTTGTCCGATCCCGGCTTCAGCAGTGAGACATGCATGCTCTCACCGCGATAGTGCGCGTGCGGGAACACGGTGTAGAGCGTCGCCTTCTCGGGGAAGGTGATGTAGGCGACTTCCTGGTGACGCGCCTCTCCGGGAGGGATCACGAGGCCGGCGTTCAGCACGACGGCAGACCGGCGCATGATCTCGGGCGGCAGGTCCTTCGGATAGAAGTAGAGACCGACGCGTGTCTTTTCGACCGTCTGCTTGCCATAGGGCGTGTAGTGCATCTGGAATTTGAAGTCCTGGCCCGGAGTAATCCACGAGCCGACCCCTTTCGGGAACACAGTGGTCTCGGCGCCGACGGCATAGCCGCCAACACCATTGGAGAGCAGGTGGTGCACAGCGGCGCGGTCGCTCGGCTTCACGGTTGCGGCACGCAGCCAGCGACCTTCAGGCATCGAATTCTTCACGATCGGGTTCTGGTAATCGACCACGCCAGACGCCGGAACAGTGTAGGCCGGCAGTTCGATCACCATGTCGGGCGTGCCAAGTTCCCACTCCGGAGCTGGCTTGGCGTTCAGCTTCAGCGGGTCCTCGCCCGCGCCACGCGGTGCTCCGGCTTCGATCCAGTGCACCAGCGTCTTCTGGTCCTGCGTCGACAGGTTCATGTCGCCGGTGAATTTGCCGACGTGCGGATCGGCATTGTAGGGCGGCATGCGATCGGTGCGCACTGCTTCGCGCATCATGCCCGACCACTGCTTCACCTTCTCATAGCTGTCCATCGCGAACGGGCCGATGCCGCCTTCCGTGTGACAGGCGACGCAGTTGCTCGCGAGCAGCGGCGCGATCTCTTTCTCGTAGGAAATCTTGGCGAAATCCGCCTTCTTCTCGCGGCTCGGGAAGGCCAGCAGCGGCGTCGCCATATCAATGTGCGAGACCTGCACCACCTGGCCTGCGCTCAGCGCTTTTACCGCGTCGGTGACATGGGCCGTGTCCGTCTTTGCCGCCTTGCCCGAGAGCTTGGCGCTGATCGGTCCGGAGTAAACGACCTTCCAGGTCTTCGGGCTGATCACCAGCGCCTGACCCACGCGGCTCATGCCTAGGCTCTCGCCGACGAGTTGCGTGTCGTCAATCATCACAGGCAGGTCGAGGCCGAGCGAAGCCATGTCGGCCTGGATCGCTTCACGCGTCACGCCAGGCGTGGAATTCAGCAGCAGCAGTTTGTTGTCGGTGCCTGCGAATGACGCTTGCAGTGCCTTCAGCGCCGGTGCTGCTGCCTTCAACTGCGCCGAACCGTTGACGTGGTTCACGATCACGATCGCCGGGGCGAATTTGTAGTAGCTCAGAAGGTGCGCGTTGGAGTTCTGGTCGACCAGGCGGAAATCATCCGCACGATCGGCGGGCTTTACCTGCGCAGCGGTCATGTTAGCGCCGGCAACCTGTCCGGTCGCGGTAAAGCTGACAGCGACAAGAGCCGCCGCGGCGACAGATGCCATGGCAAGGGCGAGCGTCCGGGTCTTCATGTCTTACCTCCCGAGGATCGGATGCAAGACAAATTGCATCCGTGCGGCTCTCCCAGGGGCGCCGCGCTTGGCGACTCTGTAACAGAAAAGACGCCTGTCCGGCAATGTAACTGATACCAGTCAGCATCAACATCTCGCGCGGGTTGCCCTTCCGTTCGCGGCAACTCCTGCCATCGTGGGAGCCAGCAAGGGACAAAGACGCATGCTTGAGCCGGTCTATCGCTTCAATTCGGCAATTGTCCGCAGCCCCGCGCGCTCCGTCATCAACGGGCTCCGGGCCGACGACAGGGGCGATCCGAGCTTCGAGGGGGTGACTGCCGAGCACACGGCCTACGTCACCGCGCTCGAAACGGCCGGCCTGCGTGTCTCCATGCTGCCTGCCCTGGAAGCGTTTCCGGACTCAGTGTTCGTCGAAGACCCGGCCCTCGTTTTCACCGAAGGCGCAATCCTCCTGCGTCCCGGCGCGAAAACGCGCGCGGGCGAGGTCGAACACATGGCGCCGGTTCTCGCCGGGCATTTCGAGAAGGTGCTAAGTCTCGCATCCGGCTTTGCCGACGGCGGCGACATCCTGACGACACAAGGTCTGATCATGATCGGCCTCTCCGCAAGAACCGACCGGGCAGGCGCGGAGGCGCTGCAATCAGCCCTCGGGAAACTCGGGCGCAAGTCCGAAATCGTCACAACGCCGCCGGGCGTCCTTCACTTCAAGACCGACTGCTCGCTTATCGATGAGGGACGCATCCTGTGTACCCGCCGTCTGGCCGCGTCTGGCGCCTTCAGGAACTTCAGGATCATTACTGTGCCGGACGGCGAGGAAGCCGCGGCGAACGCGCTGCGCATCAATGAAGTTGTGCTCGTCTGCGCCGACTACCCGCGCACGATTGAGACGCTTCAGAATGAAGGCTTCAACGTCGTGGCCATGAAGACAACCGAGATCGGCAAGATCGACGCCGGCCTGTCGTGCATGTCGCTCCGCTGGTTCGACGCGTCTTAGTCGCAAAGAGGCCCGGCATAAGTTGGCGCGTACGCCACGCAGCTGAACTCCAGCCGCCACGGCCCCTGTTTCGTATCCAGCGGCCCAACCCAGGCCTTCAGCTCACGGCTGCCCCACAGGTTCAGGATCAGCTGTTGTGGCCGCACGAGATTCCGCGCTGCTGGCCCGTCCTCCTGATGCGCCAGCACGCCATCGACATACCAGCGCACATAACCCGGCTGCCAGTCGAAGCCATAGGTATGAAACCCTTCGGCGGCATCGAAAGGCAAGGCGACAGTCTTCGTCGTCGACCGCCCATTCTCGTGGATGGTCAGTTCCACAGCGCGCGTGTTCTTGCCGAGAATCTCGATGTCGATCTCGTTCGGCTTCACGCCCTTCGCCCGATCGGCATAGGTGAAGACGCCTGATACTGCCCCGGCACCTCTGGGCACGCGCATCCGCACCTCGAAATAGCCGTAGCGCATGAGTCATGCGTCCGCACTTCGCCGCCCATCAGCTCGTAATGCGACCCCTTCGGTCCCGGCTTCAGGTTCAGCGCCATTTGGCCGTTGCCGACCTCGACCGCGCCCTTGCGCCAGTCATTGGACATCCACCTGCCGTTCGACCATCCGTCCGAGACGAACCAGCGATCCGCGATGTTCGGCCGATCAAACCGCTCCACGAACGGTTCCCCCATCGGCGTCGGAGGAATTGCAGGAGCTGCGGAACCTGCCGGCGCAGGTGCGGCCTCCGGAAGCGTCTCGTGTGCGGGAAGGGCAGAGGGCGGCGACACCGTTGTCCCTGAAGCGTGCTCGCCAGACGGGATCGCCCGCGCCTCGATCGGTGAGTGGTGCGTGGCGCAGAACAGCGCCGCCGAGCCCAGCAGTCCCACCGCTATCCCGGCGGCGAACGCTGACAGCACGAAGCGCCACCCGGGCGCTCGCCTGGGCGGAGAAAGCTGGTCCGGATTGGGGCGGCTCCCGCCTGTCATGGGTTTGAGGGGGCAACCCCTGCGCCAGAACCGGCCGAACAGCCTGAAAACAGGCTGGAAAACAACGATTCGCGATCTGGACGACCTGCCAGCTTGGCCCCCCAGAACGGTTCTGCTAGACGCCGCGCATGACCCCCCGCGACAAGATCCGAAACTTCTCCATCATCGCCCACATCGACCACGGCAAGTCGACGCTGGCGGACCGCATCATTCAGATGACGGGCGGCCTCACCGCGCGCGAGATGACCGAACAGGTCCTCGACACGATGGACATCGAAAAGGAGCGCGGCATCACCATCAAGGCCCAGACCGTCCGCCTCGACTACAAGGCCGCGGACGGCCAGGACTACATCCTCAACCTGATGGACACACCCGGCCACGTCGACTTCGCCTACGAAGTCTCGCGCTGTCTTGCAGCTTGCGAAGGCTCGCTCCTTGTCGTGGACGCCTCGCAGGGCGTAGAAGCCCAGACGCTCGCCAACGTCTACAAGGCCATCGACGCCAACCACGAGATCGTGCCTGTCCTCAACAAGGTCGATCTCCCCGCCGCCGAAGTTGGCCGCGTGAAGCAGCAGATCGAGGACGTCATTGGTATCGACGCCTCGGACGCGCTCGAGATTTCCGCCAAGACCGGTTTTGGCGTTGAGACCGTGCTCGAATCCATCGTTACGCGTTTGCCGCCGCCGAAGACCGGCGACGTGAATGCGCCGCTGAAGGCGCTGCTGGTCGACGCCTACTACGACACCTATCTCGGCGTCGTCGTCATCGTGCGCATCGTCGACGGCATGCTGAAGAAGCGCCAGCAGGTCCAGATGATGAAGACTGGCGCGCACTACACGCTCGACCGCGTCGGCGTGTTCCGGCCCGGCAAGCTGGTTGATGCGGAAGAACTTGGCCCCGGTGAAGTCGGTTTCTTCACCGCCTCGATCAAGACAGTTGCCGACTGCTCGGTCGGCGACACCATCACCGACGAACGCAAGCCGACCGAAGAGGCGCTGCCCGGTTTCCGCGAGGTGCAGCCCGTCGTCTTCTGCGGCCTCTTCCCGGTCGACGCCGCCAAGTTCGAAGACCTGCGCGCCGCCATGGGCCGCCTCCGCCTCAACGACGCGAGCTTCTCCTACGAGATGGAAACGTCGGCCGCGCTCGGCTTCGGTTTCCGCTGTGGCTTCCTCGGCCTGCTTCACCTCGAAATCATCCAGGAGAGGCTCTCCCGCGAGTTCGATCTCGACCTGATCGCGACGGCGCCCTCAGTGGTCTATGAGCTGCACATGCGTGACGGCTCGACGATCGACCTGCACAACCCGGCCGACATGCCTGACGTGATGGCGATCCTCGACATCCACGAGCCGTGGATCGAGGCGACCATCTTCACGCCCGACGATTATCTCGGCGGTATCTTGAAGCTCTGCCAGGATCGCCGCGGCATCCAGAGAGAGCTGTCCTATGTCGGCGCGCGCGCCATGTTGCGCTACGAACTGCCGCTCAACGAAGTGGTGTTCGATTTCTACGACCGCCTGAAGTCGATCTCCAAAGGCTACGCCTCGTTCGACTACAACCAGATCGGCCGCCGCGAAGGCGATCTCGTGAAGCTGCAGATGCTCGTCAATGACGAGCCGATCGATGCGCTCTCGATGCTCACCCACAGGGCGCGCGCCGAACAGCGCGGCCGCGCCATGTGCGAGAAACTGAAAGACCTCATTCCGCGCCAGATGTTCAAGATCCCGATCCAGGCGGCCATCGGCGGCAAGGTCGTCGCCCGTGAAACCATCTCCGCCCTCCGCAAGGACGTCACCGCCAAATGCTACGGCGGCGACGCCAGCCGCAAACGCAAGCTCCTCGACAAGCAGAAAGAGGGCAAGAAGCGCATGCGCCAGTTCGGCAAGGTCGAGATCCCGCAGGAAGCCTTCGTCGCCGCACTCAAGATGGACGAGGATTAGAGGCGGCCTGCGGCCTCGCCGCCAATCTTCCACACAGCGCCACGGTTCCGTGATACCAGTACCACTCAAGGTGCGGCGCAAGCCGCACGTCCATGGACATTCTCCATGACCCCGCCCCGGCCCCTGGGGCCCACAGAACGAGAAATTTCATGGATTACTGCGTACGGGTCGCCTCGAAGGATTTCCACACCATCAAGGCCGAGACCCAGAAGCTGCCTGAAGACGCAACCAGCGAGTTCAACGCCGACGTCGAGGCCCAATACCGCGTCGGCGATTTCGCCTGGTTCGTCTGCGTCGACAAGCGCGACGCGGCTCACCTCGCGAAGAAGTGGAAAGGCATGGCGGTCGCCAAGCCCGGAGACATGGTCAGCCTCTGAGCAGGTATCTCACGGCGCAAACGTCGAGCGCACCGTAATGCCCCAGAAGCCGTCGCGAAGCTCGACCACATAGAGGCCATCATACTTCGCGTACTCGGCGCCGTCCGCATGGAGCCGGCCGAACGTCGCGAGGATGTGCGCCTTGTCCTTGCTGCACTGCACGATGGTGCGCGCGTCCCAGCGTGATTTCGCCCAGTCTTCAGTCGCGAGGTTGCCGAATATGTCGTCCTGCTGGCCCGGCCCCGTCAGCACCTGCAGCGGATAACTGGCGATGCGCATGTGCGGGTAGTGGAAGGTCGCCTCGAAGCCCGGCGTGTCCTTGGCGTTGAACGCGGCGAGGAACTTGTTCATCACCTCCATCGCTGGCTTCGCCGCCGCACACGCACTGATGTCGGGCAGCGCTGCCGCCGGCTCGGGCCTTGGCGCGCAGCCAGCCAGTGCGAACTGAACAATAAGCGAGAGCAGGGCGATGCGTTTCATTGCGCTCCCCTATCTCGTGCGCGCCCGGGCCGGAAGGCGCTTCGCCGCCTCAAAACGCGTGCTCCCAAGTCTATCAAGCTGCAGCGTTTACTGTCGCCGCAGCTTCCTTTTCGCTTTCGCCGCATTAGTCTGCGCCACGGGTCGGGATTCGGGGGCGGTGGCAAAATGAGAGTCAGGGTATCTCTTCGGCGCATTCTGGTCGCTGTTTGCGCAGGTGTGCTCGCGCAAGCACCAAGCGCCGGGGCCGAGCCGGTCACTGTCCTGCGTGGTACAGCGCAATTACCGACATCTGGCCTTGTTCTAGATCTCCCGGCGAGCGGCGGAACTGAATACCATGTCTCGGGCAGCTGGGCGTCCAACGTAGCTGGCGACACATTCGACACGCGCGATATCGTCGACGAGATCGAGATCGCATCCGGCAAGATCCTGAAGGGCAACTGGATCCTGTCCGGTTATTTCACTGCGGGCGACTGCACCAAGACGATCGCGGAAGCCAAGCTCGACAATGCGTGGACCCAGGATGTGACGCTGTGGGGAAGCGCCTGGAAGGTGCGTGGTGGCGTCTTCACTTTCGAAAGCTCTCTGGGCCGCAGGCCCGCTGCTGTCCTGTGTCGCGCGACGAGCACAGGGCACACGCTCATGCTCTATCATTTTCTCGCGGATCAGCCCGAGACGACGTCGCAATCGGCGATCATGGCCAGCGTCAGCGGTTCTGCGGTGCTCGCGGCCGCCGACAAGTCCTACGCGGCACGACGCTCCAGCGAGCTCACGCCTACGCGCCGTGCTGACGTGAAGAACCGCGGCACGGGCGCCGCCGTCCGCACGGTTGAGCTTCCGGTTTCCGGCCTGTCGGTCGACCTGCCCGATGACGGCTATTTCTGGATGGTGAGCGAGGGAGACGGCGTCGACATTTTCGATCGTCTGCTGCCGACCTTGCCGGAAGTCTCCGCCGAACTGGTCTTCGCGAACGGTTTCACCTGCAAGGACATCCTGTCATCCCTGACAACCGATCTACTGCCCGACGTCCGGCCGACCGGTCTGCCAGCGGGCTGGGTCGGCGGTCCGGGAATAAAACTTCCCGATGGCGGGATAGAGCTGACCTCGTGCTACGAGTTCGAAGACGCCGCCATGCTGTTCGGCATCATGCCCGATGCGGGGATCACGGATGTGTCGAACCTGCGACCGCTCATGGCGGCAATCGTCGTCGCGGCGGAATAGACCGGATCAGGGTTTGCGCGCGTAGTATATGCTGCTGACAACAGTGCGTCGCACAGCGCTGCCGAAGTCTTCGCGTGCGATGTGCTCCACCTCGCCGAGCAACCGCGCCCGCGTCGCATCTGGCGCCATGCGCACGCGCGAGAAGGTGGCATAAAGCGCGCTCAGTCTTTCCGGCGAGAACACGATCTCCTCGCTGAACACGCGATGATCTGCGTCAACAAACCCAGCCGCGCGAAGCTCTCCCAGCCGCGAAGCGACATCCATCGCAAACGCGGGTCGCCCGTTTGTCGCTTCCGGATCCTGCTCCAGCCCATCGAACAGATGCCCCGTCGCCGCATCAAAAGTATCCCGCCGCGCCGCATCGTGAAACACATGCCACCATAGGGCGAAATGTCCGCCTGGCTTCAGTGCATCCTTCACGCGCGCCAGTGACTTCATGCGCGGCAGCCAGTGAAAGCTCGTCGCTGCAAATCCGAAATCGAAGAAGCCAGGGGGCGGGGCGGCGTTCTCGAACCGCGCAATCTCGATCGTCAGGCGCGCATCGCCCGCAGCCTTCTCGCGCATCTTCTCCGCCAGCCGCCCATCCGGCTCGATCGCCAGCAGGTAACGCACCGGCGTCGCCAGCACAGGCAGCGTGGCATGCCCGGTCCCTGCGCCGATCTCGAAGCAGTCGCTACCCGCATTCAGGCCGCACCGCTCGCGCAGCCAGTCGAACAGGGCCGGCGGATAACCCGGTCGCGCGCGATCATACTGTTCGGGATCGCTACCGAACTTCGTCCTGCCGGGTGATGAGTGGATCGAGGCCATCGCACCCAACTATCCGCTAAGGCGCAAAGCTCGACCGCGCCGTCAGGCCCCAGCGGCCATTCTTGAACTCGACGATGTAGAGCGAATCAAAACGCGACATTTCCGAATTGTCCGCGCGATAGCGCACAAAGGTCGTCAGCATGTGCGCCTTGGTCGTCCCGCACTGCACGACCTTGCGCTTCGCCCAAGCCGAATGATCCCACCCCTGGGCGCCCAGCGTCGCAAAGCCTGACTCCAGATCCTGCGGCCCGTTGATGATCCGCACATTGTTGCTGGCGATCCGCACCGACGGAAAGTGAAACACCGCGCCGAACTTCTCGGCATCCTTCGTGTTGAACGACGACATGAAATCGTCTGTCACCTTGTAGGCGGGCGCATAAGCCTCGCACGATGCGAATTGTCGGTCACCCGCATCATAGCTCATCGACGCACAGGCCGAGGTCAGCGTCGCCGCCAGCACAGCCAGCGCCGCCAGCGGATCGCGTTTGAGGTTGAGCTTCTTCACGCTGAACCTTCTCAAAGTGGTCTGCACGCCCCAGCAAGCCAGGCGCGATCATCGCCCGTCAGCAACGGACCCACCTCAGCCAGCACCCGCGCATGGTAGGCGTCGATCCACGCGATCTCCGGCGCCGTCAGCAGACCCTTCACGATCAGCCTGCGGTCCAGCGGCGCCAGCGTCAGTGTCTCGAAGCCCAGCATCTCGCGTTCACCGCCGGCGATGGCAGACGGCTGCGTCACAACCTGCAGGTTCTCGATCCGGATGCCCCAAGCATTGGCCTTGTAGTAGCCCGGCTCGTTTGACACCACCATGCCAGGCTCCAGCGGCACCGTATTCGGCGCCTTCGCGATGCGATGCGGCCCCTCGTGCACGCCGAGATATGATCCAACGCCATGCCCGGTGCCATGATCGTAATCGCACCCCGCCTCCCACAGCGACATCCGCGCCAGCGCATCCAGCGCCGAGCCCGTCGTGCCTTTCGGGAAGCGGACGCGCGACAGCGCCACATGCCCTTTGAGAACGCGCGTGTTGCGGTCCTTCATCTCGTACGGCGGTTCACCGATCGCCATGGTGCGGGTCACATCCGTCGTGCCATCCAGATACTGCCCGCCCGAATCCAGCAGGAACAGCGACCCACGCTCCAGCTTGCGATTGGTTTGCGTGTCCGGCCGATAGTGATTGATCGCGCCGTTGGGGCCCGCGCTCGAAATCGAGTTGAACGACAGATCCTGCAGCGATCCCGTCGCCTCGCGGAACTCCTCCACCTTCATGGCGCAGTCGATTTCGGTCACGTGGCCCGTCTGCCCGTGCTCATCGAACCAGCGCAGGAAACGCGACAGCGCCGCGCCATCGCGCCTATGCGCCTGCCGCGAGCCTTCGATCTCCGCCGCGTTCTTCTTCGCGCGCGGCAACATCACCGGATCGCCGGCCCGCATCACGTTGGCGCCCGCCTTGTTCAGCGTGTTGAAGAACCAGGCCGACGCCATCGACGGATCAACGCTCACGCGCTTGCCCTTCAGATGCCCCAACCGTTCCTCCACCGCGTCTTCCGGATGCAGCGTCACTTCGTTGCCGAGATGCGCGCCCAGCTCTGGCCCCACTTTCTTTGGATCGACAAACAGCTCCGCCTGACCATCGGCAAACAGGAACGCCCGTCCGAGGGGCAGGGGCGTGCGTGAGACATCGCCGCCGCGAATGTTGAACAGCCACGCAATCGACGCCGGCGAGGTGATCACTGCCGCATCGACCTTCTGCTCAGCCAGCATCTTGCCCAGCCGCGCCCGCTTCGCCGATGAAGTCTCGCCGGAATACTCCAGCGCGTGCGGCACAACCGCGTGCATCGGTGCCGACGGGCGATCCGTCCACGCAATGTCGATCGGGTTGGGGTCGGTCGCCACCAGCGTCACGCCCGCCTTCGCCGCCGCATCGGTCAACCGATCGAGCGCATCCGGCGACATCAGCCGCGGATCATACGCCACTTTCTTTCCGTCGAATTTCTGCTGCGCCAGCCATCCGAACGCGCCCGGATCGATCAGGTCGCCGACCGTGAACAGCCCCGGGGCCAGCTGCTGCTTCACCTGCAGCGTGTAGCGTCCGTCAACGAACACGATCGCCGTGTCGAGAAACACGAACGCCGCTCCCGCCGATCCCGTGAATCCCGTCGCCCATGCCAGCCGCTCATAGCAGGCCGGCAGGTATTCGTTCTGATACTCGTCGTCGTGCGGAATATAGATCCCGTCGAGCCCCCGCGCCTTCAGCGCCTCACGCAGCTTCGGCAACGACGCCTGCCCAACCGCCGGCCCGCCGATGACTTCGTAAGTCTGTCTCATGTGTGCGCCTCAAATCAGAGTGCGCGAGATTAGCCCGCTATCCCGCCCGCGCATAGGTCAGCGTCGACCAGCCATTTAGCCGCCGGCGGTTCACAAGCTGGAGCCCGCGCCCCGAATAAGCCGCCCGCACCTGCGGCTCCTGATGCGTCAGCAGGCCGGACAGGATCACGCGTCCGCCCGGCTTCACCAGCTTCGCAATCTCCGGCGCCAGACCCACCAGCGGCCGCGCGAGAATGTTCGCCAGCACGAGATCATACGGCGCTCGCGTCCGGATCGCCGCATGTCCCGAGCCGCGCACATGCATCAGCTTCAGTTTCCGCCCCGCGCGATTGTTCTTCCGGTTCTCGTGCGCGATGCGGATCGACTCCTTGTCGATGTCCGTGCCCAGAGCGAACTCCGTTCCCGTCTTCACCGCCGCCAGCGCCAGCACGCCGGATCCTGTGCCGATATCCAGCACCGTACGCGGACGCCTGCGCCTGATCTCGGCCGAGAGCGATTGCAGGCACCCCTTGGTCGTCCCGTGATGCCCCGTGCCAAACGCCGGCCCCGCCTCGATCCACACCGGGATCTTGCCGCCCTCGAGATGCGCCAGCTCATGCCACCCCGCCACCACGAACGGCCCCGCATGCACCGCCGGCAATCCGGCCAACGACACAGCCACCCAGTCCTTGTCGTCCAGCTTCTCCACCGCCGCACGCGCCCCTGGTGCCTCGCGCTCGATGATGGCCGCAGCCTCGTTCGCCTGGCCCTCCTCGATGCAGAACGCGTCCAGGCTCCACGACACCTTCGAGGCTTCCTCCACCGACACCGCCGAGGCAGGCGAGGGGTCCATGCCCGACAGCACTTCGGAGAGCCGCTCCGCGTCGATGCGCGGAAGGAGACAATGAACGCGATACATGGCGGCCCCGGAATGAATGAGCCCGGCTTATATCGCCTCGTGGCCGCGGTGCAACGCAGGCGATCGAAAACAGAAAGCCCCGGACCTTGCGATCCGGGGCTTCTGTGTGATCGCCGCCATTTGCATGCGGAAGTTCAGAATCCGGGGCCTCAGCGTTGCTGCGGCTTACCCTGATCTTTGCGCTGATCTTCGGGACGTTTCTGTTGCGGGTTCTGGTCGGTCTGACCTTGTTGACCCTGACGGCCTTGTTCAGCTTCCTGCTGACGACGCTGGCCATCATTGTTCCGATCGTGGTGCGGATCATCCATGTTGGCCTTGTCGGATTTGTCGTTCGGGGTCTGGTTCTGTTTGGGATCGCGAGGTGTATTGGTCATTGGGGCGTTCCTTTCGGCTTCTGTTTTTCTTGCGCGAAACGAAATGTCCGCACGTCATTGCGCAGATATTCAACGTCTGACGGCACGCGGCGTTCCTGCGAATTGCAGCCAACGCCGCGTCTCGATCCGTCTAACGCCGACGTCCGCCCATCGGCTGACGATCGCCCTGATCACTGTCGCCGAGATTGCGCATCGGTTGATTGTTCTCGGGCTGCACGGCGGTGCCAACATAATTCACATTCTCGCCGATCGCGCCGCGCGGCGTGTCATTGAAGGTTCCATTCGGATTGGCACCGAACACTTCATCGTGAATCAGATGGTTGCGCGTGTAGTCGGTCTCTTGCCTGGCCAATTGTGTCTCCTGATGTCATGTCCCACGACTCCGGAGACCAACGCGAAACACGCGCGCTGGTTGCGCAATGAGTTCCGTTCAGCAGGGTCAGGCGACTTCACCAATCCGACATTCGAGCCAAATGCCCACCTGATCTCCGCCATCCAGGGCACAATGATCTCCTGAAACACTTCGTTGCTTTTGCGATGGACAGCGAGAGCGGCAGGCAGCGGTGCTTGCTTCCGTTTTTGTGCCTTGGGTTATGGCTGTGTTGAGCGAATTCTGGCCCTTCGGCGCAAGCATTACGAGTGGCTGCGGTGGGGCGGCGATTTCCTGCCATTCAGAGCCGCCCTGGCGAACGATCACTTTGGGGCGCAATCGCGTCATACGTTCACCCGCCAGAATCGGCCGATTCTGCGAACGCGTTTTGAGACCTGACGTCAGCAATCTCAACGCGCCGCGTCGGATTACGGACATAATCTCCGTTGCCTCAATCCTACACCCGCGGCCCCGTGCGATACTGCGTGCATCCATCTCGCAGGAGGGCAGCTGATCACTGTTCAACGGCGCGGGATCGGACACAGATGAGCGTGAAGAGCCCGTGCGTGTTGCTGTATGGCTAAGTTCGGGAGTGTGCGAGGGATCGCGGCTGAACATCGCGACCTCCACGTCGGCGGCGACAATAGGCGCAGGCGGGTGAAAAACCCCGATGCTACCCCGCCACCGTAGACCATCTGTCGGGGACGCGGGATATCGCGTTTCTCTTTTCTACCGGTAGAGCCGAAAGGCGTTGCCCAAATTCACCCGGGGCATCCCGCGTCCCCGGGCCCTCCATCTGTTACGGAGACTCAGAGCCACAGCATCCCGGACGGCATAGCCGGTCCGAAGGCGGGCTCGCGCGCGGCGCTCACCGAGGCGACTTCCACGCAACCGCACACTGCACTAGGACTGGCACATGTTCGACCGGGACCGCTTTGTCGCAGACTGCACCGCCTCGCTCGGCGAGAGCGACAGCCAGGGGGCGATCCACGATCACCTCGCGCGCGCCGTCTCCGATCACGCCGGCGTCCTCGCTGCGATGGGCGAGCCCAGCGAAGCCGGCCTGGACATCCTCATTGCCTCGCCGCGGCTCACCATCTTCGCGGCGAAATGGGCGCCCAACATGACGCTCGCGCCGCACAACCATCTGATGTGGGCGCTGATCGGCCTCTACACGGGCAGGGAAGACAACATATTCTGGAAGCAGACGTTGCAAGGTCTCCGCGCCGGCGGCGCCAGCGCGCTCTTTGCGGGCGATGTAGCCTCGCTGCCGCGTGACGTGATCCACTCGGTCACCAATCCGCTCGGACGCTTCACGGCCGGCCTGCACATCTATGGTGGCGACTTCTTCGCCACCGAGCGCAGCCTCTGGAATCCAGAAACACTGGATGAAGAACCTTCCAACGGGGAACGTGTCCGCGCCATGTTCGCGGCCGAGAACGCGAAGCTGCGGCGTTAGCGAGAACTATTCGCTCCGGCTCTCGCCACCCGTCTGCGCGCGGCCCTGGCGGTCATTCTCGCGACCACCGGAGAGGATGTGCTCGAGCGCGTAGTTTCCTTCGTGACAGGCATACTCGTAAACCGCCTGCTTCAGTCGGTTCAGCGGCATCTCCCCGCGCCACATCTGCGTGTAGACGGTCGGGTCGTTGACCTCGAAGGCGTAGAGGATCTGGTTGTCGTTGATGCGTGTGAAGCGCTCGGTCAGCTTGCCGTTCTTGGACAGGAAGGTGCCGCCGGTGTTGCGCTGGGTGGTGTTGATGTTGGTGGTCTCCACCACCATCGTGTCGCCGTCCCACCATGCGACACTGTCGCCGTGCCACTGCGAGCGATCATCAGCCTGGTGCTTGCCGCCGATCTTCGCGATGCGCACGTCGTGGATCATCTCCGACAGCAGCACAAAGTTGTCGTCGGTCTGCACGATCTGGAAATTGTTGTTGTACAAGTACTGGCCCAGCGGCGGACCCGCATTGCCGATGATCAGGCAGCGTTCCGACAAGCCGCGCTCTTCTGGATTGTCGAACCCGGTGCCGAGCCGCCTTGGCGCCGCCGCCCGCAGCGCCTTGCCCTCGGCCGTCATCGCCGGAACCTTGCCATCGATGGGAAACACGATGAAGGACGAACGCAGCTCGCCGTTGATGTTGGCCACCGTCGAGCCCGGATCCGTGTACGCCACGTCGTAATTGCCGACGGGGGGCAGGGGCTTGCCCTTCTCGGGCGCGCCTGTTTTCGGATCGACGAAGTTCGCTTCGGTCTTGCTGCGCTGGTTGAACAGGTTGCCGCCTTCCAGCTCGTCAGCCTGCGCCCGCGACAGCACCAGCGGCAGGCCCGGCGGACGTTCCAGCCGCGTGACCGATGCCGTGCTCCAGACGCCCTGCAGGTCCGGCTTGCCGCTCTGCTGGCGCGGCGGCTGATAGGTTGCGCTCTGCGCCGTGGCGAGCGGCGCCAGCATCCCGCCGGCCACCGCCAGCATTGCCGCCGCCATCAGTCGCGTTCTGATCGAAGTCATGCCTGTCTCTCCCCGTTGACGTTGCCGGGTCTCCGCCCGGCTCGTCAGCGGAGGGACAGTGCCCCAAAGCCGCGCCCGCCAGCAAGCCGGCGAGCGCCACTCTTTCGTGAAGCAAAACCTAGTCCTCAGAGGTATCGATCGTCTCGGTGTCCAGCGGATCGCGCACTATCTGGTCGACATGCTGGCTAGGGCGAGCACGCTCTTCGCGGCGGCGATCGTCCGAAGGCTTGGGACGCGCATCGAATGTGCGAGTTGTGTCCGTGGCTGAATAGACGGGCGCCCGCGCGCCCGACGCCGCCGGTTTCACTGTTTTCTTGAATGTGGCCATGGGGGAGGTCTCCGTAACGCGAGACACTGGGGCCCGTCCCCTGCCTAACGTGGTTCATCGGGTAGCGAGACGAGCTCGGCAGACCGGCATCATGCAAACGCCGCACGCCGTCACGGATATAAGGCACGGCAGTAGCTTGGCAGGCGAGGACTAGTCCTCCGCCTTGGTCGATTTCTCGGGCAGCAGCAGCGGCCGCCGGCCCATGCGTTGTTCGCGCGTTAGCACGCTCGGCACCCGTTCAGACGAGGCGGCAGCCCGGTCCCGCGCAGCCTTTGCCGGATCGTATGGCGTACGCTTTTCGGGGGCCTTGCTCATGGAACGCGCCTTCACTGTCTCGCGCGACCGGCGCCGGGCGAGAGCGCGTCGCAGACGAAAGACCGGACGATTCCGGAAGTCCGTGATTGTTATTTAGCACGGAAAGGCGCGCAGCGGGCAAAAATCCGCTGCGACGCCGATACGGGCCGTCCGGGACGGGTCTAGCGGTTGCGCGCGATACCGGCCGGGCGCTGGTCGTTCGCCATGCCCTGGTCGGAGATTTCGCCGTCCTGGATGGCCTTGCGGTCGCTCGGGCGCCCGCCCGCGCCGTTCACGGCCATCTGCTGGGCCCGGTTCGCCTCATTGGCGCGCTGGGCGGCGGTCAGGGGCTTCTGCGGATGCTGGATTGGTCTGGACATGAAGTCTCCACGTCAACCGGCGCATACAGAACTCCGCCGTGCCGGGACGATAGGGAAACCGTGGACGCCACAGCCCCCACCGGCAACCTGCTTATTCATCCAGTTCGCCTTGGTTCGGACTCACTTGGAGCGATCGAAGCCGCCCCGCCCCGGCCCGTCACACTGTCCGCACCGCGCGCCTCACCGCGTCCGGATTGGACTTGATTACGCGCAGCAGAATCTGAGCCGCGAGGCCCGGCGTGCGCAGGTTCTGCTCCCACGCGCGCTCTGTCGCCGCGGCCAGCCCGAACTCCGTCGCCGCGCGAACGAGGTCCTCAAACCCGTTGCACGAAACTCTCGACCACCTTTTTCACGCCGGCCTTTTCGAAATCGACCGTCAGCTTCGCGCCTTCGATTCCGACAATCCGGCCGTAGCCGAATTTCTGGTGGAAGATGCGTTGGCCCATCTTGAGGCCGCTGCTGGCGGCGGGGTCGGACGAGGCCATCATGTCGCCGGGCGTGCGGCCGCTGGCGAGGGGACGACCATCTGAATCGTCGGCGCGGAAGGCGCGACCTTCGATGTCGGGCGGGCGGGTGTTGCCACGTTCACTCGCGGCGGCTTGGGCGCGGCGCCAGCCGGGGCTGTCATAGCCGCCCCTGAAACCGCCAGCGGAGGTATTGTCGAATACGGTGGGGCTGTCTTCTGACGCGCCGCGTGACCCTGTGGTCCCGCCGTGCCGGGGGGACGAAGACTCCCACCGTGAGGGCGTTTCCGAGCCGTGGAATTGTCCGCCGGGCGAGACATAGCCGGTCTCGCTGATCGCATCGACGTGCCTGGGCGGCAGTTCGTCGATGAAACGGCTGGGCAGCACGCTGGTCCAGCGGCCATAGATCTGGCGGTTGGCGACGAAGGAGATGTAGCAGCGCTCGCGCGCGCGCGTGATGCCGACATAGGCGAGGCGGCGCTCCTCCTCGAGGCCCTTGGCGCCGGACTCATCAAGCGAGCGGCGGGAGGGGAACACTTCCTCCTCCCAGCCGGGCAGGAAGACCATCGGCCATTCGAGGCCCTTGGCGGAGTGCAGGGTGAGGATCTGCACCTGATCCTCCGCGCCCTTGCCCTCGGCATTGTCCATCACGAGTTCGACATGCTCGAGGAAGGCGGCGAGGGTGTCGAAGGCGCCCATCGCGCGCACGAGTTCCTTGAGGTTGTCGAGGCGGGTCTGCGACTGCGGGGATTTGTCGGCCTGCAGCATGTCCGTATAGCCGCTCTCCTCGAGGATGATCTCGAGCAGGCGCGGGTGTTCGGTCTCGGCCGCCTGGGCGCGCCAGCGCTCCATGTCGAGGATGAAGCGGCGCAGGCCGGTCTTGGCGGGGCCTTTGATCTTGTCGCCGCGGATCTCCATCTCGACGGCGCGCGTGAGGTAGGTGTTCAGCTCGCGGGCGGCGACGTGCATCTTCTGGATCGTGGTGTCGCCGACGCCGCGTTTGGGCTGGTTCACCACGCGCTCGAAGGCGAGGTCGTCGGATTCCGAGCGGATGAGGCGGAGATAGGCCATGGCGTCGCGGATCTCGGCGCGCTCGAAGAAGCGCGGGCCGCCGATGACCCGATAAGGCGTGCCAGTGACGATGAAGCGTTCCTCGAAGGCGCGCATCTGCCAAGAGGCGCGTACCAGCACGGCGCAGCTGTCATAGCGGCGGTTCTGGCGGCGCCACGAGGAAACGTCGTCGGCGACGAGGCGGGCTTCCTGTTCGCCATCCCACACGCCGCGCACTTTCACGAGGTCGCCCTGGTCGGCGTCGGTGCGCAGCGACTTGCCGAGGCGGCTGGAGTTGTTGGCGATGACCCCGGAAGCTGCGGCGAGGATGTGGGCGGTGGAGCGGTAGTTCTGTTCGAGGCGGATGACTTTCGCGCCGGGGAAGTCCTTGTCGAAGCGCAGGATGTTGTCGACCTCGGCGCCGCGCCAGCCATAGATCGACTGGTCGTCATCGCCGACGCAGCAGATGTTGTTGGAGCCCTGCGCCAGCAGGCGCAGCCACAGATACTGCGCGACGTTGGTGTCCTGGTACTCGTCCACCATGATGTAGCGGAACTTGGCGTGGTACTCCGCCAGCACTTCCTTGTGCTCGGTGAAGATGCGGATCGTATGTAATAGCAGATCGCCGAAATCGACGGCGTTCAGCGTGGCGAGCCGCGCCTGGTAGATTTCGTACAGCTTCTTGCCCTTGCCCTCGGCGAACTGGCGCGATTCCTCGTGCGGCAGTTTCTCGGGCCAGATGGCGCGGTTCTTCCAGCTGTCGATCAGGCTCGCCAGATAACGTGGCGTCCATCTTTTCTGGTCGATGCCCTCGACCTCGAGGATCTGCTTGATCAGCCGCAGCTGGTCGTCGGTATCGAGCACCGTGAAGCCCGACTTCAGCTTCACCAGTTCCGCATGCCGCCGCAGGATCTGCGCCGAAACCGAGTGGAACGTCCCAAACCACCGCAGTCCCTCCCCCTCCCACCCTATGATCCTCAGCGTCCGCTCGCGCATCTCCCGCGCCGCCTTGTTGGTGAAGGTGACCACCAGCATCTGGCTCGGCCACGCCTTCCGCTCGGCCAGGATCTGCGCCACCCGCGTGGTCAGCACCCGCGTCTTGCCGGTGCCGGCGCCGGCGAGAACGAGCAGGGGACCGTCGGTGTGGAGGACCGCCTCGCGCTGCTCGGGATTCAGGCCCTTGAGGTAGTCGGCATGAGGATCGGCAGACACCGGGCGACGGGCCGCCGCGCGCTCGGAGATCGGGCGCGTGTCCTCGAACCGTTCCTGGGGCCGGGGGATGTCCTCGTCCTGCGGCAGGCGGAAGAATTCGACCGCCTCGTCGGACATGGGAGTGTCATCGTCTGACCCGGGTTCCCTTTCCACAAGGTTGGGCGCGGGCAGATCGTCATCCGGGAACGGGATGTCGCCAAGGGAGTCCGGGGGATCGCGGGATTCGGTCATTCGGCGCTGATCTGGCTGGGGTTTCGGCTTTGCGCAAGGCCAGCGCTGTAGCGCGTTGATAATGCGACGTTGATATCAATGGTTTTCCATCAACACCTGTCAGACGCGTCCGCCCAGCCCTCCGGTTTGCAGGAGATGAAGATGTCCGCCATCGCCCACTCTTGGGATCGGGTCAGGCAGTTTGTTCATCTCGCACCAGATGGTTCGGAGCCGCCACAACGCTGCGGTAGGCGCGCCAGCTCGAAAGGCCCAGCCACGGGATCACGATCACAAAACCGACGAAGAACGTGGCCGCCGACAGAAGCAGCATGCCCGCGATGATCGCCGCCCACAGCAGCATCGGGCCGGTGTTCTTCACGACGCAGCGCACGCTGGTGACGGTCGCGATGAAGATGTCGGCGTTTCTGTCCAGCAACATGGGCGCCGAGACGACGACGACGGAATAGGTCAGCCACGCAAGGATGCCGCCGACAACTGTCCCCCAGATCAGCATTACGTTGCCGGTTCCAGTCGCCAGGGCGAAGCTCAGGAATTCGTCCGGAGTTTCATACAGGCGGCTGGTCGCGATTCCGTAAGTCACGCGCGCTAGCTCCGCCCAGATACCGAAGACGATCAGGAGCGCGAGACCGAGAAACACCACGTCGCGGCGGAAGGCCTGGCCGACGAACGCGATCCTGAACAGGCTAGGGCGCTTGCCTTCCTCGATCAGTCGCCCGCCTTCATAGACGCCCATCGCGATCATCGGCGCGAGAAACGCAAAGCCCGCCGCAAGTACGAGCGACCACAGGCCCATGCCCGTCAGCGCGAGCCCGGCCACAGTCACGCCGCTGATTGTCGCAACAACCAGCCCATAGGCGAGGAAGGAGAAGGGCGCCCTCCACAGGTCTCGCCAGCCTCCTGCGAGCCACTCGAGTGGCGTCGCGAAGCCAATCGCATTGACCTCCGGCAGGCCGTTCGATTCGGCCATCGTTTCTCTCCCTGCGCGCCTCTGGCGGGCACCTGCGTTGCTCAAGCTTGCAGCCGTGGCGGACAGCGCCTTGCGCGAGATCAAGCCGGGGCAGCCGCGGATTCGGGCGCCGGTTGATGCAAAATCGGGCGTCTGGCGCTTTTCCCGACGCGTTTTCGCCGTCTAGCGTGCACGCCCACGGCCCCGCGATAATCTCGCGGTGCATCAGGGGCAAAGCACATGGGCATTTTTTCCTTCCTGTTCGGTGGAAAGAAACCGAAGGACAAGGCAGCGCTGAATCCCACCGTCGAGAAGCCTGCGAAGGTTGAGAAGAGCGCAACGGATGTCGTCCCTAAGACAGGGGAAGCTGCCGCTCCCGCAGAGATTTCGCGGGGCGTCTTGCAGGCAAAACTCCGTCTGAAGCTCTCCGCATCGCTGCGCACCGGCGACCGTATGGTGGCCTACGAATCCGCCAGAGCGCTCGCTGACATTCAGCTTCGCGCGGGACGCAAGACGGTTGCCCGCATGTGGCAGAAACAAGCCGATCAACTCAAGGCCGAACTCAGCGCCTGATCGGAGGCGTGGCAGCAGCGGCAAAGCGAGACTGCCAATATGCTGCTGCAACGGTTCAACGGTGTTGACGGTCAACTCGTTCGGCGCACGCTGTGTGCGGCAGAGCAGAGGAGTCTCGTTCACACATGAGCGAAGCGAAGTGCGGCAAGCTGGTGTCGATCACCGATCACACGGGCAGCGAGTTCGGTCAGCGCTTGTACGGGTCAGTAATGGTGACCGCCGAAGTGCTCTACTACATCCCCAACCACCCGAAACTCCTGCAGACCTTCATGTGGCAGACGCTGGACGTTGCGCCGAGATTTCCGCGCGTGGAGAAGTTTCTCGATTTCTGGCGACGCGAGATCGAAGCCGTCATACACTCTGTACGTGTCGCTCATGGCAAGCCGCTCGATATTCCCGGCTGGCGCAATGCGCGCGGCATCATCACGATGAACTGAACGTTCAGTAACGCTCGGCCACGATCCCGCGTAGTTTGAGGCGGGTCTGGAGGCTGTCCGGACCAACGAGGTGAGCTGCGCCAACGGCGATGAAGGACGACCCCGAACCCTTCAGCATATCTTCAATCACCGCCGACCAAGCCTCGTTGCGATCCTTCAGCAATGCATCCGTTCCACCGATGCTGGCCGCACCTCTTCGCATGAATGCGACGATGGCTTCGGTCATGGTTGTCTCACCCCGCAGCCAACTGCCGAAGGCTGCGTCGATCACACGCTCATTCATTTTCTGCTGCAGGGGCGATGGTTTGAGCTTGTAGCGCAGGTTGGCAAGTTGCTCATCGAACGTGGAGTCAGAAGATAGCGCGATCTGTACTTTTAGTGACTCCATACCTTTGACCGGAATGTTGTGCGCCACCGCCCAGCGCGCGAGCACATTGTCGATGCCATTTGCGAACTTGTGCGCACCGCCTGAAAAGGTATCGCGGCCCAGCATGACGCTGGCGAACCAGGGTTGATGGTTGTCGATGTCCTTGAGGGTTCCGGCGGGAGCGCCCGCAGCGGCAAGCTGAGCTGCCAATGTCGCGTTTTCCTCGGCTGTGAGCAGGGAGGAGATTGGCGGCCCATCGTACGCGCCAAATTCGGGAAGCAGGGCGCGAATGCCAGCCACCAGCGACGCATGGTCCACGACCTCGGCCAGTTCCAGACGCAATTCGGATGACGCCTCCAGCGCTGTGTTGAGCTTGGGGCTCATCCACTCCGCGTTGTCGCGCAGGATGTGGACCGTTCCGGTGATGTAGATCGTGGAATCCGCGTCTCGCACCACCCACATGGGGAGGCCAGGTTGCGGAGGGGATGGTTGGGCGTACGCGGCCGAAAGGCATGCCGACAAACAGGCCGCGACCGCGCAAAGGCGGCCCGCCGCGCGCCGGACCCGATCTAGCCAAAAGCCGTGAAAGGCGCTCGACCCAGCCATCAGCCACCTAATGCCCGACAGGCTTCCAGAGGTGTCTGGCATGTCGTCGGGATCAAGTGGCGTCGACTAGTTCAGTTTCAAATTCTTCAGCGCCGCGAACGGATTTGAATCGTCCGTCGTCTTGGCCGGTCCCGCGGAATAATTCTGCAGCCCAGCCTTGGACGGTTTGTCCTTGCTGTTCGACGTCTGAGGCTTGCTGTGAGCGCCTTGCGCGCCGGAGACTTCGCGCTTCATCGACAGGGCGATGCGTTTGCGATCGATATCCACTTCCTTGACGCGCACGCTGACGACGTCGCCGGCCTTCACCACCTCATGCGGGTCCTTCACGAAAGTATCCGCAAGCTCAGAGATGTGAACGAGGCCGTCCTGATGGACCCCGATGTCCACGAACGCGCCAAACGCGGTCACGTTGGTGACCGTGCCTTCCAGCTTCATGCCGATCTTCAGATCGGAGAGTTTTTCAACGCCATCCTGGAACGTCGCGGTCCTGAATTCCGGACGCGGATCTCGGCCCGGCTTCACGAGTTCCGCGATGATGTCCGTGACCGTCGGCACGCCAAACTGTTCGTCGGCGAAGGATTCCGGCTGCAGCATCGAAAGGAATGCCTTGTCGCCGATCAGGCTCTTCAGTGGCCGTCCCGATTTCGCGGCAATACGTTCGGCCACCGGATAGGCTTCCGGGTGAACCGAGGACGCATCCAGTGGATTCTTGCCGTCCGAAATGCGCAGGAACCCCGCAGCCTGTTCGAACGCCTTTGGTCCCATGCGCGGAACCTTCTTCAGCTGTGTGCGTGATTCAAAGCGGCCATGCTCGTCCCGATACGTGACGATGTTGTTCGCGACTGCGCTGTTCAATCCGGACACACGCGCGAGCAGGGCGGCGGACGCCATGTTCACGTCAACGCCGACTGCGTTGACGCAATCCTCCACCACGCCATCGAGCGAGCGGGCGAGCGCGTTCTGGTCAACGTCGTGCTGATACTGGCCAACGCCGATCGCTTTCGGATCGATCTTCACAAGCTCGGCCAACGGATCCTGCAGGCGACGCGCGATGGACACAGCGCCGCGCAAGCTGACGTCGAGATCGGGGAATTCCTTGGCCGCCAGTTCGGACGCCGAGTAAACCGAAGCGCCAGCTTCCGAGACGGTCACGCGGGTGAGGTTCAACTCGGGCATCTTGGCGGACAGTTCCGCAACCAGCTTGTCTGTCTCGCGGCTGGCCGTGCCATTGCCGACGCTGACCAGTTGCACGCCGTGCCGTTTGGCCAATTGCGCCAGCGTCACCAGAGAACCGTTCCAGTCCTTCTTCGGCTCGTGCGGATAGATCGTCGCCGTCTCGAGCACCTTGCCGGTGCCGTCCACGACCGCGATCTTGCAGCCCGTGCGGATGCCGGGGTCGACGCCCATCACAACTTTCGGTCCAGCAGGCGCGGCCAGCAGCAGATCCTTCATGTTGCGCGAGAAGACGCGGATGGCTTCCGCATCCGAGCGTTCCTTCAGGCGATCGACGAGATCACTGTGGGAGGAGGGGGCAAGCCGTTGCTTCCAGGCCTGGCGCGCGCTCTCGGCCAGCCATTTGTCTGACGGGCGGCCGCGATCCTGAATGTTGAACGCCGCCATGATCGACGTAACGGCAGGGTGGCGCAGCTTCTCGTCGTGCGGCAGGTCGAGGTCGACTTTGAGAATGCCTTCCTTCTCGCCGCGCAGCAGGGCGAGCGCGCGATGCGATGGCATGTGGGCGATGTTCTCGTTGAACTCGAAATAGTCGGAGAACTTTGCGCCCTCGGATTCCTTGCCTTTCATGACGCCGGTGGAGAGCTTGCCGCCGCTCCACACTTTCTCGCGGATCTGGCCGACGAGCGCGGGCGCTTCCGCCATGCGTTCAATCAGGATGCTGCGTGCGCCCTCAAGCGCGCTGTCTGCGCTTTCAACGCCCTTGTCGGCGGAGAGATAGGCCAGTGCTTCCGCGACCGGATCCAGCGACGGGTTGGCCAGCAGCCGATCGACAAGTGGCTCAAGCCCCTGCTCGCGCGCAACGCTCGCCTTGGTGCGGCGCTTGGGACGGTAGGGCGCGTAGAGGTCCTCAAGTTCGACTTTGGTGGTTGCTGCGCGGATCAGCTTCTCGAGTTCCGGCGTCAGCTTGCCCTGTTCGCCGATGGAGCGGAGCACCACTTCGCGGCGGTCGTTGAGGATGGTGAGATACTCAAAGCGTTCGGCCAGATTGCGCAGCTGCGTATCGTCGAGACCGCCCGTGCGCTCTTTCCGATAGCGCGCGATGAAGGGGATCGATGCGCCTTCCTCGATCAGCTGGATCGTTGCGGCGACTTGTCCTTCGCCGACCCCGAGTTCCTTTGCGATGATGCGGGCAATTGCGGCGACGACAAGCGGATCTTTGCCGGACATGGATGTACCTCATCTCGCAGTTTTTCGGGTCAGTCTGTGATGGCGCTGGCCATCGCCAGTGCGTGTATCACGTGTCGCGCGCCAATGGTTAGCGAGTGGTTAGGACCGGCGTTTTTGCACAGCAAATGCTGGGTTATCTGCTGCAGGAGCGGAACGTCGCAGGAAGGGCAGTACGCCGAAAGCGTGCGCGGATTTGTTGACGCTAAAGCGGCAGCTTCCGCGTCGTGATCGAAACGTCGCCCATCTGGATGCGCACCGCGGTATCCGGTCTCGCGTCGGCCAACGACTTTGCGTCTTCCGGAAGACGCGTCCAGAAACCCTGGACGAGCCACGGTTTCTGCGCCGCCTCGGCCTCAGATGTCCTGGGCGCCAGCGTGACGTCGATGGTTGCGCCGTTCGCTGCGCGACCCGTCACGTCGACAATGTAGGTTTCCGCAGGACCTGCTCGCAACGCATACTGGGAGCCGCCGAACCCGACCGCGATAGGGTTCGCGGCGCCCGGGATTCGCAGTCGCACCTGTCGCGCGTCGGTCGCCGTCATTTGCAGGCGAACGGTGCGCTTGCCGTCCTCGGCTGTCGTGTCTGAAATGATCGCGGCGTCGACCTTGCCGGGAGACGCGAAGGCAATAGCCTTGCTCGCGAGGTTCGCCGCTCCTCCTGGAGGCGAGGGGTATTCGCCAACCGTGAGCTGATCTCTGATCGCTTTTGGCAGTGAGCCCGCCCGGGCGCTCGCGAACACCGCGGCCTTGCCCTCATCGAGGTCGTAGTGCGCGACGAAGTTCAGCGCGAGGGGGCGTTCGGCCGTGTAGGCGGGCAACGCGAGTGTCGCGACCGTGGCCACCAGCGCGGCAGCGCCGAGTGCGGCGATCACCTTCCGTTTGCCGCTTGCGATACCGCCGATCAGACCCAGCATCGGCGCCAGCACCTTCGCTTCGACCACCCCGAACATGGCCGACATGCTCAAGCCCATCATGACGTCCAGTAAATGCAGCATCGGAAAGAACATCAAGGCGAGCACAGCGCTGGCGATGCCGTAGAAGATCAGCTGGCGGCGCGGAAAGAGCCAGGCGGCGCCGCCCATGAGCACGAACGCCACGCCCGGGATCAGGAAGATCATCGAGAATCCGGGGACTGCGAAAGTGAGGCCCATGCCGACAATCAGGAACCAGAACCACCCCGAAGCATAGATCGCCTCGCGCGTCGATTTTGGCGCAAGCGACGCGAGGCCTGCCGCGCCGACCAGCGCCGTGACGGCGAAGATCGCCATGTTGAGGCCCTGCGGATACGCGGTCCAGAACCCTGCCTCGGGTCGAACAAGGGAGAGCAGTTGTTGCAATACAAAGGCGGCGAGTCCGGCGGCGACGAGGAAGGCCGGCGGGAAGGCAAGCGCGCGCCAGTCAAGCTTCTGCCACCCGCTATCGCGCGTCGGGCGCACGAGCATCATAGCGGAGATGCCAAAGCAGAGCCCGAGCAGCACAAGCGCGAACACCTGCGGCAGGGATACGAAAATCCGCGATCCAACGTCTGCATAGGCAATGTCCCCGCCCGACTTGTCATTGGTCCAGTCGCTGGCAAGAAAAGCGTGCGTGGCGCCGAGCGCCTGGTCGCCCATATGCTGCACGCTTGCGCGGTCGAGATGGGCGAGGTCGTCATGATTGGTGTGATAGAAATCCAACCCGTCGGAGACCGCCACGTTCACGCCGTTGAAGCCGGCATTGAGATGCACGGTGAGGTCGGTCGAGTTCGGCAGAAGTTCGTAGACCGCGGTCATCATCGAGTTTGAGAATGGCCGCGCACCGCTTTTGGCCCAGTCAGTGACGACGCCAGCGTTTGGGTGTCCCGTCTCGAACATCAGCGCCGGTCCGCGCACGCCTCGCGCTTCCAGATTGATGATGCGGCCGACCTTGAAGGGATAGTCGGCCTGGTGGTCGACAAAGGCCTGCGCGCCGAGCAGACCGGTTTCTTCTCCATCCGTCAGCAGGAACACGACGGGCCGCGTCGGCGGTTGTTGTTTCAGGTGGTGCGCAACTTCAAGCCAGACGGCGACCCCAATGCCATCATCGCCAAAGCCGGGGCTGGCCTCGACGCTGTCATAGTGCGCGCTGAGCACGACGGCGGGCGCGCTCGCGAGGTCGGCGGTCGGGCCTGCGCTGAAGAAGACATTCTGCACGAAGGCGCAGCGCGCGGCCGTGCCTGACAAGGACTGGCACACATTGGCCGCGCGCAGTTCGGGCGAATAACCCAGCGCACGGATTTCCTGCATTAGCCGTGCGCGCGTCTCGTCGAGCGCGGCCGAGTCAACAGGATGCGGCGTCCCGTCGAGAACGCGGCTCAGACGCATGACGGCGCGTTCGGCATCGAACTGATCGGTTGCGTTGCTGGGGCGGACCGGATCCAGCTCAAGGGGCAGGGCGCGAAAAAAGAAGAGGACGAATAGCACGCCGAAGACGGCAAGAGCCCAGGGGGCCGATGTCTTTGCTTGCACAGCAATTGGTGAGTTCACGCGCCGCCCCTGTGTCTCCCCCCGAGCACGACGATAGGAGACGTTGCGCCTCAGCGCCAGCGTAGTGTCTGGCCGGTCTCGTCTGCCGGCAACGGAGCGAGCCTGCGAGCGACCATGCAGGCGATGAAGCAGCAGAACAGGCTGGTCGCACCCACCGCAGTCGAGCCGGAGAGTTCAAGAACGAGCAGTGTGGCGGCAAATGGCGAATCCGACAGCACCGCAAGGCATACCGCCATCCCGACCAGTCCCATGAACGCTTGCGGCGCGGGTATGCCAAGAACTGCTCCAGCCAAAGCTCCCAGAGCTGCGCCGAGCATCGCCCCGACATAGAGTGAGGGCGAGATTGCGCCGCCTCCCCAGCGGCAGGCGAATGTCACGCCTGTTGCCGCGATCTTCGCAAGCGCGAGAACAGGCAGAAGTCCGGCCCCGTAGTTTCCATTGAGGCCCGAGGCCAGCGACTCGTAGCCGATGCCAAGCACCTGTGGGAAGGCCAGCGCAATTACGCCAAGCGCCAGCCCTCCCGGCAGTGGCAACAGCCAAAGCGGTATGCGAACCCGTCCGGCCACTGCAGCCGCGAAGATTGGCGCACGCGTCCAGGCAACGTTGCAGGCATAGGCTGCTGCTATCAGCACGGGGAGGGCAACGATTGTTGCCAGGTGCGCGAGCACGGGGACGTCGCCCGGCGTAGGAATCGCGATTACGGGCTTTCCGCCCATCAGCCACATCGACATCAGCCAGCCCGAGGCGGCGGCGATTGCGACCGGGCCAAGCGAAGACAGGCGCTGGCGGCGCAGGATGAGTTCACGCGCAAGGAACACGCCGGCAATGGGGGCATGTAGTGATGCGCCAATTGCAGCCGCAATGCCCATACCCAGGAGCAGACGCCGCGAAGCGACGTCAAGCCCGAGGAGCCGCCCATGCAGCACAGCCACGGTCGCGCCAAGATGGGCCGCAGGTTCCTCACGACCCGAGCTGCCGCCCCAGGCGAGCGAGACGACTGCGGTGATCGCTGACAGGAAGCCGTCACGAAGTGTCATGGTCGTGGCGCGAATCGTGCCGCGCAGACGACGGTGCTGCACGACATCCTGCAGTCCGAACGTCCGCGGCGATGGTCCCCACCCGAGCGTAACGCCCAACCGTAACAGCAGGCAGATCAGCGCTCCGCCTACCATCGGGGCGATAAGACGGCTCCACCATGGCATATCTACGAGGCGCGAAGCGAGGCGTCCGGGTGAGGCGCCGTAGGCGATGAACTGACCGTAGGCGACGAGGCCATGCAGGACGAATATGACGAGGCCGACCAGCACCCCGACCAGAACGGCAAGCGCCCACATGTAAAGGCCGCCCCGTTTGGGACGGCTGATTACTTCGCCAGCTGGAACAACGATCTCACGCGACATTCAACCAGACCTTCTGGGGCCGTTCGTGACAGGGTCAAGCGCTTGCGGGCAATGGTGGAGAAAAATTCAGTATTCCGTGGCATATGCGGGCTCATCCCGGATTGGTGGCATGAGCACTGGCAGGCCGACCTTGTGCGTCGCCCCCTCAGACCTCACTGTGCGGAGAACTGCAACATTCGGGAGTAAGCGAATGCGCACCAATCTCACTGTCGTGCCGGTTATGGCATGTGGCCTTGCGTTGCTGGTCGCCTGCGGCGGCGAGGAAGCCGCTGCTCCCAATATGACTGTTGCGGTAGAAGCGTCAGGCCCACTGGAAAACGACGCCGAAGCCGGGGCAGCCGATTCGTCCTTTGTTCTGGGATGTGGCGCGCCCTTCACGCGGGATGCGACGCCAGCCACGCTGGCGGCGATTTCTGGTCGCGCGAATGTCGTTCCGGAGACGATTGATGGACCCGAGGGGGAGCCGATGAATGTCACCGCCGTCTTTCCGACTGATCCTGAGCGCCGGATCGAGGTTAGCTTCGCCAATGAGGAAGAACGGACGGACCTCGTCGCGGTCACGGTGCGCGATCACGCCTCGCTCTGGAAGGGTCAAGGCGGCTATTCGTTCGGTGACGGAATCGAGGCGGTCGAAAAAGCGAATGGCGGTCCGTTCGCCGTGTCCGGCTTTGAGTGGGACTATGGCGGGTTCGTCACTGACTGGAAGGGCGGCAAGCTGAAGGAGGCAGGCGGCTGTGCGACGACCGTTCGCTTCGCGCCTGAGGCCGCCGAAATTGCGCCGACTATCACGGGCGATGGTGTCAACCCGATGTCGAACGATCCCGCCGTCCGCAAGGCGGAGCCGAAGGTTTCTCTCTTCGGCATCGGCTGGACGACGAAGTAGACTTGGGGTTTTTGGGAGGGCGCATGCGCGTGAATCGCAGGAAATTTGCAGCAGGACTTGGCGGGTGTCTCACGCTCGCCGCCTGCTCGACGGTGGCGGCCTCGCCATCCGGAATGCCGCCGCACCTTGTGTGTCTTGGGCAGGCTAAAGTGTTGGCGCTTGATCCCGAGACCGGCCTTGTGACGACGCTGGTCGATCAGTCGCCAAAAGACGGCTCGCGCCCCGCCGGCGTCAATGACGGTATCGCCGTTCACGGTGCGACCGGTCAGATCTTCTGGACCAACATGGGGCGCGCCGCCGAGCGCGACGGCTACATCATGCGCTGCGAGGGCGATGGCTCCAGCGTCATGATGATCGTGACGCCCGGCGGCACGTTCACGCCGAAGCAACTGAAGATCGACGAGCAAGCGGGCAAGCTCTACTGGGCCGACCGCGAGGGTATGGCGATCCAGCGTTGCAATCTTGACGGAACACATATCGAGACGTTGGTCACGACGGGCAGCGCCAAATTCAACGTTGGCGACCAGACGCGATGGTGCGTTGGCATAGCGCTCGATCCGGCGCGCGGGCACATTTATTGGAGCCAGAAGGGCGGCGACAATGCCGGGCAGGGCGTGATCCGGCGGGCCGACATGCAGATGCCGCCTGGATCCACGCCGGCCAACCGCCGCGATATGGTCACGCTGTTCTCGCGCCTGGCCGAGCCCATTGATCTCGACCTCGATCTCAAGTCGCGCACGCTCTATTGGAGCGATCGCGGCGACAACACGATCTCGCGCGCGCCGATGGACCCGGCTGCAGGGTTCAGCCCGGCGACGCGACTTGACCGGCAGGTGCTTGTAACCGGGCTCAAGGAAGCGATCGGCGTGGCGCTTGACCTGCCGCGGGGGCGCCTGGCCTATACCTCGCTCGGTGGCGAGGTTGGCGTTGCGGCACTCGACGGTCACGGCGCCCGCATGTTGCATGCAGCTGACGGAATGCTGACGGGCATCTGCTGGTCCGCGTGACGCTTCCTTTTCATTGTGACCGACGGCAAATCTGAAGCGTTGGCGCTTCACGCCATGCTCTTGCACTTCGTCGTTGACGGGCTAGGACGTGTACGTCGAAGGGATGTTGCGCGAGCATTTTGGCAGTCGACGCTAGCCAGGGCAATAAGCTGAGTTCCGAGCTGATATGACCTCGATCCCACCAGATCTCCGGCCGCGGACTTACGCATCCGCCGAGCTGTTCCTTGACATGCTTCATGCCGTGCGCAAGCTCGTCGACATCGATCTTGAAAGTATCGCCATCTATGTCTGCGTCGCCGAGGCGACGATCAGACCGGTGGTTGCTGATCCGCGGAAGGTCGCTGAGCTTTCCGAGGTGGAAGTGGCGCCTGAGGATCTGCGCGGATCCATAACCATGCTTCTGGTTTCCGATCGGTTGGGAATGCCGCGTGAGACGGTGCGTCGCAAGGTGAAGCAGCTGCTCACGATGGGTCTTCTATACCAGGACGAGAAAGGCCGCGTCCGTTCCACGCCAAACTTCCACGAGCCGAGGATGGCCGAAAGCGTGAAAGCGATTTCCGACGCCATACGGCGCTATCACGAGCGGTTGGCTCTTTACGGCATCAACGATTAGTCAGGCCCCCTCACTCGCATTGTGCGGAGGGGAGGATTGCGCCAAAAGTCTCATGTGGACCGTCGCCAGCGCTCGGGCATCTGGCGGCCGAATGATCGGAGATAGTGATGCGCAAAGCTTCAGCTTCAGTTGCAGTTGCTCTCGGGTGCGCAGCGATGCTCCCTGCATTGGTCCCGGCCTTTGCTGTCGCACAGCAGAACGACAGTAGCCGTGCCGCCTTCCGCGCCATCTATCAGGAAATGGTCGAAATCGACTCCTCGCCGACGACGGGATCTTGCACCAAGGTCGTGCGTGCTGCCGAGGCACGGCTGAAGGCTGCCGGATTTACCGCCGCAGACGCGCAGGTGATCGTACCTGCGGACCGGCCCGATGATGGCAACGTAGTCGCCACCATCCGGGCGGAGAATCCGAAGAAGAAGGGCGTGTTGCTGCTGGCCCACATCGACGTGGTGGACGCCAAACGCGAAGACTGGGAGCGCGATCCGTTCAAGTTGTTTGAGGAGGGGGGCTATTTCTGCGGGCGCGGCTCATCCGACGACAAGTCTATGGCGGCAGTCTGGCTCGACCTGATGATACGCTTGAAGCAGGAGAAGACATTTAAGCCTTCGCGCGATGTGGTGATGTCGCTGACTTGCGGCGAGGAAACGTCGAACCGCATCAACGGCGTCGACTACCTTCTCAACAATCACAAGAACCTGCTGGATGTAGCGTTCGCGATCAATGAGGGCGGCGGCGGGCTGCTGTCAGACGAGGGCAAGCCACTGGTTTTCCAAATGCAGGCCGGGGAGAAAATTCACCAAGTCTACACGCTGGAAGTCACCAATCCCGGCGGACACTCCTCGCGCCCCACGCCCGACAACGCAATTTATCGGCTGATGTCGGCGGCAGAAAAGGTATCGAAATTGTCGTTTCCTGTGCAGGTCAATCCGGTGGTGCGGGAGTACTTCCGTACCACAGGGCCTATCCTTGGCGGCGATGTCGGCAAGGCGATGTCGGCCGTAGCGAAGAACCCGGAAGACAAGCGAGCGCTTGCCGTGCTGCTGGCGGATCCCAGCTACAATGCATCGCTGCACACGACCTGTGTCGCAACGCAGCTCGACGCGGGTCATGCGCCTAACGCTCTGCCGCAACGCGCGACCGCGACGCTGTCCTGCCGTGTTATGCAGGGCACGACGCCAGAGCAGGTCAAAACCACGCTGGAGGGCGCCATTGGAGATCCTCAGGTAAAGGTCGAGATCGTCAAGCGCCGCGAAGGCTCGTCGGCCCCGCCACTAACGGAAGAGGTGATGGCTCCGATCCGCGCGCAGGTTGCGAAACAATGGCCGGGCGTTCCGATTGCGCCGATGATGATTGCGGGCGCAACCGATGGTCGCTTCCTGATGAATGCCGGCATCCCGACCTATGGAATGAGCGGCATGTTCGGGAAGAGCGGCGAGTTCAATGCGCATGGCCTCAATGAGAAAATCCGCGTGCAGTCGCTCTATGAAGGCCGCGATTTTCTCGAAGGCGTGGTGCGGGCTTACGTGAAATAGCGCGAGCTATTTCTTCGCTTTCGCTTCGCCCATGCGCGCGCCGTTCAGGATGTTCCAGAGGGCGTGGTTGCCTTCCTGACAGGCATATTCGTAGACCCTGCCTTGGGAGGCTGCGAAGACCATCTCGCCCTTCCAAGGCTGCGAATAGAAGCCGGGGTCATTGACCTCGAATGTGTAGAGAATTTCAGTTGGGCTGGTCCGCGTGAAGCGCTCGGTTACGACGGCGTCTTCAGACAGAAAGACGGGCTCGTAGTCTCCCTGACCACGATTCCAACCGCGCGTTTCGACCACCAGGGTGTCGCCATCCCAGTGGCCCACGCTGTCGCCCAGCCATTGCGTCACTGCTGCAGATCGGTGCGGCTGCTCCATCCGGATGATCCGCGCGTCGTGCATCATCTCAACAAGGATCACGACGTGATCGGCTGTCTGTACAATCTCGTAGTTGTTATTATACAAATTGCTCAGCATGGGCGGTCCGCCTGAGCCGCGGCTGCCAATCAGGCAGCGGTCGGCGGGGTTCATGCCTTCGGGACCCTCTTCGCTGCGCTTGGCGAGGATGGTGTTGATACGGTTGCGGCCAGCGTCGGACACTGGAAGCTTTCCGTTGGGCGGATCTGTGATCCAGGACGAACGCGCTTCCCCATTCACGATGGCGACCCTGCTGCCGCGGTCAAGCCAGAATATGTTCGCGGCGACGAGAACGCCCCCTGCTTCGGGCGCCACCGCCGTTGTGGTCGGCACGGTGTCTTCCGCAACTTCGTCGGCGCGCGCGTTTTCTAGGTCTTTGACCTGATCGGGGTTCAGGACGAGTGGCAGGTCGGGTTTATTGCGCTCAAGCAGCGTGATGCTGGAATTTGTCCAGACTCCCTGCAGATCGGGGCGGCCGTCAGCGGTTTGCGGCGGCTGATAGGCTTGCTGCGAGATTGCGGGGGAGGCGCTCGCCAAAAGCAGCGCCATAGCGAATGTCCGGATCACGCATTCTCCCACGCGTAAGCTTTGTTGTGGCGTCTATCGCGCTTTTTTTTCGAGGATGCGAGCCCCCTGAAGAATGCCATGAAGGGCGTGATTACCTTCATGGCAGGCGAATTCATAGACGGGTCCGTGCGAGGTCGTGAACACCATCTCGGCCTTCCAGGTCTGGGTATAAAAGCCGGGATCGTTGACCTCGAAAGCGTAAGTCAGCTCGTCGCGACCCGTTCGCGTGAAGCGCTCGGTTACGACGGCCTGCTCGGACAGGTAGACCGGTTCGTAATCGCCGTGCCAGCGGTTCCAGTTCCGGGTCTCGACCACCAGCGTGTCGCCCTCCCAGCGGCCGATACTGTCGCCAAGCCACTGTCCAACAGCCGTCGGCTTGTGTGTCTGGTTTAGCCGAATGACACGCGCATCATGCATCATCTCCACGTCGATCATCACATGGTCGGGCGTCTGCACGATCTGGTACGTATTGTTATAAATGTTGTTCAGCATGGGTGGCCCCCCCGAGCCGCGCGATCCTATCAGGCAGCGATCGGCGGGGTTCATGCCCTCGGGTCCATCTTCGTTCCGCTTGGCCAGAATGCTGGCGATACGTTTTTTCCCGGTATCAGAGAACGGCATCTTCCCGTCCTCAGGCTCTGTGATCCAGGACGAACGGGCCTGACCGTTGACCACGCCAACCTTCATGCCGCGATCGAGCCAGAACGCGTTGTAGCCGCCGACATTTGCGCCCGATTTCGGCGCGCCTTCATCGGGATCTGTGCGGCCGTTGGCGGAGACTTCCTGCTGCAGGCGCGCCTGCTCCATCCGCGCCACCTGCGCCGGGTCCAGCACGAGGGGCAGGGATGCGTTTGTGCGCTCCAGCGTCGTCATGCTGGTGTTTGTCCACATGCCTTGCAGGTCCGGCTTGCCGTCTGGCGTGCGCGGCGGCGCGTAGGCTTGTGCGAGCGCGGCAGGCGCGGCCAGCAGTCCGGCGGCGATGACGACCGCTGTAACAAGCATGATGCCAGAATGTTTCATACGAATGTGTCTCCGCCCCGAATTCCTCTTGGTAGGCAAAATGCGGCGCTCGCGAAAGCTCCCTGCGGTAAGGATCGCTCCACACGGAGACCTTCACTCGGACAGGCTGCCCGTATTGACCGCTGTCGCGTGGGACGCTGGTCGCTCTTCGTGCAAGTACGCGCAGGTTTTGCGCAAATGCGCATTTGAACGCAGATCCCCTGGCTCCTGGTGGTGGGGTCTTGTGCATGCGCGCTCAACTCATCACCAGTGTAACTGAGATTTCGGTTCAGCTCACCCGCTTGCGCACGAGTGGCGTGGTCTTCCGTTTCAAAGCTGTCATAGTTCTCGTACGCGATAGGAAAAATTCGCATCGGGTGGCTGCGCGCGCAGATCCGCCCTGAGGTGCGTTGGCGCGCTGAAACATCGGCGCCTTTCAATCTGACAGCATCAAGTTTTTGGACCCGCTCAAGTGGGTTCGGCTTCCACCGTGTCGCTCGCGGTGACGTGATCACTTCAACCAAAAAGACTGGGGCGGAACGGTTGAGTGACCTTCAAACACACACGGGGACTTGGATGAAAACGACACTGCGATACTCGGGGATGATCGGCGCTGTGCTGGTCTGCCTCACAATGGTGAATACCGGTGGCGCCTGGGCGCAGAGCGCGCCGGCCGACGAACAGCCATCCGGCAGGGACACAATCATCGTTACCGGCACACGCGTCTCGGGCCTCTCCGCAGCAGATAGCCCGGCGCCGGTCCAGGTGATCGGCGCGGATATTCTCGGCAATGTCGGCCAGCCGGACATGATCCAGGCCCTTGCCCAGAACATCCCCTCGTTCAACGCTCAGGCGTTTGGCGGCGACACCGCCAACCTCACGCTTTCAGCGAAGCTTCGCGGCCTTAGCCCCAACCATGCGCTTGTCCTGATCAACGGCAAACGCCGTCACGGCACATCGAACCTCGCAGTCCTGGGCGGACCGTTCCAGGGCGGCGCCGCAGCCGACCTCAACTTCGTGCCGCTTGCCTCGGTCGATCATATCGAGGTGCTGCTCGAGGGCGCTGCAGCTCAGTACGGCTCGGACGCCATCGCGGGCGTTATCAACATCATCCAGAAGGAGGCTGATTCCGGCGGCGAAGTTCAGATCACCGGCGGCCAGTATTTCCAGGGAGACGGTAAAACGGCCGGTGCGTCCGCAAACATCGGCTTTGCCCCTATCCCGAACGGCTATTTGAATCTGACCGCCGAAGCCCGCTATCATGGCTTCAGCAACCGCGGCGCGATCGACCCGCGCGTCATCGACACCCCGTTCAACACAGGCTTGTCGAGCCGGCTGTCCAACTATCCGGGGATCGCCACGCTGTCGGATTACCCCTACCTCAACAAGATCTCTGGCGATGCCGAATACCGGCTCTACACGACGGCATTCAATGCCGGTGTCGATATCTCCGACTCGCTCGAGCTCTATGCCTTCGGTAGCTACGGCTACAAATTCGCTCAGGCCTACGAGAACTACCGCGTACCGAGCCGTGTGGTCAGCCCCACCGGCGTGCGCCCGCGCCCGTTCGGCTTCAGCCCGAAGGAATCGATTACCGAGAATGACTTCGCGCTCACGCTCGGCGCAAAGGGAGACCTCGGCGGCTGGCTCTATGACGTCGCTACCACGTACGGAAAAGACGACAACGACGTCAACGTGCTCGACTCGCAGAACGCCTCGCTCTATTTCGACACCGGCGCTTCGCCGACTGATTTCCACGCTGGCGATTTCATCGGCACGCAGTGGACCACCAACTTCGATATCTCGCATGCGTTCGATGTCGGCCTGGCCGGGCCGCTGACGTTTGCGGCCGGTCTCGAATATCGGGAGGACGGGTACGAGCTGAAGGCTGGCGATGCGGCTTCGCGCTACAAGGAGGGGTCGCAGTCCTATCCGGGCTTCTCGCTCACCGACGCGGGCGACCACAAGCGTGACAGCAAGGCGGTCTATGTCGATGTGGCAGTCGAGCCGATCAAGGCTCTGCAGGTCGACGCCGCTGTCCGTTACGAGGACTTCAGCGATTTCGGCGACACCACGGTCTACAAGCTGACCAGCGGGTACGACTTCAACGACGCAATCGCGATCCGCGGCACTGCGAGCACGGGCTTCCGGGCGCCGACCTTGGCGGAAGGGTTCTATTCAGCCACCAACGTCTCGCCGACATCCGCCTTCGTTCAGCTGCCGCCCAACTCTGCGGCGGCGACGCTCCTCGGTCTGAATGGCCTTCAGCCGGAGGAATCGAAAAACTACAGCCTTGGCTTTGTCCTGCACCCGGATCCGGTCCTGTCGATCACGGTCGACGCCTTCCAGATCGAGATCGACAATCGCATCGTTGGCTCCGGCGCGCTGTTCGGCTCAGGCTGCACGGGGTGCAATTCGCCCAACGTGCTCGCGGCCATCATCGCGAACGGCAACGTGCTCGACCCGACCGTCACGGATACCGGGGTCAACATCTTCGCCAACGGTCTCGACACCCGCACCCAGGGCGTTGACATCGTGATGACCTACGCATCGGATTTCGGTGAGTATGGCGCGATCGACTGGTCGCTCGCCGGCAGCTACACGAAAACCGATGTTATCCGCATCGCTCCGCCGCCGAGCGGTCTGGCGCCCGGCGTGGCGCTGTTCGACGCCACGGCGATCTCCGACCTCGAAACTGCGTCGCCGAGATATCGCGTCGTCGCGGGCGCTCTCTGGAATGCTGACAAGCTCTCCGTCAACACGAAGGCCACGCTCTACGGTCCTTCGTCGGAAATGCTGAGCGCCGATGGCTCTACCTACTACAAGACGCAGATCGACGAGCGAATCATCATCGATCTCGACATCTCGTATGCGGTGACGGACGCAGTGACGGTCTCGCTTGGCGCCAACAATCTGCTCAACGAGGTTCCGGAAAAATACAACCCGGCGCTGTTGCAGCAGTACTTCCAGGACAACAACAACGCGGCCGTCGGCCAGTATGCGAACTTCTCGCCGTTCGGAATCAATGGCGGGTACTATTACGGGAAACTCGCCTACACGTTCTGATCCCCTTGGTCGTCCTGAAGGCCCCACACGGGAGAGCGCATTCTCCCGTGTGGGCACCTGATAGGCGAGGGCGCTGCAATTGTCGGCGCCTTGCGGGGGCGGCGGCTCCATCGGGGCTGCCGGCCTTGCCCATACAAGGGCGCGGGCGCGAAGTCGCAGGATCGTCCTTCGTGAACTCTGACTACGGATTCCCCACGCGTGGCATTGAACGACATCATGGATCTGGCGTCTCAACAGGATTGGTTGGGTGCGGCGTTTCAGCAATACGGACTGCTTGTGCTGTCCATGCTGGTCGCAGGCCTCTTTGCAGGTTTCGTGGCCGGGATGTTCGGTATTGGCGGCGGCTTTGTCGTTGTGCCGGCGCTCGCCGCCGTGCTGACAGTCCTGCCGCACACAGGCGGCAATGAGCACATCATGCACGTGGCGATTGGCACATCGCTGGGCACGATCTTCTTCACTTCCCTCAGGTCGGTTCAGGCGCACGCCAAGCGCGGCGCCGTCGACTGGAGCATCCTCAAGGACTGGCTGCCCTGGGTCGTGTCGGGCGTCATCGCCGGGGTGATTCTCACCAGCTTCATGGGCGGCGAGCAGCTGAAGATCGCGTTCGGAATCAGCCTCGTTCCGCTCGGCCTGAACTTCATTTTCCAGATTCTTGGCCGGAAGATCGCGAGCGAGGAGCGTCTGCCCAGAGGGCCGGCACGCGCAGCACTCGGCTCGGGTCTAGGAGCGTTCTCGTCGCTGCTGGGCATTGGCGGCGGCACGCCCGCCATCCTGATCATGACTTTGAGTGGCGTGAACATGCACCGTGCGGTCGCGACTGCCGCAGGCTTCGGCACGATCATCGCCGTCCCCGGGGCCATCGGCAGCATGATCACCGGCTTCGGCCAGCCCAACCTGCCTGTCGGCTCGGTCGGCTTCGTCAACCTGATCGCGCTCGCCTCGATTACGGCAATGAGCATTCTCACAGCGCCGCTAGGCGTAAGGGCAGCGCACAGCCTCGATCCCGTCAAGCTGAAGCAGATCTTCGGGTGCTACCTGCTGGTGACGGCGGTCTTCATGCTGAAGGATCCTTTCGTGAAATTGATCGGCGCGGCGTAAGGCCTACTTCTTCAGGCTCGCTGCGTAGTCCTCCGCCGCCTTCACGACGCGAAGAACGTTGCCGCCCCACATCTTGGCGAGGTCTGCTTCGGTGTAGCCTTCCTTGAGCAGGCGCTCGGTCACCTTCGGCATATAGGTGATGTCGCGATATCCAGACAGGCCTCCGCCGCCGTCCCAGTCGGCCCCGCCGAGGCCGACATGATCCACGCCGAGCAGTTTGATGCCGTAGAGGATCTGCTTCATGTAGTCTTCGAAGTCGGCCATGGACGCCGGGAATGTTCGGTTCAGCGTTACCATTTCATCGAGATAGGCCTCGTACTTTGCGCCGGTGAGGTCCGCGACAGGCCCGTACTTGTCGTTGAGCGCCTTGAGCGCCGCGACGCGCTCGGCCGATGGCGGCGGCGATGTCTTGAGGAACAGCGTGTTCATCTGGATCACGCCGCCCTTGTCGGCCATCTTTTTCAGCAGCGCATCCGGCAGGTTGCGGGGATGGTTGTTGAGTGCACGCACGCCGTGGTGCGACAGGATGATCGGCGTCGCGGACAGATCGATCATCTGTTCGATCGTGGTGTCGGCCGAATGGCTGCCGTCGAGGACCATGCCAAGCTCGTTGGCGCGTTTGACGAACGCTTTGCCCATCGGGCTGAGGCCGCCCCACTTCGCGCCGACCGATCCGGGGTTGGCGGAATCCGCCAGCTGGTTGGTGCCGTTGTGGACGGGGCCGATCAGGCGGACGCCGAGCTTGAAGAACGTGTCGATCAGCGAGACGTCGTCGCCGAGTTCGTAGGAGTTCTCCATCGACATGAAGACGATCTTCTTGCCCGCGGCGTGGATGCGCATCGCGTCGTCGACGGTGAGGGCGATTTCGAAGGCGCCGGGATTTGCGGCGACCATTTTGTGGATCGACGTCGAGCGGATGAGCGCCTTGTCGCGGATATTGGCGTAGCCTTCCGGCGTCAGCGGGCCCTGGCCCATGTAGATTGCCCAGAAGCCGCCATCGAGGCCGCCTTCATTCATGCGCGGGAGGTCGACCTGGCTGCCGTCACGCTCAACGTCGTGCCATTTCATGATGTCGTAGCCGCGCGGTTCGTCGAGCAGGGCCGGCGTGTCGAGGTGGGTGTCGAGGGTCAGCAGACGCTGATGGATCGCCATCGCCTCGGGGCTCACGCCAACGAGGGAGGGCGACATTGTCGAGCAGCCCGCGAGCGCGGTCGCGGCAAGCAGAGCGCCGGACAGGGCGAATGACTTCAATGTGGTGGACGCCATGAATTCCTCGGGGAGTCTGCGACTGGGTTTGTCGGGTCACCATGCACGGCCCGGGATTCATCTCAAGAGATATGCGTGGCGGTCCACAGGCGCAGTCCCGCATTAGGACCGGCTTATGCCGTCCGGGATGCAGCGCCCTCCCTGATGGAGGGCATGGGGACGCGGGATGCCCCGCGTGAGTTGGCTGCACCGATCGCTCGGAGCTACCGGTAGATGAAGGAAAGCGCGGATCCCGCGTCCCCATGCAGATGTCATCTGGCCGCGGCAGCACGACGGGGTGTTTCAACCGCCCGGGCCCTATTGTCGTCGCCGGTGTGCAGGTCGCGGATGTTCAGCCGCAATCCCTGGATCACTCCTGCACTTCGCCGTTGGGCTGCACGCACGGGCTTTCAAGCTCATCTGCGTCCGATCCTGCGCCGTCGAACAGTGTACAGCTGCCCTCCTGCGAGATGGATGAGCGAAGTATCCCCCGGAATCGAAAGTGTAGGATTGAGAGAACGATTTTCGGGTCGGTTTTCGACGCAAGCCGTTGGAATTGTTCAGGTGAGTCAAAAACGCGCGCGCGCAGATTCGGCGGCTCCTTAGAGAGAGCTAGCCCGGCGGTCGACCGCCGATCAGGTGAGCTTCCATCTGGCGAGGGCTTCGTAGTGGGGGCGGGCGGCGTCGGCGATGGGACGGAGATGATCGGCGAGGGGCGTCTTTGTCTCGGCGGGCGGCGGCCCGAAGCCGGTGGAGCGTTCGACGGCGTCGTACCAGGCGGGGGCCCACACGCCGTCTGTGGCGCGGCGGCCGGGCGGCCATGTGAGCATGTCGGCGGTCCAGGGAATGTCGAGGGCGGCGCAGAGTTTTGACAGTGTGGCTGTGGGGGCGCGCAGGACATCGATGCCTTCGACGACGGGCGGGGCGTGGCCGAGGCGGTCGGCTTCGCGGGCGAAGATCTCGGCCTGCTGTACGAAGCCGATGTCGGCGAGCTGCACGTCTTCGCGCTTCTGCGTGTAGGAGGCGAGCACGAGGTCCGGATCGCGGATGAGGAAGGCGTTGCGGCACTGGCTCATCCAGTCGAGGCCGACGCTGGGCAGCATGTGGTGGGTCATATGCTTCTGGTAGAAGATGGGCTCGTTGTTCGGCGTCGGGGCGAGGAGGGTGGGCACGACATCGCGCCAGTCGTTCGGTTGCGCCGCGAGGACCGCGTCGTTCATCGGATGTATGAGGCCGGTCTCGCAAAGGAAGGCGGCGTAGAAGGGCTCGTCGGCGACGTGGCAATCACTGCGCGCGCCGAAGGAACGCATCATCGCAGTGGAGATGTTGCGCGGGCCGGACCACATGGCGATGCGGATAGGCGACATATGCGACTCCATAGCCTCGCCTTTTCCGGCGCGCCCCGGCGAGGGCTGCGCTAGTCGTCCGCCTTGTCGGGCAGGCGGGGCAGGCCCGTTGCGGTGGTCGGGGCGAGTAGACCCGTCTTGGCGTAGGTCATCAGCTTGTCGCGCGTGTCGGCAATGTCGAGGTTGCGCATGGTGAGCTGGCCGATGCGGTCGTTGGCGGTGAAGAATTCCTCGCCCTTTTCCATCGTCAGGCGCTCGGGCTTGTAGGTGAGGTTGGGGCTCACCGTATTCATGATCGAATAGTCGTTGCCGCGGCGCAGCTCGAGCGTGACTTCGCCGGTGATGGCGCGGGCGACCCAGCGCTGGGCGGCGTCGCGCAGCATGAGGGCCTGCGAGTCGAACCAGCGGCCCTGATAGAGCAGACGGCCAAGCAGTCGGCCATTGGTGCGGTACTGCTCGATCGTGTCCTCGTTGTGGATGCCGGTGACGAGGCGCTCGTAGGCGGCGAACAAAAGCGCCATGCCGGGGGCTTCATAGATGCCGCGGCTCTTGGCTTCGATGATGCGGTTCTCGATCTGGTCAGCCATGCCGAGGCCGTGGCGGCCGCCGATGACGTTGGCTTCCAGCATGAGGGCAACTTCATCGCTGTAGCGTTTGCCGTTGAGCAAGACGGGGCGGCCTTCCTCGAAGCCGATGCTGACGCGTTCGTGCTTCACGGTGACGCTTTCGTCCCAGAACTTCACGCCCATGATCGGGTTGACGATGGTGACGCCCTTGTCGAGGAATTCGAGATCCTTCGCCTCGTGCGTGGCGCCGAGGATGTTGGAGTCCGTGGAGTATGCTTTCTCGACGCTGGTCTTGTAGTCGAAGCCCTTGGCGACGAGGTATTCGGACATTTCCTTGCGGCCGCCGAGCTCATCGATGAATTGCTGGTCGAGCCAGGGCTTGTAGACCTGCAAGCTGGGGTTCACGAGCAGGCCGTAGCGATAGAAGCGTTCGATATCGTTGCCCTTGTAGGTGCTGCCGTCGCCCCAGATGTTGACGTTGTCGGCCTTCATCGCCTCGACGAGCATCGTGCCCGTGACGGCGCGGCCCAGCGGCGTGGTATTGAAATAGGTGACGCCCGCCGTGGTGATGTGGAAGGCGCCGGACTGGATCGCGGCGATGCCTTCGGCGACGAGTTGCTGGCGGCAGTCGATCAGCTTGGCGTCGGCTGCGCCGTGGTCCATCGCCTTGCGCGGGATGGCGTCGTAGTCGGTCTCGTCCGGCTGGGCGAGGTTTGCGGTGTAGGTGTAGCAGGCGGCGCCGTTGGCGCGCATCCAGACAAGGGCGGCCGTGGTGTCGAGGCCGCCGGAAAACGCGATGCCGACCTTCTGGCCGACAGGCAGTTTCTTCAGGATGGTGGCCATGGGGGTGGCTCCGCGCAGGGGTGATCGGGCGGCGCACTGATCGCGGATAGGGGGGGTTGCGTCAACAGGGAGGCGCCGTCGCTATTTCCCCCTGGTAGCCTCTGCATCCTTCAGCCCGTCGTACAACTCCCGCAACCGCTGTGTGACAGGCCCCGGCGTTCCGCCTGGCATCACATGACCATCCACTTCGCGCACGGGCGTGAGGCCGCCGAAGGTGCCGGTGACGAAGGCTTCGTCGGCGGTGTGGACGTCGTGGGGGGGGAAACTATCGAGCTTGATCGGAATGTTGTTGACGTCGCAGAGCTTGATGACGTTTCCGCGTGTGACGCCGTTGAAGCAGAACGCGCCAGTGCTGGTGCGGACTTCGCCGTCCTTGACCCAGAAGAAGTTAGTGGCGTTGCAGCTGGAGACCATGTCGGCGGGGTCGAGCATCAGGGCCTCATCGCCGCCCTTCGGGATCACGTCGAGCAGGGCGCGGATGAGGGCGAGACGCGAGTGCGAGTTGAGGCGCATGTCGAACATGTCGGCCGGCGTGCAGCGGATGGCGCTGGTAATCACGCTGAGGCCGCGCGTCACGATCCCGGGACTTGGCTCTTTATACTCGGCGACGATGACGATGGTGGCGCTGCCGAGCGCGTTGCGGGGATCCTGGTTAACGGCTTTCTTGACGCCGCGCGTCGCCATCAGGCGGAGGTGGGCGCCGTGCTGCATGTCGTTGGCGGCGAGGGTGGCGTGAAGGGCGGCGATCATCCGCTCGCGCGAGAGGCCGAGGTCGAGGGCGATGTCGGCGGCGCCGCGATAGAGACGGTCGATGTGGGCATCGAGGAAGAGGAGCGCGCCCTTGTGCAGGCGCAGCCCCTCCCACACGCCATCGCCCAGCACGAAGCCGGCGTCGAAGACGGAGACCTTCGCTTCGCTGGTGGGCACGAGCGCGCCGTTGAGCCAGACCTTGAGGTCGGCGTTGCGCGGATCGGCGGCGAAGTCCTGGCTGCCGGGCATGGTGCTCTCTCTGGACCGCCGGCCCCCCGCCCGGCTGGTTTATTCAGCGAGGGTGTAGGACGGCGGAGCCCATTGAGGAAGTGAGTGTGCGGGTTGGGCAAAGAACCGGGCAGGGGCCCGGCGGTCCAGAGAAATACCAGAGCTTCAATCGTCCGAGAGCATGGCCATGGCGCCTTTGCGGTCGCTGGGCTTGAGCTTGATGAAGAGGGCGCGGGCTTTCTTGATGTCTGCGGGCTTGCCGGATTCAGAGGCGAGTTTCAGCGCGAGGGCGGTGGGGTCGGCGGGGCCTTTGATGAAGACGAGGGCCTTGGCCATCTTGCCCATGGCCTCGCGGTCGATTGCGCCGTCATCCATTGGAGGGTCCTGAGTTGGCGTGAATGCGGGCAGGCTCGCACGGATCGGGGGCGGAGTCGCCCTGCAGGGTGGTCAGGGCCAACTCGCATGGTATTGAGACGCGAGCCTCGCGGAGCCTTGAGCGCATGCAACGTCTGATCTTCATCGGCCTGATCGTCGCCATGGTGCTGGGTGTCGTTGTGGGGGCGCTGGTCTATGGCGACCCGGCGGCGCGTGTCGTGGCGGCGCAGGAACGGATCGCGGCGTTCGACGCCAATCGCGACGGGTTGTTGAGCGAGGAAGAGTTCAACGCCTCGCGGAGCGACGCGGATGTGACGTTTGCGATCGCCGACAAGAACAAGAATGGCGAGATCACCCAGGCCGAGATGACGGCGGTGACGAGCAAGGCGCAGACGGACATCGCCAGCTATTTCAAGATCCTCTCGGACATTTTTCTTCGTCTTATCAAGATGATCGTCGCGCCGCTTGTGCTGACGACGCTGATGGTCGGCATTGCCCATCTTGGGGGCGGGGCGGCAGTCGGGCGGATCGGGGCGCGGACCATGGCGTGGTTCATCACGGCGTCGCTGGTGTCGCTGGGGCTCGGGCTGGTGCTGGTGAACCTGTTCAAGCCCGGCGTGGGCTTCCCGGTGACACTGGAGACGGCGGTGGCCGATGTCTCGACGGTGTCGACTGGCACGTTCTCGCTGGCGGAGTTCATCACGCACGTGTTCCCGACCTCGATCGCGGACGCGATGGCGAAGAACGAGATCCTGCAGATCGTGGTGATCTCGCTTTTCATGGGTATTGCGCTGCAATCGCTGGGGCAGAAGACCGCTAAGGTGACTGACCTGCTGGAGCAGGTGGCGTTCCTGATGCTCAAGGTGACGGGCTATGTGATGGCGGCGGCGCCTTTCGCGGTGTTTGGCGCGATCGCCTACACCGTGTCGCTGCAGGGCCTGGGCGTCATTGCGGATTATGGGCGGCTGGTCGGGTTCTTCTTCCTGGCTCTGTTGATCCTGTGGGCGCTGCTGATCACGGTGGGCTTCTTCATCCTCGGGCCACGGGTTTTCAGGCTGATCTGGGATGTGCGCGCGCCCGGACTACTGGCGTTTGCGACGGCGAGCTCGGAGGCGGCGTATCCGCGTCTGCTGGAGCAGCTTGAGCGGCACGGGATTGCCAACCGGGTGGTCTCTTTCGTGCTGCCGCTGGGCTACTCGTTCAATCTCGACGGCTCGATGATGTACTGCACCTTTGCGGTGTTGTTCATCGCGCAGGCGGTGGGAATTCCGCTGACCTGGGACCAGCAGCTGGGGATGCTCCTTCTGCTGATGATCACGTCGAAGGGGATTGCCGGCGTGCCGCGGGCGTCGCTTGTGGTCATCTCGGCGACGCTTCCGGCGATGGGGATGAAGCCCGAGTGGATCGCGCTGGTGCTGGCGGTGGACGCCTTCATGGACATGGGTCGCACTGCGACAAATGTGATCGGGAACTCGATTGCCTGCGCGGTCATCGCCAAGTGGGAGGGGCTGCTGGGAGATCCCAAGCTGGACACGCCCGTGATCGAGACCGCTCTCGGGCCGGGCGACGCGGACAGCGCCTCCAGCGCGAATAGTTGACCGCGAAACAGCCAGAGCTGACGCACTGCTCAGTTTCCATCAGGTCCAGCAAGGAATTTTTGCTCACCGGCATGCCGCCGCGTTGACGCAGCATTACGTGCGGGGCATATGCGCTTTCAAAGAGGGTCGCTGGCTCCCACCGGCGGTGCGGCTGATAACAAGACACTGCTGCTCTACAGACCCCGGACCGCACGTCGTATTTTTGGCTGGAATGCGACGACAGCGCGCAACTCGTACATGTAAAATTCACTGCAACGAGTCTGGCGCTTGCGGCAAAAGGAAGGCATAAAATTCCTGTCTCGAGACCATAGGCCTAGATGCCAGGGTCGGGACATTTGGGGCGTCGAGAGCGAGAGAGACATGTATTACGCTACAAAGCGGGACAATACGAAGACGCGCCTGATTGGCGTGGCAGGGGTCGTTTTCGCAATCAGCGGCGCTGGCTATGCAATCGCGAACGGCTTTGGCCTGATCGAGAACAAGGCTCCCGTCGAGACCGAAGTGGTCATCATCGAAGAGCTCGACAAGGTCGAGGATGAGCCGCCGCCGCCGCCGCCGGTCGATGTCGACCTCCCGCCGCCGCCGCCGCAGGTCATCCTGCCCGATTTTGTGTTCGATACCCCGCCGCCGCAAGAAAATGCGCTCGCGCAGGTGACCCCGGTCGCCAAACCGCAGCCGGCCCCGCCCGCCGTCAAGCCGGCGCCGCCGCCGCGCCCGACCCTGTCAAAGCGCCCCTCGGTCGGCCGCCGCTTCAAGGAGCCTGAATATCCGGCCGCTTCGCGCCGTGCTGGCGAAGAAGGCGAGACCCGCGTGTCTGTCTGCGTCGATACGGACGGCCGCATGTCGAACGTCAAGATCGTGAAGTCGAGCGGCTTTGAGCGGTTAGACGACCAGGCGATCAAAGCCCTCACCAACAACCGTCTCGACCCGGCGATCGGTTCCGACGGCAAGCCGATCGCGATGTGCGATCCGTATCCTTACGAGTTCACCTATGTGTGGACCCTGAAAAAGGGTTGAGGTGGAGGCGACGATTTCTTTCGCCGGGCGGCCAGAGATGGCCAGACGGGGTTAAGGGACTAGGTCACAACCAGGAGTAGTTCGTTCGGCTGGCCAAGGGGATAGCTTGGTCAAGCCGGATCACAGTCTCGGGGAAACCCGAATGAGGAGAAGACGGTAATGAAAATGGCGTATCTCGGGGATGGTCTGAAGCGGCAGTCCAATCCGGTAAAAATGGTGCTGGCCGCTGCAGCATTCCTGTTCATGCCAATGGCAGCGATGGCTCAACAGCCTGACGCGCCGCCGCCGCTTCCGATGGAAGAGCCTGCCGCGCCTGCGGTCGACGCAGCCGCTGCTCCTGCCGCCGAGGCCGCCCCCGCCGCTGAAGGCGGTGTTGAAGGCAAGTCAGTCGCCCAGGCGTTCAGCATCTCTGCCGTCTGGACTGAAGGCGATTTCGTCGCAAAGGGCACGCTGATTCTCATGATCATCATGTTCGCCGGCTCGATCTATATCGCCGTCACCAAGGCGGTCGACCAGTACATCCTGATCGGCCACATGAAGAAGATCCCGTCCTTCTGGGACGCCAACACGCTGGACGAAGGTCTGGACACGCTCGGCCGCAACAACGCGTTCCGCTCGGTTGCGGAAGGCGCGATCGCCCAGGCCAACTCGGCCCAGGCCGGTCTCGGTGCACGTATCTCGCGTTCCGACCGCATGTCTCACCAGGTCGGCATCGAGCTTGAGCGCATCAACGGCCGTCTGCAGGGCGGCATGGCCTTCCTGGCCACCGTCGGTGCGATCTGCCCGTTCGTCGGTCTGTTCGGCACAGTGTGGGGGATCGTGAACGCGCTGATCCGCATCACGGCTTCGGGCGACGCCTCGATCGAGAAAGTCGCCGGTCCTGTCGGTGAAGCTCTGATCATGACCGCCATCGGTCTCGCGGTCGCCGTCCCGGCGGTTATCTTTTACAACCTGCTCGGCCGTCGGAACAAAAATATCTCCGACGCTGCCCGCCACTTCGCTTACGACATCGACAAGCTGATGGCTTCTTCGGCCAAGGCCTAAGGCCAGTCCGAAAGAGGAGGTCCGTAGATGTCTGACAATCCGTCTGACGAAACCATTGGCTCGGGTGGTAGTATCTCGCTCGTCGAGGAGGAGGAATCTCCTGTAAACTCGTCGATCAACACCACCCCGCTGGTGGACATCATGCTGGTGTTGCTGATCATCTTCCTGATCACCATCCCGGTCGCTGTGCAGAGCATCAAGGTCGATCTTCCGACTGAACGGAACCAGGTCGTCACCCCGCGGAAGGAGAACATCAACCTCTCCGTCCGCACGGATGGCGCCGTGTTCTGGCAAAACTCGGAGATCACTGAGGGCCAGCTGGCATCCCGTCTTGCCGTCGTCGCGCGTGAAATTCCCCAACCGGAAGTTCATATCCGCGGCGACCTTGCGACCAAGTATTTCGAGGTCGGCAAGGTTGTCGAGATCGCCCAGAGGTCCGGGATCCTGAAGATTGGCTTCATCACCAAGGCCCCCAAGACCGAATAGTGTCGCGGGTTTAGTCGTTTAAAGGCCTGAACGGGCCCAGGAGTTTGTCTCATGTCAATGGCAGTCGGCGAACGCGAGGAAGGCGAGCCGCTCTCAGAGATCAATACGACGCCGCTGATCGACGTGATGCTGGTGCTGCTGATCATGCTCATCGTGACGCTGCCCCCACAGCGCCACGCCGTGAAGCTTGATACGCCGCTTCCGCCTCCGCCGAACCAGCCGCCGCCGCCGGACAACCTTCCGGAACCGATCCGGATCATCATCAACTACAATGGTGTGATCAACTGGGGTTCGGAAGAAGTCAGCCGCGCGGTCCTTGAGGAGCGTTTCAAGGTTGAAGCTGCGCGCGACGTGCAACCGGAAATTCATATCGAACCGGATCGCGATGCGCAGTACGGCGTCGTCGCCCACGTGATGGCCGCCGCGCAGCGGAACGGTCTGAAGAAGATGGGTGTGATCGGGGGAACCTGATGAAATAGGCGTTATCCGGCGAACTTGATCCCGCCGTATTCCGCCGTGTGTAATGAGGCGGTGCCGGGCTTTTGGGCTCAGCGCCGCCTTACGCAGTAGAAGCTGCGTGAATCATTTTGAGGGTCGGCCTTGCTGACCTATCTGGAAACAAGATCCGTCCGTTGATGGCGGCCCGTTGGTGGAGCTTTGACTATGCAGACGTTCGGCAAAACCATGCGCAACAGCTTGCCCGCACTGGGGCTGGGCCTGATGACAGCGCTGGGAATGGCGAGCGCTTCCTTCGTCGCAGCACCTGCCGCCTACGCGCAGAACAAGGCGAAGAAGGAGTTCGTCGAGAACTACAACGCGGCCAGCTCGGCGCTGAGCAGCCGCCAGTGGAGCACAGCGATCTCGAAGGCCGACGCCGCCTTGCCGCACGCCGCCAATACGCAGCAGAAGTCGGCGCTCGAGCAGATCCGCGTCGCCGCCAGCTGCGACGCCTCGATCAAGAACCATGCAGGTTGCATCAGCGCGATCGAGAAAGCCAAGGCCACGGGCGGCCTGCAGTCCTCGATCATCAAGAACTACGACCAGATGCTGGCCGGCCGCTATTCCGACTCGGGCAATGGCGCGAAGGCGCTGGCCCAGACCAAGGCCAACATCGCTGCTTACGGCGGCACGTCGACCGAGCTGGCGTTCGTCGCCAAGAAGTCGCTCGAGGCCAAGAACTATCCCGAGGCCGTGACCTTCATCAACAAGGCCATCGCGGCCGGCAAGCCGACGGCGACGCAGTACAACATCCTGCTCAACGCGCTGCAGGCCCAAAACAAGCTCGACGAGTTCTATCGCGTCGTCGAAAAGATCGCGCCGATCTACAAGACTGACACCTACTGGCGCATGCTGATCGAGCGTTCGCGCAAGGAGACGAACTACAAGACCGGCGTCGCAGGTCTTGATGTTTTCCGCGCGCTGCAGGCGTCGGGCGCCAAGCTGAAACCGGAAGAACTCTTCGAGATGGGCGACCTGGCGCGTAAGCGCGGCAACGCCATCGAAGCGTCGACTGTCTGGGAAGCTCTCGTGAAGGCCAACGATCCACTGGCCGTCAAGAACAAGGGTCTGATCGACACGACCAAGGCCGCTGCAGCCAAGGATAAGGCGACCGGTCTTGCGGCAAGCGAAACTGCCGCTGCGACGCGCGCGTCGGGTGAACAGTTTGGTCTCGCGGCTGAAGCGTATCTCGCTGCTGGCAACTATCCGAAAGCGATCGAGCTCTTCGACAAAGCTATCAAGAAAGGCGAGATGGACGCTGGCGCTGTTGACCTCGTGAAGGTCCGCCTCGGCGTTGCGCAGTTCAAGGGCGGCAAGAAGTCCGACGCCACGAAGACCTGGCAGTCGGTCAAGGCCGACAACGGCGCGGCCTGGCTGGCCAAGTCGTGGCTGGCGATCGCCAAGAGCTGATCTGCCTGAATCGACATGCGAAGGCCCGGCTGGAAACAGTCGGGCCTTTTGCTTTTTGGGCCAGCGCTGCTTTGCCTTTATCCTTGGAGACGCCCCCTCAGAATGAGGCCTGTGGTGTGGTTGATGCCTCAGACCCACCTCCCTAATCCTGAGGGAGCGCGAAGCAATTGTCTCGAAGGATGAATGCGACGTTCTGCTCAGCCCGAGCCGTCTCCTGGCGTCGCATCGCCAGCCGGCGATGGAGCGCCGTCGCGGTTGAAGCGGGCGAGGATGGTGTCGGGGCCGATGTCGACGCGCATGGGCAGTACAATGAGCGGAGCATCGTACGCGTGAAGGCGGCGCTGCAGGTTCAGCGCCGTGCCGCCATGTAGCAGGGTGGAGGCCCAGCCGTGCGGCTTTGTCATCGCGCGGGTGGCGACGAAAATCACGTTCGGATAGGCCTCGCGCGCCTTGAGGCAGAGCTCTTCCAGCGTGACGACGGCGTCGGTCGAGAAGCCGCTATAGACCTTGGCGGGCATGCCATGGTCGCGGCACCAGGCGACGATCTTGCCGGCGCGTTCGCCGACCTGCGTCTTCAGGCGTTCGAGCGCTTCATGGCCGCCATAGGCCTCGGCGTCGACCTCGCCGGCCGAGATAATGAGCACAGAGTCGAACTGGCCGCGGAACAGGCGCTGGGCGTGCATCAGGGCATGCAGGCCGGCGGCGCCGTGTGGGCCGGTGACGATGCCGACGGGGCGCTTCATCACGGCCGGCCTGGGGATGTCGATCGCGGCGTCGGGATCGCGGATCAGGAGATCCTCGAACGTCTTCTCCATGGAGGTGTCGAAACGGCGGTAGTGGTCACGCACCCAGTAACCGCAGGCAGCGATCAGCAGCGCGACGACGACCGCGACCCACGCGCCCTGGCTGAACTTGGCGATGAAGAGTGTGATGAGGATCGATACCGCGACCAGAAGCGCGACAAGCGAGATGGCGGTGTCGATGGTCCACTTGATGGGCGGCCGGCTGCGCCGGTTGGTGAAGTTGTAGCGGACAAGGCCCGTGATCGAGAGACTGAAGGTCAGGAACACGTTGATTGAATAGAGCACAACGAGGCTGTGGACCTGCCCGCCGGTGAACAACAGCAGAAGGCTGGCGGCGACGCCCATGGTGAGGACGCCATTCTGCGCCACTAGTTTGTTGGAGAGGTGTGCAAAGGAGTGTGGGGCCCATTTGTCGATGGCCATCCAGGCGAGAACCGCAGGGCCGCCTAGAAAGCCTGACGAAGCTGCGACCAGCAGCAGGGTCGCTGCGAACACCATGGCGATGCCGAGGATGATCTGGCGGACCAGCTCGTCATTCGGGAACAGCTTGAGCAGGGTGGCGTCGAACACAACGGCGTTGAGCGTTCGGCCTTCTACCATCTGCGGCAGCCAGACCGTGTAGAGCAGCATGATGCCGCCTGCCAGAACGGCCAGCGAAATGGCAATCAGGGCCATGGCGCGGGCGCCGGTCTGGGCCCGGGGTTGTTTCAGGTTGTGGGCGTTCTCGGACAGCGCCTCGATGCCGGTATAGGTGCCGGCGCCGGCGGCGTAGGCCGTGGCGATGACGGCGATCAGCGCCCACAGGCCCTGATCGTGGACAACGGTTTCGACGTGCTTTTCGGCTCGCACGACGCTTTCGACCAGTACGTCGCTCCTGGCGGCGAGGCCCATGCCAATCAGCGCGACGTGGATGATTAGGAAGCCGAACACGATAGGCGCGAGCACCATCACGGATTCGCGTACACCGCGCAGGTTCAGGAACAGCAGGATGCCCATGCCGCCCGCGAGCGCGAATGGCTTGTATTGCAGCCAGTCTGGCGGAACGAGGTTGAACATGGCGTCGGAGGCGGCCGCCACGGAGATCGCGATGGTCAGCGAGTAGTCCACTACCAATGCTGATCCGGAGAGAAGGCCAGCATAAGGATGGACGAGGCGGGTCGCGGCCTTGTAGCCGCCGCCGCCGTTCGGAAACAGACTTATGATCTGCACGTAGGCGAGCGAGATGACCAGCACGGTCAGCGCCGTGATCAGCGCCAGCCAGATCACCAGCGGCTCGTGCCCGCCCTGATGCAGCGCCTTGTAGGCTTCCTCCGGGCCGTAGTTGGCTGAGGACAGGCTGTCGGCGCCGACGCCCGCCCACGCCAGCACGGCGACAAGCGCGGCCGTGCGCCATGTCTCCAGGCTCAGCGGGTCCTTGATCTTGGATTTCCGGCTGGATTTGTCGGGCGCGACCATGACTCAGTCCGGATAGGGCCTGCGGAGCGGGCCTGCGCCGGGGCGGCGCGGGCGGACAATCTCTCCGCCGCCAGCTGCGTGCAAGTCCGACTCCTTCAAAAATCCGCTGGAACTCTAAGGTGATCTGTGGCTAGGCGCGGGGGTTACCCTGCTGGGCGCGCGGAGGTTTGACGCAGCGCGGCGAAGCCGTCATACGGGGCGCAAAATGGGCTTCCGGGCATGGCTCAGGGGGCCGTCCTTCCCACGTTCCGGACCACTTTTCCCGCCATGCTGACGATCAATGACCTGACATTCCGGATCGATGGCCGGGCCCTGTTCGAGAGCGCCTCGGCGCAGGTTGCGGACGGCTGGAAAGTCGGTCTCGTCGGGCGGAACGGGACGGGCAAATCCACCCTGCTGCGGATCATCCGGGAAGAGCTCGCCAAGGGCGAGGGCAATGGCGATGGCACGATCCGCATCAATCGCGGGGCCAAGATGGGCTTCGTGCTGCAGGAGGTCCCCGCCAACGACCAGACGCTGCTCGACGTGGTGCTTGAGGCGGACGTCGAACGAGCGAGCCTGATGCGCGAGGCGGACACGAGCGAAGATCCGGACCGCATCGGCGAGGTCCACGAGCGTCTTGCGGACATTGATGCGTGGTCGGGTGAGGCGCGGGCGGCGGAGATTCTCGTGGGCCTTGGTTTCACGCAGAACGACCTCTCGCGCGCGTGCAAGGAATTCTCGGGCGGCTGGCGCATGCGCGCGGCGCTCGGCGGCGTGCTGTTTGCGCAGCCCGAACTGCTGCTGCTGGACGAGCCGACCAACTATCTCGACCTCGAAGGCGCTGCCTGGCTCGAAACCTACCTGCGCAAATATCCGCACACCGTCATCATCGTCAGCCACGACCGCGACCTGCTCAACCGGTCGGTGACGCACATCCTCGCGGTGGAGAACACCAAGCTGGTGCTGCAAGCCGGCGGCTATGACACCTACCTGCAACGTCGCGCAGAACGCACGCAGCACCTTGCCGCACAGCAAGAAAAGCAGGACGTCCAGCGCGCGCACATGCAGAGCTTCATCGATCGCTTCAAGGCCAAGGCGTCGAAAGCCGCTCAGGCCCAGAGCCGCATGAAGATGCTTGAGAAGATGACAGTGATCACGGTGCCATTGTCCGAGCGCACCGTGCCGTTCAAGTTCTACGAGGTCGAGGAGCTTGCATCCCCCATCCTCGAACTCGACAAGGTCGATATGGGTTATGCTCCGGGCAAGCCCGTGCTGGACCGCGTCAGCCTTCGCCTCGATTTCGACGACCGGATCGCCATCGTCGGCGCCAACGGTCAGGGCAAGACCACGCTGGTCAAATCCATCGCGCAGAAGCTGCCGCTGCTGCAAGGTATCCGCCGCGCTTCGAAGAACCTGCGCATCGGCTATTTCAGCCAGGACCAGCTCGACGAATTGCGGGCGGGAGAGACTGTGCTGGAGCACGTCAAGGATCTGCTTCCGAATGCCGGTCAGGCGCAGGTGCGTGCGCTGGCGGCGCAGTTCGGCTTTGGCCACGAGAAATGCGAGACGAAGGTCGACAAGCTGTCGGGCGGCGAGAAGGTGCGCCTGCTGATGGGCCTCACCACCTACAAGAAGCCGCACATTCTCATCCTCGACGAACCGACGTCGCACCTCGACATCGATAGCCGCGAAGCGTTGATCTACGCACTGAACGAATTCAACGGTGCCGTCCTGGTCATCACTCACGACACCTATCTGGCCGAGGCGACCGCGGACCGGCTGTGGTTGGTAAACAACGGCAAAGCCAATCCGTATGACGGCGACCTTGCCGACTACAAGGCGCTGGTGCTCGCGGCTGATCGCCCCGACGCCGACAAGCAGCATGCCATTGCGCGCGCGGAGATCGCGGCGGCTTCGAACGCGAGTTCAGCGAAGGAGGACAAGCCGAAGGCGGCGAAGATGTCCTTCAAGCAGAAGCATCGCATCGAGACGGCAGAGAAGGAAGTCGAGAAGGCGCGCGCGGCGCTGGAGCTGCTGGACCGTGATCTCGGGGATCCGGGTACGTTCTCGCACAAGGCCGACGCGGAAGCGAAGCTGAAGGGCCGCGCGAAGGTGCAGGCGCAGCTGGACGCGGCGGAGTCGGAATGGCTCGCTGCGCTGGAGGCGGCTGAGGGGAAGGGCTGAGGCGCGCACTTGTACTTTGACGGGCGCGCACTTCGTACGCTGCTCAGTCTAAGCGCCTCTCTAGTGCCGGCGCACAAGCAGCGCTCATGCTGAGCAGGCGCGAAGCGCCGTCCGTCGAAGCACGAGCTCACCAGCGTGACAACGCTTATCGGCAATGGAACCCTTTGGGTGGGGATGATCATGCAGATGTAGGTCTACATTCTCGGATGTGCGGATGACTCATACTACGCCAGCAGCCATCGCGGTCCTGACCCGCTGGTTCGCGAGTCCGAGCACAATGATGGGCGCGATCCGAAGGCCTATACCCATGCGCGCCGTCCGGTGACGCTCGTGTGGTCTACGGAATTCGAGGATCCGATCCAGGCGATCGCTTTCGAGCGACAGCTCAAGGATTGGCCGCACGCTAAGAAGGAAGCCGTTATCCGCGGCGACTGGGCCGCGCTGCCGGGTTTGGCACGGAGCCGCAGTGGAAAGTCATGAGCCCGCGCTCGTCCTTCGACGGACGCGCACTGCGTGCGCTGCTCAGGATGAGCGCTTTGAGGCATTCGCTACCAAAGTAGCGCTCACGCTGAGCAGGCCCATAGGGCCGTCAGTCGAAGCGCGAGCGCGTTCGGGCTAGACGTTGCCGCCACCACCGCCACCGGCTCCGCCGCCACCACCGCCGCCTTTGCCCTGGGTACGGCGCATCATCTGGTTGCCGGCGCCGCCGAAGGACTTGCCGCCGCCTTTGAGCTGGTTGGGATCGAAGCCGGGTTTCTTGACGCCGGGAGGGCCGTTCTTGGCAGCGCGGGCGCTCTGGAGTTTTTCCAGCGCCTGTTTCGCGATTTCGCTCTGGCTTGCGCCGGTATCAGCAGCCTTTTTGGCCGTTTTCTTGGGATCGCTCGCCTTGGCCATGGTCCGGCTCCGTTATCTGGCGGGCGTGTACACCGCCCTCTGCTTCAATGTAGGCCGCTCGATCTCCAGACGCGAGGGGGAGACGCCAGCTTCCTGCATTCGAGACTCAATCCAGATAAGGATATGCTCGAAGGTGGGCTTCTCAAGGCCCGGAACGTCGTTCAGCACAGTATGATCCAGGTCGCCGAGGATATTCTTCAGAAGGTTTTCCAGCGCGCCGAGGTCCATCACCCAGCCGTCTGCATCCGGGCGGGCCGAGGCGACACTGGCGGTGACCACGAAGCTGTGGCCGTGGACGCGGCGATAGTGCGGCGCGCCTGCTTCGGCCTCGATGTAGTGGCTGGCCTCAAAGCTGGCCGTTGCGCTGATCTCGAACATGACCGGAACTCAGACGTCCAGCGTCCACCACGGGAAGCCGGACAGGGATGGGCCCATCCGCCCCATGCGGCAGGCCACGGCTGCGACGCCGGGATATACGTCGGGCTTGTCGGTTTGCACAACCGCTCCCAGCACGCCGGGCTGAAGCAGGCATAGATCGAGAATTTGCCCGCAAAGTGTCTCGTGCAGGTTGAAATGGCGGGCTGCGACGAAGCCCAGGACGCCCTCGCGCACGAAATCATAGTCCTGGACGCCGTCGATCGTGTCTGACCCGGGTGGGGGCTTAAGGATCAGGGTGACCGAGACCAGCAGGGTCTGGCGGGCGGCCTGCTCGAAGGCGTGGATGCCGATCGAGGCGAGCGTTTCGATGCGGCTGATGCGGACGAGGTAGAAGTCGGGGAAGGTCATCAGCTTTTGTCCGGGGTGCGCGTGTCGAACATCACGTCACGCGGGCTGGCGGCGAGACGCTGGCCGTTGTCGAGATGGATCACCTGCGCTGTGAGGGCGCTGTTGTCGAGCAGGAAGCTGGCGGCCGACATGAGGTTGGCGAGGTCGATGGGGCGGCCCATCGGATTGCGGCTGGCGACCTCTTCGAACCCGGCCTGCGTCTGGTCGAAGCTCGGCAGCAGAAGCCCCGGCGCGATGGCGTTGACGCGGACGGTCGGCGCGAAGGCGCGTGCCATCATGTCGGTGGCGGCGAGGAGGCCGGCCTTCGAGAGCGTGTAGCTGAAGAAGTCCGGGTTCATGTTCCAGAGCTTCTGGTCGAGCAGGTTGATGATGCAGTTGTCGCGCGCCGGATCAGCCTGCGCGAAGAAGCGCTCGGAGAGCAGGGCGGGTGCGCGCAGGTTCACCGCCATGGCGAGGTCGAACACGTTGGGCTTGATCGCGCCGGGCGTGTCATAGTCGAAGACGGATGCGGAGTTGATCAGGCCGCTGAGCGGACCGCCGGCAAGTTGGGCTGCTTGGTCGATGAGCGCGCAGGCGGCTGCGTGGTCTGCGAGATCGGCACTGATCAACCATGTGTCGCGATTTTGCGCGCGCAGGGTTTCGCAAAGCCGTTCGGCTTCGGATGCATTGCTGTTGGCGTGAATTATGATGGCGTGACCGGCGGCAGACACGTGTTCAACAAGAAGGCGTCCGACGCGCTTGGCGCCGCCTGTCACGAGAATGCGTTTCCGGGCCGAGGTCATGGGAGGTCTTGGCGCTTGGGCGCGGCCGGGGTCAAGCCTGTTTGGGGCAAAAAGGGTGGGTGGGGAGCGGCTCTGTGTTCGGGACGATGTGGCAGGTCGAGGAACCTGCTCGGGGGGCATTCGCATCATCGGCCGAGGGGGCGGACACTCCCCACCGGTGCGCTCTCCCGGTGGTGACAGGGGAGCGCAATCTGAAACCTGGAAGGGCGGCTGGCCGCCTCCCTGGCCACCGCCGGGACCGCGACCTCCGCCACGTCCGCGACCGCCCTGCTAAGGGGGTGCGCCTTGTCCGCCGGCTTCGCGGCCCATGATGCGCTGAGGCGCGCCCATCAGCAGTTCGGCGCGGGTGAGGCGACCGTCCTGATCCTTGTCCATACGGTTGAATTCGTGACGCATGGCGATCGTGAACTCCTGCGGCGTGACCGTGTAAATCATGTCGGTGTCGGCGGCGCGGAGATCGGGTTGGGCTTCCTTGTCGCCCAACAGCAGGCGACCCCAGTCGGCCATCTCGAAGCCGGTGATGACGCCGCTCTTGTCAACGTTGGCGCGGGCGAACTCGATGGGGATTGCGACCTCGAGTTCGTCCTTGCTCAGCACAAGGTCGCGGTTGGCTTTCATGCCAGTGAAGAGGATGGCGATGGGGCGGGCGATCGTCGCTTCCTGCAGCATCGCGCCTGGACGCCCGCCATTCGCCGGGCCGTCACCGTGTGGGTCGGGTGGGCCGGATGTGCAAGCCGTCACGCGGCCGAGCGCGAGAACCGAAATGATTGTCCGTGAGTGCTGCATCCGACCCTCCGTATGTTCGACAGGGGCAAGTGACAGCTCAGGCCTATCCGACATGTGCCTGAGCTGTCGCGAAGTGTCGCTCGCTCAAGGCAATTTGGGGGCGGGTACCTTTAGTGACGGTTCAGCTCTTGGCGTCTTCGACAGCAAGGCGTACCCCCCTGCGCCATTCGGCCGGCATCACGAATTCGCCCGCCCAGATGCCAACCTTTGCGGTTTGGGCCGCTTCCTCGGCAGGAATGAATTCCTTCGAATAGGCGCGGTAGGCGACGGCGTGACCGTTGCGGACCAGCCAGTCCTGCACGCTTGTTCCGCGTACGGTGCATTTGCCAAGCGTGCGGTTGTAGCGATCGTGCCCCTCGGAGACGCATGTCACGGGGTTGCGGTTGATCCACTCCGAGAGCGCGTTTGCGGCGGCGGCGCCACAGCGGAAAAGCATGCCGCCGGCGTCGAGGCATTTCTGCTTGGACTCTGGCGCATCGACGCCGACCAGGCGGATGCGCTGGGAATGGATGTCGAGTGTATCCGCGTCGATCACGGACGCTGTGCCGGTCACGGCCTCGCCAGTCGAAACGGGTTTGGCGGCCGGGGCGGGGTCGGCTTCCGCCATTGGGCCTGAGGGATCTGACGAGGCGGGGGCATCCGCGACGACCGACCCCGGAGAACTGCCGCCCCTCGGCAGCGCCGGCAGGCCGAGATCTTCCCCCCAAATATACCAGGCGGCGGCCAGGGCCGCGAGAACGGCGCTGACCACGATGGAGGTGGAGCCCGAACGCCCGCGCGAACGGCGCGGGTAGGACTTGCTTTGGGTGCGTTTTGCCATGCGGCGGAGGGTCGCCGCAGGGGGTTACCGAATGGTTGATTCGCCATTGGGGATTGGGGGACGGTTCGCACTTGCGCCGGGGGGGCGGGTAGTGTCCTTTGCGCCCGGTTTCAGGAGCCAGGCCCATGACCGGAGTTGCAGTTGTCGGCGCCCAGTGGGGCGACGAGGGGAAGGGCAAGATCGTCGACTGGCTATCGAGCCGGGCCGACGTGATCGTGCGCTTCCAGGGCGGCCACAATGCCGGCCACACGCTGGTCATCGACGGCAAGGTGTTCAAGCTGAACCTGTTGCCGTCGGGCGTGGTGCGGGGTGGCAAGCTGTCGATCATCGGTAATGGCGTGGTCGTTGACCCGTGGCACCTGCTGAACGAGATCGAGTCGATAGGGAAATCCGGCGTACATCTGGGGCCGGATGATCTGATCCTCGCGGACAATGCTTGCCTGATCCTGCCCTGGCACAAGGACATCGATGCGGCGCGTGAAGAAGCGGCTGCGGGCGCGCAGATCGGCACGACACGGCGGGGCATTGGCCCGGCGTATGAAGACAAGGTTGGTCGTCGCGCGATCCGCGTGGCGGACCTTGCCGATCCGGCGGCGCTGGATCTCAAACTCGATCGGCTTCTGGCGCATCACAGGCCACTCAGGCTGGGGCTCAACCTGCCGGAGCCGGATGGTGCGCAGCTCAAGAAGGACCTGCTGGCGATCGCGCCGCAGATCCTCGCCTATGCGCAACCGGCGTGGGAGCGGCTGGATCAGGCGGTGCGTCTTGGCCGCCGCATCCTGTTCGAAGGCGCGCAGGGCGTGATGCTGGACGTGGATCACGGGACCTATCCGTTTGTGACATCGTCGAACGTCGTCTCGGGACAGGCGGCGGCGGGATCGGGCGTGGGGCCGAGCGCGGTGAACTACGTGCTGGGTCTGGCGAAAGCTTACACGACGCGCGTGGGCGGTGGTCCGTTCCCGACGGAGCAGGACAATGAGATCGGCCAGCGGCTCGGCACGGTCGGGCATGAGTTCGGCACCAACACCGGTCGCGCGCGGCGGTGCGGCTGGTTTGACTCGGTCATGGTGCGGCAGGCGTGCGCGGTATCGGGCGTCAACGGGCTGGCGCTGACCAAGCTCGACGTGTTGGACGGGTTCGATGAGATTCAGATCTGCACGCACTACAAGCTGGGCGACAAGGTGATCAGCCACTTCCCGGCGGGCATGACGGATCAGGCGAACGTGCAGCCGGTCTACGAGACGGTGAAGGGCTGGAAAGGCTCGACGCGCGGCGCGCGCAGCTGGACGCAGCTGCCGGGCGAGGCAGTGAAGTATGTGAGACGGCTGGAAGAGCTGGTCGGCAAGCCGGTGGCGCTGCTGAGCACATCACCGGAGCGGGAGGACGTGATCCTGATGCGGGACCCGTTCGAGAAGTAGGGGCGATCAGCTTTCCCCCTTTGTGGCGCTTCTAAAGAGACCGGAAATCGCCAGAACAAGGCGTTCGGCCGATTGGTCAAAAAGGGCCAGAAGGCCCCGCTGCCCCCCCACTAGTCGCCGTCGCGAGGGAAGGGTGGGCAGTCCAGATCTTCCGTGATATCGGGCCCCGTGATCTGGCGTGGCCAAGCCAAAGCCGGCGCAGCGATGGAGAGTTTCAAATCGTAGTTATCGTGGTTCGGGACAACAACGTCGACCAGGCGTTGAAGGCCCTCAAGAAAAAGATGCAGCGCGAGGGCGTTTTCAGGGAAATGAAGGCCCGCACGGCTTACGAGAAGCCGTCCGAAGCCAAGGCGCGTCGGAAGGGCGAGTCCGTCCGCCGGGCGCGGAAACTGGCGCGCAAACGCGCCCAGCGCGAAGGTCTCCTGCCGAAACCGGTTTCCACCCGGACCTAGAACCGGGCGGGGCCTGCGTGAACGCCTGCGTAAGGCAGGCGATCAGCGGGCTCCCGGAGCGGGGACATGTCCGCCTGATGGGGGGATTTGTTCGAAACGTAGGTGGGCGATTCGTACCGTTGTTGATCGTCGCGCTAGTGACGACATCAGCCGTTGCGCAGCAGCCTGCCAAACCGAAGTCTGAGCTTCATCTGATGGAACTGATCCAGACAGCCTTGAAGCAGGTGGAAGCGACACTGTCTGCGCCAAAGTCCGGGATTGAGCTGTCCCGTGTCCTGCGTTCTTCAGCCAGCGGTTTCTGAAGTATCCCAAGCAACGCGGCTGGGGGATGGCGTACTTTGTGCGAATGGAAAAACCGGTTGCGCCGGCAGCGTTAGGGATAAAGTGCTCGGCTGGCGGTCTCACCATTCTGGCGCTGGGGATTGCCAAGAAGTCTGACGGCAAAAGCGTTCCTTACGCCTGTCCCCTATTCGCGGAGTGCACGGCGCAAACCACGCGCACAAACGGATGCTTTGATGTCGAACTGGATGTGTGCGTCACGCAAGATGGCGTCGCGCGCATCAACAAGGTGACCGGCACGAGTATTGCGGTTGAGTTCGACTTCAAGACGCCAGCGAAAGTCTCGGCTCATTCGCGTGAATCGGAGCGGTTGGCCAAAGAATCCAAGCACTAAACTTGCTGTCGCAGGACTGGTGGGTCCACGCTCGCGGTTCGACGGACGCCGCACTTCGTGCGGCTGCTCACCATGAGCGTTACTTTGCCGGCGCGAAGCGGCTTAGCGCGCCTTCGGCCTGAAGGCGATCAGCACGTTGCCCGGCGGCTCGCCGAAGCGGGCGTAGCCGGACTGCACAAAAAGCGTTCCATCGCCGGCGATGTAGGGCGCCGAGTCGAGGCCGCCGCCGTGGCCTTCGACATTGTTCACGGTCGTGGGGAAGTCGCGGTTGGTCATGTATTCGAACAGGACCTCCCCGGTCTTCGCATCGAAGATGCGGAGCATGCCTTGGGTCGTGCCGGTGACGACGGCGCCGTCGACCAGCAGAGGCGGCGGCGACATGCCGAGGCGGCAGGGCGCGGTTGGCGGCGGGCTCGCGGCGGCGGCGGCTCCCGCAGGTGTTGCGGTGGGCGTTACGGCTGCCGGGCGGGGCGGGATCGCAACACGCGGTGTGGGGAGAACGGGGGCGGTGATGCGCTGGATTTTCCACTCCGGGGGCGGTGTCGTCGCCTTTGCGACGGGCAGGTCCTGGCCGCAGTCGCGCGCGTTGTTCTTGTAGGACCATTCGATCTCGCCAGTCATGGCGTTGAGGGCGTTGATGCCGGGGCCCCAGGCGGGGTTTTCGTCCGGGCCTGCGGGGCGGTTCGAGTCGTTGTTGGGCACGAAGATGCGCGTGCCGTCGAAGGCCATGCCCCAGTGGACGCCGCCATTGGCGGAGCCGCGGCCGACCTTGTTCGACCAGACGAGCTGGCCATCATCGGGATTGAGCGCCCAGACGACGCCGGATTTCTGCCCGGCGATGACGAGTTCCGATCCATCCTGACGCTTGATCAGCATGGAGGTGGCGCCGAAGTCGTGGTCGGGGCTGTGGTATTCGCCGGGCCAGTCGCAGTTTGCGGCGCGGCGACCGCAGGCATAGTTCCAGATGTCGGCCTTGGTGGCCTGGAAGACCCAGCGCTTGTCGCCCGTGTTCATGTCGTAGGCGATGATGGCGTCGGACGTATCGGTGGCAGGCCACGATACGTTCTCGCCGGTGCCGGCGTAGATCACGTTTCGCTTGGGATCGACGATCGGCGTCGACCAGATGATGGCGCCGGACGGTCCCCATTGTTGGGTGCCGGTACGGCTCAGGCGCGTAGGCTGGGCGGGCTCCATCGTTGTGCCGGTCCAGAGCTTCTTGCCTGTGGCGAGGTCGAAGGCGATCACGGCGCCCTGGCCCTTGCAGCATTCGTAATCGTCCTGGCCGGCATAGTTCACTTCGATGGCCGAGACGGGGGTGAAGACCTTTCCATCGTGCACGACGGGCGCGCCGGTGATGCGGTTGTATTCGTTGAGGCGCGCGTTGGAGACCCATAGCTTGCGGCCCGACTTCGCATCGACCGCGTGCACGAAACCGGCGGCGTCGCCCATGATGATGGAGGCGGGGGAGGAGGGGGTGGCTTCCGCGAAGGTGAGGGAGGAGCGGAGCGTCATGTCGGACACGTAATGCCACTTCACGCAGCCGGAATTGGTGTCGAGCGCGTAGAGGCGGCCAGCGTCTGTGGCGGCGACGAAGATGGTGTCGCCGACAATGACCGGCTGCGAGCGCATGGTGGGCGTCTGCGGGAAGGCGGCGACCCAGGCGACTTCGAGATCCTTCATCTGGTCGCGGGTGAGGCCGGTCTCTGCCGCTGTCTGCGCGCGGTTGCCATCATTGGTGACGCCATAGGTGGTCGAAACGCGGGGTGCGTCGGTCAGGCGGACTTCGCGGATCTTGGTCGGGCAGCGCGCGGCCTTGATCCAGTCGTCATTGGTGCCTTCGGCGCTGGGCAGCCAGTTGATGAGCTGGGCGAGCTCTTCCTTCGGCACGTCCTTGGCCTGGATCTTCATGTAGCCGAGTTCGAGTGCGTATTTCACGGTGGCGCGGTTGAGGGTGCGGATCGCCGCCAGCGACGGTGCGCCGCTTTGGCCGCCATTGTCGTGGCAGGAGGAGCACCATTGCTGGTAGACGGCCTCTCCCGGATGGACGGCGCCGGCTTCGGCAGTCTCGCTGGCGACTTCGCCCGGACGCGGGGCACAGGCCGAGCCGAGCAGGGCAATAGCTGTCGCAAGCGCAAACGCGCGGAGCTGGCTCATTGGATCTCCTCCCCGGAGGCTGTTCAGGGTCTTTGCCCCGTTCGCGGCCAAGGTATCCATGTCGCCTGCGCTGGCAAGGCGCGGTTGCTCAATGTGACGTGAGAGTGGGTGCGGCTACTCCGCCGCGACGGACAGGGCGCGGGAAGCGGCGCGGCTGGCAAGGGCCCAGGTCAACAGGCGGTCGAGACCGGCGTGGAAGCCCTGCGCGCGCCAGCCGAGATCGCGTTCGGCTTCGGCCGCATCCAGCATCGGGCCGAGCGTGGCGGAGGCAGCGTCGCCCTCGCACGTAATCAGGTCCATCCACGGGCCGCCATGGCGCGGCGCGCGTTGGTCGAGCAGGGAGCAGACGGATTCGGCGACGTCGATGTCGCGGCGTTCGGCGCCGACGGAGAGATCGATGCGGGACAGCGGCGGTGCAGCTTCGGCGGCCAGCAGCAGCCCGGTCGCGAAATCTCGGATCGGCAGCCAGTCGCGCACGTCCTCGCCGTCGTTCGGAATGACGAAGCGCTGTTCCTGCAAGACCGACGTGAGGAGCCGCGCCATGAAGGATGTCTGCGATTGCCACGGACCGAAAGCCTCACCGGCGACGCAGGTAACGAGGGGGATGCCACAAGCGCGGGACCAGAGACCCATCAGCGTGGCGCCAGCGGCCCGCGCGGCCTGGCCTTGCGTGGGGATACCCGGGATATCGGATTCGGCGCGCTCGGCATGGACGAGGCGGAAGCGGTCGCGGCGGTCGCCGGAGAGCGTGGCGACATAGGCGCGGCTGGCCTCGAGAACAGAGTTCGCCGCGCCGATTTCAGAGGCGACCAGTTTTTCCGGCTGCGATTCAAGACTGGCGGCGAGGTGGATGACGGCGTCCGGAGCGAAGTCGCGGATCACCGCACGCATCATCGTCTGGTCGGAGATGTCGGTCTCGAGACGCGCGTAACCGGGGCGCGCCGTGATGGGCGTGAGAGCTGGCGTTGGATTGGACCGGCGGCGTTGATCGAGGTTGAGCACATGGTCGCCGCGCTCGACAGCGAGACGCACGACGGCCGAGCCGACAACCCCACAACCGCCTGTGACGAGGACGCGCATAAGACCCCGAGCTCCCAACCGTTAACGGTTTGAGCCGGTATGGTTAGCGGCTGGTTAATGACTCAGCTGGTGCGCCGATACGTATAGAGCACGTTATCGAGGCCGAGCATGATGGTGTTGTCGTCGAGCATCGGGAAGTCGGCGAGGACGTCACCTGTGCCGGACTGGCAGCTGAAGGACACCACGATCACGTCCGGGCTGGTGAAGCCGAGCGCGGGTGCGTCCTTGGGTGGGTCGGGCAGGTTGCCCTGGAACAGGCCACGTTGAGGCATGACGTTGTTTGTGTAGCGTGGCTTGTCGCAAGTGAGAACGGGCGGGCCAGACGACTTGGAGGGCGCGAAGACGAACTTTGCCATTGCGGGGTCGGCGGTGGGCTCTGCGACGGCCTGATCCCACCACGGTGCGACGACGGAGGACGTCATTTCCCACGTGCCGAAAATCGGGTTGCTGGGCGTTGGAACATCGACGCCTGATTTTTCGGCGGATGTGTTGGCGGCGGGGCTGCAGGCGGAGAGCGCGAGTGCAAAGGACGCTAGTGCGATGCGAATTGCGGACAGGTTCATGGTTCAGTCTGCTCCCTGCCGGACTTACGCCGGCTGGCGCCGAGATTGGCTTATTTTCCGCGGCGAGAGAAGACGTGGCTGAGCGCGATGGCGCCGGCGGTTGCGACATTGAGACTGTCCATGTCGCCGGCCATCGGGATGGAGATCCGCGTGCAGCGCGCCATCAGGTTTGAGGGAAGACCGGGGCCTTCGGCGCCGAGGACTAGCGCGAGGCGTTGGGGCGGATCGCACAGTGTGAGCGGTGCGCCATCCGAGGGAGAGAGCGCCCATGGGGTGATGCCCGCAGATACGAGCGCGGCGATGATCTCGGCACCGCTGCCGGTGTGGGCGAAGGGCAGGCTGAGGGCTGCGCCGGAGGAGACGCGTATCGCCTTGCGGTAGAGCGGATCGCAGCATGTCTCGTCAAGGAGAACTGCAGCTGCGCCAAGAGCCGCCGCGTTGCGCAAGCAGCCGCCGACATTGTCGTGGTTCGACAGGCCGATCAGCACGAGCAGGGTGAGTGGGCCGGCAGGCAGGCCCACGATGAGCTGTTCCGTGGTTTGCGAGGGCGCGCGCCTGGCGAGGGCGAGGACGCCGCGATGGATGGGGAAGCCGGTGACGCCATCCATGATCGACTGGGGCGTGACGTAGACAGGGATGTCCGGCGACAGATGGGCGAGGATCGGGGCGAGCGGCGCTACGCGGTTGTCGGCGAGCAGCAGGGATTCGACGGGAAAGCTCGAGGCCGTGAGCAGGCGTTCCAGCGCAATTGCGCCTTCGACGATGAAGCGGCCGTCATGGCGGATCAGGTCGCGGTCGCGAACCGCGCGATAGGCGGCAATGCGCGGGTCGCCCGCAGTGTCGAGGGAGATGATCACGTGCGGGTTGTGGCGCGTGGGCGTACAAATGAAAAGGCCCGCTCGTTGGAGCGGGCCCTTCCTTGGTGAGATACGATCGACTAGAGATCGATGTCCGCGTCGCGCAGGTCACGGGTGGCCGTGGCGCGGGAGACGTTGCCGGCTTCCAGTTCCTTCTTGTCGAGGCCGCCATCCTTGTTGAGGTCGAGGTCGGCGAAGCGGGGCTTCACTGAAGCCATCGTGCCGGTCAGCTCGTCGATCTGCACCTTGTTGTCGGCGTTGTTGTCGAGGGCGCCGATCGTGCGCGAGTCCATCAGCTTGACCTGCAGGTCGTTACGGACGTTCGACACGGTCTCGTCAGCCCAGCGATAGTTGACCCGGAAGTACATCATCTCTTCGAACGACTGCTCGCCCCAAGTGACGTTGATCGTCGAGTCCGGGTTGGCCTTGTTGTGTTCGGAGTTGTCGTAGATCCAGGTCGCGATCAGCTTGGTGCCGGCCTTGATGTGGATCGGCTCCACCGGGTCGTAATCGCGCTGCCAGTTGAAGTCGTATTTTGGCAGGCTGAGCAGCAGGGTTTCCTTGCCGTCCGGCGTCTTCTGCTTCAGCTCGACCGACCAGCCGCGGTAATGCGAGTGCGGGTACAGTGTGTACAGGTAGGCGTCGGCTGGGAATTCGAGGTAGGCGATTTCCTTGTGGCGGGCTTCGCCCTTCGGAATCTTCAGCGCGAAGTCCGAGATGACGGTCGAGCGTTTGATGAACTCGGGTGCCTGTTTCAACGTGTAGTAGCCGATCTGCGTCTGGTCGGCCGCAGCCTTGCCCACGGTCGTGTAGTGCATCGAGAACGAGAACTTGCCGCCGCCGGGGACCGGAGCGCCGGCGCCGTCAGCGATGACCTGAGGCTCGGCGCCCGGCGTGTAGGAGCCGACCGAACCGCCGGGGATGCGCGCCGGGGGCGCGCCGCGATCCGGCGAGTGGTTCGAGGTGACGTGGTGCAGAACGGAGCGCGCGCCCGGCTTGATGGCGATCGCCTTCAGCCAGGTGTCGTTCTTGAACGGGTTGTCGATGCGCATGTTCTGGTATTCGACCGTGCCCGAGGCCGGGACGTCGAATTCCGGCAGGGTGACGATCACGTCGGGCTTGCCGAGTTCGGTGGGCCATTCCGGCGCCTTGCCGGCGGTTTCCTTCAGCAGGTCCGGACCGGCCCCGCGCGGCGCGCCAGCACGGAGCCAGTGGATCAGCGTCTTGTTCTGCTCGAGCGACAGGCCGTGGTCGTTCTTGAACGCGCCGACGTGCGGGTCAGCGAAGTAGGGCGGCATGCGCTCCGACATCACCGATTCCTGAATCATGGGCGCGAACGATTTCACGACCTCGTAGCTATCGAACTTGAACGGGGCGATGCCGCCGTCCTGGTGGCAGGCGACGCACTTGGCCTGAATGATCGGTGCGACGACCTTGGAGTAGGAGATGTTGGCGTGCTCGGCCGCCTTGCCGCGTTCCGGGAAGGTGACTGTCGAGCCGACCTTCACATCGACGCGCGGGTTGGCGACGGGCTTGCCGGCCAGAACCGCGTCAATGGCCTTGGCGGTCTGCGAAACCGGGCCGTGATAGGCGACTTTGAAGCCGGTCTTTGGCTCGATGACGAAGACTTCGCCTTCGCGCTGGACGCCAAGCTGTTCGCCGACGAGCTGCAGCTCGTCCATCAGGACGGGCATCGCGAATTTCTGCGCCTTGGCCTCGGCGGCGGTCGCTTCACGCGACTGACCGAGGTTCGAGTTCATCATGTAGAAGAGGACGCCCTTGTCCTTGTAGGCAGCCTGGATCTTGGCCAGCTCGGCCGCGCTTTCGCGCGAGGTCTTCGAGCCGTTGGACTGCGACATGACCACGATGGCCGGGCTGTAGCCGAAGTAGAACAGCTCGTGCGCGAGGCGGGTGGTGTCGGTCAGCTGGAAGTTGCCGATTTTCTCGGGCACGAAGCCCGTCGTCGGGGCCGGGGCGGCGATCACGCTGCTGACGCCAGCGACGGCGATCACGGCGGTTAGGGCTGTCGATATCAGGAAGGATTTCATTCCGGCTCTCCTCCGAGCCCCCCATTTTGATTTGTCGTCTGGGGGGTCTGTAATTGTCGTTTCAATATTCCTGCGGCAGGGAAAACCGTCAATGCGATCAGGGCTTCCCGCGGGGTGATTTGCTCTCAATTGCGGTCACAACTTTGCAAGGTGACGCTGTCTGGCGAGCCAGGCAGAGCGACTGTCGATAAGAAGTTGCTCGTGACGTAGGGGCCGGCCGTCAGAATCAAATCGGCCCGGAACGAGGTTCCGGGCCGGTTCGACTGTTCTGTGGTGAGCCTGAAGATCAGGTCCAGCTGATGTCCTTCTGCGTGACCGGAAGGGTCCGGATACGCTTGGCCGTCGCGGCGTAGATGGCGTTGGCCACGGCCGGGAGAACCGGCGGCAAGGCCGGCTCGCCGAGGCCGGTGGGCGGGTTGTTGGTGACATGGAAGTGCACGTCGATCTGTGGCGCGTAGTCCATGCGCAGCAGGGGCATGTCGTAGAAGTTGGTCTGGGCCGTGCGGCCTTTGTCGAAGGTGATCTTCTGGTGCATCTCGGAGATGCCGTCGACGATCGAGCCTTGTGCCTGGTTATGGGCGTTGATCGGGTTGATGATCTGCGAGCCGATATCGCCGACACACCAGACCTTGAGCACGCGCCAGGCACCGTTCTGTTCGACCTTCACCTTGGCCACTTCGGCGAAATAGCCAGAGTGCGAGAAGTAGAACGCAACGCCCATGCCGATGCCCTTCGGCAGCGACTTGCGGTTGTCCCAGCCGGAGCGTTCACGCACGACCTTCAGAACGTCGGCCATGCGGGAGGCGACCATGCCCGGGCGGCCGCCGGCGGAGGCGGCGGCGGTGGGGGTGGCGGCCAGGAGTTCGAGGCGGAAGTCGATCGGGTCTTTCCCTGCCGCCAGGGCGGCTTCGTCGAGGAAGGACTGGTAGGCGAAGCAGACGGCGTTCGAGACCGGGGCGCGCAGCGGACCCGTGGGCATTTCACCGAGCATCAGCGACTGGTCGAAGCTGTGGTTCGGGACATACCCCGCCGGGAACTCGTTGGCGGCCATTGTTGCGTTCGAGAGAACGGCGAGGGCACCGCTGGCGTTGGGACGGCCGAAGCTGACGAAGTGGTTCGCCAGCGCGGTCATCTTGCCGTCCTTGTCGAGCGCGGCCTTGAAGTTATGGTAGCCGCCCGGACGGTACGGGTCGTGCGCCATGTCCTGTTCGCGGGTCCACAGCAGCTTCACAGGCACGCCGGCCTGCTTGGAGATAGAGGCTGCTTCGACCATGAAGTCGTTGTCGAGACGACGGCCGAAGCCGCCACCGCAACGCGTCATGTGGACGGCGATCTTTGCCTTGTCGACGCCAAGCGCTGCAGCGATCAGGTCGATGCCGCCGCTCGGACGCTGGGTCGGCGCCCAGACTTCGACCGTGCCGTCAGCCTTCACATACGCCGTGCAGTTCTGCGGCTCAAGCGGTGCATGGACGAGGAACGGATAGACGTAGGAGGCTTCGACCACTTTCGCGGCGGCCTTGATTGCAGCAGCAGCGTCGCCCGATTTCGACAGGTTGGACATCGGTGCGCCCTTGGCGAGTTCGACTGCTTTCGCGTCGAACTTCGCGGTGGCCTGGGTGGAGGTATCACCCTCGTCCCACTGCACTTTCAGCTTCTTGGTGGCAGCTTCCTTGGCCGTCCACCAGTCGTCCGCGAGCACCGCGACGCCTTCGGAAAGGCCCATCTTCGTGTTGCTGGCCGGGCCGGCTTTCACGATGAAGCAGTCGACGATGCCCGGCAGCGCCTTGATCTCGTCCGTGTTGGCGGAGACGACCTTGGCGCCGAAGACGGCGGCCTTTTCAAAGTAGGCGTACTTCATGCCATCGACCTTGACGTCGATGCCGAAGATCGGCTCGCCGCGAACGATGCGCGGGCTGTCCCAGTTGCGCATCGGCTTGCCGATGATGCGGTAGTCCTTCGCATCCTTCAGCTTGACGGCTTTCAGGTCCGGCGCGGTCAGCTTGGCGGCGTCGGCGACGAGGTCGCCATAGGCGATCTTCTTTCCGGAAGCCGTGTGGACGACGAAGGACGGCTGGGTCGAAAGTTCATCGACGGAGACGTTGAGACGCGTTGCCGCGGCTTGCAGCAGCATGGCGCGGGCGGCGGCACCGGTCTGGCGGTGGTTGTCCCAGTGCATCGGTGTGGCGAACGAGCCGCCGGCGATCTGCATGCCATAGCGGGTCGCGTCGGCGTCGCCCTGTTCGATCACGACGCGCGACCAGTCGGCGTCAAGTTCTTCGGCGATCAGCATGGGCAGCATCGTCTTGATGCCCTGACCGATTTCCGGGTTCTTCGCCATGATGCGGATCGTGCCGTCCGGCGAGATGGCGACGAAGCTGTTGACGTCGACGACGGGTGCGGCGGGCTTGGCGGGCGTGGCCGCAAGCGTCGGGGCGCCATCCGTAGTGTCTGCGGGCGTCATGCAACCGGAGAGGAGGAGACCGCCGCCGGCCGCAGAGGCCAGCAGGAAGAAGCGGCGCGAGGTGTTGATGGTGTTACCGTCAGCCATGGTTCAGACCTCCCGCGTGTCTTTGGTGTCAACGCCCGCGGCCGTCTTGATGGCCTCTCGGATGCGGACATAGGTTCCACAGCGGCAGGCATTGCCTGACATGGCTGTGTCGATGTCCTTGTCGGTGGGCTTGGCGTTGGTCGCGATCAGCGCCGTGGCCGCCATCACCTGACCAGCCTGACAGTAGCCGCACTGCATGACGTCGACATCGAGCCACGCTTTCTGGACGGCTTGTCCGATCTTGGTCTGGCCGATCGCCTCGATCGTTGTGACGCGCTGGGCGCCGACGGTGGAGATCGGGGTGACGCAGGCGCGTGCGACCTTGCCATCGAGATGCACGGTGCAGGCGCCGCAAGCGGCGACCCCGCAGCCGAACTTGGTGCCTTTCAGGTCCAGCTTGTCGCGCAGGACCCACAGGAGCGGCATTGCGCCGTCCACATCGACCGTTTCGGTCTTTCCATTCACGTTGAGTGTGTAGCTAGCCATATGGTGCTCCGCGGGCGTGTTCCGGATCAGGATCCCGGTTCCTCGCCCAATTTTTTATAACCCGCGACGCGCACGCCCCTGCGAAGGAGCGCGCCCTTGGTAAATGCATAGCGTGACCATTCGAGAACGCCAATCGCGCGAGTGGCGTGCGCAGCCGGAATATCTAGACAGCTTCAACACGCTTGCGCCAGGGAAAGCCTGTAAAACAAGGCATCGCACAAGTTTGCGAGTGATTCTCAAATTAGATGAGCGCCTACACATCGACGCTATCGTTAAAGAACGATAGCGGTATTGACGTTATTCTGTCGGCTCGCGGATCGGCGCGTCCTGAATGCTGAGCATCCAGGCGATGATGTCGTACTCATGCCCTTCGCCGAAATGGAAGACGGGCATGCGGCCGGGCGCGATAGCTTGCGAGGTGTGCAGGTCGTCGGCCAGCCAGTCGGGACGGTATCCTGCGAGGATGTTGCGGAAAGGAAGCGCGCCCAGTTTCGGGCTGTCGCCCGTGCGCTCGACGGCGTGACAGGAGGCGCAGTTATCCTTTGCCACCTGATGGCCGACCGCCGCGTCGCCGGACTTCCAGGCTGGCGTCGGTGCGGTGACGCAGGCTGCGAGCATCAGCGCCGTCGCGATTAGTCCTCCCACTCTGGACATCGTTAGGCCCTCCGCAGGCTGCCTGCGTCGGAAGCAGGCTAGCTCTGCAGGCGCGGCGCGGATTGCGCTGCATCAAACACAGCATGAGCTCCATCTAGGGCAAAGCGCGACGTGAGGTAGGCTTATCTGCCCTTGAAGCCTTATCTTCCCTTGAAAACTGGCGCGCGCTTCTCGACGAAGGCCTTTGCCGCTTCGGCGTGATCGGCCGTCTGAGCGCTGCGCGAGTGGTTCATCGCTTCGGTGTCGAACGAGAGGGCGAGGTCGCCCCTCTCGGCGGTGTTGAGATTCTTCTTCATCAAGCCTTGCGTGATGCGTGCGCCATTGGCGAAGCGCTTGGCCAGCGTGAGGGCTTCTTCCTGGAGCGCAGCAGGCTCGACCGTGCGATTGACGACACCGAGACGCTCGGCCTCTTCAGCAAGGATCACGTCTGAAAGCAGGTAGAGTTCCTTTGCCTTCGCGGAACCGACGAGTTGCGTGAGGAAATAGGTGCCGCCGAAGTCGCCGGACAATCCAACTTTGGCGAAGGCGGTGGTGATCTTTGCGCCCTTGGCCGCGAGGCGGAAGTCGCAGGCGAGGGCGATGGAGAGGCCGGCGCCGGCGGCGGCGCCGGGGATGGCGGCGATGGTGATCTTCGGCATGTCGTGCAGCCAGCGCGACACTTCCATGTTCTGGCGGAGGCTGTAGGCTGCCTGTTCCGGCGATCGGCCGTGGTTAGCGCCGCCTTCGGTTGCGGCAAACCCTTTCACGTCGCCACCCGCGCAGAAGGCGCCGCCCGACCCTGTAATGATAACAGCGCCGACGTCCGGATCAGCGGCGAGGCGCGGCAGGGCTTCGAGCATGGCGGCGAGCATGTCGGCCGACAGCGCATTGCGCGCTTCCGGGCGGTTCATGGTGAGTATGGCGACGCCGTCCTGTTTCGATTCCAGAAGGTCGGCCATGTGCGTCTCCCTGAGCTTTTTGTGCGGGCAGGGATAGGACTGCGGGTCGGGGCAGGCAAGCGCTCAGCTTTTGGCCGCATCCAGGCTGGCGGAGATTGCAGCGAGGCCACCCTTCAGTTCGGCGGGAAGCGGCCAGCCGAAGCCGATGCGCATGAAACGCTTGTCCTGCTCGAACCAGTGGCCGGGGCCGACACACGCGGCATGCTCGGCGGAGAGGATGTGGTAGAAGCGTTCAATGTCGATGCCGGCGTCGGCGCGGATGCGGGGGAAGCAGACGCAGCCACCGGAGGGGCGGACCCATTCGAGGCTGGGCTCTGACTTGATCCATGTCGCAACGGTTTCGACGCCGATGCTGAGATCCTTTGCGACGCTGGCGAGCCATTGCGCGCCCTGGCGGAGGGCGACTTCCGCGATCTGTTCGTCGATGATGCTGCCGCAGATGCCAATCTGCTCTTTTGCCGCAAGGAAGCGTTCCATCAGCTTGGGGTCGCGGTTGATGATCCAGCCGACGCGGATGCCGGGGATGCCGTAGGACTTCGACATAGAGGCGACGCTGATGGCGCTGGGGCTGAGGCTGGCGGCGACCGGAAGTTTCGGGATGAAGGACATCTCGCGGTAGGTCTCGTCCACCAGCAGCCGGATGCCGCGCCTCTCAGCAATGGAGATCAGGCGGCGCAGGGTTGCCTCGGAGAGGGCGACGCCGGTGGGGTTGTGCGGCGTCGTCACGGAGATGAGCCGGGTGTTTGGGCGGATCAGGCTTTCAAGGCGATCGACGTCGAGCTGGAAGCCAGCTTCGAACGAGAGATCGACATAGTCGATGTCGCAGCCGATGGCGCGCGGCGTTTCAATGTTGGTGGCGTAGTTCGGCCTTACGACGACGAGGTGATCGCCTTTTTCCAGCAGCGTGGTCGCGATGATGAAGAGCGCGGCGGCAGCGCCGGCAGTGCAGAGCACATCCGCATCGACGATTTTCGCGTTCGCAGCGACCAGGCCGAGCAGGCCGGGCGCGCCGCGATGGGCGCCGTAGGCCAGTACGAGATCATCGACGCCGAGACCGAGGTCGGACAGCTTGCGATCCCGCATCGAGCTTTCGGAGAGGTTGTAACGGATCGTCTCGTAGCCCTGTTCCTCGGGCGACTCGATCTCGATCGGCATGCGGACGTACTTCATGAAGCTCTCGATCGCGGAGTGGAGCAGGCGGAGGTGACGTCAGGCGCGTTCGGACGCACGGGTCGGGGCGACGATGCCGTGGGCGACTGGCGAATGCGCGCGCAACTCGACGTCCGATGATCCGCAGACAGGGCAGTGCAGTTCGGCACGCAAGCGGTCGACATCGGCATCGACGCCATGTTCGAGTGCGGGAAGGGCGGGATCGACGGGCGTTTTGCCGCCGCAGTCCTGGCACGCGACCAAGATGAGCTGATCGTTGTTCAGCAGATCGCGGAACTTCATCACCAAACCCCACACGGCCCCTGAGGGGGGCTCTGTGAGTAAATTCTGCAACGCCTCTACGCGAAAAGCGAATCAGAAAACTCGCGTGAGCGCACACGTCAAATCCCTGTGCCTCATGACGACAAGTATGCGCGTCCTTTTGTAAAGGAAACTTGACCAATGCGTCCGGATATGTAAAGCAGGCTTTCCACTAAGGAAAAGGATCTTGTCACATGCAACCGGGAGTCTCTCGCCCTCAGCCCAAGTCGCGCGGGGTTCTGACCATGGGAATTGGCGCGGCGCTATTGTCCGCGACCGGCCAGCCCGTTCCAAAACTGCTGAACCAGCTGACGGGGATGGGAATGCCCGACCTTGCGGCGCGGCTGACGCTGCACGCTATACCCGTCTTGCTGATCCTCGCGGCCGTGCTGGTCGGTCAGATCGCCGGCCGGGGCCGAACAAAGAATGTCCGCTGGGCGCTGTATGGCCTGCTCGGCGTCGTCGCAGGCTTTTGCACCGCATTCTGCCTCGACCTGTTGGTCGGCGTGCCGGCGTTGATCGTCGCGCTGAACGGCCCGCTGGCCGAACCTGAAGTTATCGAGCTCGCGCTGTGGACGCTTGGCGGAATCACGATCGCGTCGGGCCTCATGGTGGCGGCGATCGCCGCCTTCGGACCGCCGGCCGCCTATGCGATGAATCTCGAACCCGACATCTGCGAGGACGCGCTCGACATCAGGAAGCCTGAGCGCAAGGCCTACGGCGTCAGCAGCATCGGGATGGTTACACTGGGGGGCGCGAGCATCGCGCTGTCGATTGCCCGGCAGTCTGGCCCCGGCGCCGTGCTGGGCCCTTGTATCGTCGCCATGGTTGCCGGCGCCATCAGCATCCTCGTCAACGTCGTGCTGTGGAACGGTCTCGATGAGTTGCAGCGGCGCCAGGTTGTCGATGCGTTCTCCGTCTCGGCCGTGTTCATGACGCTTGGCGCCTTCGCTTGGTCGATCGGGCAGCTGCTGGGCTTCCTTCCGCCCATCGATGCTGCGGGCGCTTTCGTCGCGATCTCCTTCGTACAGCTGGTGGTCACGACGTTTGTGAGCGCCGCCGCCGCTGGTGATGTCCGCGCGAAAAGGCGGGCCGCATGAAAAACGAACTACGCGTGTTGCGCGCGCAGCGCGGCTGGAGCCAGGCGGACCTCGCCGAGAAACTGAAAGTGTCGCGTCAGACCATCAACGCCATCGAGACGGGCCGATATGACCCATCGCTACCGCTCGCCTTCACGATCGCTGGACTGTTCGCGATGAGTATCGAAGCGATCTTCTCTCCTGGGGACGACGAAAAGTCCGGCTGAAGTCGTCCACGCCTCCAGTACTTGCCTCCGCCCAAATAATGCTTCCACCTCAACCCTCCCAGGAGTGATCTGATGACCATGTTCAAAGACAATGCCTCTCCCAAACGTTGCTCCGGTCCTGCTGCGATCTCACGCGCCATCCGCAGGAGCCTCGCCACAGCGTTCGTCGCCATCGCGGCGTGCAGTGCGCCGGCTGTCGCACAACCGGCCATCTGGACCGTGAAGGATGCGGATTCCACCATTTACCTGCTGGGCACGGTTCACCTGCTGAAGCCGGATACCGTCTGGAAAACCGACAAGCTGGAAGCCGCGCTGAATGAGGCGCAGGACGTCTGGCTTGAGCTGCCCACAACCGATCCCAATGCAATGGCCGGCGAGATGATGACGCTGGTGTTGCAATACGGCCTGTCGCCTGCCACGCCCCTGTCCAACGATCTCACGCCAGAAGAAATGAAAACGCTGGATGAGGCGGCAAAGCTGGCGGGGCTCACCGGCGCGCAGTTGAACATTTTCCGCCCATGGTTCGCCGCGCTGACCATCTCGACGGCGGCGATCACCCATGCGGGATTTGACCCGGCCTCCGGCGTCGATGGCAAGGTCGAAGCCGCGTTCAGGGCGCGTGGCATTACGCCCAAGGGCCTCGAGACGGCCGAGCAGCAGATCAAGGTCTTCGCCAACCTCTCGCGTGACAAAGAGCTGGCCTACCTGCGGACCACGATTGACGAATACAAGGAGGCGGCCACCGAACTCGACACGCTGGTCGAGTCATGGTCGCACGCGGACCTTGCCACATTGGAGGACATCTTCGTCACGTCAATGAAATCGGTATCCCCGGAGCTCTACGCCGCGTTGCTTACGAACCGCAATGCCAACTCGGCGGTTGAGATCGAAGACATGCTGAAGGGCAAGGGTGTGACCTTCATCGCCGTCGGCGCGGGTCATCTTATCGGCGACGACAGTGTGCTCGCCATGCTGAAAGCGAAGGGCATCGCATCCGATCGCATGCAATAGACCCTCGGAGCATAGGCGCCAGACAGCGAAGGCTGGCGGCGCAAAACTGGCGGCGCGGAACCTTTTGGGTTTCGCGCCTAACCTTTTACGGGATGGGGATCAGCGCCGCCGGTTCAGCGCAGGGTGATCGTGTCGGCCTCAAACGCGGCGCTGCAGTCTGTAGCGTCATGGAGGATGTCTTCCTGCAGCAGGTCGGTCGCCGTCATGCCATCGCCTTCGAAGCGGGGATCGTCGCATTCGTCGTCATTGGCCCAGTCGCTGTCGTCGTCGCCGAAATCGGGCGTGTCGCCTTCCCAGTCGCCGATGAGCTGCAGCCGACCGTCATTCCAGGCGGCAGCGCAGTCGGTGGCGTCGTGGCCGATGTCCTGGTCGAGCAGGCCGGTACCGGTCATGCCCGGGCCCTCAAAACGCGGGTCGTCGCATTCATCGTCCTTGGCCCAGTCGCTCGCGTCGTCGCCGAAGTCGGGCGCATCGGTATCGACGAGGCTAGCAAGCGCGATACTTCCCGAGCCCCATGCTGTGCGGCAGTCGGTGGCGTCATGGCCGATGTCGTCGTCGAGCGAGAGGCCGGGGCTCATTCCCTCACCTTCGAAGCGGGGATCGTCGCATTCGTTGTCATTGGACCAGCGGCTGGCGTCATCGCCAAAGTCAGGCGGGGAGGGCTGAGCATACGCAGCAGGGGCGAGACCGCTACTGGCCGCAAGGAAGCCAGCCGCGACGAGCTTGCGGAATAGTCTCGACATGTCTTCCCGGTCCCCGATGCACTTGTGTACCGGAGCTAGATGCAAAGGCCTCGGATTGTCCATACGCGTCGCGCAGGCGAACGCGTCTGAATCGCCGGTGTGGCTTGCCAGTTTCGTGCTTTTGCGCATGGTTCAGCAATGGCTAGATCGGCGGCGGAATTGCTGGCGCGTTACCTGCGCGATGCGGAGCGGATCGTGGTGTTCACGGGCGCGGGCATCTCGACGGAGTCCGGCATCCCGGATTTCCGTTCGCCTGGCGGCGTCTGGTCGAAGATGAAGCCGATCTATTTCCAGGAATTCGTGGGTAGCGAGACCAAGCGGCGCGAGGCATGGACCCGGGTGTTTTCGGGCGCGGCCGGGTGGGTAGGGAAAGAGCCAAATCCGGGGCATTTCGCTGTGGCGCGGCTGGTGGCCAGCGGCAAGGCGTCGGCGGTGATCACGCAGAATGTCGACAACCTGCATCAGGCATCGGGCATCGCCGATGGCAAGGTGATCGAGCTGCACGGCAATGCCAGCTATGCGACCTGTCTGGAGTGCGGGACGCGGCATGAGCTGGAGGAGTTGCGGCCGGTGTTCGTCGATCGGGGCGAGATACCGACCTGCCGCGAGTGCAGCGGGCTGGTGAAGACGGCGACGATCTCGTTCGGACAGTCGATGCCGGAGGAGCCGATGCTGCGGGCCGAAGCGGAGACACAGCTGTCGGATCTGTTCCTGGTGCTTGGCTCTTCGCTGGTGGTGACGCCGGCGGCACTGTTTCCCGTGAAGGCCAAGCAGTATGGCGCGCGGCTGGTGATCGTGAACCGCGAGCCGACGCCGCTGGACGACATGGCCGACCTGGTGCTGCACGATGAGATCGGGCCGATGATGACGGCGGCGATGCGGGATTTGAACTAGGGGGCAGGCTTGCGTTTCCGCCGGCCGTTCTCGCGCAGCCACGTCCGGAAGAGCACGATTGGCGCGCCGGCTAGGCGTAGCGTCGAGACAATCACCAGCAGGCCGTAGAGCTTGAGGCCCGCGAGAATTGCGCCGGCTTCGAACGAGGCGGGCACGAGTTCGGTGAGGTGGAGGGTCTCACGCAGGTTAGAGCGGGCTTCGTGGCTCAGGAAGAAGGCGAAGACTTCGAGGCCGCCAAGTAGCGTCTGCGCGAAGAAGTTCAGGAACACGGCGCCTTCGCCCACGGCCGCGCTGAAGAGGCGGGCCTGAATGTTCGGGGAGAGCAGTGTGTAAGCGAGCGCCATCAATCCCACGATGGGCACCGCCGTGAGATGCGATAACAGGCGCCTCGTATCGGCCATCAGCAGTTTGCGCGGGTTGAACTTCTGGCGGCGTTTCTCGGCGCCGCCGAGATCGTGCGGTTTCCAGATGCCGGCAATGTCAGCGAGCGCATGGGCGGCAGCGTCCGCGATGGCGATGCCGGCGATGATGCAGAACAGCAGGTGCGCGGGATGTGTCGGGAGGGTTGGCCGGATGATTGGCGAGGCTATGGCGAGATAGAAGATCGAGGCGATCGAGAGGAGGACGACATAGGTCCAGTAGAGGCCGAGGCGCCAGCCCGAGCTGGTGGGCGGCGGCGCCTGGCCTACCACTGTGAGTTCGCGGCAGCGAAGGTGAAGGCGGGTGATGGCTTACTCACCATGTCGCAGACACGCGCGGCGAGGTCGGCATTGCCGATGAAGGCGATGGCGGCGAGGAAGTCGTCCTCGGTGGGCTCGCGGCCCTTCGACTGTTCCTGGAAGCGGCGCCAGACAGAGAACAGGCCGTCGGACGCGGGCGCAACGCGGCGCAGTTCGACGTCGAGCGCGAGATTGACCTGCAGGCCGCAGCTGTAAGCGACACGATACTCTGCTTCGCCCAGCGCGGCGTGGATCGTGCGAGCGTCGAGCTTCTTCTTGCAATCAGCGACGGACGCCGCGATGTGGCTGTTGGCTTCGGCGGACTTGCCCTGCGCGTGCATGGCGATGGCGGCGAAGGCTTCGGCGCCGCCTTCATGGACCCACGCGCCCTGGTCGCCGGTCGCATAGACCTGATGCTGGTAGAGATGGCCCGCTTCGTGCGCGAAGTGCCAGGCGAGGTCGCCAGCGAAGCCCGGCTTGGCCATCTCGCCCGGCCAGGCCTCTCCGTAGAAATGCACGAACACCTGTCCGGGCAGCGTGCCGCCCTGACGGCCAAAGCCATCCGTGGGGCGAATGTCATAGGAGGCGAACGGCATCGGGCGTTCGGGCAGGGCCCCCATGCGATCGGCGAAGTCGTGCATGAAGCCGGGAAGGTCGGCGGCCAACTGCGTGCGGATGGTGTCGTTCGCGCCGATGCTCATGGCGGCACGCGCAACAGCAGGCGGCGTGATCGGTCCATCGAAGGTGGGCGTCGCGCATCCGGCGAGAAGGCTGGCGGCCAGCACAGTCATGCGCAGACGCGCAGTCACCACGCCAGCTCCTTGCCGTTCCACGCAAGGAATTTGCCGGTCGAGGCGACGTCGAGCTTGTCGATCAGCTTCTGAAGCTGGGCCGCGCTCTCGTCCGAGGTAAGCGGCGCGTCTTCGCCGCCCATGTCGGTCTGCGCCCAGTAGGGGTGGACGATCAGCACCGGAATGCCCTGGGGCTTCAGCTCCGCAGCGAGGCCTCGCATCAGCTTGTTCACAGCCGCTTTCGAGACGCGATACGCGAGACTCTCGCTGGAAGCGGACTGCACCTGTCCCATCCGGCTCGACAGGGTGATGATCTTGCCCTTTGCGGCTTTCACGTTGGGCAGGAAGGCGGTGGCGACGCGCAGCGGCGCGATGGTGTTGACGTTCAGCGTTTCGATCAGGCCGTCGAAATCCATGTCGGTGGCGGTCTGCCGTTCTGGCCCGCCGATGCCGGCGTTGTTGATCAGCACATCGATCGGCTCGGCCTCGAGATTGCGGCGCGCGCGGCCGATCTCGGCGGCGTCGGCGACGTCCATCTCGAGGACGTCGACCCATTTCGGCGCGGTCTTCACGAAGGCGTCGAGTTCGGTGCGGTCGGACGTTGCGCGGACTGTGGCGATGACCTTGTCGCGGCGGTTGGCGTAGGCCTTGACCAGCGCGAGCCCGATGCCGCGGTTTGCGCCAGTGATCAGGACGACGGCCATGGTCTCATTTGCGCCGGGCTAGCCGGTCCTCTTCTCAGCGTGTCGGAACCGGTGTGTCGCCGCGATAGTCGTAGAAGCCGCGACCGGCTTTCTTGCCGACCCAGCCGGCCTCCACATACTTCACCAGCAGCGGGCAGGGGCGGTATTTCGTGTCGGCCAGCCCATCGTGCAGAACCTGCATGATGGAGAGGCATGTATCGAGGCCGATGAAGTCGGCGAGTTCGAGCGGCCCCATCGGATGGTTGGCGCCGAGCTTCATGGCGGTGTCGATCGACTCCACCGTGCCGACGCCTTCGTACAGTGTGTAGACGGCCTCGTTGATCATCGGCATCAGCACGCGGTTGACGATGAAGGCGGGAAAGTCTTCCGCGTTTGTCACGTGCTTGCCGAGACGCTCCACGATGTGGACGGCGGCGTCATAGGTTTTCTGATCGGTCGCAAGACCGCGGATCACCTCGACCAGCTTCATCAGCGGCACCGGGTTCATGAAGTGCAGGCCGATGAAACGCTCCGGCCGGTCGGTCGCGGCGCCGAGGCGGGTGATGGAAATGGATGACGTGTTGGTGGCAAGGATCGCATCCTTGCGCACGCTCTTGCACAGCTCGTCGAAGATAGCGCGCTTGACGGCTTCCTTCTCGGTTGCCGCCTCAATGGCGAAATCGACCTCTCCGAATCCGGTGAGGTTGGTCGCGCTGCTCAGGCGGCGCATGGCGGCGTCGCGCGCGTCGGCGGTAATCATCTGGCGATGAACCTGCCGATCCATGTTGCGCTCGATCGTCTTCATGCCGGCGGCCAGCCGATCTGCCGACACATCGTTGAGGATGACGTCGAAGCCCGCGAGTGCGCAGACGTGGGCGATGCCGTTGCCCATCTGTCCTGCGCCGATAACGCCGATGGTTCGAATACCGCTCATGCCGTTTGCAGCCTGACCTGTCTGTTCACATGCTAGCACGCGCCGCAGCAACGGCGAGCCATGGCTACTCGCACATGCACAAGAGACTGGGAAGCAGGCGGGTTGTGTGTTGTTTCCGCGCCGGAGGGCCTGCGGCTCACGGTCGCGTGACCACGATAAGCTGCAAACAGGCTATTGTGCGGTGCCTTTTTCCCTTCGACGCCTCGCGGAGGGCGTTATACTCCATGCTTACACCAGCCGGCGGCCACTAGGATGAGCTGCCCGCGGCAGCGGAGGAAGACATGCTGAAGTGGATATGTGTGGCGGCCGCCGCCATGGCCCTGACGGCCCCGGCGTTCGCCCAGAAGACGGACCTGCCCGACAGGACGGCCAAGCAGATCGGCCAGTTCGACGTAACGGCCATGAAAGAAGGCCAGGCCGCGCTGAAGGTCAGCGGATCCTGCACCGGCGAATACATTGTCGCCGTCAACGGCAAGGCCAAGGACATCACGGTCGACTGCACCCACCCTGAAATGGCGCCCTACATCGTCCGCACCATCGAGACGGGATCGTGGGACCCGGAAGTGTTCGATCACGAGTTTTTCGATTCCTTCCCGTTCCGCCAGGCCTTCAACTATGGCGCCGGCGCCGCCGGCCCCGATCCGCGCGGTGAGAAGTCGCCGAAGATGGAAGAGGGTGCCGACCAGAAGATCATGGCCGCCGCCATGGCGCAGATGAAGGTGGAAGGCGTGTGCCAGGTGAAGTTCACCGTCGGCGCTGACGGTAAACCAAAAGACATCCAGCCAAACTGCACGCCGGAGGGTTACAACGCGAAAGTCACCGAGGCGATCGCCAAGATGAAATACACGCCCGGTCAGAAGGACGGCCAGCCCACCGACTGGCCCGGCATGAGCATGCCGCTGAAACTTGGCGGCGCGTCGACGAAGATGAAGTGAAGCAAGGCTTCAGACCAAACGAGGGCCCGCTCCGGAAAATCCGGGGCGGGCTTTTTTGTTGGGTTGCCTTGAGCGGCGGATTGGCCGACCCATTCGTTCTGAGTTGGGAATTGCGAGCGGCAAACCCTGGACACGACGTTGAATCGAACGCCCGGCTCCATCGCTATGAAGATGGTCAATTTTGCCGCGCTCGACGAGACTATCGAGCAGAGGAGCATCAGCAACATGAGCGCCGCAGACAGAGAAATCTGGTCGGGGTTTTTTGCAGCCCCGGAGACATTCCTCGACCGCGTCGATGGAAGAAGACAAGTTCAGTTCAACCTGCCTAGCTCGTCGGAAATCCTTGAGCTCAGGGAAGGCCGAGACGTCGAATACACTGCCAAGGGTCGATGGAATCAGGACTTCTTCAGGCGCAGCGTTTTGGCTGCCTACAACAACCGCTGCGCCGTTACAGGGAAAACGCAGACCGAATTGCTCGTTGCCAGCCAAAATAGCGCCTTGGGCAGAAGACGTCGAACTCCGCGTTCCGCCGACGAACGGGATTTGCCTCA
>JBBATZ010000010.1:0-83413 GCA_040398425.1 Hyphomonadaceae bacterium
CGCTGGCCCTGCTTTGTCGGAGCGCAGCGTTTGAACGCGCTGTGTTCGTAGCGCTGTGCCTCGCGATCGACAAAACAAGACCGGGCGTCGGCATGAGTGAGCAGTTTGGCGAAATCTACGAACGGGTCCCCGTCGTCGCCGCACAGCGCGCGGTTCGTTTCTTGAAGGTTCGCGCCAAGGAAGCAGGTCGAGCCGCCGCGGCGTGAGCAGGTCTTGAAGGTCTGCGGCGATCGAGTGTGGTTTTATCGTCCAGCATCAGCTGACGTCAGCGGCATCTCGGCTCGCTATTTCGCAAATTGATCTGTGGCGCTTGATGTAATTGCGGGGCGCCAGTTGCCCGGCGCCCCGTTGCCGCTAACCCGGGGTTGGGGGGTGGGTTCGCGGCAAGAAGATTTGTTGCAGATTCGTGACGTTTTTTCAAGGCCGCGCCTGGTCAGGAATGATGGTCTGACATTCAACGCGATTTTAGCGCGCGCCATCGTGCCGATCCGGTAGCGCGCATCATACCGGGCAACGCTGGTATCGAGACGCCGCTATAAAGGCTCCGGCGTGGCGACGGTTCACGCCGGCCCTGGATCCGAGTAATTCCGCGGCGTTCGCACCGGAAGACGCGGCATCTCCATGACGGCCTGTAACCACGCGCTGTGACGCGGTCAGGATGCCCGGTGAAATGTGTCGTGAGCTTGCGGCCGTTCCCAGCGGACCTGAGCCTACGGTTTTCCATAGCTTGGCGGCAGGCTCCGCGCCTGCGATCAAGCTCCGGGTTGGGGGACGGGCTAGAGATACTGCGCCTTCGCGCCGTGTCTCGCAGCTACTGCTGGCGGCGGTTCTATCTGCGGTCGCCTTGCATTTAGCGCGTTTGCGACATGCCCCTGCTTGAGGGGCATGTCGCACGTCGCATTTCTACGGGATGATCTGCTGGAATCGCCGCGAGCGTAACTCGCGCCTTCACCTGTCCCCTGCTAGTGCCGCCCCTATGCAACGTCTGACGCGATCGCGACAGTGACCTGCCATACCAGGAGTGCCTGGCGCGATGCGGCGTACGCGGACAGCCAGGCTTGCCTGCCAGCCCTGTACCCTTCCCTGTTGAATCGCCGCGAATTCGTTGTTGTGACGCCTGGAATTCCCTGTTCGCAGGCCGCTTCGTGGAGGCCAGAAGTCCATGACTTGCCTGAATCTGGCGTCTCTGCTCGGGCGCGCCCGAATTTTGCGCGCGCGAGTTCTGCACAGAATCGCTGTTCTTCGCTGCTGTTCTCAGGCGTCCATCGGACAGGCACGTCTGCGATCATGCGTGCGAGAGCCCGCGAGGCAGTAGCCGCCCCACCAGATAGACCACACCTGCGATCGCAAACTCGATCACCGCGGACGGCACAATGCGATCCGACAAACTTTCGTAGGCCGCCTGGTCGGATGAGAGAATGACGCTGGTGGTGGCGATCCCTACGCCTCCGATCAAGACGGCCAGGCCCGTCGCTGTCCAGTGGAGGCCTCGTCCGAGCCTGGTCGCCAGGGCCGCATCTTCCCGATCTGCGATAGGCCGGACCGGGCAATTGCGCGCAACCGTTACGCTGCCTCGCAGCATCATCACTCCCTGCTTATGATCGCGACCGCGCCGAGGGTGGCGGCGAAGAGACCCATAATGATCAGGACGGTGGGAACGAAAAGCGCTTCGAGCGACATCTGAGTTTCCGTATTTAAGGGATCAGGCTTCGGGTGAGCACGACGGCAGGCGATAGGAATCATCTGAATCGCAGGCGTACGTTTTCGCGCTTGTGGTGACGCGCCACGAGATCTTGGCGGGCTGCCGGTTGACGTCGGTGATTACAATCTGGGCCGGGTCGACGCCCTCGATGGCAGCGACGGTGGCCTCGCGAAGTTTTGCTTCCGATGTCGGCAGCGGCGCGCCGACGGCGCAGGCGGAGAGCGCCATGGCCGCGCCGGCGATGATCAGAGTGAAGCTTCCGGGTATTCGCATTGTCAGGCCTCCTGCTTCGATTTTGAGGCGCAGCAGCAGTCGCGCTGCTTCGCTGGAAGGTGCTGGACGACCCGGTAAGTCAGGTCGCGCCCATCGCTTTCGTGAATGGTGATGTAGCTGCCGAGCGCAAGCGTGTGATCGCCGAGGCGATAGACAGGTTCGTCATCACCTTCACGGGCTTCGTCATAATGTATGAACCAGTGCGATCCGTGATGCGTCAGCTTTCCATCTGCATCGCGCTCGTCACCCGGCTTGAACCGAATGACCGAGCATTCGTCGCGATGCGCCTGCCATTTCTCGACCGAGAGCTTGCTGTCAGGGTCCAGCGGGGCATTGATGACGTACCCCTGGCTATCATCGCCTGCCGGAAAGCCGGGGTTTCGGGCCAACCGCAACACAACCTGAGTCAAAGACATGCATGCCTCCACTGCTTGAGGCACGCTGCAACTGTCCCCGCCCGACCTGTCTGATTCAGATCAAGCGCCCGATGTATGCTTTGTCGCAGATTTCGCCTCAGCTGTGGAATCCGCCTGGATCAGCCGATGAGGGACAAAACGCGAGTTCGCGGCGGCCTTCCGCCTTCTGGCGCCGTCGCCGGCCTTCCCATAGGATTACCGGATGTCTGGACACTGCCGGAGACGGATTTGAACTCGCTCTTCACCGACGACCGCTTCCGGATCGTCCCGGAAACCATGGTCGATGGCCTTATCGTCATCGATGCGACCGGCACGATCCAGTATGTGAACCCCGGTTGCGAGAAACTGTTCAAGTACGCCTCGGGCGAACTGATCGGCGAGAACGTCTCAAAGCTGATGCCTGCCTCGCAGGCCGTAACTCACGACAGACACCTGTCGCGCCATCGCGAGACGCGCGTGAAACGTATTATCGGGATGGGGCGCGAGCTCAGCGGGCTGAAGTCCGACGGAGTCGTGTTCCCCATGTATCTTTCCGTCGGCGAAGCAGAGATGGCCAACGGCGTCATCTTCGTCGGCATCATCTATGACCTCACGGACAAGAAACGCGCCGAAGAGATGATCCTGCATCACCAGAAGCTGGATGCCATTGGCCAGCTTTCTGGCGGCATTGCGCATGACTTCAACAATATTCTCAGCGTCATCGGCGGCAATCTCGAGATGATCGCCGCGGTGGAATTGCCGCCGGCTGCTCGCCGGGCGGTTGCTCGTGCTCAGGAAGCTGCTGTGCGCGCGGCCCGGATCACTCAGCGCCTGCTTGCCTTTGCGCGCAAACAGCCGCTGACGCGCCAACCTCTCAACCTCAACAAGGCGCTTGAGGACATGGAGGAGATGCTGCAACGGGCGATTGGCGAGCAGATCCAGGTTCGCATGCATCTGTCAGACGATCCGGGGATCGTGGAGACGGATATCGACCAGTTCGAGACCGCAATCCTGAACCTGGCGGTGAATGCACGCGATGCCATGCCGGATGGCGGCGTAATTGACATCGAGACTGAGGGGGTCAGCTTCGAGGACGAGCCCCGCACGGCGCAGGAAGCTCCGCCCGGTGAATACCTGCGTGTGTCGATTTCAGACACAGGCGTCGGCATGACGCCCGACGTATGTGCGCGTGCGATCGAACCGTTTTTCACCACGAAGGAGGTTGGATCCGGGACGGGCCTCGGGCTCAGCATGGTGTATGGTCTTATGAAACAGCTGGGCGGACACGCGCGACTTTACAGCGAAGTGGGGCGCGGCACGCGTGTAAGCTTGTTCTTCCCCCGCGCAGACGGCGCTGTCACTGCACGCCGAGTCGTTTCTGATCAGACCGTTCATATGGGTCGCGGCGAAACCTTGCTTGTCGTAGAAGACGATCCAGATGTGCGGTTGATCACTGTCTCGCGCCTGGAAAGTCTCGGCTATCGCGTCAAGATCGCGGCGGACGGTCATAGCGCTCTGGAGGTCCTGGCTCGCGATCCGGATATCGCCCTTGCGCTTGTGGATATTGTCATGCCGGGCGGGATGGATGGCCACGCGCTTGCCGACGAAATCGACAGGCGCCTTCCGCAAATGAAAATCATACTGACTTCGGGCTATTCGCCACGCATGGCGAACGCGGGCACGCAGACAGACCGGCCATTCCTGCCGAAGCCATCGTCACGGACGCAACTGGCGGAGGTCATTCACGACACGCTTCACCCGAAGGAATGATCGGATCTGGCGTCAACCCGACCACACAACGCCGCTGGCCAGGACATAGCCTTCCCCCCTCACCGTCTGGATCAACTGCGATGCGTCTGTGTGCGCTGCGAGCTTCCGCCGCAGGCGACTGACCAGCGTGTCGATGCTGCGGTCGAAGGCGCTCCAGTCATCCTTCCGTGTCACATCGGCGATTGCGTCGCGCGAGAGCACGCGATTGGGGCGCTCCACCAGGGCTGCGATGAGATTGTACTCAGCTCCGGTGAGCTCGATGTGATCGCCTGTTCTCGTCTTCAGCTCGCGGCGCAACGGCGTGAGTACGAACGCATCGAAGCGACACTGGCGCTCGGGCGTTGCGGTGTCTCCGGGAGCGACAGGCGGGCGAGCGCGGCGCAGGACGGCGCGCATTCGCGCAAGCAGTTCCCGCAATTCAAACGGCTTGGCGATGTAGTCGTCTGCGCCCACTTCGAGGCCGACCACCCGGTCTATCATCGCCCCCTTCCCGGACAGGATTATGATCGGAATTGTTGTCGCACGGCGGAGATCGCCCGCTAGCGTAAGCCCGTCACCGCCCGGCATGTTGAGGTCGAGCAGGATCAGGTCGGGCTGGCTGGCGGCGATCTGCGCGCGCGCTTCCGTGACATTTCCGGCCTCGCGGATGGCATATCCTTCGGTGGACAGAAAATCCGCCACGGTTTCACGCAAGCCGATGTCGTCATCGACGATAAGAATATATCCTTGGGAAACTGACCCAGACAAACGCCACGCTCCTGCCCGCTGCAGGCCCGTTTCAGAGGCTACCACGCAAACTCAAGGGCCATCGTCCGGAACGGCTGTCAACTCGGGAGTGTGGCGGACGATATCCAGATGCGTGCCCTGGCAAAAGGCTGGTGCTCAGCTTGGCCGGTCATGATCCAGCAGCACCCGGGCGGCGGCGCCTGCAGGATCATCGAATTGCCCCGATCTAAGGGACCAGATGAATGCCACGAGACCTCCAAGCGCCAGCACCATAGCGCCCAGGATCATCAAGATAAGGACATCCATCTTACGACCTCCCATGCGATTTGCGGCCACCGGACAGACGGAGTGCATTCAGGGTCACAATCGCCGACGAGGATGACATCGCAATGGCGGCTACCATAGGCGTCGCCCAGCCCAGCAGAGCGATCGGGATCGCAACCAGGTTGTAGACTGTTGCAAATGCGAAGTTCTCGCGGATGCGGTGGCGGGCCTTGCGGGCGATGGCGATGATGCGGGGAACGGACTGGAGGCTTTCGCCAGAGAATACGCAGTCACTGGCGAGGCGCGAGACATCGACCGCACCACCCGGCGCCAGCGAGGCGTGGGCCATTGCGAGGGCGGCGGCGTCGTTGAAACCATCACCGACCATCAGAACCTTTGCGCCTGAACGTTCCAGATCCTGCAGGCGCTGCGCCTTGAGCTGAGGCGTGGCGGACGCGCGCCAGTCTGTGATGCCCGCTGCCTGCGCGGCGCGTTCGACACGACCGGCGCTATCGCCCGAGAGCAGTTCGACAGACAGGCCCATGGCGCGGAGCTGGTCCACCGCGTCCTTGGCGTCGGGCCTCAGCCGGTCTTCGAACTGGAACATCACCGGATCGGCGCCTTCAATCGCGAACCACAAGTGCGCGCCATCGACACCCTTCGCGCCAACAAACTCCGCGCGACCCAGCATCGCCACACGTCCGTCCACCAGGCCTGTGACGCCACTGCCGCCATGCTCCTCGACGCCTTGTGCAACAGGACCCGCACCAGCGGCGCTTGCGATCGCACGCGAGAATGGGTGACGGCTTGCCCGCGCCAGTTGGGCGGCCTCCGCGAGTTGATCTGGCGTCACGCCCGAATCGATCAGAACAGGATCACCGAGGGTCAGCGTGCCTGTCTTGTCGAGGATCACGTGAGTGACAGTTGCGATACGCTCCAGTGCATCACCTGAGGACAGATATGCACCTGCGCGAAAGAGCCTTCCGGCAGCGACGATCTGCACGAGCGGCGCTGCGAGCGCGATCGCGCAAGGACAGGTGATGATCAGGACGGTGACGGCGATGAAGACTGCTTGCGGAAGGGGGGCGCCTGCAAACAGCCAGCCCACGAATCCCAGCGCGGCCATCGCATGGACCTGCGGTACATAGACGGCGACGGCTTTGTCGGCGATGCGGCGATAGGACGATTTCTTCTGTTCGCCCGCTTCGAGCAGGCGCGCAATGTCTGCCATCAATGACTGGCTTACCGGGGCCAGCGCGAGCACCTCGATCGGCGCCGAGAGATTGATTGCACCCGCATACAGCGTCTGACCGGGGAATGTTGGCGCCGGCTCCACCTCTCCCGTGACAAGCCGCAGATCGGCATCGCTTTCTCCGGAAACAACCTGTGCGTTGACCGGCAAACACTCTCCGGCCGCGATAAGCAGCCGATCGCCGGGGCGGATCTCCGAGGCGCGCACTGCCTCTGCAATGCCTCTAACGCCAAGGCGCGTCGCGCTTGTCGTCTGCATGGCCGCAAGCGCATTGGCTGCAGCATAGGCCTGCCGGCGGAGGCGAGCGTCGAGATAGCGGCCAACGAGCAGGAAAAAGAGAAGCATGACAGAGGCGTCAAAATAGGTGTGAGCGCCGCCCGTAATGGTCGCATGCAGGCTGAGCGCCAGCGCCATGAGGACCGCCAGTGAGATTGGCACATCCATGTTGAGCTGCCAGCGGCGGATCGCGCCCCATGCGGACTGAAAGAACACACGCCCTGAAAAAAGCGTCGCCGGGACTGAGATAAGCGCAGACAGCCAGTGCAACTGCGTGCGCGTTTCGACAGGCAAATCCGTACCAAACCACAGGGCTTCCGACATAAGCATAACGCCCGCAGTGGCAATGCCAGCGACGGTCAGAGCGAGAAGCAATTTCTTTTCGGGGCGTGAGATCGCGCCGTCCGCCAGGCTCGGATCAACTGCAGCTGCGCCATAGCCGAGTTTGACAATCGCCTCGATGACCCGTCTCGCCGGCAGGCTTCCTGTCCACTCGACCCGCATGCGCCCGGTCGACAGGTTGAGACGAGCTACCTGCATGCCAGGAAGCCGCATGAGCGCGGTCTCGATCTTGGATATGCAGCCGGCGCAGCTGGCGCCACGAATCATTATGTCCAGAGTCAGGTTGCCGCCGGCCTCCGTCACAAAAGCGGATGGATCCCACGCGACGGAATCGAGGGATGCGGGCGCAAGACCACTGGGACACCCCTGAGCCAGCGCAGTCATGACGCCACTTTGAGAATTTTGGAGGCTTCGAAGACGGGTGTCGCTCCTCCGGGCTCGCTCGCCGTGATCTCGAGCTCAACGCGATGCGCTCCGTTCATCGCAACAGCTCCGGAATATTCGCCAGGCGCGCGTTCGCCGAGCACCAGGGACTGGGCGCCCCTGCCCGGCATGATCATGTCCACCTCGACATTCAGACCCGTCACTGGGCCAGACGCCGACCTGAGCCTGACCAACAGGGTCGGATCGGTACTGCCAACCAGTCCAGCTTCCGCAGTCCAGCCGCGCTGAAGCTGCGCTTCGCGCCTTTCCAGCTGATGATTGTAGTCAAGACCGAGCACGTAGGAGTTCTTCACCTGCTCGCCGGGGAACGTACCGACCGCGCGCACCACGAAGAACGTATCGGCCGCGATGACTATGGCGAAGAAGCTGAAGATCCCCCAGAAAACATGAATTCCGCGTATCGGCTTCGTTGCCATATCAGGTCTCCGGACCATCGAAGGGGGCGGCCACGCTGGATGTTCCGCTGGCGTCGGACAGAACAAAACGGATTGTTGCCCCCCCCGAGACAACAGCTGCAGCCGGCGCCGTGACGAGAATGCGGTACCTGTCGACGCCATCGGGCTCGGCCGTCACATGCGCCGGGCCCGCCGCAGCGCCTTCGCCGATGATCTCGATCTTCGCGCCGGGAAGGCCTTCGACGGCGAGGCCGAGCGTTCGCAGGTTGCGTTGCTTGTTCGCGACCTTGAGCGTGTAGGTGTTGCGAATATCACCCGAAACCAGCTTCACGAACGGCACGGCCCGGTCCTTCAGCACCGAGATGTCGATGTCAGACCGGGTCGCAAGACCGAACAGCATGATAGACCCCGCGAAGACGAAGACGACGACGTAAAGCATGGTGCGCGCACGCAGGGGCCGGAACGGCTTTGCCGGTTTCCTGTCGCAGCGGAGCGCGACATTCTCGTCAGTGTCGTAGGCAATCAGATTTTCCGGCCGACCCATTTTCTTCATGACGCCGTTACACGCGTCGATGCAGAGTCCGCACTGGATGCATTCGAGCTGCGCGCCATCGCGGATGTCGATGCCCATCGGACAGACGACCACGCACTGCTGGCAATCGATACAGTCGCCGCGCCCTTCCCAGGTCTCACCCTTCTTGTGGGGTGCACGAGGCTCGCCGCGCTCATACCGGTAGGTAATCGTGAGTGTATCCTTGTCGACCAGGGCGCCCTGGATACGTGGCCAGGGACACATGTAGGTGCAGACCTGCTCGCGCATTGTGCCTGCCAGAGCATAGGTCGTGAGCGTCAGCATGCCGGCAAACACATAGGCAGTCATCGGCGCTTGTCCGACAAAGAACGTCTGCGCCAGCGATGGCGCATCATGCCAGTAGAGAATAAATGCACCGCCGGTCGCGAAGGAGACGAGAAGCCAGACGACATGCTTGGCAGTCTTGCGCGCGGCCTTGTTGGCAGACTGTGGCCCCTTGTCGAGCTTCATCCGGGCATTTCGATCGCCCTCGAAGAAGCGCTCGACCACCAGGAACAGGTCAGTCCAGACCGTCTGTGGACAGAAGTATCCGCACCACACGCGCCCAAACAGAGCGGTCACAAGAAACAGACCCACAGCAGCGAGGATCAGAAGCCCTGTGATGTAGTAGACTTCCTGCGGCCAGATCTCGAGGCCGAAGAAATAGAACCGACCGCCTGCAAAATCGGCCAGCACAGCCTGGTCAGGGGCGCCCGGCCCGCGATCCCAGCGGATCCAAGGGAGGATGTAGTAGAGGCCGAGAGTCGCAAACAGAAGCAGCCACTTGATCGACCGGACCTGCCCAAAGGCCAGCTTTGGATAGATCTGCTTTCGCCTGGCATAGAGTACGGGCGGTTCGCCGTCGCCGGGAGGACGCGGCGGAGGCGATCCGCCGCGCGCGCCACGCTCGGCGCGAAGGTCGATGAGCGTGGCCTTGCCCATGCTACTCGCCGCCTCCGAGGGAATGAACGTAGACCGCGAGCGCCCGGATCGTCGCGGGATCGAGACGCGCAGTCCATGCGGGCATCACACCGCGCCGCGCACCAAAGATCGTGCGCTGGAGTGTCTCACGATCGCCCCCATAGAGCCATTCAGCATCGGTGAGATTGGGAGCCCCCTGCGTGCGATCACCGCGCGCATCAGCGCCATGACAAGTCGCGCAATTTGCATCGAAGACAGGGCGCGCGCGCTCGACAGCGGCAGGATTTGCCTTGCGACCCGAAATGGCGGTGACGAATTCCACCAGATCCTTGATCTCGCCCGAGGTCAGAAACTCATCGCGACCAAATGCGGGCATATCCTTTACACGGGCCTCCGGATCGTCTGACCGAATTCCGTGTCGGATCGTCGTTTCTATGTCTGTGAGACTGCCGCCCCACAGCCAGATGTCGTCGGCCAGCCTGGGATAGCCTTTGGCGCCGCGCCCGCCCGTGCCGTGGCAGGTTGCGCAATTGTCGCCGAAGGCACTTTCACCAAGGCCAAGCGCAAGTTGGCTCAGTTCGTGGTCCTGCAGGATGACGCTTGCGTCGACGGCAGATAGCCGGCTGGCGAGTTCGGTGCGCTTTTTTGCAGTTTCGGATACGTCGGCTGCGACAGTTGCACGGTCGGACTGGCCCCAGATGCCGCGAGTGTTTCCCTGCATGCCAGGAGGCGCTGGCCAGGCTGGCATGAGCACCCAGCAGACGACGGCGAACACGATTGTTGCCCAGAAGATGAACAACCACCACCGCGGCAGAGGGTTGTTCAACTCCTTGATGCCGTCCCACTCGTGCCCGGTCGTTTCCACCTGGCTGTGCGTATCAATCTCAGGCAAGCGGTCGGTCATCGCCGTTGTCCTTTTCGGTAATGGGGAGTTGAGCGGCCCGGCGGAAGCCCTGTCCGTTGCGTGGCCAGAGCGCGTAGGCGAGTGCGCAGAAGAAGATCGCCGTGAAATACAGCGTGCCCCAGGTCTGCGCGAAGGAAGACAAGCCTTCGTACGTCATGTGCGCTACCTCTGGTTCGAGAGATCGCCGGCTTCGTAGGTCTTGAAATCGACCAGCGTGCCAAGCATCTGCAGATAGGCAATCAACGCATCGAGCTCGGTCGGGTCGCCGTCCTCGCCGTCGAAGTTTCGGACAGGCACGGTGCCTTCCCTGCCCGCGATCGCGTCATAGGACTTGCGCAAGCCTTCGACGTCGTTGTCGCCGCCCGCCTGGGCCATCGCGTTGTCGAGCGCCGCGCCGATCATCGGCGTCGTGTAAGGCACGCCCTCAAATTTCAGCGTACGCATCTGGTCCTGAATGGTCGAGAGATCCAAAGGCCTGCCGGCGAGAAACGCGTAGGGAGGCATGATCGACTCCGGCACAAGCGCGCGCGGATTGATCAAGTGGTCCCTGTGCCAGTCGTCAGAATACTTTCCCCCGACGCGGGCGAGATCCGGTCCAGTACGCTTTGAACCCCACTGGAAGGGGTGGTCGTACATACTCTCGGCTGCGAGCGAGTAATGGCCGTAGCGTTCAACCTCATCGCGGAGGGGGCGGATCATCTGCGAGTGGCAGACATTGCAACCTTCGCGCATATAGATGTTCTGACCCGCGAGTTCGAGCGGCGTGTAAGGCCGCATCCCCTCAACCTTCTCGATCGTGTTCCTGAGATAGAACAGCGGCACGATCTCGATCAGGCCGCCTATGGCCACAACTACCAGGATACCCAGCAGAAGTATGAAGGTGTTTTTTTCGAATAGCTTGTGCTTGTTGAACAGCTTGCTCTGGCGCGTCGCCATGCGTGCCTCCTATTCGGCAGGTTGAATGGCGGGCGTGGCGCGCAACTTCCGCCGCTCGTCAGCGGGAACGTCGCCGCGCGCAGTACGCACGAGGTTGTAGACCATGATCAGCGCACCGGAGAGATAGAGCCCACCGCCGAGGGCGCGGATGATGTACGAGACGTGCTTGGCGCTGACAGTTTCGATGAAGGAGTATTCAAGGAAACCGAACTGGTTGTAGGCGCGCCACATCAGGCCTTCCATGATGCCGGACACCCACATGGACGTGATGTAGAGAACGATGCCGATGGTCGCGATCCAGAAATGCCATTCGACCAGCGCGTTGGAGTAGAGACGATCGCGCTTCCAGACCCATTGCGTCATGCAGTACAGGGCGCCGAAGGTGACGAAGCCCACCCATCCCAGCGCGCCGGAATGCACATGCCCGATGCCCCAGTCGGTATAGTGCGAGAGAGCGTTCACTTCTCGTACTGACATGACCGGACCTTCGAAGGTCGCCATACCGTAGAACGCTACCGACACAACAAGCATGCGGACAACGGGATCCGTGCGCAGCTTGTCCCAGGCGCCGGATAGCGTCATCAGGCCGTTGATCATGCCGCCCCAGCTGGGCATCCACAGCATGATCGAGAACGTCATGCCGAGCGTCTGCGCCCACTGCGGCAGCGCCGTGTAGTGCAGGTGGTGAGGCCCCGCCCAGATGTAGATGAAGATCAGCGACCAGAAGTGGACGATCGACAGGCGGTAGGACCACACCGGTCGATCGATGCGCTTCGGAATGAAGTAGTACATGATCGCGAGGAAGCCGGCGGTCAGGAAGAAGCCGACAGCGTTGTGGCCGTACCACCACTGGATCAGCGCGCTCTGCACGCCGCTGAAAACTGATACCGATCGCGATCCGGCGAGGCTGATCGGGATGGACAGGTTGTTGACGAGATGCAGCAGCGCGATCGTGACGATGAAGGCGAGGTAGAACCAGTTCGCCACGTAGATATGCGGCTCTCTACGGCGGAGAATTGTGGCGACAAAAACTGCGAGGTAGGTAACCCAGACGATGGTGAGCCAGATGTCGGCATACCATTCCGGTTCGGCGTATTCCTTCGACTGGGTGACGCCCATCAGATAGCCGGTGCCGGCGACCACAATGAACAGGTTGTAGCCCCAGAACACAAACCACGGCCACATGCCGCCAGCGAGGCGCGTGCGGCAGGTACGCTGCACGACATAGAACGACGTTGCGATGAGGGCGTTGCCGCCGAAGGCGAAGATCACAGCGGACGTGTGCAGCGGACGCAAGCGGCCGAAATTCGTCCAGCCGAGTTCGGGGAAGTAGAAGAGATTCGGAAAGGTCAGCTGCAGCGCGATGATCAGGCCAACCAGAAAACCTGCGATACCCCAGAACATCGTCGCGGCGATGCCTGCCTTTACAATCCCGTCTTCGTAGAAGGTCTTGTCGAAACGCGGCTGACGCTCTGAGAGTTCATGCCAGCCAAGCAGACCTGCAAGTCCGATCGCAGAGGCAATCACGAATATGAAGGCGTGCGCACGAAACGCGGGATCCACTGCATTTGCTGCTCCACTGAAAGACAGGATCAGCACGATCAGCATCATGAGGCCGACAGCAAGTGTGCTGATGTCGACCCGCTCGCGGGAAAATGCGGCCGCCATGAACTGCCCTCTCATGCGGTGCGCTCTCCCCTGTGGAGGCGCAGCGGGCGGGCTTTGACACGACGTCAATCCGCGCAGCTTGATCCATCGCAAAGCGGCAAAGACGTTGACGCCTACACAGCATGCACGGTCGCTCCGTCCCCAATCCGCCGCGACCGCAAGGTGGAGACGCTCGTGAAGCAATTGGCCGTATTCCTGTCCGGCGTAGCGACCACGGTCACGGGCGTCTTCATTCGTTCCTGCGAGAGCGGAATGGAGATGGATCTCGCCAGCGCATCGTGTAGCAAAGCTTCGCCCGGGGCAGCGCTGTTTGATGCCCATGCTCACTGCGCCGGTTGCGTGATCGCCGTCGCAGGGGCGGTTGTGATGGGCCTCGCGATTGCAAGCCTGCTCATCACGCGCAGTGTCATGAACGCCGGCACGATGGTGCGTCTATGAGCGAGCTTACCTATCGCGCTCGCAGCCGGGAAGACCTGTGGGATTACCTGCCCGAGTTCGCGTCTGAACAGCTGCCGCGATACACGAGCTACCCGCCAGCCAACCGTTTCTCAGCCGACGTCGACGGCGCCGCCGCCAGCGCCGCGCGCGCGCGCCTACCCGTCGGCGCCGCCATTTCGCTCTACCTTCACATTCCCTTCTGCCAGAAGCTCTGCTGGTATTGCGGTTGCCACACCTCGGTGCCGACTGTCGCAGACCCAATCGATACGTATATCGCGGCGCTCAAGGCAGAAATCGCCCTCGTCGCTTCCGATTTGCCTTCCGGCGCCCGTGTTACACGGATACACTTTGGCGGCGGATCACCTGATATCCTGTCGCCGCAACAGGTGGATCAGTTGTTCGCCGCGATTCGTGCGCATTTCGACCTGTCGCCCCTCGCCGACATCGCCGTCGAGCTTGACCCGCGCGGGATTTCACCGGGTCTGATTCAGGCGTTTGCAGGTGCCGGGCTCACCCGCGCGAGCCTCGGTGTCCAGGTCCTGAATGCCGATGTGCAGAAGCGCATCAACCGCATCCAGCCAAAATCGGTGATCGAAAACGCGATCCGCATGCTGCGGCGCGCTGGCGTCGAAAGCATCAACATCGACATGATGTACGGCCTGCCAGGCCAGACCCTCGCAGATGTCGTCGAGACCGCGCTCTTCGCCTCGACACAGGACGCCGACCGGATCGCCGTCTTCGGCTATGCGCATGTGCCGTGGATGAAGAGGTATCAAAAGGCGTTCCGACTTGAGGATCTTCCCACAGGGGAAGCACGTTTCCGGCAGGCTGAAGTGGCTGCACGCACGCTGACATCCGCAGGCTATGTCGCGGTCGGCTTCGACCACTTCGCGGCTCCAGGCGACTCGCTCTCGAAAGTCGAGCGCAACGGCCAGCTTCATCGCAATTTCCAGGGTTACACTGACGACGATTGTGACGCCTTGATCGGTCTCGGCGCCTCGGCGATCTCGTCGCTGCCTGAAATTTTCTACCAGAACACACCCGACACTGCGGCCTATCGCTCAAGCCTTGGTGAAGGACGGTCGCCAGTTGTCCGCGGACTGAAACCGACGCGGGAGGACATCTCGATCGCTCAGCTTATCGAACGGGTGCTATGCGATTTCGAAGTCAAGCTCGACGCGAACATGAAGGACGCCGTCTATCCGAAATTGGCGCCGCTGATCCAGGCGGGCCTGGTTGGCCTCCACGGAAGTACACTCACCGTGTCGGCACGGGGCAGGCCGTATTCCCGGAACGTGGCTGCCTGTTTCGACCCCGGTTTTGCACCGAAGCCGGGCACGCACAGTCTCGCTATCTGAGTGGGCGCTGCCTCGGCGCAGGCCTGCGGCAAATGCGCTGAAACCCGCTCCAGAATAGCCGAATTGCCCCTTCACTGGCCCATTGTCACGCTTTGTCACAAAGTCAGACACACTTCGGCAAACCGCTGCATGGTTGGACAGACACGGTTCTCGCATTGGAACCGGACAAGGACCATCTCAATGTGCATCGCTGGCGGTCGTATCGACTCACTCACGCAGGCTTCATTCGGCAGGATCGAAGACGCGAGGCCCGGGCAGGTCAAGCAGATCCGAGTCCACGAGCACATCTTTTACGAAGGCGATGACCGGTCCAGCCTCTATGTGGTCGAGAGCGGATGGGTAAAGCTCTATCGCACGCTGATCGACGGCCAGCGCCAGGTCGTAGGCTTTGCGAATGCAGGCTCGATCCTCGGGCTCGAAAGCGATGACACCTACGCCAATGGTTGTGAGACGATCACACCCGTCACGCTGCGTACTATTCCAGGTAGGTCGCTGAAGGACATCTGCCAGCGCGATCCGTTGCTTGCCGAACAACTGCTTCGCCAGGTGGGACGTCAGCTTGGCGCCGCACAGGCCCAACTTGCAGCTGTCGGGGCACAGTCGGCGGAACAGAAACTGGCGAGCTTCCTGCTCTCTGTGGCCGATCTTTGCGACGCAACGCATGGAGGCGATTTCGACCTCCCCATGCGTCGCGGAGATATGGCTGAGTTTCTCGGCCTCAGGCTTGAGACCGTCTCGCGCAAGATGAGTGAATTTCAGCGTCGCGGCTGGATCGAGATGACATCGCTCTACCATTGCCGCATCGCGCGCCGGCATACGCTGCAGGAACTCGCACAAGGCGGCGCGTGCAGTGACGCAGCATCGTCTGCAATCCCTCCGCGTACTCGCCCTACGACCTCGGGTCTCGCGGCATAAGCATCGATCGTCGTCCACAATCGCGATCCTGCGTTTGGCAGGTATCGCCAGGTCCATGCCGCACACGGAATCCTTCGCGCTGATGGATGAACAGACTGCCGCTGCCGATCCTGCCAGCGGGCGCAGCTTGGGAGGCGCGCCGGCAAGTCCACAGATCGCGCGGCGTCAGCCGGAAAGCGATGCGGCGCTGACTGGATCTGGTGGGGAGACCCGGTCAGCGCCGCTTTCGTGACAGAAGGCTGGTCACCCGCTTGTCACGGAAAGAAGGTTCGACTGCAGCCGTTGTAGCAATGCCGGCAGCAAAACCCGTAATCAAACAACGAACCATCAGTCTCTGATGAGAATCTGACGACGCGACAAAGGAACCCGAGAGGCTGGAAGCGCCTCAACCAACCAGGAAAAATTATCCATATGGATCAAGGCCCCCCGCCGGGCGGAGCCAACATCTGGAGCAAATCAAATCCCCAGCGTGGAGGCGGAGTTAATCCCTGTGAGGTAGTCTCCGGGCGAATGAAGTACCGCCCGTCCGAAATGCACCATGTTGCGGCACAAGCCTCGCACCTGCCACGCCGTGCCTGTGTCATCGTGGATGACCTGTAAGAAGTTGGGCGCTAAACTTACGCCAAGCTGATGAAGCGAGACTGACCGGTGAAAGTTCTTATAATCGAAGACACGCCGAAACTCGGCGCGGCCATTCGTGAAGCGATGCGGCGCGCGCAGTATGTGAGCGATCTCGCGCCCACCATTGAGGAAGCAGACGCGCTGCTGGCGACATCGCCTTACGATTTGATCCTCCTGGACCTCAGCCTGCCCGACGGCGACGGCATCGACTTCCTGCGCCGGATACGCGCCGCTCGCATCCACACCCCGGTAATCGTGCTTACCGCGCGCGGCGGACTCAACGATCGCATTGCAGGGCTCGACGACGGCGCCGATGACTATCTCGTGAAGCCGTTCGAACTGAGCGAGATGATCTCGCGTTGCCGCGCCATCCTGCGTCGCCCGGATCGTCTCAATGTCGAGGTCATCCGCGTGGGACGTCTGGCGTTCGATCAGAAGTCCGGCCTTGTGACGGCCGAGGGCTACAACACGCCGCTCCCCCGTCGCGAGAGCCAGCTTCTCGTCGCCCTGATGCGGCGGCCGGGCAAGGTCTGCACGCGAACGCATCTGGAAGATTCAGTCTACGAATCGACCGCCGAAGTCACACCGAATGCGCTTGAGGCCAGCATTTATCGTCTGCGCACGTTCCTGACCGCCGCCGACGCGGGCGTCGAGGTGCGCACCGTGCGCGGTGTGGGCTACGTACTCGTGGTTTCAGAAAATGCGTGAAACGGCCACCAAAACCCAGCCGGCCGGATGGTCGCTGTCCCGGCGCCTCAGGTCGCGCATCATCGGGATCTCGCTCCTGATGGCGGTGCTCGTGACTGGATCCGTCACGGTTCACTATGGCTATGACATTCCGGAACTGCAGCAGCGCACGGTGTTCGGTCTTGCCAGCGATATTTCGCGCGACATGCCGTTCGATGCCGACGGTGAAGACTTGCTGCAGGCGATCGATACGCACCACGACCTCTTCACGCGTTTTCCGGACGCCTATGAGTGGTACGTCCTCGATGGCAACGGCGAGTTGATCGGCTCATCGGTCAGCGGCCAGGTCGACCGCGCGGACTTCCCCCTCGGTCTTCCTCCGGCGGAATGGGACGCTCCCACCCACAAGGGCGGATGGCAGGCCGGCAAGACATTCGTGAAGGATGGCGTCACGCGCCACATCATAGCCGTAGCGAACTCTGATCCAGGCGGCCTGCTCTTCGGCCTCGCCATGGGCGAAGCGCTGATGCACATCGTTCTGCCGCTGGTGCCTTTCACCTTCCTGATCACCTTCTTCGTGTCCGCCACCATTCGGCGCACCCTGCTGCCGCTTCAATCTCTGGCCGACCAGGCCAAGCGCGTACAGACGATGGAAGACATCCGCCCACTCGACCCCAAGGGAGCGCCGCAGGAAGTCACTGAACTCGTCAAGGCGCTGAATATCACGCTGGAGAAGCTCCGTGCCTCTATCGAGGCTGAAAAGCAGTTCCTGCAGGACGCCGCCCACGCGCTCCGCACGCCACTCGCGATCGTGAAGGCGCGCCTCGAACTCGACGGCGATAATGTCGACAAGGACAGCATGGTCGAAGAAGTCGACGGCCTGATCCGCCTCGCGAGCCAGCTTCTGGCATCCGCCAACGCGGAGCGGCTGGTGCTGCCGTCCGACGCGCGCGCCAACCTGGCTGACCTTGCCCGCGATGTCGTATCCAACATGACACCGCTCGCGATCCGCGCGGGCGTGGATCTCGGCTATGAGGACAGCAATGTCGGCGCCACAGTTCGCGGCGATGCCGATGCGATCAGCCACGCGCTGAAGAACCTGATCGAGAACGCGCTGAAATATACTCCGCGCGGCAAGTCCGTTACGGTGCAAGTCGCGCACAACCCGCCATCAATCTCGGTCACGGATGAAGGCCGAGGCATCCCGGAAGGTGCGTACGAGAAGATCTTCAACCGTCACTCGCGTGGCAAGTTCGGAGATGGAAAGGGCGCGGGTCTCGGCCTTTCCATCGTCCGCCGCATCATGAGCGCGCACGCCGGCACGGCGGAGTTCGTGCGTACAGACGCCCCCGGCGCGACCTTCAGGCTCACCTTCCCTGTCGCCACCGCCGAATCCCTGCCGCAGACAGAGCCGCAAACCGCGAACGACCCTGCAGCCCCGGACAGCAAGCGCGCCGCAGCCTAGACCCGCGCAGCGTATACCCCTCGGGCGATCGCACGCGCCAGACACCCGGCCGCCAACTCGCCAATCCGGGCGATCACGAACGGCCGCAATTCGGTTCGTTCGACCTGTCCCGTTGACAGGCAGAAGACCACGTCGCCATCGAACGGGGCAAAGGCTGGCCGCACAGCCCTGCCGACGCCCGCCATCGCCATCTTGGCGACGCGCTGCGCCTCTGGCGGGGTCAGCGTGACGTTGGTGGCAACACAGCAGATCGTGGTGTTCGTTCGACCGCCTGACGCTGGGGCCGCATTCCACATTCCGGGATTGCTCTTGGCGCCGCCCCAATCATCGAGGTCGAGGGTGAAATCTGCGGGCGGCCGCGCGCCGCCGAACTCGCCATCCTGCTCAAACGGCCAGGCCCAGAACGCCTTGGTACCGGGCATCATGACCGATCCGTGCGCGTTGACGGCAGCGATCGCGCCGACCGAAACGCCGTCATGGGTCACGATGCTCGCCGATCCAAGTCCGCCCGGCTCGCCCCCGGCGCGCGCACCAAAGCCAGCGCCGGCGCGGCCCAGTTCAAAGCTTCGGTTCGCCTCCTTCAACGCCGCCATGCCCAGCGCGCGATAGGGAGGCGTCTCGCCCCAGGCCTTGTCGCCGCCATTCGCCAGATCATAGAGGATGGCAGCGGGCACGATTGGCGAGACCGGCACGGAAGGGTTCTGGATCAGCGCAAATCCTTCGCCCTGCGCCCCAAGCAAAGCCGCCACGCCGTCCGCTGCGGCAAGGCCATAGACCGACCCTCCGGACAGCACGATGGCGTCGATTGCATCTACCAGAGTATCCGCAGCCAATGCGTCGGTTTCGCGTGTTCCGGGGCCCCCGCCCGCGACAACCACGGCTGCGACAGCCCTCTGGGTTGGCCGGATCACCGTGACGCCAGTGGCGATACGGGTATCGTCCGCCGAACCGACCAGGAGGCCGCCGACATCGGTGATGAGATTCAGGGGGCCGGGTCGCGCGCTCATCCAGCAGAATCCGTCATTTTGCAGGGCTTAACAGTGGGACGAGTTGCCGTCGCCATCCAACACTATATGGGGCTCTATGACGAGCGAACGCGCTCAGCGCAATATGGAGCGCCATCTGCATGCGCAAGACCTTGCTTGCCGGCTTTACAACCCTGGCCACGATCGGCCTGACGTATGCCTGCACCAGCCCTCCGGCTGCAAAAACCCCAGCGGAATGGCGCCTGTCGGGACATGCCATGGCGACTGCCGCTGACAAGCGCGCCGTCGACGCCGCCATCGCCGCGATGAATGCGGGCGGCAGCGCCGTTGACGCCGCCATCGCAGCTCATACCGTGCTTGCCCTTGTCGAGCCGCAAAGCTCCGGCCTCGGCGGCGGCGGCTACATGGTGGTCTATGACCGCAAGTCCAACACCACCACGGTGTTTGATGGCCGCGAGACGGCGCCGATGACGGCAACCGCCGACTACTTCACTGTCAGCGGCAAGAACCTCGGCTTCGTCGAAGCGATCCTGTCCGGCAAATCGGTCGGCACGCCGGGTGCAGTTGCGCTCTACAAGGCAGCGCACGAGAAATTCGGCAAACTATCCTGGGGCGCCGACTTTGATGCGGCGATCAAGCTCGCCGACGAAGGCTTCATCGTCTCCCCCCGTCTCGCGAACTCGCTGAGCGCACGCTTCCAGTCCGGTCCGCTCGGCAAGAACCCGGCGACCGCAGCCTACTTCTTCCCGAACGGCAAGGCGCTCGCCATCGGCGACAAGCGCACCAATCCGGAATTCGCCGCCACACTGCGCGCCGTCGCGAAAGATGGACCTGCCGCGTTCTACTCCGGCGCCATCGCGCAGAACATCGTCAACGCTGTTCACGGCGGTGATATCCAGGGCGACCTCTCGCTCCAGGATCTTGCCGCCTACCGCGTGCTGCAGAAGCCGGCGATGTGCGGCCCCTTCCGCGACTACAAGATCTGCTCCGCCCCGCCCTCGTCTTCCGGCGGCGTCGCGATGAACCAGATCATGTCGCTTTATGACCTGATCTCCACGGCCAGCCCCGACGCAACGCCGGAAGCCAACCTGCGCGACTTTGTTCTGGCCCAGCAGCTCGGCTATGCCGATCGCGATCACTACGTCGCCGATCCGGACGCCGTGACCGTCCCCGTCGCCGACCTGCTCAACCCTACCTATCTGAAATCGCGCGCCAGCAGCGGCTTCAAGCCCGGTGATGCGCCGCAACCGGGCGATCCCGGCGCAGTCCTGCACAACAAGCCGATCATCGACATGTGGGGCCGCGACATCAATGCCGCGTCGCCCGGCACGACGCATTTGTCCTTTGTCGATTTCGAGGGCAACGCGGTATCCTTCACCGCAACCGTCGAGGGTCCCTTCGGCTCGCAGCGCTGGACCAATGGCTTCCTGCTCAACAACCAGCTGACCGACTTCACCCGCCCGCCGACGCTTGGCGGAAAGATGGTCGCCAACGCGCCGGGGCCGGGCAAGCGCCCGCGCTCCTCCATGTCGCCTACCATCGTGTTCGACAAGAGCGGTGACGTCTTCCTGGTGACAGGTTCGCCTGGCGGCAACTCCATCGTCGGCTATGTGTCGAAGACGCTCGCTGCCGTGCTCGACTGGGGCGCTACCGCGCAGGAAGCCAGCGCGCTACCCAACATCGTCGCGCGCGGCCCAATTGTTCGCGTCGAAACATCGGACGCGAAGGCTGGCGTAAATCCCAACGGCAAGACGTGGCTCGATGCGCTCACCCGCGCCGGCTTCAAGACGCAGGAAGTGTCCGGCGAAGTCTCGGGCCTAAACCTCATCGTCGCGCGCAAGGATCGCCTTGAAGGCGGCGCCGATCCGCGCCGCGAGGGCGTGGCGATCGAAGCCGTGAAGTAGGCTTCCTGCCAAGCAGGGAACCTGACTGCATATTCATCTAGACCGCCCGAGTTCCACGGAACCGGGAATATGGCCTCACGTTGTGTCGGGGATGCAGCTCCACGCTGGAGCCGCCCGATATCACGTGAGTACATCCCTTGATCAACGCCAAGCTCTCCATGCTTCTCGCCGCCTCTGTCATGGCCGTTGCAACGGCTGCCTGCTCAGGCCCCGAAAACACCGCCAGCCAGGCCGTACCGGCAGAAACGCCAATGGCTGCCCCTGCCGAAACCGCGGCCGTCGATTCCGGCACAACCGACTTTGTCGAGAAGGCCGTGAACTCGAACATGTTTGAGATCGAGGCCAGCAAGATCGCGCTCGAGCGCTCCAAGGTTCAGCCCGTGAAAGACTTCGCAAAGATGCTGGTCGATGCTCACACGACGGCGCTGGGAGAGCTGCAATCCCTCTCCACCGCCGCAATGGTGACGGCGCCGACGGCGATGAACAACGACTTCATGGGCAAGCTTGAAGCGCTTCGCAACGCCAAGGTCGAAGACTTCGATGACGGCTACATCGACCAACAAACCGAGGCGCACGAGAACTCGCTGAATCTCGTGAAGGGTTATTCCGAGAACGGCAAAGACGCCGGCCTGCGCGCGTTCGCCGCCAAGATGATCACCACCGTCGACGCGCATCTCACCACAGTCCGCGCGCTAGACAAATCGCCGGCTGACGACATCACGAAATCCCCGAGCTGATCCTGAGCATACCGGAAGCTGACCATCCCGACACCTGTTAGCGTTCACATGAGGGCCCGCGTGAACAGCGCGGGTCCTCCTTCTTTGCGCAGTTCAGAGCGAGCGCATCGCTGCCTAGTCTTCTTCGATGTCGCGTCGCATCTTATTGCGGGCACGCTGGGACTTGTTCAGCTGCTTCCAATGCCTGCGGTGTGCGGCTTCGGCGGCGGGGTCGGCCTTCCGCGCTTCGAAAGCAAGTTCACTCTGCAGCTTCAGATAGGCGCGCCATCGTTCATCGCTCAGTGAGCCATCGGCCAGCGCCGCCAGCGCGGCGCACCCCGGCTCTGTCGTATGTTTGCAATCTCCAAAGCGGCATTGCGGGAACAACTCGACGATATCGGCAAAACTCGCCTCCAGGGCCGCGTCGCCCGCCAGCACGCTGAACTCGCGCATGCCGGGCGTGTCCACCAGCAACGCGCCACTCGGCAGGCGGAAGAGTTCGCGGTGCGTTGTGGTGTGGCGGCCGCGATCATCACTGTCGCGAATGGCGCCTGTGTCCATCAGTTTCGCGCCCGCCAGCGCGTTCAGCAGCGTGGACTTGCCCGCACCCGAACTGCCCAGCAGCGCCGCGGTCATCCCCGACTTGAGCCAGGGCGTCAGACCATCGAGACCATCACCGGTCAGCGCGGACAGCGCCACGACCGGCGCGCCGCCCGCGACCTCCTCGACATGCGAGATCTCCTTGACGGGGTCGGCGCTCAGGTCCGTCTTCGTCAGCACGATAACAGGCGCTGCCCCGCTCTCACGCGCCGCCACCAGATACCGCTCCAGCCGTCGCAGGTTGAGATCCGCATTCAATGCCGCAACGAGAAGTGCGACATCCACATTGGCTGCGATCACCTGAACCCCACCACCGCTCACCGCATTCCGCGAAAAAACGCTGCGGCGCGGGATGAGCGCGTGGACGATCACTTCGTCAGGTGATCCATCATTGCTGACCGCAAGCCAGTCGCCGACCACCGGATGTTCGCCCGGTGCCGCGTCGCCGGCGAAGCGCCCGGACAGCCGCGCGGTGCGCTCGCCTTCGGCCGTTATCACGCGCCACAGGCCACGGTGTTGCGCCAGCACGCGCCCGGGTACGAACCCTTGTGCGGCATACGGCGCGAATGCGGCCTGCAGCGCATCGCTCCATCCAAACAGGTCGATCATGAGTGACGGTCCAGCATGGCCGGTCTTGTAACAGCCGCCGTCGCAAAAGCCTATGACGACGCCGGCACGCGCAGGCGGAACACCGCGCCACAATCCGTGTTGGAGGCGAGCTCAAGCTCACCCTTCATGCCGCGCGCCAGTTCCCGGGCGATGGCGAGGCCGAGCCCTGCGCCACCGCGCGAGGCCGATCCGGCGAAGGGCTGGAAAAGGCCTTTCGCAAGATTGGCGGGAATGCCCGGTCCATTGTCGACGATCTCAACGACGGCGTTTGAGCCATCGCGGAAAACACGCGCCTCGATCTTGCCAGAGAGGACGCGGCCCTTCTGTTCCTTGATCGCCCTTCCCGCGTTGCGCGCGAGATTGGCGACAATGCGATGCACGTGATCGGCGTCAGCGATCGCCATCACCGGACCCGTCGCATCGACGCTCCACTCGACCGCATCACATCCCGCAAGCCCCTCGACGACCGCCTCGCCCATCACCGCGACCAGGTTCACCTGCGCGAGATTAGGCGCCGATGGTTCGGCGCGCGCGTGACTCAACGTCGCCTCGGCGAGGTTGAGCGCGCGCTGGATGGCGCGTTCGAGGCGCGGGGCTGCGCGCTTCACGCGCGGGTCTTCGGATTGGGCAAGGCCTTCGGATACGATCTGCGCCGCTGCGAGCGAGTTGCGCAGGTCGTGGTTGATCTTCGCTACCGCCTCGCCAAGTTCGGCCAGCCGCTTGCGTTGCCGGAACGCGGCCGAGACAGTTGTCTGCATCGACTGCAGCGCGGCGTTGGCGCGGCGGATCTCATCACTGCCGCCCGGCGCCGGATCGACGTCGGCACCCTCCGGCGCACTCGCAAAGCGTACAATGTTGTCCGTCAGCCGGTCCATCGGCCGCACGACAAGACGATAGATCGCAAAATAGACGAGCCCCCCGACCAGCGCGGCGACGAGAACAGAGAACACCAGCAGCGTACGCGAGAACGCGATCAGCGCCTGCTTCAGCGCGGCCTCCGGCACGATGACTTCCATGGTCTCGTCGCGTTTCAGCGCCGGCTCGACGATGACGCGCAGAAAGCGGCCGCGTGGGGCAAGCATGTGCTCGAACACACCCACCACGCCATCGATCAGCGACTGGTTGCGCATGTCGATGGGGATCAGTTCGCCGCCGATCTCCACGGAAGGCGGCAGGATCTCGCCGCGAAAGTCCTGCGCCTGTACAGCGACCGAGACGACCTGCGCACTCTCCAGCAGCTGGCGCGACAATTCCTCGCTGACACGCCCATCGGGGGCGGCTTCGACCGCAAGGGCGGCGATCTGGGCGGCCTGACCGCGCTGGAGCAGCCAGGTGCTTCGGAAGCCTGCTGCGAGCACTGGATAAGCCAGCAGGATCGCGAACAGCACAAAACCTGTGGTCAAAAGCAGCAGTCGGCCGCGCAGCCCCGAGAAGAATCGCTTCTTCGGGCCTGCCGGCGCGTCCGCCGGGGCATCAACCCGTTGAAGGTCGTTCGCCTCGCTCAGCTGTCGTCCCCTGGGCGTTTCCATACCGGCGGCGCCTGCGCAGCCCAGTTTCAAAGGAAACTGGAGAGTGCGGGCCGCATCTCTTTATATTAGTCCGTGACCGTAGTCCTGCTTACCTAGCGGCACAGTCATCTTTCCCAGATGACAGGTTGCGGGAACAGCTGCAATGCCGTCGCAGGGGGCGGGCGTTCGGGAAAGCGGTTACCGCGCGCTTGACTTGCCCGGAGCGGCCATGTAGTTCCCCCGCCTTCCTGAAGGAATAAGGGGCAGTGACCCGTGTCCACCAAACGGACTTTTCAGCCGAGCAACCTGAAGCGCAAGCGGCGCCACGGGTTCCGCGCGCGCATGGCGACCAAGAACGGCCAGAAAATCCTGGCTTCTCGTCGCGCCAAGGGCCGCAAGCGGCTGAGCGCCTAGCATCTTCCGGGGCCTCACGGCCCCTCCCGATAGACAGAAACACGCCGCCGCTTGGGGTCCAACGCCTCCGGTTACGGCGTGAATTTCTGTTCGTGGCAAACGGTTACAGCGAACGGCGCAAGCTGATCGTCGTCCAGGGCCGCCGCCGCGATCCCGGCCGGCCCATCGCCGGCGAAGGATTCACCACCACCAAGAAGATCGGCAATTCGGTCGCCCGCAACCGGGCGCGCCGCCGCCTGCGCGAGGCCGCCCGCATGCTCCTGCCCCATCTCGGGGTCGCCGGAGCCGACTATGTCTTCATCGCCCGTCAGGACACCGCAGAGGCCCCGTGGCCGCGTTTGCTTGACGATATGGAAATCGCATTGATAAGCCTCCGCCGCCGCCTGCTCCCTGCCGGCGATGGCGCTTCCGCAACCAGGACCTGATCTCCATGGAACAGCAAGAGCAGCGCAATCTCCTGCTGGCGCTCGTCCTGTGCTTCGGCCTGTTCATGGTCTACAACATCTTCGTGCTGGAGCCCCAGCAGAGGGCGCGCGAGGCCGCGACGGCGCAGGCGAAAGAAAACGCCGTCGTCCAGGCCGCCTCCCCCACCCCCACCCTCCGCCAACGCGACGAAGTCGTGACCGCCGAGTTGGGGTCAGGACAGCGTGTGGCTGTCGCCGCTCCGTCGATCGAAGGTTCGATCTCGCTGCTCGGCGCGCGCATCGATGACGTGTCACTCAAGAATTACTATGAGACGATCGGCGACAAGGACGCGAAGAATCCCAAGGGCGAGATCAAGCTTCTCGCGCCAGCCGACACCGCGAGCGCCTTCTACGCCACCGTAGCCTGGACCACGCCGTCGACCACGACCGACCAGGTCCTGTGGACACAGACCAGCACGGGCCCGCTGACGCCCGAGAATCCGCTGAAGCTCGCCTACACGACGGACCTTGTCCGCATCGAGCGCACGATCACCATCGACGCCGACTACATGTTCACCGTCGACGACACCGTCACCAATACCGGCACGACGGCCGTCACGCTCGCTCAGAAATCCCAGCTGCGTCAGGTGATGACCAACGACCTGATCAACACGCCGCACGCCGAAGTCGGCGCCCACCGCGGCGCGCTCGGCGTCTACGGTACCGACAAGAACCAGATGGTCAATTATCACGACATGAACCAGGGCAAGGCGGTCTCGAAAAGCGTGACTGGCGGCTGGAACGCCCTGACGACGAAATACTGGATGGCTGCGACGATCCCGGAGCAGAAAGAAGAAGTCCAGATGATCGTCGGGACGGAGAAGCTCAACGGTCAGACCACGTTCACAGCCGGCTATGCGCTCACTCCCTATGTTATCGAGCCCGGCAAATCGATCACCAAGCAAGCGCGCGTCTTCGCCGGCGCCAAGCGCGTGCCGGTGCTGGACCGCTACGAGAACAAGGAAGGCATCCCCGCCTTCACCGATGCGGTCGACTGGAGCTTCCTGTTCTTCATCACCAAGCCGTTCTTCTGGCTGCTGATGCTGCTGCAGAGCTGGCTTGGCTTCTTCGGCTTCGCCATCCTCGCGCTAACTGTCGTGGTGAAGACGCTGTTCTTCCCGCTGCAGTACAACATGTACAAATCCATGTCGAAGATGCGGCTGATCCAGCCCGAGATGAAGAGCATCCAGGAACGCTTCGCCGCCGACCCGCAACGCATGCGCTCGGAACAGGCCAAGCTGTTCCAGCGCGAGAAGGTCAACCCCGTCGCCGGCTGCCTGCCGCTGATCCCGACCATGTTCGTGTTCTGGGCGCTCTTCCACGTGCTGAACGTCACGATCGAGATGCGCCATACGCCGTTCATTGGCTGGATCCGCGACATGTCCGCGGCTGACCCGACCACGATCTTCAACCTGTTCGGCCTGATCCCTTGGGATCCGCGCTCGGTTCCGCTGATCGGCGGCATGCTGGGCATCGGCTTCTGGCCGATCCTGTACGGCCTCACCATGGTGGGACTGCAAAGCCTCTCGGCCCCGCCGACTGATCCGATGCAGCGCCAGATCATGCGCTGGATCCCGCTCGTCTTCCTGTTCCTGTTCGCCGGCTTCGCCTCGGGCCTCGTGATCTACTATGTATGGTCGAACCTGATCTCGATCGCGCAGCAGTACATCATCATGCGCCGCACCGGCGTCGAGACCGAACTCGACAAGTGGCTGGCCAAGCGGCTGAAGAAAACGCCGGCGTAACAACTGGCAACCGGTAGCTCGCCGGAGCGCTCATCCTGAGGAGAGCCCGCAGGGCTCGTCTCGAAGGACGAGGGCATACCCACGGACTTGGCCATGACCGACTTCACCGAAGACCAGATCGAAGCCGCGCGGAAATTCTTCGGCCGCCCCGTCACGTTCGTGATGGGCGCCGTCGCGCTCGAGGGTATGCCGCCCGGTGATCGCCCCGAGATCGCTTTCGCCGGTCGCTCCAATGTCGGCAAGTCGAGCCTGATCAATGCGCTCTGCAATCGCAAGAATCTCGCACGCGCCTCGAACACGCCGGGCCGTACGCAGGAGATCAACTTCTTCGATCTCGCCGAGGGCAAGTTCTATCTCGTCGACCTGCCTGGCTATGGCTTCGCCGAGGCCCCCCGCAAGAACGTCGATGTGTGGGGCCGCCTCAACCTCGACTATCTGCGCAGCCGCTCGAAGCTCCGCCGCGTCTTCATGCTGATCGATGCGCGTCGCGGCGTCGGCGAAATCGACCTCAGCGTCATGAAGCAGCTCGATACCGCAGCGGCCCAGTATCAGGTCGTGCTGACCAAGCTCGACAAGATCAAGAAGTCGGAAGTGCCCGACCTGATCGCCGCCACCACCGAAGCGCTGAAGAAACAGCCGGCCGCCTACCCCGACGTTCTCGCCACTTCGAGCGAGAAGGGCGTCGGCATCCCGGAGCTGCGCGCAACCATCTGCGCTCTGGCCTGACGCGGCGTCCCGCCCGCTTGGCGAACGGTGAAGGACGGGAACGTCGATCGAACCGTGAGGAGGCTGCCTGACTGAACTTGCTGCCAGGGTCATGGCAGTTAGGCGTTTTTCGCCGCGGCAAGCTCATTACCTGACGCTGCCGGATTTGATATTCCTCGCCCATCCTCTGGACACTGGCTACAGCGGGGCCCACATGCCAGACACCGCCACAAGAGCGGCCGGCTCGATAGCCATAACAAAACCGCGGGGACCTCCTCTCCATGCAACCCGTCCTTTCCATTCGCGGTCTCAGCAAGTCCTACAAGGGTGGCCTGCAGGCGCTGAAGACCGTCGATCTCGATATCCAGCGTGGTGAGATATTCGCCCTGCTCGGCCCCAATGGCGCGGGCAAGACGACGCTGATCAACGCCGTTTGCGGCATCGTCACGCCGACGACGGGTCACATCACGGCCGCTGGCTACGACACGCGCAAGGACTATCGCGCAGCGCGCTCGCTCATCGGGCTGGTGCCGCAGGAAATGCACATCGACATTTTCGAGACCGTCTGGGCAGTCACCTCCTATTCGCGCGGGCTGTTCGGCCTGCCGGCCAACCCGGCCTATATCGAACAGATCCTGAAGGACCTGTCCCTCTGGGAAAAGAAGAACGAGAAGCTGCAGGCGCTCTCCGGCGGCATGAAACGCCGCGTGCTGATCGCGAAAGCGCTCGCGCACGAACCGGAAATCCTCTTCCTCGATGAACCGACCGCAGGCGTCGATGTCGAACTCCGCCGCGACATGTGGGCGCTCGTCCGCAAGATGCGCGACCGCGGCGTCACCATCATCCTCACCACGCACTACATCGAGGAAGCCGAGGAGATGGCCGACCGCGTCGGCGTCATCACGAAGGGCGAACTCATCCTCGTCGAGGAAAAGAAGACGCTGATGAAGAAGCTCGGCAAGAAGCAGGTGAATTTCGAGCTTGTCGAGCCGCTCGCAGCCCTGCCCGACACACTCAAGGAGTGGGACCTCGCGCTCGCCGACAAGGGCCACCGACTCGAATACACGTTCGACACGACGGCCGACCGCACAGGCGTCGCCTCCCTGATCCGCCGCATGAGCGAGCTGGGCATCCTGTTCAAAGATCTCGAGACGAAGCAGTCCTCGCTCGAAGACATTTTCGTCAGCCTGGTGCATGCGCCGAAGCCCGCATCAGCAGACGTCAGGAGCTGACCCCATGGCCGACGCAGCAACCAGCCAACCCACGGCCGCTCACGCTCCGATCGTCCGCAACGTGCCGGCCTTCAACGGCCACAGCGTCTGGGCGATGTACCGTTTTCAAATGGTGCGCTTCTTCCGCACCATCGGCGAAAGCCTCGCAACACCCGTGATCACAACCGCGCTCTATTTCGTGGTCTTTGGCTCCGCCATCGGCAACCGCATGGGCATGATCATCCCGGGGATCGAGTATGGCTCCTTCCTGGTGCCGGGCCTCATCATGCTGTCGATCTTCACCAACTCGATCTTCAACGCGAGCTTCGGCATCTACTTTCCGAAATTCACCGGCACGATCTACGAGTTGTTGTCGGCTCCTGTGTCCTCGCTGGAGATCGTCATCGCCTTCGTCGGCGCAGCCGCGACCAAGTCCGTGATCCTGGGACTCGTAATTCTGGCCACGGCCTATCTTTTCGTACCCGTCACCATCCTGCATCCGCTCGAGATGGTGCTTTTCCTTATCCTTGTATCCTTCGCCTTCAGCCTGTTCGGCTTCATCATCGGAATCTGGGCGCAGAGCTTCGAGCAGCTGAACTTCATCCCGATGCTGATCGTGACGCCGCTGACCTTCCTCGGCGGCGCATTCTACACGGTCGACATGCTGCCCGAAGCCTGGCGCGGCATTGCCCAGCTGAACCCGGTCGTGCACCTGATCTCGGGCTATCGCTGGACGTTCTTCGGTCTCCAGAGCGACAATGTCGGCCTCAGCCTCGGCGTCACGGCGGCCTTCATCCTGATCCTGCTCGGCGTCGTCGGCTGGATGTTCAAGACGGGCTACCGGCTCAAGAACTGATGCGCTAAGGATGGCCCTCCTTTTGGGAGGCCGTCCATGCTCCGCAAGCTGACACTCGTCGCAAGCGCTGCCGCGCTCGTCGCCATCTCGGCTATCGCGCTCGCACAGCAGCCACCCGTCGTCACGCCCCCGGCCGTCACACCAATGGCGCCGGAGATGAACCCGACCTACAGCTACGTCCGCCCCGAGGCTGATTACATCCGCAAGGAAGTCATGATCCCGATGCGCGATGGCGTGAAACTGTTCACAGTCATCGCGATGAAGAAGGGCACAGCGAACGGCCCGATCCTGCTCACCCGCACCGTCTACAACGCGGGCAAGGCGACGGCCCGCATGGGCAGCCAGCGCCTCGTCGACATCCTGCCGGTGATGGACGCCGAGTTCGTCAATGACGGTTACATTCGCGTCTATCAGGACGCGCGCGGCCGCAACAAATCCGAAGGCGAGTTCGTGATGAACCGCCCGATCATCGGCGTTCTCAACAAGACCAGTGTAGACGAATCGACGGACGCCTACGACACGATCGACTGGCTGGTGAAGAATGTGCCGGAGTCGAACGGCAAGGTCGGCATCACGGGCTCGTCCTATCTCGGCTTCACGTCGCTTGTCGCCACAATCAACCCGCACCCGGCGCTGAAAGCCTCGGTGCCGCAGAGCCCGATGGTTGATGGCTGGATGGGCGATGACTGGTTCCACAACGGCGCCTTCCGCCAGCCGAACTTCGACTACGCCACCAGCATGACCTTCGACGCCGGCGACAATGACGATGTCGCCTCCGGCACGGGTGATGACTATGCGACCTTCCTCGCCGCCGGTTCGGCTGGCGACTACGCGAAGAAGTACGGCCTTGAAAGCTTCCCCTTCGTGCAGAAGCTCTTCCAGAACCCGGCCTACACGACCTTCTGGTCGGAGCAGGCCGTAGACAAATGGTTCAAGGACAAGCCGCTGACCGTTCCAACCATGCTGGTCGTCGGTCAGTGGGACCAGGAAGACAGCTATGGCGCGCCCGCTGTCTACAAGGCCCTGGAACCGAAGGACACGAACAACGACAAGCTCTCGCTGGTGATCGGCCCATGGCGCCATTCCGGCGTGAACTACATGCAGACGGAACTGGGGCCGTACAAACTGCCCGGCGACATCGCGCTCGATTTCCGCAAGCGCTACATGAAGCCTTTCCTCGATCATTATCTCAAAGGCGGTCCCGATCCGAAGATCGCTTCAGCGGTCACCTACGCGACCGGCATCAACACGTGGAACGAGTCGAAGACCTGGCCGGTCGGCGCGGCGACGCCGCTCTACCTGCAGGCCGACGGATCGCTCGACTGGACCAAACCGTCTGCAAAGGATGCGCAAGACGACTTCGTCTCAGATCCCGCAAAGCCCGTGCCCTTCACGCCGCGCCCCGTCCACATGCGTGACGCCGACGCCTGGCGCACATGGCTGATCCGCGACCAGCGTTTCGTCTCCGGCCGTCCCGACGTGCTGGAATACACGACCGCCGCCCTCACCTCGGACGTCCACATCATGGGCGCCCCGCAGGTTGATCTTTTTGCTGCCACCTCAGGCACAGACTCGGATTGGGTCGTGAAACTGATCGACTTGTACCCGGACGAAGATACCTACCACCCCGAGACCGCCGGCATGCAGATGGGCGTCGCCTTCGAGATCTTCCGCGGCCGCTATGTGAAGGACTTCGCCAAACCCCAGGCCCTCAAGCCCGGCAAGGCGGAGAACTACAAGTTTGGCCTTCCCAATGTCGACCACGTCTTCCTGAAGGGCCACCGCATCATGGTGCAGGTGCAATCCACCCTCTTCCCCCTCTACGACCGCAACCCGCAGACCTACGTCCCCAACATCTTCTTCGCGAAGCCGGGGGACTACAAAAAGGCCACGCAGAGCATCTACCGCTCCGCCGCCCAACCCAGCGCGGTGTTGCTGCCGGTGGTGAAATAGGGTCGCGGCGGATGCCCCTTCATCCCGCCGCCAAAACCCGCTAGACCGCGCGGCATGAACAAGATCCCGGCCTCGATGCTCGACCCCAACGCGGACGCATTCGCCACCGCGCGCCTGCTGTCCGAGGCGCTGCCCTACATCCAGCGCTACGACAGACAGACGATCGTCATCAAATACGGCGGCCACGCCATGGAGAATGGCGACCTAGCGGACGCCTTCGCCCGCGACGTCGTCCTGCTCAAGCTGCTGGGCATCAACCCCGTCATCGTCCACGGCGGCGGGCCGCAGATCGGCCGCATGCTCGAAAAGCTCGGCATCGCCTCCACCTTCGAGGACGGCCTGCGCGTCACTGACGCCGCCTCGATGGAGATCGTCGAGATGGTGCTCGCCGGCGGCATCAACAAATCCATCGTTCGCGCCATCAACGCGGCCGGCAACCAGGCTTTCCAGATCGACGGGGCAGACCCGGATCGCGTGACAAAGGTGAAAGCGGTCGGCCTCTCCGGCATCGACGCCAACCTGATCTCCGCGACAAAGATCACCCGCACCAAGCGCGACCCGGATTCGAATATCGAGCGCGTGGTCGATCTCGGCTTCGTCGGCGAACCTGACAAGGTAGACATTTCGGTACTGGAAGCATTGGCCGCCCAGGCCGATGACGACTTCATTCCGGTCGTGGCGCCTGTCGGCATCGGGCCGGATGGCAAGAGTTTCAACATCAATGCAGACACCGCCGCCGGGGCCATTGCCGGCGCGCTGAAGGCCGAACGCGTGCTTTTCCTCACCGATATCGCCGGCGTGCTCGATAAATCAGGCAAACTGATCGAGAAACTGTCTGTCGACGAGGCGCGCGAACTCATCGCAGATGGAACTGCAAAAGGGGGGATGATTCCCAAGCTTGAAACCGCCATGCAGGCGGTGGAAAAGGGAGTCGGTGCCGCCGTAATTCTGGACGGGCGGCAACGCCATGCCCTTCTGATGGAGCTGTTCACCGAACATGGCGCGGGTACGCTCGTTCACAATGGAAAACCGCGCGGCTAGCTGGCTGATAAGGCTGGCTTGCCTCTTCGGCCTCGCCGCCGCACTGATCGTTCCGTCCTCGGCACAAGGCGGCGACAGCGGCTGGCGGCTGTGCAACAGCACCAGCTATGTCATCGAAGCCGCCACCGGCCGCCCCGATGGCGAGGACGTCATCGTCGAAGGCTGGACACGCATCCGCCCCGGCCAGTGCGAGATCGCGCTCCCGGCCCCGTTGAAGGCCGGCATCTATTTCGTGTACGCCCGCACCTCCAAGGCCCATCGCGGCGGCGAGCGTGACTGGAGCGGCGCCACCCCGCTCTGCATCGACACCAACGGATCCTTCGCGGTCGAGAACCCCTCCTCCTGCCAGTCCATGGGCCTCGAACAGCGCAACTTCGCTGCTGTCCGCCTCGAGGGCCGCGGCGGCTCGATGTCGTTCAAGGAAACCGATCTCTACGACAAGGCTAACCAGTCGCCGCAAAACGCCGGCATCCAACGCCTGCTCAACGACGCCGGCATTTTCCAGGACGTGGTCGATGGCTATCTCGGCCGCGAAAGCCGCGCCGCCATCAACGCCTTCCTCGCAGAGCGCAAACTGCCGCTCACCACGACGCAGGCAGAACTGATCGACGTGCTCGAAGACGTCGCCAACCGCCGCGCCCGCCAGGTCGGCATGGAGCTGTGCAACCGCACCGGCGCCCGCATCCTCGCCGCCGTTGCACGGAGCCGTCCTGATGGTCTTGAATCGCGTGGCTGGTGGATGATCGATGCCAACATGTGCGTCCGCGCTGTCGACGAAAGCCTCATCACCGCGCCGCATTACGTCTTCGCCGAGATGGCCACCGACGCAGGCGTCCGCCGCCTCAAGAATGCCGCGACCATCTTCTGCACCTCGCGCGCCCAGTTCGCCATCGTCGGCAACCAGAACTGCGACGGCCGCCGCTACCGCCCCGAAAAATTCGTCGAGACCTCCCCGCCCGAGGAAGGCAAGCTCGTCTACGAATTCTTCGATACGGCGTTCGGGCCAGCACAGCTGGACTAGCGCGACATCGCCAGGGCGCTCGCCCCGCCTACCCTACGGCGCGGGAGCAGGCGCAGACGTCTCCGGAGTTGCTACCTGATCCGCATCAGCCGGCGCCGCTACTTGCAGCTCCGCCAGCCACTCAACACCAAGACCGAATTTCGGATTGTCTGTTTTGCGGTACTCCGCAACATCGTCCTTGAGCTTGGTCCACACGTCCACGGCGTAGGGCTTGAACAGCTCGGAGGCGACATACTCATCGCACGTCCCACTGAGTACGCAGATCTGCAGCGCGTCGAAAAAATCGAAGTAGACAAAAATGTCGTTGAGCTTCAGCTCACCCGCTGTCGAATCCGCCGCGGCGTCCGCATAGATCCGTTCGCGCGCAGCAAGCTGGTCGGTGCGATTGAAAATCTCGAACATCTTGAATGTCTCGATGTAGGTCGCCTTCACGTCCTGATTCAACTGGCGCTCCTGCAGCGCATAGTCCTTGTCGGCCTGCAGCTGTTCCGCGTCGATCGCCTTCTGTTGCTGGTCGATCGCCGTCCACCCGCCGATCCCCGCACCAATCACGCCCACCCATGTAGCGATGATGGTCGAAACGCCCGCGAACCCCAGTTTTTCCGCCACGATGTCACCCCGATGGCGCAACAGCGCCAATGCCTGACGGTCACCCTGACACACCGCAAACGCCCGCATAGTCCGTGACGTAGCGACAAACACCGAAGAAATCCGTTTGGCGCCCCAGCGTTCTCGCGTTAATCCGCCACCTGCACATGCCGGGAGACCCACCATGACCACCAGCCTCGAACAGACCATCGATGCCGCGTGGGAAGATCGCGCATCGCTCTCCGCCTCAACGCAAGGCGCAGTCCGCAGCGCCGTGGATGATGCCCTCGCCGAGCTCGACAGCGGCGCGCTCCGCGTCGCCGAGAAATCCGCCTCTGGCGCATGGACTGTGAACCAGTGGCTCAAGAAGGCCGTCTTGCTCTCCTTCCGCCTGAACCCCAACCGCACGATGGGCGTCGATGGCCAGCAGCCCGGCCCCTACTTCGACAAGGTGCAGACCAAGTTCACCGGCTGGACCGACACACAATTCTCCGCCGCCGGCTTCCGCGCAGTACCCGGCGCCGTGGTGCGCCGCGGCTCCTTCATCGCGAAGGACGCGGTGTTGATGCCCAGCTTCGTCAACATCGGGGCCTATGTCGGCGAAGGCACAATGGTCGACACCTGGACCACGGTCGGCTCCTGCGCCCAGATCGGCAAGCACTGCCACCTCTCCGGCGGTGTCGGCATCGGTGGCGTGCTGGAGCCGCTGCAGGCCAACCCCGTCATCATCGAGGACAACTGCTTCATCGGCGCGCGCTCCGAAGTCGCCGAAGGCGTCATCGTACGCGAAGGCTCCGTCGTCGGCATGGGCGTCTATCTCGGCCAGTCTACGCCGATCGTGAACCGCGCCACCGGCGAGACACTGTTTGGCGAAGTCCCGCCCTACTCCGTCGTCGTCGCTGGCAACCGCCCCGGCTCCACGCCGATGCCCGGTCAGAACTGGACGCCGTCACTCTACTGCGCCGTCATCGTCAAACAGGTCGACGCAGGCACGCGCTCCAAGACCAGCGTCAACGAACTCCTGCGGGCGTAGTCGTGGCGAAACCGTCCGCACAGCCATCCGGCTATTCGGGCAAACGCCTCATCGACAAGCTCGGCCTCAAGGACGGCGCAAAGGCAATCGCCATTGCGCCGCCCGCCGATTACGCCGAGCTCACCGCAAACGCTGCCATCACGCCGAAGAAAACAGCGCCCGCCACAGGCAACTACGACTTCATCCATCTCTTCGTGAAGACCACGGCAGACCTCGCCCGCGACCTCCCCAAGCTGGAACCCCGACTCGCCGACGGCGGCATGCTCTGGGTAAGCTGGCCGAAGAAATCGTCAAAGCTGTTCGTCGATCTAACCGAAGACGGCATCCGGAAGATCTGTCTTCCCTTGGGCCTCGTCGACGTGAAAGTCTGCGCCGTCGACGCTGACTGGTCGGGCCTCAGACTTTACCGTCGCAAGACCTGATCACCTCGCCCAGCCCACATGCCCGCATCGCGAAAGCTACACCCCCTTCCGCTGAAAAGCGGGCGCCCAGATTCGGCGGAAGTAGAAAACTCTTCCTCAGCAATCTCAGCAGCATTCCCGCAAAAACAAGGGGAGACCAATACACAAACCGGCCAGGCCCCCTGCGAGAATGCCTCGTTATGCACGCTTAACAGCGCCCGTGGGAACTCGACGCAGCTCTCGCGCATTCATTTCACCGGACCAGGCGGAGGCCACCCATGCAGTATATTTCTCTGATCCTGTTCGTCGTCGCCGCAGTGCTCGCAGCAGGGCTCATTATCGGCGCAGCGTTCAAACTGGTCGGCTTCGCCATCGCAGCGCTGCTCGTTGTCGTCGCCGTATCGTGGGTCATGAGCAAGGTACGCGGACCCCGCACGCGGTAGTCAGGAACACATCGACAGCCTGAGCATTGTCACCACGACCCCAATGGCACGGAGCCAAGACATGCCCTCATTCGTTCTGTACATGCTCGGATTCGTGATCCTGTCCGCCGGCCTCCTGTTTGGCGCCTACATCCTCGGCGTCAGCACACAATGGATTGCGGTGATCGGCATGGTTCTGCTCGGAATCGGAGTCATTACCGGCGTCGCCAGGACGCGCCGCCGTGATGCGCCTGCCGCAAGCGAGCCGTCTGCTGACAATGGCTGAACTCTAGTAACCCTGCCCCACGCCGCCATCCAGCACGAGATTCCCGGCGGCGATGGGCCTGGCGACTTTCAGTTCCTTGACAACCTTGGTCATCGTCTGCCGCGTCGCCGGCTCGCAGATCGTCTTCTTGCTCGAGACCTTCACAAGCTTCACGCCCGGCCCGAACTTGCGCAGCAGCGAACGCTCATTGCAGTTACGCTCTGGCGTCTGCGTCCGGCATTGTACGACGCCGCCCCGCCCATGCCACAGTGCCTCGCCCTTGCCGCACGAGAAGGTTTCGCCCTTATCGAAGTTGGCTGAGCCATTCACCATCTCGCCCATGGTAACCTGCATGTGCGTGCCGGCGACACAGCGATAGATCTCGCCATTGTACTTGCTGTCGACCGCCATCTCGCCATCAACGCGTGAGGCCGGATGCGGTGTGTTCTTGTCGTCGATGCAGACAGCCTGAACCAGCCGCGTGCGCAGCTCCTCGGTCAGCTTGTCGATGCAGTAGTTTTCCGAACCGATCACATTCTCTTCGACATAGCGCGTCTCATACCCGCCATCGACCGACAGGTTGCTGATCGTGCTCTGCGCGACGCCGGGGTTGCTGTAGTATCTCCCACCGCCGCCAATGAGATAACCTCCGGCAGCGCCCGATGCGTCGGCCGATGAATACGTCCCCGACGACGCCATGCTCGACGCATTGGCCGACGCCACCGCCGTCGATGTCGCGCCAACACTCACATTCGCCGTCGCGACGTTAACGCCCGGCACATTGACCGTCAGATTTCGCGGCGCTGAACAGCAGCCGTGGGGCGGCGGAGGGGGCGGGGGTGATGGCACCGGGCCGCAGGTGTTGCAGGACTGCCCGGCGGCTGTGAGCGCGGTTGCCCCCAAAGCCGTTGCGATGCCGGCTCCTGCCAGCATGTGTCGCCATGAAACGCTCATCGGGAGCCTCCGTCTGGTCTCGCGTGGATGGCTGCAAGTCCGGCGCCTTTTCCCGCAACAGGCTATGTCGCCCGGCAAACTCACCGTGCCCGAAACGCGAAAAAGACCATTCTGGGCCGCGATTCCCCTGCCGGGCGGTATGGCCCGTGCGCTGCAACACACAGCCCGCAGGCCAGGGAGTTGGGCCCGCTCACATCAAGAAACTGCCGAATGGAAGCGATGAATATCCATCCAAATACACGGGTCGTCCTCGACGCCTGGAAGCGACTGAGCGATGGATCGCCAGCCAATGAGGGCCCCGCGACCCACGACGATGCCACACTGGTGAGCAGCCTGTTCGTGCTCAACCATGTCGGCGCACACGACTTCGCCTTCCAGCGCGCCGGCGCCTCGCTTGAGCGGATATTCGGCCGCCAGCTGATCGATCACAACTTCCTGTCGATCTGGAGCGACGCCGACCGCCATCTCGTTGGCGCTGGCCTCGCGGTCGCCCTCCAGGATTGTGGCGCCACGCTCATCCATGCACGTGGTGAAACACTGGCGGGCAAGCGCATCGACCTCGAATTCTCGCTCGCGCCCCTGACGCGCGACGACGGCCCGGCCATCCGGTTCCTCGGCCTCTGCCAGACGATGACGCCCGAGGAAGTCCTTAACGGACGCCCGATCAACCGCCTCCAGGCCCTCGCGGTTTATCCTCCCGCCCCCGATCGCGAAGCCGCAATTCGCCTTGTCAGCTCGCGCTGATTTCGCTGGTGCCCAGAGTGGGGCGCGCAAGATTTTATGAACCATTCGCCGTTAACCTTGCATCAGCGGTGGGGGGCGACCCCAGGCCTACGTGATGGGGTTGCGGATGCATCTGGCTCAGGCCGTTGAAAAGCCCACCCTCCGCCGCGCCGAAGGCATCGACCGCCGCCGCCATCGCCGCGTGATGTGGCAGGTGCCTGTGCGCGGCCTCACCAGCAACGGCGAGGAATTTTCCTGCAAGACCATCGATGTCTGCGCCGGTGGCCTGCGCATCAATCTCGCACGCACCTTCGAGAAGGGAGAGAGCCTGGTGCTCTACATCGAAGGTGTCGGCCGCGTCGAAGGCGTCGTCGCCCGCGTGCTCAACGAGATCGGCTACGCCATCGAATTCAAGGCCACGCAGCGCAAACGCGAGAAGATCGCCGACACCCTCACCTGGCTGATCAACAAGGACAGGCTCGGCCTGACCGATGAGCGCATCGCCGAGCGTCGGCGATCCGCCGGCCAGGTCATCGCCATCCATGGCAAGGGCGTCACGATCGCCTGCGCCGTCTCGGATGTTTCGCTGTTCGGCGTAGCCCTCAAGACCGCCGGCCCCCGCCCCATGATCGGGGATCGCATCCAGATCGGCGAGCGCACCGGCACGTGCGTCCGCTACATCGACGGCGGCTTTGCTGTCGATTTCCGCACGCTCCAAGGGTCGGATATCTGAGACTGGCGAGCCTGAAAGTACACCGCAGGCGCGTTCTTCAATAACCCTAAATCTGAAAATGGTGACGTAGGCCCCCTAACCGGACGCCGATCTGGATCGGGCCAAGTCTCTGCCTATGCGGTTGAGGCAGGTCAGCCTCTGGCGGTAACTCTGCCAAGAGCTGCGAACAGGGCTGCGACATCGATTGGCTTCGCCAGGTAATCCGTCATCCCGGCTGCCATGTAGCGATCTCGGTCGCCAACAAGCGCATTGGCGGTGAGCGCGATGATCGGGATTCCGCCAGCACGTCCGCCAAGCTCGCGAATCCGCTGCGCGGCAGCTGGGCCATCCATCACGGGCATCATGACGTCCATCAGGATCACGTCAAAGGTCTGGCTTGCAGCCATGGCAAGCGCATCCCGACCATTCGATACGACAGTCAACTGGTGTCCATCCGCCTCGAGGAGAGCACGAAGAATTTGTTGCATCGCAAGATTATCTTCCGCGACAAGAACGCGGAGGCTTGCGTTCGGGGCCGCAAGCGACTCCACGCGTTCGAGCGACGGTGCAAGCGCTACTGGCGCAGCGATCGTGAAGTGGAATGTGCTTCCCTCGCCGAGCTTGCTGTCGACCTGGATCACCCCTCCCATCATGCCGACAAGCTGCCTTGAAATAGCCAGCCCCAATCCGGAGCCGCCATGCCTGCGCGTCTTCGATGAATCAGCCTGGAAAAACTGATCAAAAACCCTGTCGATGACGTCTTCGGGGATGCCCGCCCCCATATCACGCACAGCGAGGAGCGCGACCTGCTGGTCGGTATCGTAACGGGCAGAAACCTCGATCTTTCCCGTGTCGGTGAACTTGATTGCGTTACCAACAAGGTTCGTCAGGACCTGCCTTACCCGCCGTGAATCACCCATCACCCACTCAGGCACAGACGCCTCGACGGAGGCAGTCAACGCCAGCGACTTGGCGCGAGCGAGCGTACCGAACAGGGCGATGACATCATCCACAACGGTCGAGAGGCTGAACGGCGCGCTGTCTAGCGACAGATGTCGGCTTTCCAGCTGGGACACATCGATGACGTCATCAAGCACGGACATCAGGTCTCGTGCAGACTTCAGTGCTGTCATGGCATGGGCGCGTTTGTTTTGATCGACTTCGGCGCGCTGAAGGACTTCCAGCATCCCGATGACGCCGCTCATAGGCGTGCGGATCTCATGGCTCATTTGGGCCACGAACTGGCTTTTTGCGAGAGACGCCTCCTCAGCCTCGCGTTGCTTCCGGACGAGTTCATCAGTCAGGGTCACGTCCCGGGTCACGTCCCGCGACACGCCGAGTATTTTTCGTCGCCCTGCACTGCCCGACGACAGGCGCATCCTGATCTCGATGTGTCGGAAGCTGCCGTCTCCCGCTCGCACCCTTATGCGGCTGACTGAAGGCTGATCCTGCGACACCACCCGGCTCGCCTGCTGCTCGAACTCCGCCCGATCCTCCGGATGAAGAAAGTCCAGCGCCATTGCCGAACTGAGCGGCTGCGCGATGCCCGGTTGTGCGAAGGTCGGCGGGAGGTGAGGAAGCCCCTGCAACTCGCCGGTCTCGAGGTCGATCTCCCAGACGCGAAGTTCAGCGGCCTCAATCGCTGCTGCCAGTCGCGCATGGAGGACTTCCATGTCGGCCTTTGCTTCCCTTTCTGCGGTCACATCCTGCGTCGTGCCGAAAAGCCTTTTCGCCCGCCCGTTGATCCGCTCCACCTGAAAGATGTGCCGCACCCAGATACGACGACCGGTCGCGGTCAATGCCTGGAATTCAAACTCGGCCGGCAGCCCCTCAACGACTGCCCGCCTGCGGAGCAGGGCCGCAGCCTCGCTGAACTCCGGGGCGACAAACTTCGGATGGTCTTCGATCGGCGGATTGTAGGTTTCACCGACTTCGAAGATCTTGCGAACCTGCGGCGACCAGATGGTTTCCTGCGTCTGGACATCATACTCCCAGCCGCCAATTCCAGACAGGCGTGAGACCTGCTCGTTCATGGCTTCGTATCGTCGACGCTCCGCCTCAGCTTTTCGTTGGGCGGTGACATCCTCCAGCGTCCCGACAACGCGAACAGTGCGACCGTCGACTTGCTCGGGACGCCCGATGCTGCGCACCCGCACCTCATTGCCCCGAAGCGTGACTGCGTCGAATTCAATGTCGAACGGCCGCGCGAGGCGCGCGGCGTCACGAACGGCAGAGCTTGTCCGGTCAAGCGCCTCAGGGGTCAGGAGCTCCGACATAGTTTCGTTCGTCGGCTGAAAGGAATCGTCTGCTTCGAAAATCCTGCGTACCTGGCTCGTCCATATGGGATTTCCTGTCGGAAGAGTGACTTCCCAGCCGCCCACGCGCGTCAGCTGGGAAATGTCTTCTAGCAATCTCTCAGCTCGACCGAGCGTGCGCTCCAACTCGTATTGGCGTGTGATATCCTGTATTGTGCCGAAAAGACGTGTGACATGCCCCTCGCTCTGTTCGACCCTGCACGCGCTTCTGACGCGAATGGTACGACCTTTTGCGGTTACGGCGTCAAACTCGCACTCGGACGGGAGGCCTGAAATCGCAGCGCGCGCAACAGATTCGTCCTGGAGTTCGAGGGCGCCTGGCGCGAACAGGGATCGCAAGGACTCGGGAGTTGGTTCGAACGCATCATCGACTTCATAGATGCTCCGCGTTTCCTTTGACCAAAGAACACGGTTGCTCGCGGAGCTGTACTCCCAGCCCCCGACACCAGAGAGAGCAGACATCTCTTCGAGCAGCGTTCTGCCTCGTTCGAGCTCTGCCTTCGCATTCTGCTCGCTGGTTACGTCTTGCAACAGACCAAACATGCGGACCGATCGACCATCAACGCGCTCCACTAGGCCCGTCGACCGGATCCAGATATCGCGACCGCGGGCGGTAACTGCCGGATGGACAATATTCCAAGGCGTCCCGGAGCGGAGTGCCTCGCGGAGGACCTTTGCTTCAACACCATTTGCCGCGCCGCTCCGCAAGCCGGGCATGTCCGATGGAGCTACGGGGCTCTCGGGATCGACCTCGAAAATCGCGTAGGCCTCCGAAGACCACACCATCGACTGCTTCTCGATATCCCATTCCCAGGTTCCTATCCCTGTCAGGTCTCGAATCTCCTGGTCAAGCGACGTCGTTGACAAACTTTGCGTCCCTTGGTTGCCGATGCATCACGGGGTTTGCCTGCGCGGCAGGTGGCGGACTGCCGATAAGCGCGCGATTCTTCGCTCCTTACTTTGTCACAAGTCACCCAGACTGGAACCAGCGTCAGCGGCCAACTACCCCGCTGTGGTCGTGCAGGCTGGCAGCGGGATGCCCACTTTGGGTCGAACACGCTCATTCGTTGTCAATTGAATATCAGAGACCGGCAGGCGCGCGATCGCTCTGTTGTCCCTACTCGTACCCGCTGTCCTCGAGCATGCTCGCATAGCGGTGCACCATGTTCTTGACGTTCATCAAGTGCGAGAGGTCGCCCGTGCGCATGGCGTAGGCGGCGAACTTCACGGGGCTGGCCCAGTAATACATCTCCGCCTGGTCGGCCATCCGCGGCCACGTCATGCCGCCGGCGAATTCATAGCGGCGGATAAGGTCTTCGAGCGCCTCACGGCCCGCCGCTGCGAAGTACAGTGTGAAGTCTGCGGCGGGGTCCGTTACTTCGGCGTTCGACCAGTCGTCAAGCGCCACAACCCTGTAGTCGGCGTCGACGAAGATGTGCGGGTGATAGATATCGCCATTGATCAGCGAGACATGCTCCGGCCAGAAGCTGTCGTCGTCGATCCACTTCTGCCACAGGCCCCACATCTTCTCCGGTACGGCGGCGAGCGTATTGCACTCGTCCATCCGTTGCCTCATCCGCTTGCGTGCTTCTTCGGCTGTGACGATCGGAATACCTGCCGCCGCCGCCGCGCTGACATCGATCGCGTGCAGCTTGGCCAGTATCCGCGCGAGACTTTCCGGCAGGGTCTGCGGCAAGCTCGCTTGCGGCAGGCGCCAGATCAGTTCGCCCAGCAGCGGATCGACTTCCGCCGCCGGAATGCCCGGCAGTACGCGATAAGCGATCAACTTGTCGGAATAGATCTGCCAATCGGGAATGACGACCGGAACCTTGCCGCGCACAAAGTCGAGTACGCACTTTTCATTGCGCGCCTGCGCCTGCACGTCGCCGCGCCGTGGCGCACGGAGCATCCAGTAGGAGCCCTGCACGTCACGCGCGGTCGCCGCGAAGTACTCAGCGTCGCTGCCGCTGACGCGCAACATCGAGGCATCCCTGTCGAGCTCGATATTGTGCGCAGCCGCCAGCTGCTTGAAGTCAGGTGCAGTCGACAATGCGGGTCTCCGTAGTTCCCAGCCCGCTTAAAATGACAGGATCAGGCTTCGTTTTTCCAGACCGGTTTGCGTTTCTCGGCGAACGCCTTAGGGCCTTCCTTGTGGTCGGCTGACGACAACAGCTTCGCGACGCCCGGGATCTTTGTCTCGAAGGCGGTCTTCAGGTCCGCGATGGTGAGGCCGGTCAGCACCGTTTCCTTGGTCGCCTTGATCGCCATCGGAGAGCATTCCAGCATCATGCCGGCCCAGCGCTTGGCCTCCTCGAGCGCCTTGCCCTGCGGGACCACGTCGGTGACGAAGCCGATCTCCTTGCCTTCCGCCGCCGAAACGACGCGGCCCGTCAGCATCATGCCCATCGCCTTCTTCAGCGGGACCTGCCTGGGCAGGCGGTGCATGCCCGACGCCAGCGCGGCGAAACCCACCTTGGGCTCGGGCAGCGCAAACTTGGCGTTCTCGGCCGCGATGATGATGTCCGCCGCCAGCGCGATCTCGAACCCGCCGCCCATCGCAAAGCCATTTACGGCAGCGATCACCGGCTTGTAGAGGTCATACCGTGAGGTCAGCCCCCCGAACCCCGAGGACGGCATCGGAACGGGCGATTTCTGGCCGGAGGCCGCGAATTTGAGGTCGTTGCCAGCCGAGAACGCTTTTTCTCCAGCGCCGGTGACGATTGCGACCCACAGCTCGGGATTGACGGCGAATTCGTCGAAAGCCCTGCCCATTTCGGCATTTGCCATCGGATGCAGACAATTCAGCTGATCCGGACGGTTGATCGTGACGATGAAAAGCCGGCCGTCCGTCTCGGTCGTGATGAACTCGTAGCTCATGGAATCCCTCCTGCAGTCTTTCGTTTACCTTTAGACAAGGTGCTTTCCCCTACAACTAGCCCTAAAGGGTGGAATGCGGAACACGCTGTCTAAATGACCGATACGCTGGAACTCCGGCAGCCTGTGGATTCAGGCGAAGAGACTGGGACGGAGCCCGCTCCGCCCCCGTTCGAGGGCGTGAAGTGGCGCATCAAGATCGCCGACAAGGAATACGGCCCCTACCCCCGCACCCGCCTGATCGATTTCCTGAAAGAGGGCCGGGTCCAGGCTGGCACCTTCATCGCCTGCGGGACGGATACGGAGTATCAACGCGCCGACTGTCACCCCAACCTGCGCTGGGACTTCAAGGGGCCGAAGAAGCGCAAGTTCGGCGATCCCCGGCTCGACGTCGGCGAGGTGGAAGTGCCCATCTGCAACTACTTCATCGCAGCCCGCCTTCTCGCAGGGAATGAGCGCTTCGAACGTGTACTGCGTGAAGCTGGGAAGATGACCCGCGCCGCTGGCGACATGTGGGTGGTGCGCTCCCGCCACACGATCCAGCAGCTACGCAGTCAGCTCACACTTGCGGTTAAGCCGCATGAGCACTTCATCATCGTCAACGCCTCGAAGGACCGGCTCGCCTGGTACAATATCGGCGTCGAGAACGATATCGCCGTTCGCGGCGTGTGGGATGCTGACGAAGTTCAGTAGGTCGCCTGATCCATCTCGATGCGCTATCAGGGCCTGCGTGTTCGTTCGACGCGCACAGGAGTCGCCCCACCTTGGCCCGCAGCAAGTCTCATATTGAACGTCATGCCTCCGAACGCATCGGCTGGCTGCGCGCCGCTGTCCTCGGCGCCAATGACGGCATTATCTCGACCGCCAGCCTGATCGTCGGTGTCGCTGCCTCGCATGCAGACCGCAGCGCGGTTCTTGTTGCGGGCAGCGCAGGCCTGATCGCGGGGGCCTTGTCGATGGCCGCCGGCGAGTATGTCTCGGTGAGTTCACAGTCCGACGCTGAGCAGGCCGACCTCGCGCGCGAGAAGCGCGAGCTGGCCGAGATGCCTGAGATGGAGCGTCAGGAGCTGACGCAGATCTATGTCGAGCGAGGACTGACGCCCGAACTGGCGCGGCAGGTGGCCGACCAGCTCACCGCGAAAGACGCCCTCGGCGCGCACGCTCGCGATGAACTCGGAATCTCGGCGCTGACCGAGGCCCGCCCCGTGCAGGCCGCCATCGCCTCCGCGCTGTCGTTTACCGTAGGCGCCGCCATGCCCTTGGCGGTCGCTGCGCTCGCCCCCAATCCGGGGACGGAGCTGCCGGTCGGCGTCGCCTCCGTACTGTTCCTCGGAGTTCTAGGCTGGCTTGGCGCCTGGGCTGGTGGGGCCAAGCCCGCCAAACCCCTGATACGCGTGGTTTTCTGGGGCGCCGTCGCCATGGTCGTCACCGCCGGGATCGGCCGGCTGTTCGGCGCGGTGGTTTGACGCTGCCTGCCGCAGCCCGGCACTGACCGCTGGATTTTATCCACAATTGCTGTATGGCAGCGCGTCCACACCCGGCCTCCCACCTGCGTCCTGTTTCCCGCAATCGGGACGGCCCGCCCGATACGAAACGATTCCCATGCCCTTCCCCGCTGTCCATCCCGCGCTTGACCGCGCCCTTTCCGCGCGTGGTTATGCTGAGCCGACGCCTGTCCAGCTCGCTGTCGTCGAAGCCGACCAGAACCCGGATCGTCGCAATGCCGACCTGCTGGTCTCCGCCCAGACCGGTTCGGGCAAGACGGTAGCCTTTGGCCTCGCCATGGCCTCCAACCTCCTCGGTACGGCCGAGCGCTTCGAACGCGCCTCCAAGCCGCTCGCCCTAGTGATCGCGCCAACGCGCGAACTGGCGATCCAGATCGGCCGCGAGTTCGATTGGCTCTATGCGGACACTGGCGCGAAGATCGTGCAGTGCGTCGGCGGCATGAGCGTGCGCGGCGAACAGGGCCAGCTCGAGCGCGGCGCCCACATCATCATCGGCACGCCAGGCCGCCTCAACGACCACCTCTCCAAAGGCTATCTCGATCTCACCGATCTTCGCGTCGCCGTGCTCGACGAAGCCGACGAGATGCTCGATCTGGGTTTCCGGGAAGAACTCGAAACGCTGCTGACCGCGACGCCGGAATCGCGCCGCACCCTGCTGTTCTCTGCCACAATCGCACGCGGCATTGCTTTGCTCGCGAAGAACTACCAGCGCGACGCCCTCCGCATCGATACGACCAGTGCGACCGAGCCACATGGCGACATCGACTATCGCGCCATCCGCATCATGCCGGGCGATGTCGAGCGCGGCGTTGTCAACGTGCTGCGTTATTATGATCCCGAACGAGCACTGGTGTTCTGCCACACACGCGAAGCCGTCCGTCACCTCCATGCCGCCCTGCGCGAGCGCGGTTTCCATGCCGTCTCGCTCTCCGGCGAGATGGGCCAGCGCGAACGCAACGAAGCGCTGCAATCCCTGCGCGATGGCCATGCCAAAGTCTGCGTCGCGACCGACGTCGCCGCGCGCGGCCTCGACCTGCCGAATCTCAGCCTGGTCATCCACGCGGACCTGCCCACCAACAAGGCCACCCTGCTACACCGCTCGGGCCGCACCGGCCGCGCCGGCAAGAAGGGCGCGTCCGTGTTGCTCGTGCCCCACATCAAGCGCCGCCGCACCGAAGCGGTGTTGCAGTCCGCCAACATCACCGCCACCTGGGCCGGCCCGCCCAGCGCTGACGAGATTCGCGCGCAGGATCGCCAGCGCCTGCTGCAACACCCCGCGCTGACCGCCACGATCGACGAAGACGACCAGAAGCTCGCGCGCCAGATGGCTGAAACAGTTACCGCCGAACAACTTGCTGGCGCGCTGATCGGCCTGCTCCGTGCTGACCTGCCCGAACCTGAAGACCTCTCCGACGACGCGCGCATGCGCGACACGCAGAGTCGCGAGCCGCGTGAACGTGCCGCCCCTCAATCGCGCGCGGAGCGTGGCTTCGTGGAGTCCGAAGGTGATGGCGTCTGGTTCCGTCTCAATGTCGGCCGCAGCCGCAATGCCGATCCGAAATGGATCCTACCGCTGATCTGCCGCCTGGGTCAGGTGACCAAGGCTGAGATCGGTCCGATCCGTATCTTCGACGACGAGACGAAGTTCGAGATCGTCGGTCGCGCTGCTTCAGCCTTTGCCGACGCGGTGAAACTCACCGGCGATGACGAAGTCCAGATCGAACCCAGCAGCGCGCCGCGCGCTGGTGAAACAACACACCCGCTGCGCGCCAAGCGTGATGGCTTCCGCGCCGACCGCGGCCCGCGTGAAGATCGTCCCAAGCGCGACTTCGGCGATCGTCCGCCCCGCGAGAAACACGATTTCGGCGACCGACCTGCTCGCGAACCGCGAGCCGATGCGCGACCACCGCGTGAAGACTTCAAGCAGACCGGCCGCGACGAAGCCCGCGCCGCGCGCTACCAGCAGCGCGACAATGAACGCGCCAAGCTGGCGTCAGACCCGGTCTATGCGTCGCTTGGTACGCCCGAAACGACACGCCCCAGCAGCCCGCCGCCGAAGCATCCGAGCGGCATGAACCGCAAGGAGCGCCGCGACGCCGCCCGCGCCGAAGGCAAGATCGCGCCGCTGGGCGTCGAAACGCCGAACCGCTCGGAGACACCCAAGCGCACCTGGACGCCAGATGCAGACCGCGCTCCCCGCGGAGACCGCACGGAACGGCGCCCACGTCCGGATGGCGCGCGCAGCGAATACACAAAGCCCGAGGGCTTCAAGCCGCGCGGCTCCAAGCCCGCTGACGGCAAACCGTTCAAGGCGCGTGGCGACAAGCCCTTCAAGGCCCGCGGTGACAAGCCGTTCGGCAAACCGTTCGCCGGCAAGCCTGGCGGAAAGCCCTTTCGTGGCAAGCCGGCGGGCAAGCGCGACTCGCGCGGCTGACCGCGAAGTCGAGCCTCAGCCAATCGATTGCGCAGCAATCTCGAACGACCGCAGCCGCTTCTGGTGATCCCAGATCGAGCCCGTGACCATCAGCTCATCCGCGCCCGTGCGCGCGATGAAATCGGCGATGCCGCGTTTGACTTTTTCAGGACCGCCCACCACCGAACATGACAGCGCCTGCGCAATGCCGTGCTCCACCATCGGATCAAGCTGCAGACCAGCCTTGGGCGGCGGCATCTTGCCGGGTCGACCGAGGCGCAGGTTGGCGAAGGCCTGCTGGATCGATGTGAACTGCAGCTTGGCGTCCTCGTCCGTCTCGGCGGCGATGACATTGAGCCCCAGCATTACATACGGCTCCTGCAAGCGCGGAGAGGGTTGGAAGCGCTCGCGGTAGATGTGGATTGCATCCATCATGTCGCCGGGCGCGAAGTGAGATGCGAACGCGTAAGGTAATCCGAGATGCGCGGCGAGTTGGGCGCCAAACGTCGATGAACCGAGAATCCACATGTCCACCTGGGCCCCTGACCCCGGCACGGCCTGAATCGTCTGGCCAGGCACCGGGGGCTCGAACCAGTTCATCAGCTCCACGACGTCCTGCGGGAATGTGTCCGCCCCGCCCATGTAGCGGCGCAGCGCTCGCATGGTGGCCTGATCCGTTCCTGGCGCACGGCCTAGTCCTAGATCAATTCGGCCGGGGTGAAGCTCCGCCAGCGTGCCGAAAGCCTCGGCCACCATCAGCGGCGCATGATTGGGCAGCATGATGCCGCCCGAGCCGACGCGGATCGTGCTGGTGCCTGCCGCAACATGTGCGATCACCACAGCTGTCGCGGCGCTGGCGATCCCCGGCATGTTGTGGTGCTCCGCCAGCCAGAACCGGTTGTAGCCCAGTTTCTCGGCATGGCGTGCCAGATCGAGGCTGTTCTGCAACGCCTCCCGGACGGTTGAGCCTTCGACGACAGGGGCGAGATCAAGAACGGATAGCTTTGTCATGGCCGACATATAGGCGTTACCTCGCGAGGCGCTAGGATGCGGAACTCAATGACGGGTGCAGATTCGGTGACAGAAGCAGACGGCATGGGTCCTAAGGGCATGGCTGCCGCGCATATCGCGCGCGAATTCTTCGGCGTGCAGCTGCATTACGCCGATGTGCTGTCAGCAAAGGCAGGCATCCCCCTTGTCGAGTCGATAACCTTTCACACCAATTTTCACCGGCTCTTTGCCTACGGAAACCTGTCCAAACAGCCCGCCGATCCGGGTTTCCTGAACCTTGCAGAACGGGTCGCCGAAATCCGCGAACCTGACGGCCAACTCGACGTGTTGGTTGACGCCTATGCCGATCGCCCGCCAGACCCATGGCCGTCGGACCGATTCCAGTTCGGCAATCACTTCGCCTGCGAAGCGCCGACCGACTCTGGCGTCGTCCGCATCCATTTTCGCAATCGCTTCAACGAAGACGCGCACGGCCCGCTGCACGCCTCCAATTTCGAAAAGCGTCGCGCAGAATTGACAACGATGTTCGCGACAATCGTGAAGCGTTGGCCAGAGTCAAAAGCCATCGTCGGCCAGTCTTGGCTTTACAACACGCAAGGCTATCGCCGCCTTTTCCCGGCCGCCTATTCTGACTCACGCACGCCGGTCACCGGTCCGCGCGCCATCCATGGGCTGTCGACCTGGGGGCAGTTCCTCGATTTCCGCGGGCGCGCCAAGCCGGCCATTGTTGAGGCGTTCAAACGCAACCTCGACGCGTTGAATATCGAACAGCCCTGGCTCAGCTTCCCTTGCCAGGTGTTCACCACAACAGCGCCGATCGAAGCTTTCCGAGATGAGTACGGCGTCTAACCGATCCGCGTCAGGCCTTTGGCATAGCGCTTCCAGTTCTCGACATAGTGCAGCGCCGAACCCGTGATGTCCTGGATCTGCTGTTCCGTCAGTTCACGTACAACCTTGCCGGGGGCGCCCATCACCATCGAACCGTCAGGAATCACCTTGCCTTCCGTGATCAGCGAGTTCGCGCCGATCAGGCAGTTCTTCCCGATCTTGGCGCCATTGAGGATGATCGAACCGATCCCGATCAGCGTGTTCTCCCCGATCGTGCAGCCATGCATCATCACCATATGGCCAATCGTGCAGTTGGCGCCGATGGTCAGCGGCATGCCGACATCGGTGTGAAGCACCGAACCGTCCTGGATGTTGGTGTTCTCGCCGATGGTGATCGGATCGTTGTCGCCACGCAGGGTTGCGTTGAACCAGATGCTGGCGTTCTTCTTCAGGATCACGCGCCCCATCACGCTGGCGCTTTCGGCGATCCAGTGATCGCCCTCCGCCTCGGGCCGCACGCCATCAAGATCGTAGATCGCCATCCCATTGTTCCTTTTCGGTCACGCTCACGCACGAAGTAATCCAGCAACTGCAAACGACTCGAAACGCGGCGCCGCTGTCATGCCACTGCAACAATCCGCGCCGAAACAGGCAAACACGCAGTCGGCGCGGAACTGTATCTTTATAGTTCCGTTAATGCCGTTCTAGTCTACTGCTAGGAAAGCTGATTCGATGTCGACCGCCGCTGGCGCTGATCGGAATCGAGAACGGGGAAATGGATTGAGTCGACCGCACACGGTTGCACCATCCTTCTACGCTGCAGCAGGCCGCCTCATGCGGCGGCCGCCACCACCCATAATTGCTGCATCCCGGCTCAATCTGAACCGGCTCGTCCAACGCCGCGGCGCCTCACAGGCCTGCGGTGTTTTTGTTTTCTGCCTGCCTCACACCGACTGACAGAGGAGTACCTCCATGGGTAAAAGATCCGCCGTCCGCCGCGTCCGCGCCGAGTATCAAGGCCGCCGTGACCGTGACAATGGCGCTGTTCATCTCAGCGTCATCGAAGGCGGATGGGATCCCATGGCAGACGACCAGCGCCATGCGCGAAAGCGGAAGCGCGCACCGGCGCCGAACACTCACCAGCACGCCGAGCACCGCGAACCGCAACGCGAGCAAGCCTACGTCAAAAACGTCATGCCGAAGTCGGAGGGCCAGGCGCGCCTGATCGAAGCCATCGAACGCTCGAACCTCGTGCTTGCGCTCGGACCAGCCGGCACAGGCAAGACCTATCTCGCCATCGCAAAGGCGGTTGAAGCCCTGCGCGCCGGCAAGATTGGCCGTATCGTCCTCTGCCGTCCCGCCGTAGACGCCGGCGAGAATATCGGCTTCCTGCCCGGCGACATGGAGGAGAAACTCGCCCCCTACCTTCGCCCCCTCTACGACGCGTTGCAGGACCGCATGTCAGCCAAGCAGGTGAAGGCGATGATCGCCGAAGGCCAGATTGAGATCGCCTCGGTCGGCTTCATGCGCGGCCGCACTTTGAACAACGCATTTATCGTGGTCGATGAGGCGCAGAACTGCACCTACGTCCAGCTCAAGATGATCCTCACGCGCCTCGGCTGGAATTCCAAAATGATTGTGACCGGCGACCCGGCGCAGTCCGACCTCCTGCCAGAGCTCTCAGGGCTCGCGCCTATCGCCGACCGCATCGAGTCCCTGGGCGGCGATGTCGGCGTCGTGCGCCTCCAGCAGGGCGACGTCGTCCGCCACCCCCTCGTCGCCAAGATGCTGGACGTTCTCTAGGCATCGTTAGCCCCCACTGAGCACCAGAGGCCGGCCCTTCACGGGGGCAGCTTCTACGCTGCTTGACTACCCGGAATCACTACTTTAGGTTGTTTATGCCTTGAGTTGAACCCTGGCGGAACAGCGACACGCCCGACAGTAGTTTTCTCCCCTTTCGTATCCTCGACCTGACCGCCGTAGCTCCCATAGCTCGGGCGGCCCCCTATCTCCGCCTCGCTGAGTTGCGAGCTCAATGCCCGCTGCATCGCGACGAAGCCGGCGGCGCCTGGCTGGTGGGGCGGATGGCTGACGCCCGCGCCATCTTCGCCGACAACTCCCATTACAGGAACGCCGACAAGGCCGAACCTGCCGCTATCGCCATCCGCCGACGTTGCGGATCTGGCCGCCTCCTCCAACGGACACGCCCACCACATCCGCAGCCGCTTTGCTTCCGCCAAACTGAATCCACCTGACGACCTGTTTGGCGACGTCGCTCTGGCCTAACGCCGTGGAAGAAGAATTGCGCTACGAACCGGCCGTGAACTTAACCTGGCGCATCGCCACACACGACACGGATCTGTCGGGCTGCCCCGCACACACAGGCGCGGCGCTCAACGTCTTCATCCGCTCCGCCAACCGCGACGAGCCTGCCTTCCCGGAAGCCACGCGGTTCGACGTGACGCGTCCGCGCGCCTCCCGTCATCTCGCATTCGGCGGCGGCGCACACATCTGTCCCGGAGCGCCGTTCACGCGCCTGGAAGCAGTATACTTGCTGTCGCGATTGTTTGTCCGTTACCCGAAATTGTGCCTGGCCGACCCAGTTGCGTCACCGCAGTGGCGACGCCTGCCCGGGTTTCGCGGCCCTGAAAGCCTGCGTGTGCGGACGGACTGGGCGGTTCCGAAGCCTGCAATGGCATTGGCGTCGATATGAACGAAAATTGGGGGAACACCTTGGTCCTCCTGCCGTTTCATCTGCACACACAGACAACCCACCCAAGAGGCCGCCATGTCCCTCATGAAAACGACGTTCTGCGCCTTGGTTGCAAGCTCCTCGCTCGCGGCCTGCAGCACCATGGACGGCTTGGACCCATCTCAACGTAACGCAGCGATCGGTGGAGCGCTCGGCGCCGCCGCAGGCGCGGCGGTCGCCGACGACGACCTCTCCGGCGCGCTGATCGGGGGAGCTCTCGGGGCGGCGGTTGGCTACTACACTGGCTGCCAGGAACAAGGCGGCTGCTTTGTCGGCGGCAAACAGGTCGCCTCACGCGACCAGATGACCTACGACCGCAACGCAGGCCGTTACTACTACGTAGACCCTGCGACAGGCCGCACCTACTGGGACAACGGCGAATTCCGCGGTTAAGCTGTCTGGGTAACCGTTGAGCTTCAACGCGATCCATCGCACAGTCCGCCGGTCGTGTTACCGGAGGGGCTATGAGGATCGCGTTTGGTTTGGCAGTTCTGGCGTTGGCAGCGTGCCAATCGCCTCAGAGCTCCCACAGCGCCATTCCTGCAGCGCCATCCGGTCTCACGCCGTCTCCAGCCGAGTTGATCGCTGCCTCCAAGACATCGGAATGGCGAGTACTGGATCCCGAAAATACGTTGTACATGGACTTTCCCGGAAAGGGTCGGGTCATCATCGAGATGGCGCCGAACTTCTCCCCCAATCACGTCGCGAACGTCAAAGCGCTCTCGCGCGAAGGCCATTTCGTCAACGGCGCGGTCACGCGCGTTCAGGACAATTTCGTCAGCCAGTGGGCGCAAGCCGCCGAGCCGCCCCGCCCGCCAAAAATTGGCGTCGAAAAACTCACCGCTGAATTCACCCTGCCCCGCAGCACCATCAGGAATTTCGACATGCTGCCCGACCCCGACACCTACGCGCCGGAAGTCGGCTTTATCAATGGCATGTCCGCAGCGCGAGATGCCGAGCGCGTATGGCTGACGCACTGCTATGGTATGGTCGGCGTGGGTCGCGACAATGACGAGAACTCAGGCGGTGGCACGGAACTTTATGTCATCATCGGCCACAGCCCGCGCAATCTCGATCGCCAGCTCACCATACTGGGCCGCGTCGTGCAGGGTATGGAGATCATGTCGTCCTTCCCACGCGGTACGGGAGACGCCGGCTTCTACAAGACGCCGGAAGAGTACCAGCGCTATGCCGACATCAAGGTCGCCTCGGACCTACCCCCAGAACAGCGCACGCCACTGGAGATCATGAAAACCGACAGCGAGAGCTTCAAGACGCTCGTGAATTCGCGGCGCTGGCGGAAGGATGATTTCTACAAGCAGCCCGTCGGCCGCATCGGCCTTTGCAACGTTACCGTTCCGGTGCGACCGGCAACTCCGGCATCTTGAACTCCGGACGTTGGTAGGCTGGCGGCATCTCCGGCATCGGTGTCAGTTGCTGCCGGCCTCGCGGGTCAGTCACATCGCGTAGCAGGTATCCCGCGAGCAGGATCACGCCGAGGATGAACAGCGCGATCAGCATGAGGATGATCACGCGCGCGAACGGCCGGGCGCGCAGCAGGCCAATTCCGCCGATGAGCGATGGTACGAAATACGCCGCGCCCAGCAATCCAAGCACGCTGCTAATCGCAACTATCTCGTCGGTGTACGCAGGGTCTGACAGCGCCGCGTAGCTGGCCTAGCAAGAGGCCGAACACGCCCAGCCCCACCGCCCCGAACGCGCCGTGGCACAACGCCAGAATTTTCAGCCACAGCTTCACCCCATGTTCCCGCGACCGCTCCCACCCAAAATTCCCGGTGCATCATGCCCGAGGCCGCGCTATCAGGGCCGGCATTCCAGACGGGACAAGCCATGACTTTAGCGATTTCGACACTGATCAAGGACGCCAGCGCCCAGACGCTTGGCGCACTCGGCGGCATTCTGAAAAAAGGTGCCGACCACGCGGCCGCGCACAAACTGCCGGAGGAAGTGTTCCTCAATTTCCGCCTTTTCCCCGACATGTTCCCGCTGTCGCGCCAGGTTCAGATCGCGACAGACGGCATGGCCCGCGGGGCCGCCCGCCTTCTCGGCGCAGACCTGCCCTCGTTCCCCGATATCGAAACGTCGTTTGCGCAACTCATCGAGCGCACGCAGAAGGCCAACGCCTATGTTCAGGCTGCGTCAGCTGAAGTGATGGACGCCCGCGCGCAGACTGTCGTCAACATTCCGGTCGGCGGCGGCCAGGAAATGCCGATGACTTGCGCGGCCTACCTGCAATCCTTCGTGTTCCCGAACGTCTATTTCCACGCGGCAACAGCGTACAACATCCTGCGCCACAACGGCGTCGCGCTCGGCAAGCGTGACTACCTACGTCCACCGGGCTGACGCCAAAGCGTCATGCAAACGTCGTAACCCTGTCCCGTCAAAAAGGGGTATGCGCATGACCTTCATCGTTGACCGCCGCCGTCTGCTTGCCGCCGGAGCCTCCGGGCTCCTGCTGGCCGCCCTACCCGGCCGCGCCTACGCAACGCCAACGCAAGGCTTCACGCATGGCGTCGCCTCAGGCGATCCCGGACAGACACGCGTCGTCCTGTGGACGCGCTTCGTCGCCGCCGCGCCAACCCTGCTTCGCGTGGAAGTTGCTGACGATGAAACTTTTAGCCGCCTCGTGATGACCGGCGAAGTCGAGGCCTCGCCTGCGACAGACTTCTGCGCGCACGCCGTCGTCGAAGGCCTCGCTTCCGGCCACTGGTATTTCTATCGGTTCGTCTCGCCCGACCGTCAGGTCTCGGCGACCGGTCGTACTCGGACACTGCCATCCGGCAATGTCGATCGCTTCCGCATCGCGGTGTTCTCCTGCTCGAACGGAACATCCGGCTGGTTCAACGCCTATGCCCACGCCGCCGCGCGCGACGACATTGATCTAGCCATCCACACCGGCGACTACATTTACGAATCCCCACTGACCCGCGCCGACGCCCAGCCCGGCATCGCCAACGCACGCGGCCTCGCGCCACCCGGCGAAATCCTCCACCTCGCCGACTACCGCCAGCGCTATGCCAGCTATCACGCAGACCCCGACCTCACTGCCCTGCACCAACGCCTGCCGATGATCGCCGTGTGGGACGATCACGAGACCGCCAACAACAGCTGGCGCGATGGCGCCAGCGCGCATGATCCCGCGACCGAAGGCGACTGGTTCGCACGGCGCTCAGCCGGGCTGCGTGCTTGGCGCGAATGGCTACCCATGCACAGCGACTGGTATGGCACGCATCGGATCGGCAATCTCGCGACGCTGTTCCGGATGGAGACTCGCCTGCTCGGCCGCACGAAACAGCTCGACGATGACCTGAACGCTGTGTTCGCTGCGGATGGCGATCTCAAGTCGCGGCTGTCTGCCTTCAAAGCCGGTCCGCTCGCTGATCCCAACCGCGCCATGATGGATCCGCAGCAGGAGCAATGGCTGGGCGACGGCCTCGCCTCCTCGGTGTCAGCTTCCACGCGCTGGCAGATCCTCGTCCAGCAGGTGATCGTCGGCGCTACCCGCTTCCCGAAAGCGACTGATGCGTGGATCAAGGGCGGCATCACGCCCGAGCTGCGGGCCGAACTCGACAAGCGCGAGATGCTCAGCGCCGCCGGCATGCCCTATTCGCTCGACAAGTGGGACGGCTATCCCGCCGCGCGGACGCGTCTCTACGACGCCGCACGACAGGCCCGGGCCAACCTCGTCACGCTCACCGGCGATAGCCACAACGCGTGGGCCTTCGACCTTGGCGACGAAGCGGGGGCGGTCGGCGTCGAGTTTGCCGGCCAAAGCGTGTCGTCCTACGGCTTCGAACGCCGCTTCAACGGCGACGCTGCAAAACTCGCGTCAGACTTCATGGCCGCGAACCCCGACCTCAAATGGATGGATGCAAGCCAGCGCGGCTACTTCACGCTCGACATCCGCCCTGACCGGATCGACGCGGAATTTGTCTTCGTGCCCGCGACAAGAGGGCGTAACGCCGCAGAGACCGGCCGCAAGCGCCTCAGCGTCGACTACGGCGAGCGGAAACTCTCTGGCTAGATAGCCTGATCTAGCGTGATCCGCCAGAACTCTGTCCTCGCGCCTTCGACACCGAAATCATTGTCGGACACCAGCAGGATTTCGGTCGGTGACAACAGCGCCATGCCTTCCATATCGGGGCCGACTTCCGGATGATCGTCAGTCGAGAACAGCAAGCGCTTCTCCGGCAACCGAGCGAGATCAATGGCGTAGAGTTTCGCGGAATGGGCGATACGCTCGAGCACAACAAGGCGATCCTCGCCCGTCCACGCAATCTCGCAGATCTTCAGGTCGCCAGCCCCGACTTTGCGGCGGCGGGCGTCTCGCAAGAAGGTCTCCGGAGCGTCGCACGGATAGAGCCATTCAGCAGCCAGCTCGCCCGAATGCGCATCCAGCTTCCAGATCGGAACTGTGCCTTGGTCATCTCCCGCCAGCGCACTTTGGAAACCGACATAAAGCCACCGACCATCTGCCGAGGCGCACAAGGCCTCGAAGCCGCGATTGGCCCTGCGCCGCATCGCCCGCTCTGGCAGGACGCCACGCACCGCGACGTCGTCATGCGCCAGCATCGCCTCGCAACCCGCAGGAACCCAGCGTTCACTGACGACGCCATCCGCACCGGTCTTCAGCAGTGACGGAACGTACTCGTCCGCAACGAAGTAGCTTCCGTCCGGCATGGCCGCGATCGCTTCCGTATCGACGCCGAGCGCATCAGGCGACAAGGGCTCGCCGGATAGATCGTACAACGGCTCCATCGTTCCGGGTGGCGGTGAACCACTCAGCCGTCGGCCGGACCGCGCGCAGAGCGGGATACGCCGGACGACCTCGACATTCCCGATCCCGATCTGCAGCTCCACAATCTCCGGGCCATCCGCGGAACGCGGCATGACCTTGGCGTCATGCACGCCGCGCAAGTACGCCAGACGGACAAGGCCGTAGTCATCCATCGCCAGCGAGATGAACAGGTTCGGCCCGCGATCGGTCAGCGCGAACACGCGCCCCTCCCGCGCCGTCAGTCCGGATCCCAGCCCAAGCGTCAGCTGAAGCCGCTTGGTCGGCAGGTCGACAGCCTCAAGCCTTACGTCGCTCCACCTCAGCGGCGCGACAGTCCCAGTCATGTCAGAACCGCCCGCCGGTCTTGAAGCCGCCGCCACCCATCCGGCCGCCGGTTCTGAACCCGCCGCCACCACTGGATCCCCCGCCACCCCAACCGCCGCCGCCCCAGCGGCTTCCACGGGTTGCGGCCTTGATGACTTCGCCGATGATCACGCCGGCGACGACATCGCCAACACCGACATTCCGCCCACGTCTCGGCCCCCCGAAATAGTCGTCGTCGCTTCGCGGCGCCTGCTGGACCGTGGCGCGTATCGCGCGCCACAGCGCCTCGCCATCGGGCGATGGTCCCTTTCCGTAAGCAGCAATCGCCGCCTCGAACGCGCCGCGCAAGATCGTCACATACGGGCTGTCGAGCCCGGCTTGCTTGAACCTGCTGCGCACCTGTTCCAGCGTCTCGGCCCCGGCGCGGCGTCGAGCGGGCAGCGCGTCCACGCTGCGTGCATTCACCTCCATCTGGAGTTCCTCAGTGCGCAGCTTGATCAGCATATCGACGATGCGATCGTCTTCCGGGTTCGTCGTTTCCGCTGCCAGGACCCTGAGATCCGGGAAGCTGGCCTTGGCCAATCCTTCCTCGATTACCCGACGCGCTTTTTCCTGCGGCCCGGCATCGCCGCGCGCCGCCTGCTCCTGCTTCGCGCGCAGGCCCGCATAGGTCGCCTCAACCGATGCAAGCGCAGCGTCCAGAGCCTTCAACTTATCCTTGGCTTCGTTCAGTTCCGTTGAGAGCTTCACAGCGCCGCGCGCCTCGAGCGCCTGCGCCTCAAACCGCTCGATCGCCGCCTGCGCCTCCGCCTCCTCCAGCCGCATGTTGGCGAGGTGTTCGCCGATGCGATCTGGCAACTCGATCAGTCGAGCATAGTTCAGATAGGCCTGGTCATAGCCGCAGAGCCTTGCGACCCACCCGTCCAGCGCCTTCGACATGCCGCTCTTGCCATACTCCGGCGTGCGGAACTTGCGCTCCCAGAGATAGGAGAACAGCGGATCGCTCTCATAAGGCTTGCTCTTGTCCGCGCGGTCGGCCTTCGCCAGATCCAGCTTCTGTTCCGCGCGGGCTGACACGGCGCGCGACTGCTCGAATGCATCCTTCAGCGCGACATAGCCGGGATCCGATTGTACCGCCTTCTCCGTCTCAGTGACGAGGGTCTCGTAGGCGTGCAGCGCCGCATCGACGGTCTCTTCGCCGGCGCGCCGCTCAGCTTCCTTTTTCCTGAGCGTGGCTTCTGCAGCTGGGACATCGCGATCGATCGTCGCGACGAAGGCCGCATGCTCCTCCAGAAGTATAGCAGCCTGTTTCTCTGCCGCCGTCAGCGTGTCATCCGCTTCCGAGCGGATCACATCGAGACGCATCGCCGCCAGTTCGCGATACCCGTCGGCCTTGAGCCGCGCGAGATCAGTACGCCGCCGCGAATGGCCATCAGCCGCGCGCGCTGCAGCGTCGAACTCCTCGCGCGCGCCCGCCGTCAGCGTATCCAACCTGTGCAGCGCATCCCGGCCGTTGATGAGATCATCTACCATTTGGTGATCGCCCCGCCCGGCACAGGCTCGTCAAAGCGCGGCGTCAGCTCCCCCGCCGTCTTGTGACCGAGGATGTCGTTCACCACCATGCCGCTGGAGGCCTTCTCTGCACCGACGCGATCAAAGGTCGACTTCTCCACCCGCTGGGCCCATATGTTCACGCGATCGGTCTTCTGCGTTTCAACGCTGCTGATCGGCACGCTCAGCACCCGCCCGCCCGGCGCTACAGCCTCGACAACCAGGTAGTAGTTCATCGCATTCGGCTGGCTCTCTGACTGGCGCCAGAAGCCCGTGTCTTCGTCCGGCCGCGACACGATCCGTATATCGTAATCCTGCGCCAGCTGGTCATTCATGCTGTTGAGCGTCGTCAACTGCGCCTTCGCCGCGCCGCGATCCCCCATGGCGACGGCGCGCTGGCCCTCGGCCGCAATGCCGGCGAGTTGCATGTCTACTGCCGGATCAACCGCCAGCTTCTGGCCTTCGGCCAGCGCCTCGGAAATCTCCGCGGGCATGCGCTGCCATTCGACGTTCATGGGGCCCAATACGAGGAACTGGAACCCGACTGCTATCGCAACCAGCGCGCCGAGTCCGGTCAGCGTCTGCGGCAGCCACTTCTTGCGGCTGACATAGGCCTTCGCCAGCTTCACCGAAAACGTATCCGCCGGCGGTTTGTAGACGAAGCGCTGCTCGGCCAGCGCCTTGACGCCATCCTTCAGGATACGATCCGGCACCTCGATGCCCTGCGCGCCATAGATCTCCTTGAGGCGCGCAATGAGCTGTTCCTCACGCGCGTCCTCATTGAGCTCCATGTCGACAATGCGCGTGCGATGGCGGAGCGTGTCCACCACGTCCATCGCCAGCATCACGTCATCAAGCTTGCGGGGCTCGTCAGTCACCATGGGAGTCGCCACTGGCACCGTCGTCCCCGCTCGCACTGGAACGGAAGTCTCGCTCATGCTGGTCGGTCAATCATGCCAGAAAGCTGATCAAGAGGTCGTAACGGTCAGCGCCGCCGCCGCGCCCTGTTCGATCAGGTACGCCATACGCCGCTTGCCATCCTCGACCGCGTCGCGGATTTCCGCAGAGTTCTGTGTCGCCAGCTTGCGCATCTCGGCGATGATACCGATCGAACGCTCCTGATAGCTGACCACCGAGTCGACGAGCTTCTTGACGGCCGCCGCCGAAATCGTCGGGCCATAACCCGCCTTCAGCGCCGCTTCCTGAACCTTGCCGCCAATCTCGGCGAGCACTTCAAGCGACTGGTCCACGCCCTTCTTCATCGACTCCAGCGTCTGGGTCGATTCATGCAGGCCATGCATGCCAGTGAACGTAGCTGCCAGCGCCGTCAGCACAACTTCGTTTGTGCCAAAGAACGACACCGACTGCGCATAGATGCGTTCCTTCGCGTTGGTCGTCTGCACCAGCCGCGCCATGATGACTTCCGACGTATTGTAACCAACGGTCAGGTTGTCCGAGAGGTCCTTGGAAATCTGGTAGCGCTTCTCCTCGGCCTGCAGACGGCGCAGTTCTTCATCTCGCGCCAGCTCCAGTCTGGAACGCTCCGCAGGCTCCGTGCCCGTGTAGGCAGCGACCACATCCGACGCCGCCTTCATCCGAGTCTTGGCCTCTTCGAGCTTGCCCTCGGCTGTCTTCAGAACTTCCAGCGCAAGCACTTCCGACTGCTTCATCGCGCCACGGAAATCCATGTAAGCTTCGAGGATCAGATGTTCCTTCTCGATCTGGACCGCCGTGTCCTTCTGGACGTCGACATAGGTGTCCTTGATCTTGTCAAAGCGATCCGCGATGTCGCCCCGCGAGAATTTCATCCACACATTGCCGAGACGCTCCATCGTGGAGATCTTGCCGTCGGCGTATTGCTCCACGAGGCTTTTGGCGTCATCGCGGATCGAGTTGAAAGCGGTGGTGATCACCTCATAGCGATCGCCCACCTTGATGACGGAGATATGCTCGCGCACCACTTCATTGAACGTCGAGGCCTGATCGAGCGTGCGCGCGATCGTCGTCACCTTGTCGGGCGACAGTTCGGTGATCTGGTTGAGCAAGGCCACGACAGGAGCGGGATCGCTCTTGGTCTCGGGGAACAGTCCAAGCTTGCGAAGGTTTCCAACCGCCTTGTCGAGGTATTGAAGCGCTGTGGGGCTACCCGCCATCTTTTTGTTCTCCCTTACCCATGCGTCTGGGCCCGCGCACCCGGGGAGGGGCGCACCAGTGCAATACGTGCCCCCTTCGCGCGCGCGTGCAAGATGCCAGCGGAAGAAATTTTCCGATAATCGATATCGTTTGCACTTGCAGCGCCAGCATCTTATCGCTTTCGCATACGGCAGGAGCGTCGCGTTGAAGGCGCAGCTGGAAGCGGCGGGTCGTGAAATCCTGCTCTCAGCCCGCGACGCTGTCGTCGAACTGCCGCACCGAAGAGGAACGACGCAAGATGCCAGGTAAACATCCCCGCACAGCCATCATCACAGGATCCACCAGCGGCATTGGTGAGGGAATCGCCCGTGCGCTGGCTGAGGCAGGCAACAACGTCGTCATCAACGGCTTTGGCGACGCCGCCGCCATCGAGACGCTCCGCGCCGCCATCGAGGACGATTACAAGGTCTCCTGCCTCTACTCCGGCGCGGACATGACAAAGCCGGACCAGATCGAGGCGATGTTCGCGACTGTGAAGGACAAGCTCGGCCCGGTAGACATCCTGGTCAACAATGCAGGCGTCCAGTACGTCTCCCCGGTAGAGGATTTTCCCGTCGCGAAGTGGGACCTCATCATCGCGCTGAACCTGTCCTCTGCCTTCCACACGACACGCCTCGCCTTCCCCGACATGAAGGCGCGCAAGTGGGGCCGCATCATCAACATCGCCTCGGCCCACGCCCTCGTCGCCTCGCCATTCAAGAGCGCCTATGTCGCCGCCAAGCACGGCATTCTCGGCTTCACGAAATCGACCGCTCTGGAAGGCGCAACCTTCGGCGTACGCGTCAACGCGATCTGCCCCGGCTATGTCCGCACGCCGCTGGTCGAAAACCAGATCGCAGACACGGCGAAAGCCCGCGGCATCTCGGAAGAAGCCGTCATCCGCGACGTGCTGCTCGCCGCCCAGCCGACCAAGGAGTTCGTCAAGGTGTCGGATGTCGCCGCGATGGCCGTCTTCCTCACCAGCGAAGCCGCGAACCAGATCAACGGCGCTGCACTGTCAATCGACGGCGGCTGGGTCGCCCAGTAGCTCAACCGAAGGGAACCACGCGGTTATCGCTGTCGTGTCCGATATCGGCGCGTCCCAGATAGGGAATGCCCGACCGCTTGCACCAGAAGCGCGCGACCTGCTCCTCGGTGAGCTCGAAATCGGGATCATTCTTCGGTACGGCCGAGCACCGCCCCAGTCTGATCCCCGCACAGCGCCGGATGGCCGGGTTGGAGGTGACGTGAAAGAAGTACCGGTCGATCCGATACATGTACTCGCCGACATCTTCGAGCAGTAGCATGCGCCCCGTGAAGTCGGGCTCCAGCGGCGTCCCCAACAGCTGAGAGAGGATCGTCAGGTTGAAGGCCAGGTTGGGATGTCCGGGCGTCACACCGTGCTCAAGCGACGAGGAAGCTCCATCCACCAGCCAGGCCAACCCCCGCAGGAATGCCTTGTCGCCGTCCTCCCGCACGAGGTCCACCGGCATCGGGCCGTGCGCCACGCGGTCGAAACCTTCGCGATGCAGTCCCGCGAGCAGGAACCCCGCATCCGAGTACCCCAGCCATGTCTTGCGCCGCGCCACATCAGTCAGGCGCGGAATGGCGTGCTCCGCCACCCGGCAAGCGCCATACCCGCCGCGCGCAAACCAGACAGCGTCCAACTCCGGGTCATTGGCGACCTCCACAAGCGCCTCGATCCGCTCATGATCCTCGCCGGCGAAATGGCCAGCCTGCCGAAAGCACTGCGCATGGAAATGGAGCTCCACCCGCCCGCCATAGACTTTGGCGGCTAGCTCTCCGGCTTTGCGCGCCAGTTCTGCGGACATTCGCGTTCCCGGCGCCACAAGGCCAATGCGGAACACCTTTTCACTTGACCCCATACGCGCCTCGCTGAGACATGCCGATATGTCAGATTCACAGACCGCACAGACCGCATCGAGCCTGGCCCATCAAGGACCCTACTTCTTCTGCGGCATCGGCGGCAGCGGAATGTTGCCCCTGGCCCTGATCGTCAAGGCGCGTGGGCTCGATGTCGAGGGCTCGGACCGTTCGCTTGACGCGGGCCGCACCGCCGCGAAGTTCGATTTCCTGAGAGCACGCGACATCGGCCTGCACCCACAGGATGGGTCTGGCGTCACCCGCAAGGACCAGCTCCTCGTCACCTCCGCCGCCGTGGAGGATACCGTTCCCGATGTCGTCACCGCGAAGGCGCTCGGCTGCCCGCAGGTGACGCGACCACAGCTGCTGGCCCAACTGGTTAATTCCGCGAAAGTCTCCATCGCCGTAGGCGGCACGTCCGGCAAATCCACCACCACCGGCATGATCGCCTGGATCCTCTACGCCACCCGCCGCGACCCCACCGTGATGAACGGCGCCGTGATGAAGAATTTCGTGGCCGGAGACTTTCCGTTTGCGTCCGCAATCGTCGGCGAAGGCGACATCTTCGTCTCGGAAGTCGATGAAAGCGACGGATCCATTGCGCTCTACCAGCCCACTATCGCCGTGCTCAACAACATCGCGCTCGACCACAAGTCGATGGACGAGCTGCGCCGCCTGTTCAGCGAATTCGTCTCGAAGGCGCAAGTTGCCGTCTTCAACCTCGACAACGACGAAACGCGCCGGCTCCATGACGAATTGAAGCTGCCAGGCGCTCTCACCTACTCCCTGACGGACACGGATGCTGACTTCTCTATCTCCGACCTGATGACCCAGCCCGATGGCCAGTCCTGCATCGTGACCGAAAAATCCACCGGCGAGCGCCAGCGCATCTGCCTGCAGACGCCGGGCCGCCACAACCTTTCCAACGGCCTCGCCGCCATCGCCGCCGCACGCGCCTGCGGATTGTCACTGCGCGAAGCCACGCTCGCCCTGATGAACTTCGTCGGCATCCGCCGCCGCCTCGAAGTCGTCGGCACAGCCAAGGACATCACCGTCATCGATGATTTCGGGCACAACCCGGACAAGATCGCTGCAACCCTTGCCACACTGCATCAGTTTCCCGGCCGCCTGCTCGTCATGTGGCAGCCGCATGGCTACGGCCCTATCCGCCAGATGAAGGATCAGCTGATCGAAATGTTCGCGCGCGACCTTTCCGCGAAAGATATCTTGCTCATGCCGGAGCCAGCCTATTTCGGCGGCACAGTCGACCGCTCCATAGGTTCCAACTTCATCGTGCAAGGCGTCACAGCCCAGGGCAAGAACGCCGCCGGCCTCCCCGACCGTGCCGCGTGCGGCGACAAGCTGGTCGAGATGGCGCAACCCGGCGATCTCATCGTCGTGATGGGCGCCCGTGACGACACGCTGACCGAATTCGCCGCCGATGTCCTGCGGCGCGTCGGGGAGAAGAACTTCTAGCTGCCGGACCAAATCACTAGCCACCCACAACGCACGCCGCTACGCTCCCGTATCAACCGGGAGATCCGCTATGGCCATTCGCATGCTTGCGCTCACAGTCAGCGCACTCGCACTCGCATCCTGCGCCACGGCTCCTGCGACCAGCTACGCGCCCGGAGCACCCTTCGACGCCTCCATCGCTCACAGCATCGCGCAGAACTACGACGCCCGCGTCATACGCGATAAATTCGGCGTCCCGCACATCTACGGCAAGCGCAACGCCGACGTCGCCTACGGCCTTGCCTATGCCCATGCCGAAGACGACTGGAAGACAATCGAGGAAGTCATCCGCTCCAGCCGCGGCACGCTCTCCGAGATCGTTGGCGACAGCGGCGCCAAATCGGATGATCTGATCCTCGCGCTCGGAAACACCGAAATCGTCAATCGCGACTATGACGCGAAGGCCTCGCCCAAGTCCAAAGCCGTGGTCGAAGGTTACGCCGCCGGCCTCAACCTCTGGTGCGCTGAACATCCGGAAACGACCTGCGCCCGCACCATGCCGATCACCGGCCGGGACATCATGGCAGGCTTCGTCAATCGCCCGATGTCGTTCTACGGCTTTGAGGGCGAGGTGGACTCACTCCTCTCCGGCCGCGCCACCATGGAGATGTCGACCAAGTCCACGCGCCAGGCCTTTATCGACACGACCGACGATATCGAGCTCGGCTCCAACGGCCTCGCCGTCGGCCCGTCGCGTTCGGCCGACGGCCACACGCGCCTCGCCGCCAACTCCCACCAGCCCTATGAAGGCCGCGTCGCCTGGTACGAAGCTCGCCTCAAATCCGAGGAAGGCATCGACCTGATCGGCGGCCTCTTCCCCGGCACCCCCATCATTCTCACTGGCGTCGGCCCCAATTTCGGCTGGGCGTCCACCGTCAACAAGCCGGACCTGTTCGACACGTTCAAGCTGGTCGTGGACGACGAAAAGGCGCCAACGAAGTACCGGATGGACGGCGTCTGGAAGGATTTCGAGCGCAAGCAGATCAAGTACAACGTGCTGCGCAACGGCGCGCTCGTGCCCGTTGAACGCGTCGGCCTCACATCCGTGCACGGTCCCGCCTACGTGACTGAAAAAGGCGTCTTCGCGCTGTCCTATGTCGGCAAGGGCGACTTCGGCCACCTCGACCAGTACCTCGCGATGAACATGGCGAAGACGGTCGACGACTGGCGCGCCGCCCAGATCAAGTACAACTCGATCCCTTCTGTGAACTACATCGTCGGCGATTCCAAAGGCGGCATCGCCTATTTCTGGAACGCCCACATGCCGAAGCGCGAGCCCGGCTGGGACCGCACCAAGGTCCTCCCTGGCGACATTTCAGAAACGCTCTGGAAAGGCTGGGAATCCCCCACTGCGCTTCCGTCGGTCATTCGACCCAAGTCCGGCTACATCGTGAACTCGAACCACTCGCCGCTGCTCGTCTCGGCCCCGGAAGACAATCCGAAAGCCGAGAGTTATCCGAAGGAGTTCGGCCTCGACACGCTCGTCACCAATCGCGGCCTGCGCGCGCAGGAGTTGTTCGGCGCCGACACCTCGATCACCCGCGACGAGTTCTTCGCCTACAAGATGGACGACAAGTATTCGACCGGCAGCAACGTCATGAAGATGCAGGCCGACTTCAAAAACGTGGATCCAGGCCCCGATGCCGATCTCAAGGCCGCGCTTGCCATCGTCGCTGCGTGGAACGGCGAAGCCGACATGGAGAACCGCAATGCCGCCCTCACAATCTTCGCCGCGCAAGCGGCGATGGGCAGCCAGATCCACGACACCTATAGTCGCGAGAAGGCCCTCGCCTCGCTCAAATCCACGGCCGCCCTGCTGAAAGCCTCCGCCGGCCGCATCGACCCGAAATGGAGCGAAGTCAGCCGCGTCGCGCGTGGCAAGCAGTCATGGCCCACCAATGGCGGCCCGGACACACTGCGCGCCGTCTACGTCGCCGGCGACCTCATGAAGGACAAGTTCCGCTCCGGCCGCGCCGGCGACACCTATGTCGCCATTGCTGACTGGGCGCCGGATGGCACGTATCGTATCGATACGATCCATCAATACGGCTCCGCGACGCTGGATGCTTCATCCGCCCACTATGCCGATCAGGCGCCCATCTTCGCGGCCGAGAAGTGGAAGCAACCGCCGATTACGCTGGAAGGCGTGCTGAGGCAAGCCGAGCGCGACTACCGGCCGGGCAAGAACCCAGTGAAGTAACGCCCGTCGCGTTCGCCAAGCATTCGCCGCCGACGCAAGCCCGCCTCGCGCTTCATTTCAGGAAGCGCGAGGCTGATACGCCGTACACGGAATGATAGAAAGTTCGCGTATCAGGCGACTGTCTCCACTGCGCAACGCCCCCTTCTTCCCTGCCCGATACCACCGATATCGTTTGACACTGTTAATGCAGGGGCAAACGATTGCCGATCTGCGGGCACCAGACCCGCGTTTCACAACTCAGGGGAGACAGGTGATGGTTCATTCACTTCGCCGCCGGGTGATGGTTGGCCTCAGTGCAATGGCGCTTGCCGCCGCACTGACAGCGCCGGCGATTGCTCAGCAAGCTGCACCGGAAGACCGCGACACGGTCATCATCACGGGATCTCGCATCCGTGTAGACCCGCTCGACCAACTCCAGCCGATCACCACGGTCGGTGAGGAAGAGATCGACAAGACGGGGCTCACATCGACCGCTGATATCCTCCAGCGCCTGCCCATCGCATCGGGCGGCCTCAACCAGCGCAACAACAACTCCGGCAACTTCGGCAACCCGCCGGATGGCGGCGGCGTTGGCGCCGGCGCCGCCGAGATTGATCTCCGCTATCTCGGCTCGCGCCGCGTGCTCGTCCTCGTCGACGGCCTGCGCTGGGTGCAGGGCGCATCCGCGTCCGGCGTGCCGGGCTCGGTCGACCTCAACACGATCCCGACCAACATGATCGAGCGGATCGAAGTGCTTCAGGAAGGCGCATCCCCTATCTATGGGTCAGACGCCATCGCAGGCGTCGTCAACATCATCACCAAGAAGCACCAGGACGGGCTGCAAGCCAGCGCCCAGGTTGGGGGCTATGAAGACGGCGACGGCTTCACGCAGGAATACAACCTCTCCTTCGGCATCAACGGCGATCGGACAAACGCGGTTATTGGCGTCAGCTATCTCGACCAGGACGGCGTCCTCTCGGCTGACCGCCCGACCACGGCCTTCCCAACACCCAACTCAAGCTCCTGCCTCGCTGGCGGGTGCTCGTCGGGCACGCCCCTCGGCCGCTTCATCGTAAGTGATCCGAACACGGAAACGGACCTCGACCTGACACTACGCGCCGCGTTAGCGCCGGGCGTCGTGCCGGCTTACAACCCCGCCAACCCAACGGGGCCGGGATCGTCATTCAAGAACTTCACGACCGCAGACCGGTTCAACTTCCAGCCGTTCAACTACGTTGCGACCCCGTCCGAACGGTTGGGCATGTTCGCCACGATCGAGCATGAGTTTGCTGACAACCTGAAGTTCTCGGGCAAGGCAACGTATGTAAACCGCCGCTCGGCCAACCAGGCAGCGCCCCTGCCCCTTTTCGTCGGACCGGACGCCGGCAACGGCAACCTGCTCGACCAGGTGACCATCGACTCAACCAACCCCTTCAACCCGTTCGGCTTCGACCTCGAAGCCGGTACGCTGGCCTTCATCGGCCGCCGTCTGGTTGAGGCCGGTCCGCGTCACTACGAACAGGACGTCAACACGTTCAACGTCACGGGCACCCTCGCCGGCGACTTCGCCGCCCTCGACCGCAACTGGTTCTGGGACGTAAACGCTGTCTGGTCGCGCAACACCGCAGAACAGACCTTTACCGGCAACGTCAACGCCCAGCGCGTGCAGCAGGCCCTCGGCCCGGTTGCCCAGTGCACCGGCGCCTGCGTGCCGCTTAACCTGTTCGGCGGCGCTGGTACGATCACGGCCGACCAGCTCGCGTTCATTGGTTTCGTCCAGCACGACTCTTCCGAGCAGGAACTCCGCGATTTCAGCGCCAACGTCACGGGCGACCTCTTCGCCCTGCCGGCCGGCAATGTGCAGATCGCGGTTGGCCTTGAACACCGCGAGACGGAAGGCTCCTTCCAGCCCGACGCCATCGTTGCTGCTGGACTGTCTTCGGACATCCCGGCTCAACCGGCGCGCGGCGCGATCGACGTCGACGAAGCCTATGTCGAGTTCAGCATTCCAGTCCTGAAAGACATGCCTTTCGCAAAAGAACTGTCGTTCAGCGTGGCTGGCCGCACGTTCGACTACTCCACATCGGGCAGCGACAGCACCGTGAAAGCCGGCGCGACCTATCGCCCGATCGATGATGTACTGCTCCGCGCAAGCTGGGGCGAGGGCTTCCGCGCGCCATCGATCGGCGAACTGTTCGGCACGGCTTCGCGCTTCGACCAGGAAGTCGTGGATCCCTGCTCTGGCTTCCTGACGCAACCGTTGACGATCCGGCAGAACTGCATCGCCCGCGGCGTTCCCGCCAACGGATCCTATGTGCAGCTCAACCCGCAGATCGGCGTCATTACCAGCGGCAACCCCAACCTCACCCCGGAAACCAGCGAGTCCTGGAATGTCGGCGGCGTCTGGAGCCCTGAGTTCTTCAAGGATCAGGCGTGGACGCGGGGCATGACTTTCGAAGTCAACTATGCTGACATCGAAGTCACCGACGCGATCCAGGCCCAGAACGGTCAAGCCCTGCTCGACCGTTGCGCCCAGACGCTCGACCTGCTGGCCTGCAACACCATCACCCGCACGGCCTCGGGTCAGGTGATCGGCATCGCCAACCCGCTGATCAACATCGGCGGCGTCAAGACGAAACAGGTCGATTTCACCGTCACATACGGCGCTCCGGAAATGTCCATCGGCGCGATCGACCTGCGCCTCAACGTGGCTCACCTCGACGAGTTCACGGAATTCGTCCCCACCTCGGCCGGCCTCACGCCGGTCTCGCGTGAAGGCACGGAACGCGGCAGCCCTGACCAGGCCTATCCGGACTGGAAAGGTTCGTTCGGCGTTGACTGGAGCCTCGGGCCGTTCGGCGCATCGCTCCTGTCGCGCTTCGTCTCCTCGGTCGATGAGCCGGGCAACAAGCTCGACTCCGTGAACTATCTCGACGCCCAGTTCCGCTGGACGCCGGAATTCATGCAGGACAACGCGGCGCTGACGGTCGGCATCCTCAACATCACGGACGAAGATCCGCCGGCCTGCTTCACCTGCGGCCTCAACAACTTTGACCCGACGACCTATGATCCGCCGGGCCGCTTCGGCTACGTCCGGGTCGCCTTCAAGGGCTAACCGGCCAAACCCTCGCGAAATGCAATTGGCCAGCGGCTCTCACCGCTGGCCAACTTGTTTTTGGAGTTTAACCCTTCGCCGTTACCTCTTGGCCGACTTCTTCTCTAGCTCTTCAAGGCGTGCGCGCAGAACCTTCAGCTCCTCGGCATCTCGCGTCTCCGCGGACTCAGATGTCGGCTCGGCCTTCTTCGGCTGCGCAACACCGCCCATGCCCGGCATGTTGGACATTCCCGGTATGGCGCCGCTCCAGAAGCCGGCGAGGCGCTTCTGGTATTCGCGCTGCATCTCCTGCATCGCAGCGGGATCGAAGACATTCCACGGCATCGTGGTCGCCCCCGACATCGCGCCGGTCACCTGGCTCGCCAGCTGTTCCTGCTGCGTGCGGATGAAAGCGACCGACTGCTCAAACAGCCCGGTCATCATCTCGCTGGCCTTGGACTGGTGAAGCCGGATCATGTCCATCATCAGGTCAGCCGACAGCATGGCTCCGGCGGACTTGCCCTCCTGTTCCATTATGATCTGCAACAGGACCTGCCGCGTCACGTCCTCGCCGGACTCGGTGTCCTCGACGCGGATGTTCGCGCCATTGCGCACCATCTCCGCCACTTCAGGCAGGCGCACATAGCTGGACGCGTTCTTGTTATAGAGCTTCCGGCTCGGATACCGGCGCAATTCGATGGTTTCAGGTTCGCTCATGGTCAATCCAGCAAGTGTGTCGTTGAAAGCTTAGCGCGCCAGCCACGCTTCGACGGCGCCGTAGAACGCCGCAGGCTGGTCGAACATGACATAGTGACGGGCATCGTCGATGCGATGCCGCCGTCCATCCCGAAGGCCGGAATAGGACGCGGCATAAACCTGGTCGAGGCCCAGCTTCGAGGCCGGCGTCGTGCGATCCCATGTATAGATCACATCCACAGGTGCCGCGATGCGCTGCAGGTCGCCGCGCAGGTCGGTCACAATCACCTCGGCCATGACATCCGCTGTCGTCTGCTGGTCAGAGGCGACGCCCCACCGGATGATGCGGTCAGCGTGAGCCGAATCTCGCACCAGTTTCTCCGTGGTCCGGCGAATATCCTCGTGCAGGTCCAGCTTCGACCGCTCGACATAGCTGCGGCGCGAATGCTGCGCGAACGGCGCCATCGACGTGGCTGTGGCGAAAGGATTGATCAGCACCGAGAAGTAGGCCGGCACGTCCACGACCATCAGGCGCTCGACCACGTCGGCGTGGTCGCGCGCCAGCATCAGAGCGATGAGGCCGCCCATCGAATGGCCGACAACCGCCACAGGGCCGACTTTCAGCGTGCGGATATAGGCTGCCAGCGCATCAGCCGTAGGCTTCATGTAATTCATGGGATCGCGCAGCGCGCTCGGCGCAAGGCCGGCAAAGCCGCGCAAATGGATCGCATGCCTGCGCACGCCCGGAAGCAGCGCGCCGGCCTCTTCCCAACACTCGGGTGAGGCGGCCAGACCATGGATCATGACGACGTCGCGACCCGCGCCCTCGACGGAGCCGATGAACAGCGCGCCTTCCCACACCACGGGATTGCGCTTCAACAAACGTGCGAGGGAGCCAATCTGCATGTGCGGAGGCGTCTCCAGCTTGATCGAGTCAATTACGTGAGCAGGTGCAGCAATCCCCAGTAACCCGTCTACACGGGTCGCTGCGATTCATGAAGCACGGATTTGCCGCAGGGCGTCAAAAGAGTTCCATAGGCCTTCGTTGCGGCGGCGTCCCGAATGCTGCGCTGCGAGAAAACTCCCTTTTTCATATGGCGTTTGACCGGCATCGATGGGGTGTTACCTATCGTCCAGCAAACGTATTCGGGCAGACCATGAACGATCAGGCTGGCTCACTCGGGGCGTTTGAAGTTGGTCAGAACTTCCAGCGGATAAACTTCCTGCTGCAAAGGCTGTTTCTGGCAGTCTCCCGCCGAGAGGTTCGCAATCCCGGCGTTGAGGGGCCGGGCCAGCCTCTCTTGCTCCGTGCCGCCATGGGTCAGGCACAGAGCTGGATGGCGAACCCTATGAAGGCGTTCTCGTCGCAGGTCGAGTTCTGGCAGCACACCACCGCCCTTTATGCTGAACTCACCCAGTCCATGCTTTCCGGCGCGCAACGGACGCCGAAGACGCCCGAGGACGGCGCACCACAGGACGCACGCTTCGCGGACGCGGAATGGGACAAGCACCCTTTCTTTTACTATCTGAAGCGCCAGTACCAGATCATGGCCGCCTACCTCGAAACGCTCGCGGACTCGGCGTCCGAAGGGGAAGACGCGAAGCACTCCGAACAGATCCACTTCTTCACGCACCAGCTTGTGGACCTATTCTCCCCCGCCAACTTTCTCGCCTCCAACCCCGTCGCCCTGAAGAAGGCGGTCGAGACCAATGGGCGCTCGCTGGTGGAAGGTCTCGAAAATCTCGTGAAGGACCTCGAGCGCAATGGCGGCGACTTGCTTGTCACGCTCTCCGATCCCGACGCCTTCAAGGTCGGCGAGACGCTCGCAACCACCAAAGGACATGTCGTTTACGAGACGCCGCTCTTCCAGTTGATCCGCTACGAGCCGGTCACCGAGAAAGTCTTCGCTCGCCCGCTGCTGCTGATCCCGCCCTGGATCAACAAGTTCTACATTCTCGACTTGCAGCCCAAATCCTCGCTGGTGAAATGGCTCACCGAGCAAGGCATCGCCGTCTACATCGTCAGCTGGAAGAACCCGCGCGAAGAGCTGCGCGCCTACGGTATGGAAAGCTATGTCACCGAGGGCATCGTGCCCGCCATGCAGAAGGTCAACGCGCTGCACGGCAATGACGGGATCAACGTCGTCGGCTACTGCATCGGCGGCACGACGCTCGCGCTGACACAGGCCTGGCTTGCCAGGACGAAGCAGGAAAACCCGGCCAAGTCCTGCACCTTCTTCACGGCGCTGACCGACTTCGAGGATCCGGGCGCCCTCAAGTCCTTCATCGACGAAGGCTTCATCGCTGGCATCATGATAGAGGCCCAACGGAAGGGCTATCTCGACCAGCGCATCATGGCGCGAACGTTCAGCTATCTGCGCCCCAATGACCTTGTCTACGGGCCCGCCGTGAAAGCCTATCTTCTCGGCGAGTCGCGTCCGAAATTCGACCTTCTGTTCTGGAACGAAGACTCGACGCGCCTGCCCGAACGCATGGCGCAGGAATATCTGGCCTATCTTTATCGCGACAACGCCTTTTCAAAGGGTGAGTTCGACGTCGACGGCGTGATGGTCAGCCTCGACGACATCAAGGTCCCCCACTACGTGGTCGCCTGCGAGAAGGACCACATCGCTCCGTGGACCGCGTCGTTCAAAGGCCTGTCACGACTGAAAGGCGGCGGCCGTTTCGTGCTTTCACAGTCAGGCCATATCGCCGGCATCGTGAATCCACCCGCCAAGAACAAGTATGGCTACTGGGTCAGCGATGCTGACCCCGGCACGGATCTCGACGCCTGGCGCGCCGGCACGGAAGCGCATGACGGCTCCTGGTGGCCGGATTGGGTGAACTGGCTTTCCAAGCGCTCCGGCAAGAAGATCGATGCCGCCGCCAGCTTCCCGGAAAGTACACCGCGCCTCGAGCCAGCGCCCGGCCGCTTCGTACGCGAGTAGAGTTTGCGCTCGCACACAGAAAGCCCGGTCTGGGGCGCCGTCTTCGCGTTCGGCATCGCATCCCTGCTGACCATAGCTCTCGGCGCCGTCGTCATGGCGAATGCCGACATTCCGCTCAGCATCTGGATCCGCAATCCGATCGCCTGGCTCCTCGCCGGCGCCGTGGCCCTTTTCCTAGCCTCACGCGGCTGGCTCGGCGCGTGGCTGGCGCCCGCTGCGGCGATCATCATCGCGCTCAGCCTGATCGGCACGGATCAGCAAGGCGTTCACCGCTGGCTCGATCTCGGCGCCATCCAGTTCAACACCGCGGCCCTCGTCCTCCCCGCTGCAATCGCAGCGTTCATCAGAACGCCAGCTGTCGTCGCCATTCCCGCTTTCGCAATTGTTGCAGGCCTGCTCGCCTGGCAGCCCGACATCTCCCAACTCGCCGCCTTCGCCCTCGCCGCGATTCTGCTCTGCACTGCCCGTTTCGGCTGGAAAGGCGCAGCCCTCGCGTTCCTTCTCTCCGCAGCCGCAATTGCCATCTGCCTCTCGCGCCCCGACCCGCTCGCCCCGGTCCCCCATGTCGAAGGCATATTCACTCTCGCTTGGAGCCAGTCGCCAGCGCTCGCCATCGCCATGGCCGTCAGCATGGCGCTCGCCGCGCTTAGCCTAATACTGCTGCGAAACTCCGCGCCGGCGGCCATACCCCTGACCGCCTACTTCGCGACGACGTCGCTCGCGGTCTTGCTGGGCACCTATCCCGTCCCCCTCGCCGGCTACGGCCTGAGCTTTGTCATCGGCTGGTGGTTCGGCATTGCGGTGATTGCCGCTCCGAGCTTGCGCCAAGCCAATTCCCTAACGTCAGCCTAACTCCAGCTTCGCGCGTGCAAAATTTCTTTCGCACCTGCGGCACAATTAGTCTTGCCTTTGCCGCAGCGCGGCATTAGTTGGTTGTCAACGATACGGACGCCCCTAAGGAGCCCCCCATGAACACGATGACCGACATGTTCGACTTCAACAAGAACATGGAACAATTCTCGAAATTCATGCCCGATTTCGCCAACGCAGCGCCGATGAAGGCCTTCACCGACATGTCCGCGAAGTATCGCGCCGTGGCGATCGAAGCCCTCAACAAGAACGTCGAGCTGACGACCGCCTGGATGACGGACGCCGCCAGCCAGGCGACGACCCTGATGACCCCGGAAGCCCAGCCGACCGCCTACGCCAAGAAAGCCGGCGAACTGGCCCAGGCCGCCATGCAGGACATCCCCGCCCGCCTGATGGCCTACGCTGAAGTTGCGAAAAAAGCCCAGACCGAACTGCTGGACAGCGTCGTCGCCATCACGCCGAAAGTTGTCGAAGAAGCCACGGCGCAAGCCAAGGCCGCCGTCAAAAACGCCAAGAAAGCCGCCTAAGCTTTCTTCGCCGACGGTCTGACCGAACAAAGGGCGCGTGAGTCGGGAAACCACTCCGCGCCCGTTTTGTTTGTAGTGTGCGTGGAGCCCGATACGCCCGACTTGCAGTTAACGCTGCATCCAGCCCTCGCGAGCCCCACCTGCGCATGCGTAACTGGTAGCGGCCGAATCAAGTGGTCATCGGCCGTGTAGAGTTAGACCTGTAGAGTACGGGAAAGGCGCGCTTCATCGAAGCGCGTCTTTTTCTTGTCGGCCCTCTGCATTGCGCAGCCACCTTGCTCGCACTGCGAAATTCCGCTCCACATGGAGCGGAGGGCCACATGAATTTTTCGTCCGATACCGCCGCGCCAGCACACCCTGCGATCCTGGAGGCAATGCTCTCGGCATCCAAAGGGCCCTCCCCCAGCTATGGCTCGGACCTATGGACCGCCTCCGCGCAGAAAGCCCTGAGCGAGGTATTCGAGACCGATCTCGATATCTGGCTCGTCTCGTCCGGCACGGCGGCCAACGCCCTCGCCCTCGCTACGCTCTGCCCACCTCACGGCGCGGTGCTCTGTCACAACGAGGCGCACATTGAGCGTGACGAGCGCGGGGCCCCTGAATTTTTCACCGGCGGCGCCAAGCTGTCACTTCTGCCCGGCGCTCACGCCCGCATCGACATGGCAGCGCTGCGCGAGAAGATCGCTGCAAACCGGCACGCCTTCATGCACGAGACGCCGGCCCATGTTCTGTCGCTTTCCAACCTTACCGAGAGCGGCGCCGCCTATCGCCCGTTCGAGATTGCCGAGCGCGCCGCCCTCGCCCGCGAAGCCGGACTTGCCGTTCATCTCGATGGCGCACGTCTCGCCAACGCACTTGTTTCCACCGGCGCATCACCCGCGGAGATGACGTGGCGTTCAGGCGTCGATGTCCTTTGCCTGGGTGCAACCAAGAACGGCGCTGTCGGATGCGAAGCGATTATCCTGTTCGGCGCGGCCCGCCACCGACTGCACGATCTGATGGTGCGTGCCAAGCGCGCCGGTCACATGCCGCCGAAGATGCGTTTCCTGGCCGCACAGATGTCGGCCTACCTGAAAGACGGACTTTGGCTGCAACTCGCACGGCGCGCCAACACTTCGGCAACCAGTCTTGCGACGACATTAACCCGCGCGGGCGCCGAACTCGCGCATCCCGTCGACGGTAATGAAGTTTTCGCCAACCTACCCGAGGGCATGGCCGACAGGCTTTCCGCCGCGGGCGCCACATTCTATCCGTGGACTGACGGATCGCACCGCTTCGTCTGCTCATGGGCGACCGAACCATCCGAGATAGACGCCTTCGCCGCCTATCTCGCCTGACTTCGTCAGTCCTGTATCAGGATCGATAAAATTGCGTCGATCCGTTTACCGGAAATCGACCCTGTTCTGCCAATGTGCGCAGACAGAAGGGGCGCCAGGTGGGGTTGGCGGCTACAATCCGATGAACTTCACAGACATCCGGACGATCTTCCTTGGCGAGGTGGATATCCCCGCCAACCAGCGCGAAGCCATAAGCGCCGCACGTCGCAGGACATTCCATTCGCTCGCCCCCTTGGCGGCGATCCATTCGCTGCTGAACGCCGTCGTCCTGACCTTCGCATTCTGGAACAACCCGGCGATGCCGCTGGTGTTTGTATGGTGCTACACCAGCGCCGTTCTGATTTTTCTGCGGCTCCGCAACAGGGGGACGGCTGAAAATCAGGTGGATGCCAAGACCGCCGACAACCGCCTTGTCTGCTACACGCTTTTCTCCGGCGCGGCATGGGGCCTGATCATCGCCATGCTGATCGCTTCGAGCGGTCCCGAGCATGACCTCCTGCTCGGCCTCTTTACCGCCGCCATCCTCTGCGTCGGCGCACTCCTTCATTCCAGCTTTCCGCTTGCATCGCTCGGCTATTCTCTCCTTGTCGGCGCCGGCGCCTGCCTCGGTATGGTGGTCGGCGATCATGATTGGTCGATCAATGCGATACTTATGATCGCGGCGTCCGTCATGGCGCTCCAGCGCTTCGCCGCGACGAGCAATGCAACCGAGATCAAGCGACAGCTCGCCAACGCCGCCACGCAAGCAGCAACGGAAGCAATGAGCCTTCTGCTGCGCGATTTCGAGGCCCACTCCGCTGACTGGCTCTGGCGCGTAGGCTTGGACGGACGCCTCTCGCAACCCTCACAGCGGTTCATTGATGCAACTGGGCTTCCGGTGGAAATCCTCGAGGGCGGTAACCTGCTCGCCCTGTTCGCGCCTGAATCCGCCCACCAGTTAGACAGGCTGCTGAGTCAGCGCAAACCCTTCCACGACGAAGTCCTGCGCGTCGCAATTGGCGATCGCGACGCCTGGTGGTCGCTCAGCGGCCAGCCGACTTCCGATGGCGGCTGGCGCGGCGTCTGCTCTGACATCACGCGCTCACGCGACGCCGAAGCACGGATCGCCTACGTCACCGAATTCGACGGCCTCACCGACCTCCCCAACCGCGCCATGCTGGTGCGTCAGCTCGAGATCGCGCAGACAGACGCGGAATCCGGCGGCGATGGGTTTGCGCTGTTCGTGGTCGACCTCGACAATTTCAAGGCCGTCAACGATACGCAGGGCCACCCAGCGGGCGACGCCTATCTGAAGGTGGTGGCCGAACGCCTGCGCGACAGCATGGGTCCAGACGCCTTCCTCGCCCGCCTCGGCGGCGATGAATTCGCCATTCTCAAGAACGATGTGATCGCGGATGAGGCTATCGACCTCGCCGACCTGATCGTCGATGCACTGCTCGCACCCGTGCATCTCAACGGCAAGGAGATCCTCGCCGGCGGCAGCGTCGGCGTGGCGATCGCGCCCGAAAACGGCACCGATCCGGCCGACCTCATGAGGAATGCCGAGCTCGCCCTCTATCGCGCCAAGGCGCAGGGCCGCGGTTGCGCGCGCTTCTTCGAACCGGGCATGCAGGAAGACGCCCGCGTTCGCGCCGACCTCGAGACCGACCTGCGCGCCGCCCTTGCGAACGAAGCGATGGACGTCTACTTCCAGCCGCTCGTGAACACGCGCACGCACAAGGTGTCCGGCTACGAGACGCTGCTGCGCTGGAACCGCCCCGGCCACGGTCTCGTCTCGCCTGCCCTGTTCATCTCCTGCGCCGAGGAAACTGGTATCATCGTGCCCCTCGGCGAGTGGGTGATCCGTCGGGCGATCGCGGAAGCGGCCCAGTGGAAAGACGACGTCGCGGTCGCGATCAACCTGTCGCCCGCTCAGATGAAGAACCCATCGCTACTGGCGACGATCGTCGGCGCTCTCGCCGCCTCGCAGCTCGATCCCAGCCGTCTCGAGATCGAGATCGTCGAGAGCGTGCTGATGGACGAGACAGAGCACAACATCCGCACGCTTCACGCCTTGCGTGAGCTGGGCGTCAAAATCGCGCTCGACGATTTTGGCACGGGATACTCATCACTCGGCTACCTGCGCGCCTTCCCGTTCGACAAGATCAAGATCGACCAGCGCTTCGTGCGCGACATCGACAGTTCGCACGAGAACAAGGCTATCGTTCGCGCTGTTATCTCGCTTGCCCGCGATCTTGGCATGCGCGTGACGGCCGAAGGCGTCGAGAACGAAGAGCAGGCCGCAATCCTCGCTAGCCTTGGCTGCACAGAGGTTCAGGGCTTCCTCTACAGCCGGCCCATGCCGGCCTCTGAAGTCGATAAAAAGGACGTCGTCGCCCACGCGCCTGCCAGAGTGCACCCGCTTCGCAGCCGCGCCTCCGCCTGACGCGCGTCGAAGCGGGGCTGGAGACTTTTCGCACCCCACTTGATTCGTTCGCTTTGCAACGATTGGTCTGTTCCCAATAAGATTTCTGGGACTTTGGGGGCCATCCTGTTTGGCGGTGATTGGGACGTTGCCGCTTTGCGGCAGCGATCGGGGAACACTTGCGTCCGTGATCGCGATGACCTGTTCAGGCACCGGCTCGCAGAGGCTCGCGCCTTCGGCGACGCAAGCGAGCAACTTTCGTGCAACGCCCAGAACTCAGTGCACGCTGGGGGGTGAACGCCAAGAAGCGCATCATCGGGCTCCTGCGGTTTGCCGGCTACGCGACCTGGCTTTACTTCGCCACCTCATCCGCAATCAACGCAATGGCCATCGCAATCGCTTTCGGCTTCATCATCATGATGAGCTTCGCCTCGGATCGCCCGCTCCAGATGCCCGCCCTCCCACCCGATTGTGTCGTTCAACTTGAGTTCCCCTTCCCACCCACTGGGGATGCGGCAACGCGCCAACTCGCGGGCCGGCGATGACCCGATCAGATTTGGGGTCATGGAATGGTCGATCACACTCGGCGTCATTGCGCTGTTCGGCGGGCTGATGGCCTTCGCTGGCTGGAAATCGGGCCAGCCGCGCAAGGACAGCCTGAAGCCGCTCTGGATTTCCTGGACGAGCGTTACGGTGCTGGCGATGATCGTAGTGGTGTTTGCCACCATCCATGCCTTGAACCTGCTGGGTGTGCACACAGGGTCGCGCACGCTCGGCAAGTACGGCTCCTGATCCTCGGCTGGCTCTCCCGCCAATCTGCCGCCGCTTGACCCCTTCGCCCCCCCGCTTTAGCCCTGTCGTCGCAACAGGACATGCCGATCCGGGAGTTACCGATGGCCAACCTTGAGACTTTCCGTGCCGAGACCCGCGCCTGGCTCGAAGCGAACTGCCCGGCCTCCATGCGCACGCCAACGGTCGAGGAAGAAGTTGTCTGGGGCGGCCGCGGCCAGAAATTCGTCAATCCGGAGTCGAAAGTCTGGCTCGACCGCATGGTCGCCAAGGGCTGGACCGCCCCAAGCTGGCCGAACGAATACGGCGGCGGCGGGCTCTCCAAGGCTGAAGCCATCGTGCTCGACCAGGAGATGAAGCGCATCAATGCGCGCGCACCATTGTCCTCGTTCGGAATCTGGATGCTCGGGCCGGTGCTTCTCGAATACGCCAATGAGGAACAGAAGCGTCGCTTCCTGCCGGACATCGTCGCTGGCAAGACGCGCTGGTGCCAGGGCTATTCCGAACCGGGCGCCGGCTCCGACCTCGCCGCCCTGCAGACAAAGTGCGAGGACAAGGGCGATCACTGGCTGATCAACGGATCGAAAATCTGGACGTCTTACGCCAATCACGCTGACTGGATCTTCTGTCTCGTCCGCACCGACTTCACCAAGAAGCATGAAGGCATCTCCTTCGTGCTGTTCGATATGACGTCACCGGGCGTCGAGACGCGGCCGATCCTGCTGATCTCTGGCTCGTCGCCCTTCTGCGAAACCTTCTTCACAGATGTGAAGGTTCCGAAGGAGCAACTCGTCGGCACGCCGGGCAAGGGCTGGGACATCGCCAAGCGCCTGCTGCAGTACGAACGCCAGAACATCTCCGCGACCGGTTTCGGCGCGGATCGCAATTCCGGTCCGACGCTGGCCGACATCGCCAAGAAATACGTCGGCACGCAGGATGGCATCATGGCTGACGGGGACCTGAGGGCGCGCGTCACCAAACAGATGATGTATGAACAGGCTTTCATGCTCACGATCCAGCGCAACACCGAACTGGCGAAAGCCGGCGCGGACGTTGGGCCGGCGACGTCGATCATCAAGTATGCCGCAGCGAAAATGAATCAGACCAAGACCGAGCTTCAGGTCGAAGCCATGGGTTATCAGGGTCTTGGCTGGGAAGGCGAAGGCTTCAAGCCGGGCGAGATCATGTCGACGCGATCAATGCTGCGCGCCAAAGGCAACTCGATCGAAGGCGGCACATCCGAAGTGAACCTGAATGTCGTTGCGAAACGCGTTCTTGGACTCCGCGACCACCAATGAGGCAGCGGGTGGCACAACACTCCCGTGTGGGGTGAATTTCGCGCTCTCCCAATCGACATCGCTTCTAAGCGAGAAATCGCGTGCTAGGGTCGTGGAACTTTCTCCAGGCGCCCCATCAATGCCTCTCGTCTTCGTTTCGTACGCAAACCAGGATCGCGATCTCGCGCTCAAACTGGTCGAGCGCCTGCGCAAGGCAGCTCCTGAGCGCATTGAGATTGTCTTCGACGAAGCGATCGACGCCGAAACGGACGCCATACCCACCGACGCCTACCGCCTCCCCTATGTGGGCAAACGCCTGCGCGATGCCAATGCAGTCATTGCGGTACTGACGCGATCCTACGCAGAGTCGGATCCTTGCTGGCTTGAAATGTCCGCTGCGCTTGCGATGGACAAGCTCGTGCCGATCAGCCTCGACCCGGGCCTGTCGCCGGCAGGCATTGACTCGATGGTGAGGCGCAGGAGCGTCGTTGCGATCGCGCCGGCCTGGTTCGCCAAGGAGCCGGGCGAGGTCGAACGGTTCGAGACGGCGAAGTTCGAGACGTTCGCCCGCGCCCTGAAGACCGAAGCCGGCAGGCATGCCTCATTCGTGGAGTGGACGCCCGCTGATCCGCCGGCGGTACGCGCCCTGACGGGGTCGCTGACCGACGCACTGCAACCGCGCGCCTTCAAGCGAAGCGGACTGGTCTGGTCGCCGGGCAGCATAGCAGAGGTGCAGAAGCGCAGGTTCTTCGCCGCCATAGACTCCATATCCATCGCGACGGGAGATGCGGTCTGGGACGTGGCCCGACGCCGCGCCTTGAAAGCGATTGCCGACGCGCCGATGCGCTCAAGCGTGCGGGTCGAGGCATTGTTTGGCCTGATCGGGGAACTGACCGCGCCGAGCGACGGGTCACCGCCCGTTACAGCGCAGGAACCGTGGGAATTCATCGGAGACATGGCGCTTCCGATCGATCGGGACATCAGCCGGGTCGCCTACATGCGCGCGGGCAAGATACCCAACGAGCTGCGCAAGATGTTCCAGGTGCTGCGCCCCGGTCGCTCCAAGCGCCGCGCCATCTTCGCGCTCGGAGCCGTGCTCGGAGGCATCATCGGCGTCGCGTTGACGTATGGCGGCCAGATGCTGTTCGGTCAGCCGGGCACGCGCGTCGCACCACCTTCGCCAACACCTGCAGATGCTCCTCCGCCACCGACTTTAGCTCAAAGGCCCCCTGCTCCCGCGACGTCGGCAGAGGCGCCGCGTGTAACGGCGCAATCCGCACCGACACCCGTTCGGCCCTCGCCATCACTGGCGCCGCCGACGCTGGCTACGCCGTCGCCAACCACTTCCTCGTCCATATTCGCGGTTAGCGCGCGGGGGCTGGAGGCAGCAGTCAAGGCGGAGCTGGTGCGGCGCAATCTGGATAAGGATGCGTGGCAGCGGGTCTACGGCGAAGTGATCTCGCTGAACATGAACACGCTGTGTTCACCGGAGCGTTGGAAAGCGGCGGAGTCGGTTGGCCGAAAGCCTCTCGATGTCATCAGCGCGGATACGCAGCTGACCTGGCCGACACAGACGGATTTTGTGAAGCCGGCTCCTTATAAGGAGTGTCCTGTCTACATGATCCCGACCTAAGGGCGAGCGCCACTGCCCGCCAAACGCCGTCACAAAGTCTTGCGGCCGCGGCCGCATCGCCGCTTTCCCGCCACGAGCGCAGAACCAACCTGGCTGATAGCGCCTGCCGGGACGAGGTCATGCGAACCCTGATCGTGAATCCGCCACATCCGGCGATCGGCAGCCGGATTCCCGACGACCACTTGCCGCCGCTCGGCCTGCTCGCGATCGGCGGTCCGCTGATCGATGATGGCCACGACCTGTCGCTGTTCGATGCGGAGCTCGGCCCGGTCACAATCCCGAAGATCATCGAGTACATCGCCGCGCGACGCCAAGGAGCGCCTGCCCGGCCTCATTGTGATCTACGGCGGCGTCTTTCCCACTTACCACTGGCGCGACATTCTGGAAGCGCAGCCCGAGTTCGACATCATCGTGCGCAGCGAAGGCGAGGAAACGTGCCGTCAGTTGCTCGCCGCGATCGCGGCGTCCCTGCCCCTGACAGACGTGAAGGGCATCGCGTGTCGCGTTGGCGGCAAGCCCCACGGATCACCGCCGCGCGAGATGATCGAAAATCTCGACGCCTA